>NZ_CBDDHE010000002.1:0-812867 GCF_965228185.1 Pacificispira sp. | reverse complement strand
CCAAGCGATGCGTTCCAAGATCAAGGATAAGGGGTCGGTAGAATGTCCGAAGCGGTCGAACGCGAAAGCATGGAATATGATGTGGTGATCGTGGGCGCGGGCCCGTCCGGTCTGGCCACCGCGATCCGTTTGAAGCAGTTGGAACAGGAAACCGGCAAGGAAATCGCCGTCTGCGTCATCGAAAAGGGCGCGGAAGTCGGCGCGCATATCCTGTCCGGCGCGGTGCTGGAGCCGCGTGCGCTGAACGAGTTGATCCCGGACTGGAAGGAAAAGGGCGCGCCGCTCGACACTCCGGCCAAGGACGACCATTTCCTGTTCCTGACCGAAACCCGGTCCTTCCGCCTGCCGACGCCGCCGCAGATGAACAATCACGGCAATTACATCATCTCGTTGGGCAACTTGTGCCGCTGGCTGGGTGAGCAGGCCGAGGCGATGGGCGTGGAAATCTATCCCGGCTTCGCCGCCGCCGAGATCCTGTATCACGAGGATGGCAGCGTGAAGGGCGTCGCGACCGGTGATATGGGCCGCCTGAAGGACGGCAGCGAAGGTCCGATGTTCCAGGTCGGTATGGAACTGCATGCCAAGCAGACCGTGTTCTCCGAAGGCTGCCGCGGTCACCTCGGCAAGCTGCTGATGGAGAAATTCGATCTGCGGAAAGACGCCGAGGTCCAGACCTACGGCATCGGGATCAAGGAATTGTGGGAAATCGATCCCGCCAAGTCGGAGCCGGGCAAGATCGTGCATACGACCGGCTGGCCGATGGATACGAAGACCTATGGCGGGTCCTTCATGTATCATCTGGAGGGCAACCAGGTTTCGATAGGCTTCGTGATCGGCCTCGACTACGAAAACCCGCATCTCTTCCCCTATATGGAATTCCAGCGCTTCAAGCATCACCCGGCGGTGAAGAAGGTGCTGGAAGGCGGCAAACGCATTTCCTATGGCGCCCGCGCCCTGAACGAGGGCGGGTTCCAGTCGATCCCGAAACTGACCTTCCCGGGCGGCTGCCTGGTCGGTTGCGAGGCGGGTTTCCTGAACGTGCCGAAGATCAAGGGCACCCATACCGCGATGAAGTCCGGCATGACGGCCGCCGAAGCATTGTTCGAGGCCCTGACCGGCGAGGGTGAGGCCCCGCGCGAAATCACGGCCTATCCGGAGGCGCTGAAAAAGACCTGGGTCTGGGACGAGCTTTACAGCGTCCGCAACATCCGCCCGTCCTTCAAATGGGGCTTCTGGCCCGCCTTCTTCTACTCCGCCATCGATACGGTGCTGTTCCGGGGCAAGGCGCCCTGGACGATCAGCCACCACGGGCCGGACCACAAGTCCCTGAAGCCGGCGGATCAGTGTCCGAAGATCGACTATCCGAAGCCGGACGGGGTGATCAGCTTCGACCGCCTGACCAATGTTTCCTTCTCGGGCACGAACCATGAGGAAGACCAGCCGGTCCACCTGACGCTGAAAGACGCGTCCGTGCCGGTGGAGGTCAATCTGGCGCAATATGACGAGCCGGCGCAGCGCTACTGTCCGGCCGGGGTCTACGAGATCGTCCGCGAGGATGACGGGTCGAACCCGCGCCTGCAGATCAACGCCCAGAACTGCGTTCACTGCAAAACCTGCGACATCAAGGATCCGACCCAGAACATCCATTGGGTCGTGCCGCAGGGTGGCGAGGGCCCGACCTATCCGAACATGTAGGTCGGATGAAACGTTTCGGGAAAGGCGGCCTCCGGGCCGCCTTTTCTTTTGCGAGGCGTCCAATTTGCGCTACCCTTTCGGCAGGCGCGGCCCGTGCCTCCTCCCTCCGTCCGGGAAGCAGTCGAACTGCAGGGTGCATGATCTTTCGAACCGACCATTTCGGGCCGGGCGCATAAGGAGGGATTGCGGCACCGGTCCGGAACTGGAGGTTTCCCGATGCGTCTTTCCGCACCAATTTTCCGTCTGAAGCGCCGGGCGAAGCAGATTGCCCGCCAACACGCGATCCCTCTGCACGCGGCCCTGGACGACATTGCCCGGCAGGAAGGCTACGAAAGCTGGTCGCTGCTGGCGGCAAGGGCCGCGCAGGCCCGTCCCGTTGCCGATCATCTCTCCCGTCTCGATCCAGGCGACCTGCTGCTGATCGCCGCGCGGCCGGGTCACGGCAAGACCGTCCTGGCGCTGGAGCTTCTGGCCGAGCATCTGAAATCCGGCGGCCAGGGCATTTTCTTCACCTTCGAATACACCGAGGCGGAGGCACGGGCGCGATACGTTGCGGCGGGGGGCCGGGAATCCGACCTGAACGATGGCCTTTGGATCGATACGACAGATGCTCTCGGCGCCGACAGGATCGTCGCGCGCCTGTCCGATCTGCCCCATGGCTCTCTTGCGGTCATCGACTACCTGCAGTTAATGGATCAACGCCGCGATACGCCGCCGCTGGCCGATCAGATCGACAGTCTGCGGCGCTTTGCGATGGGCCGCGGCATGATCCTGATCTTTCTGTCCCAGATCGACCGCGCCTTCGAAACGGCGGACAAACCGCTGCCGGACCTGTCGGACATTCGCCTGCCGAACCCGGTCGACCTGCGGCTCTTCACCAAGGCCTGGTTCTTGAACAAGGGACAGTCGCGCTTCGAGGCGATCCATTAGCCCGTGAATAGGGTCGAAACGCGCGGCACCGGCGCTGTTTCCGTCTGAACCCGGTCCCGGCTGGGCGTCACGCCGAATCGGGCGCGGTATGCGCGGGAGAAGCTTGGCAGGCTTTCGAACCCGGTATCGGCGGCGATTTCGCCGACGGACAGGCTTGTCTGTTGCAGCAGGTTCTGGGCCCGGGTCAGGCGCAGAGTCAGGTAATGGTCGCCGGGCGTCCGGCCCAGGGCGCGGCGAAAGCGGCGCTCTAGCGTCTTCTGCGTGGTGGCGACCTGCGCTGCGATCCGCGACAGGGGCAGCGGAGCGTCGATATGATCCTCCATCACCCGCAGCGCGCGCGTGACCAGCGCATCGTCGCCCGGACCCGGGGCGGCATTGGCGCCCGCCTGGGCCAGTCCGGCCGGGCGCAGCATGTGGGCGGAGACGATCCGGGCCAAGTTGGGACCGCCGTCCTCCTCGATCAAAGCCAGAGCCAGATCCACGGCGGAGGAGGCCCCGGCGCAGGTCAGGCAGCGCCCGGCGCGCTCTACCGGCCTGTCGCTGACGGGGATGCCCGGGAAGGTTTCCGCGAAACCGTCGCGGTTGGCCCAATGGATGGCGGCGGGCCGGCCGTCCAATAGCCCAGCCCGGGCGAGGGTGACGCTGCCGGTCTCGACGCCGGCAATGCGTGCCCCGAACCGATGGGCGGCGCGCAGGAAGGCCGTCACCCCCTTAGCGTCGGCCAGGCCATAGGGATCGAAACTGCTGAGCGCCAGCACGATGTCCGCTTCGCGCGGGTTCAGACCGTCCAATGGAACCGCGTCGACGGCGATATTGCTGAATCCCCGCGCGGCGGTCCTTTCCGGGATGGCGACGGTCCAGCGGTAGACCGGCCGCCCCGATTGCCAATTGGCAACGAAGAAGGCGTCGGTCAGGACGGCCAGGGTCGTCAGGCTGAATCCAGGATAGACGATGAAGACGGCGCGTTGGGTCATTCGTCGATATTAACAAATATCGACACAATTTTGTCCATAACAGAAAAGTATGACGGTGCTTTCGGAGTAGCGTCCTGTCAGCCACGCATTTCCAACCGAAGGAGAGACGCCGCCATGGGACCGGAGAAAGCGACCGAATGGCATTGGGACCGCCCGGAAACCGCGCTGACGCTGCCGTCGCGCTATTACTATGACCGCGACATCTTCGAACGCGAGGCCGAGACGATCTTCTATCCGTCCTGGCACTGCGCCTGCCACGACAGCGAGATCGAGTCGGTCGGCGACTTCGTGAAGTTCGACATGCTGGATCAGAGCATCCTGATCATCCGCAGCGACGACGGGTCGGTGAAGGCCTTCTACAATGTCTGTCAGCACCGGGGCACGCAGCTGATCCAGGAACGGCGAGGCCAGATCCGCCGCATGATCGTCTGCCCGTACCATGCCTGGGCCTATAAGTTGGACGGTTCCCTTCGCGCCGCCCCGCGCAGCGAAACGCTGGAAGGGTTCGACCCGACGCAATACGGCCTGAAGCCCGTACGCTGCGAGAACTACGGCGGGTTCTGGTATGTGAACATGGACCCGAACGCCACCCCGGTCGCGGAGGAATTCGACGGTGCGGTGGAAGCGATGAGCCCCTTCCTGCCGGACCTGGAAAACCTGCGTTTCGTGGAGGAGGTCGACTATGTCGTCGACGCCAACTGGAAGGTGATCACCGACAACGCCATCGAAGGCTATCACTTCAAACTGTCCGGCCCGGTTCATCGGGAATTGGCATCGCTGATCGATTTCGACGGCTATACCCTGACGGCCAACGGCAAATGGTGGGATTTCAAGGGGCCGCCCCGCAAGGTGGAGACGGCTTTCGGTCATCCGGTCGCGGGTCAGCACTATCAGACCGACTGGTTCTACAATATCCAGCTCTGGCCGATGACGACGATCTATGCCTTCCCCTATGCCGATGTGGTCGGGACGTTCAATTCGATCCCCATCGGGCCGGAAAAGACACTGCTGCGCTTCGGCCATTACGCACCGAAATCGCGGGAGCCGGGCGACCTCAGCAAGGCGGCCATCGACTGGTTCAACACCCAGTTGGGGCCGGAGGATATCGATCTGAACCTCTATGTTCAGCGCGGATTGCGGTCCTTCGGCTTTGACCAGGGCCGTTACATGATCGACGCCGAGCGCGGACCCAACAGCGAGCACCTGCTGCATCACTTCCATGTGCTGATCCATGACGCCCTGACCGGGAAGACGCCCGCCCCGGCGCGCGCGGCGGCGGAATAGGCCGGAATGGGGTTCGAACCGGATTACATCATCGTCGGTGCCGGTTCCGCCGGCTGCGTTCTGGCCAATCGACTGACGGCGGACGGGAAGCATAAGGTCCTGCTGCTGGAAGCCGGTCCGCCGGATCGCCATTGGACCCTGCGCATGCCGTCGGCCATGGGCGTCGCCCTGACCCAGAAGCGCCACAACTGGGCCTACCAGGGTGAGGCCGAACCGGGGCTGGGCGGCCGGTCGTTGAAGCATGACCGCGGCCGCGTCCTGGGCGGCTCGTCCTCCATCAACGGCATGGTCTGCGTGCGCGGCCATCCCCGCGATTACGATACTTGGCGCCAGATGGGCTGCGACGGTTGGGGCTATGCCGATGTGCTGCCCTATTTCAAACGCCTGGAATCCTATGAGGGCGGGGCGGATGCCTATCGTGGCGGCGGCGGGCCGCTGCATGTCCGGCGCCCTTCGGTTACCAATCCGATCGTGGCCGCCTTTCTGAAGGCGGGCGAGCAGGCTGGCTACCCGGTCTCCGACGATGTCAGCGGCTATCTGCAGGAAGGGTTCGGCCTGCTGGACAGCACGGTCAAGGACGGGGAGCGTTGGAGTGCGGCCCGCGCCTTCCTGAACCCCGCCAAGGCCCGCGCAAATCTCAAAATCGAAACCGGTGTGCTGGCGCGGCGCGTTCTGTTCGACGGGAAGCGCGCCATCGGGGTCGAATATTCGGACGCTTCCGGTGCGATCCAAACAGCTTTGGCGGCGCGGGAGGTCATCCTGTCCTCCGGTGCGGTCGGTACGCCGCATCTCCTGATGCATTCCGGGATCGGTAAGGCAGCGGCTCTCAAAGCCTTCGGTATCGGGATCGTGGCCGACCGGCCCGGCGTCGGCGCCAATCTGAACGAACATCCGGATTTCGTGGTGAAAGTCCGCTGCGACCGCCCGCTGTCGATCCTCAATCAAGCCCGCTGGCCGGGCAAGGCGCTGGTGGGGCTGCAATGGATGCTGGGCCGCAAGGGGATCGGCGCGACCAATCTGTTCGACGCCGTGGCCTATCTCCGCTCCGCTGCCGGGGTGGATTATCCGGATATCCAACTCACCATCATGCCGATCGCCATACAGCTCGGCGGGGTCGATCCGATTCCGGAACATGCATTCCAAATTCATATCGGTTTGATGCGGGCCCATTCACGCGGCGAGATTACGCTGCGCAGCGCCGACCCGACCGACCCGCCACGCATACTGGTCAACTATCTGCAGGACCCGCGCGACCGGGAGATCATGCGCCGGGGGGTACGCCTGACCCGGGACTTGTTGGCGCAACCGGCTTTCGACGGTATCCGCCGCGACGAAATCTTCCCCGGCCCCTCGGCACAGGACGACGAGGCGCTGGACGCGAAACTGGCGGAGGCGGTGGATACGCAATGGCATCTGTCCTGCACCGCCAAGATGGGGGCGGAAAGCGATCCGATGGCGGTTTGCGATCCTTCTGGACGGGTCTATGGGGTGTCCGGCCTGAGGGTGGTAGACGCCTCGTTGATGCCGATGGTGGTTAACGGCAATACCAATTGCCCGACCCTGATGATGGCCGAAAAGCTCAGCGACGCCATTCTGGGTAACCCGCCATTGCCCCGAGAGGACGCGCCGATCTGGCAGCACCCGAATTGGGAAACGGCGCAACGGTAAGACCCTGTGCCTGCTTCTCCTGGATTCCCGCCTGCGCGGGAATGACGAGGGTTACAGGTTGGGCGGGTAGAGCCTGCGGGTCGCTCAATCATGGTCGGGTAATCCGCCTCGCATTTTTCCGTCATTCCGGCGAAAGCCGGAATCCAGGGCCCTGTGGCACATCGCGGCCTGTTTCTCTGGATCCCGGCTTTCGCCGGGATGACGGCTATCGAAAATGTTTGTCGTCCCCGCGAAGGCAAGGACTCAGGACCGCCGGCAGGAGGCCTGCCTGTTCTCCGGATTCCCGAAAAGCGCGGAAATGACGGGGGGCATAGGTTGGACGGGTAGAGCCTGTGGATCGGTCAGTCGTTGTCGGGTAATCCGCCTCGCATTTTTCCGTCATTCCGGCGAAAGCCGGAATCCAGGGGCCTGTGGCACATCCCGGCCTGTTTCTCTGGATCCCGGCTTTCGCCGGGATGACGGTTATCGAAAATGTTTGTCGTCCCCGCGAAGGCGGGGACGCAGGGCCGCCGGCATGGGGCCTGCCTGTTTCCCGGATTCCCGACAAGCGCGGAAATGACGGTAGCGAGGTCTCAGAGCGGTGCGGTTGCCGATTCGAGCCAGGCCAGCGCGTCCCCGTCCAGTTGCGGGGCAATCTCTGCGCGGACACGGTCGTGGTAGAGGTTCAGCCAGGCCCGTTCCGCCTCGGTCAACAGGGCGGTGTCGACCAGATTGCGGTCGATCGGGGCGAGGGTGATCGTCTCAAATTCCAGCAGCTTGCGTTCGGCGCCGGCCGGCGGTTCCGAAACCTCGCGGACGACGACCAGATTCTCGATCCGGATGCCGTATTCCCCGGCTTTGTAGTAGCCGGGTTCGTTCGACAGGATCATGCCGGGGCGCAGAGCCACCGAATTATGCGCCTTGGCAATGCGCTGCGGGCCTTCATGGACGTTCAGGTAGCTGCCGACGCCATGCCCGGTGCCATGGTCGAAATCCAGCCCGGCGCGCCACAGCGGCATACGGGCCAGAGGATCGAGTTGACTGCCGCTGACGCCGACTGGGAAACGGGCGGTGGCGATGGCGATATGGCCCTTCAGGACCAGCGTGAACCGCGCTTTCATTTCCTGGGTCGGCGTGCCGACGGCGACGGTGCGGGTGACGTCGGTCGTCCCGTCCAGATATTGCCCACCGCTGTCGACCAACAGCAACTGGCCGCTTTCGATGGGACGGTTCGTGCGTTCGCCGGCACGATAATGGATCACCGCGCCATTCGGGCCGGCTCCCGCGATCGTATCGAAGCTGAGCCCCCGGAAATGCTCACCGCCGGCACGGAACTGGCGCAGGCGATCGATGGCGCTCAACTCCGTCTGACCGCCCTGGGCGGCGTCGCTTTCGATCCAATGCAGGAAACGGGACAGGGCGGCCCCGTCACGCCGATGCGCATTGCGCGTACCGGCGATTTCGACTGCGTTCTTGCAGGCTTTGGGCAGCAGGCAGGGATCCGGGGCCTCGACCGTCCGCGCGCCGTACTGCGTCAGGCGGTCGAAGACCAGGCAAGGCGCGGTCGCGGGGTCGGCCTGGACGGTGCGGCCCTGACGTCCCAACTCTGCCAGGGCGTCGGGAAAAGCACTTTCCGGCCGGACCGCGATCTCGTTCCCCAATCGGGATTTCGCGTCGGGGGTCAGCTTGCGCTCGTCGATGAACCAGTCGACCGCCCCATCCTTGTGCAGCAGCGCGAAACTGAGCGGCAGCGGGCAGTTCGGCACATCACCGCCGCGCATATTCAACAGCCAGGCGATGGAATCGGTTGCCGTGATCGCCACCGCGTCGATGCCGTCGATATCCAGCGCCTTGCCCAAGCGGCGGCGTTTGTCCTCGGCACTTTCCCCCGCGAAGGCGACATCATGAGGCACAACGGGCGAGAGCGGGGCGGCCGGCTGATCGGTCCAGACCGCATCGACCGGGTTCGGCTCGACCCGGACCAGTTCCGCGCCGGCCCGTTTTGCGGCGATGTTCAGGTGCCCCGCGCCATGCTGGGTGTGCAGCCAAGGATCGAAGCCGATCTTGTCGCCGGGACCGAAGTTCTCCGCGATCCAGTCGGTCGCGGGTTCGTCGACCAGATGCCGAGGCTCGAACAGAGCGGTATCGACCTGGCTTTGCACCTGCAGCGTATATCGGCCGTCGACGAAGACCGCAGCCTTGTCCAGGCCGACGACCACGGTCCCGGCCGATCCGGCGAAACCGGTCAACCATTGGACCCGCTCGGCGCGCTGGGCGATGTATTCGCCCTGATACTCGTCGGTGCGCGGAATGACCAGGCCGGCAAGGCCAAGCCGGCGCAACTCGGTGCGCAAGGCTTGCAACCGTTCCGCCGGGGCCGGTCCGTCGCTGAATGGCGTGCCCAACGCCTCGATGAAACGGTGTCCGGCCGCGATCATCTTCTGCCGTGTCGCTGCGTCGGCCTTGGGGGCCATCAGGTCGGTCCAGCCGTCCTGGGCCTCGCGCGGGGCGGCGGCGACGCCGCGCAGGATAGCCTCAATCTCGGCCGGATCGCGCAGGATGTCGCAGGTTTTCAGAATTTCCTGAAGTTCGCTCAGGGCGGAGGCAGCGGTCATTGGGGCACCAATTCATTCGTAGAATGTTGAGAAGAAGCTATGAAGCCGCCGCCGGATTGGCAAGTTCGCCGCTGCGGGCAGGGCATTGTTTTCAGCCATGCGTCAGAAGCATGACGGGATTGCGTTTTGTTCACTCTACAAAGCCTCCGGTTATCCCCATATCCTTCATCAAGAGGAAGCGCTGCCGCCCTCCTCCCCCAATACTAGGCAGCGGCTTCCACCGGAGACCGGGAGAATTCCTTGGTTTCCGGCGCCTTCTCTGCAAGGCTGCGCCCCGTCTCCCCCTCCCCCGAGACGGGGCGCCTTAATTTTGGCCCCCTTTCCCGTCTTTCGATTTTCAATGTCCGCCGATTTCGGGACAGACTGTTTCCAGTCCTGGGCTTAATCGCCCGGTCTGAGACGCGATAGAGTAATTGCGTCAACAATCGAGGATGCCAACGGACATGACCCAAACTCTGCCAGCCCTTTTCATTTCGCATGGTCCGCCGACGCTACCCCTGGAGCGCCTCGCAGCCCGCGATTTCCTCACCGGTCTGGCAGCGTCGCTCCCCGCGCGCCCCAGCGCCATTCTTGCGGTCTCGGCCCATTGGGAGACGCGGAACCATGCGTTAACGGGCGCGGTCCGGCAGGCGGCGCTCTATGATTTTTACGGCTTTCCGCCGGAACTCTACGACATGACCTACGCGCCGCAGGGCGATCCCGCGCTGGTTCAAAGGGTAACCGGACTGCTGTCGGAGGCGGGCATTCCAGCGGGCGTGGATGGCGACCGGAACTTGGATCACGGCGTCTGGACGCCGCTCAGCCTGATCTATCCGGATGCCGATATTCCCGTGGTGCAATTGTCCCTCAGGGCGGGCAGTGACGCGCGGCACCATGCCAGGCTGGGGGCCGCCCTGGCGCCCCTGCGGGATGAGGGCGTCCTGATCCTGTGTTCCGGTAATGTGACCCACAATCTGGGAGAATGGCAGCGTCTGATGCGCGCCGGCATCACGCAAACGCCGGAATGGGTGACGTCCTTCCAGGAATGGGTGGCGGACAGAGTCGGTGCGGGCGACGAGGCGGCGCTATGCGGCTTCGCGGATCACCCGGAAGGGCGCCATAACCATCCGACCGACGAGCATTTCCTGCCCTTCTTCGTCGCAATGGGCGCAGGCGGCGCCGAAACCGGCCGCCGCCTGCATGACAGCGTGTGCTATACGGTCCTGGCGATGGACGCTTACGCTTTCGGCTGAACGCATACCGCTCTAGTTACCGCCTTCGCGTGAGGCCCAGGGATTGACGAAGGAGAAGGTGTCTGCAGCGAATTCGACACCGGTGGACGGGTTCTGCAGCAGAACGCGGGTCACCACGCCCTGGGCGTCGATCACGGTCCATTGCCGCAAGGCCAGCGGCTCTTCGTTGAAGGCGAGCGTCAGCGTTCCGGCGTCTTCGGATTCTTTCTGGGCCAGCGTGATATAAAGCACGCCGCTGTCGCGCGCCGCGTCGATGACGGTCAGGTCCTGGCCCAGATTCAACGGCTGCCGCAAAAGCATGTTGGCGGGGGTGAGCGCCAGGGGAATATGCGACACCTCTTCCAGATCCTCGTCGACGAAGATGTAGAAGGTGCCGTCGGCGACGATCTTGAAGGGAACCGGCGCGTCGTAATCGATCAGCATCTTGCCGGGCCGGTCGATTTTCACGTCGCCGCGATAGACGGTCCCGTCCATATTGTACTGAAGAAACCGCGCCTGCATCGTATCGACGCCGTCGAAATAGGCCTCGACCTCGTTCAACAGAATGCGTTGCTCTTCGGCACCCAGTGCCGCACCGCGTGTCGCCACGGCATTCGCGTTGGGGTCAAACTGTTGCGCGGATTGCGCCCAGACCGCGGTGCCGGAGGCGGCGATCAGGGACGCCGCGAGGACAATGCCCGACAGCGCCTTACGCGGAATGATCGCCGATAAGGACGTTACGTTTTCCAACATGGTTGGCCGCACTGACGACCCCTTCCTTTTCCATGCGCTCGACGATCCGGGCGGCCCTGTTATAGCCGATCTGCAGGTGGCGCTGAACGAAGCTGGTCGAACATTTGCCTTCCCGGGCGACCAGCGCAACCGCCTGATCGTAGAGCGAATTTTCACCGTTATCGTCGCCGCCTCCGCCGCCCATCGGGTTGCTGGCGCCGCTGACATCGGTATCGAAACCGCCTGTCATATCGTCTTCGTCCGTCACGCTGTCAACATAGGCCGGTACACCTTGGGCCTTAAGGTACTGACAAACCGCCTCAACTTCGCTGTCGTCGACGAAGGGACCATGGACGCGGGTGACGCGTCCGCCGCCCGCCATGTGCAGCATGTCGCCCTTGCCCAGAAGCTGTTCCGCGCCCTGTTCGCCCAGGATGGTGCGGCTGTCGACCTTGGAGGTCACCTGGAAGGAAATGCGGGTCGGGAAGTTTGCCTTGATCGTCCCGGTGATGACGTCGACCGACGGACGCTGCGTCGCCATGATCAGGTGGATGCCTGCTGCGCGGGCCATCTGGGCCAGCCGTTGGATCGACGCTTCGATATCCTTGCCGGCGACCAGCATCAGATCGGCCATCTCGTCGACTAGAACGACGATATAGGGCAGGGGGCTGAGATCCAGCGGCTCGTCTTCGAAGATCGGCTTGCCGCTTTCGGCATCGAACCCGGTCTGGACGCGCCGCGTGATGACCTCGCCCTTGCGGGACGCTTCCGTCACGCGCTTGTTGTAGCCCTCGATGTTCCGCACGCCTAGCTTGGACATGGCGCGATAGCGGTCTTCCATCTCGCGCACCGCCCATTTCAGGGCGACGACGGCTTTCTTCGGATCGGTGACGACAGGGGCCAGAAGATGCGGGATATCGTCATAGACCGACAGTTCCAGCATCTTGGGGTCGATCATGATGAAGCGGCACTGGTCCGGCGTCAGCTTGTATAGCAGCGACAGGATCATCGTGTTCATGCCGACGGACTTCCCGGACCCTGTTGTCCCGGCGATCAACAGGTGGGGCATGGTGGCCAGGTCGACGACCTCCGGCGCGCCGCCGATATCCTTGCCCAGGATCATCGGCAGTTTGGATTTGGACCGATCGTACGTGTCTGACGCGACCAGTTCGCGGAAGCCGACCATTTCGCGCCGCCCGTTCGGCAGTTCGATGCCGATCACGCTGCGGCCCGGAACCGTGGCAATTCGCACGGAAATCGCGGACATCGACCGCGCGATATCGTCGCTGAGGCCGATCACGCGGCTGGTCTTGGTGCCGGGCGCCGGTTCCAGTTCATAGAGCGTGACGACTGGGCCTGGGCGTACGCGTACGATCTCGCCCTTGACCCCGAAATCCTCCAGCACGCCCTCCAGCATGCGGGCGTTCTGCTCAAGCCCTTCCGCATTCTTGGCCTGTGCTTCCGGGTCCGGCTGGCGGTCGACCAGGATGTCGATCGGCGGCAGGTGGAACTCGCCGTCTTGCGGCGGCAGGTCCAGCTTGATCTGGCGTTCTTCCTTGGCGCGTTTCGACGGCCGCGGGGCTTCGGGCGTCTCGACCCGGTCGTCGCGCTGCGGGCGCGGGGCGGCGGGCGCGACCCGTGGCGGGGCCTCGCGTTTGACGGAGCGTTCCAGTATCGGCTCGACCCGGCCCGTATCGCGGGTCAGCAGGTCCTTCAATGCGGGCGCCAGCTTGTCGGTTCTGCGAACCAGGCCGGCCGCGCCGCGCAGGCCGGACCAGCTTTGCGTGCCCAGAGCGCGCCATTCGCCCAGCGTGATCCCGAAACCGTAGAGCGCGACCGCGGCAGCCGGGATTGCGACCGCAAGGCCGATCCAGGTCGGGTCGACGGGCGGCAGAACAGTCTGAAGCGCGCCCAGGCTCATGTCGCCCAGGAACCCGCCCAAACCGGCGGCGAGTTGCCAGGAGGCGTGCGGCGGCAGGGTGGCAAGCGCGAGCGCCGTCAGGACGGCAAGAACCGGTGTTAGCGCCAGGCGGATGTATGTCCGCGGCAGGGCACGGTCCACGACCAAGCGCCAGCCCCAGCCTGCGAGCAGCGGAAAGCCCAGGAACGCCGCCAGACCCAGGCTTTGCAGCGCCACGTCGGCGACCGCGGCCCCGTACGTCCCCAAGAGGTTGACCGGAATCCGGTCTGTCGCGGTATTCGGGGACGGGTCCAGCGGATCGTAGGAGATCAGGGCGGCCAGCAGGGCGAGGCTGAGGACGATCAATCCGACGCCGAGACACTCGATCCCGCGCTTGCGCAGATAATCCGTCGTTCCGGCCGGCAGAAAGGCAGGTTTTTCCTGTGTTTTCGCAACCATGGTCTCGTCTCGCTGTTCCGCGTTCCGTAAATCTATCGTCAGGCGCCGCGTAGAACCGCGCCGATACGGGTCATTGCCTCGCCCACTGTCTCCGGGTCGTGTACCAGGGCGATCCGGATATAGGGATCGCCGGGGCTGGTATCCGTGACCGGGTCCGGACGGGCCATATAGCGTCCGGGTAGGGTCTTCACCCCGGCCTTGGCCCAAAGCTGTTTCGCAGCGGCCTCGCCGTCGCCGAATTGCGCCGACACGTCGATCCACAGGAAGAATCCGGCCTCCGGTTTGCGATATCCCGGAATCCCCGCCAGATGATGGTCGGCGATTTCGACCAAATTAAGGTAGCGGCGTCGATTGGCCTCCGCATGTTCCTCGTCGCGCCATAGCGCCGTTCCCGCCGCCATCAGCGCGCCCGGCACCTGGGCGCCGCCATAGGAGCGCAGCAGCGTCAGCGGTTCCATCAGGGCCGGGTCTCCGGCGACGAAGCCGCACCGCAATCCTGGCGACCCGGACCGTTTCGACAGGGAATTGAAGACCAGCAGATTGTCTGTCCCACCCAGATCGTGCGCCGCGTCGAACCCGCCGGCAGGCGGTGTGTCGAACCAGATCTCGGAATAGCATTCGTCGACCGCCAGGACGAAATCATGCTTGCGCGCCAGGGCCAGCAAGTCGCGTACCGCGTCCCGCGACGCCACGGCCCCGGTCGGATTGCCGGGCGTGCACAGATAGCAGATCGCCGTCCTGTCCAGGACGGATTCCGGCAGACCGGCATAGTCCGGCAGGAACCCGTTCTGTGCCGTCGCGTTCAGCAGTACCGGTTCCGCGTCGCCGACCACGGCCCCGCCGAAATAGACGTGATACATTGGGTTTGGGACCAGCACCGCCGGGGCGACACCCGGGTCGCGCATGCGTTCGCGCTTGCGCATCACCGCCATCAGCGCCGCCTGGAACAGGCCCTCGCGCGTGCCGCACAGGGCGGTCACTTGAGTTACCGGATCGATCGATCCCGCGCCGAGGCCATAGCGCGCCTCGATCCAGCGCGCCACAGCCTCGTTGTAATCCGGCGCGCCATTGGGCGGCGGATATTTCCCAAATAGACCGGCATGCGCATTCACCGTGGGCAGGACCAAATCCGGCACCGCGTCCTGCGGCTCCCCGATCTGCAGAAGCAGCGGGTCGTGCGAAGGCTCCAGGCCCTCCAGCAGGGCGTTCAGCCGCCGGTAGGGGAAATTTTTAAGAAGGTCGAGCCGTGATCCGCCCATCGTCGTCCTATGCCGTTAAGAATCCGAAAACCTGCTTCCGACCGCAACGGCTGGAAGCAAATCTCGGACCATTCGCTTGATAGGGTAGACTATACTAGATTTGGGGCGGATTGACAGGTCCCCGTGATGCGATCGCTACATGCTGGGGACCGTGCCGATTATTGCAGAAGCCGTCTCTTCTGCTCGTCGAACTCATCCTGGGTCAGGACGCCGTCGTCCAGCAGCTTCTTCAGTTTTGCAATCTCATCGAGATTGGAACTCGATTTCGCGGGCTGTAAAGCCGGTGTGCCGGCACTCGCGGGGTCGGCGGCGGCGGGCGCATTCTTGTCTTTCCCGATGATCGCCAGGATCAGTACGGCGAAGAGTCCCAGAAAGAAGCCCAGGACCGTCCAAAGACCGATGCTACGGTTTCTTGATTTGGCCATGCTGGCGCAGAGGAGCGCAAAAATTATTCCGAACGCCAAATAGATCAGCAATGCCATTCTTTCTCTCCCCGGCTATCAAGCGGCTGCACCGCCAATCCATGCACGTCGCCAAAGGATAAGATCGTTTCCGCATCGCCGACAAGCATTACGCGAAGTGTCGAGCCGGTTGCCAGCCGGCTTGCTGCGCGTAAAAAAATCCCCGGAAGGCGGACCCTCCGGGGAAGTTTTGCGGGGTGGAAACGTGTGGTTCGGGTCGTTTCCCTTGTGTTGTCCCCTCGACTTACATCGAGGAGGAACCCGAACCGAATTCCGGATAGGCCTCCATGCCGA
Source organism: Pacificispira sp. (assembly GCF_965228185.1). NCBI lineage: Bacteria > Pseudomonadati > Pseudomonadota > Alphaproteobacteria > Rhodospirillales > Aestuariispiraceae > Pacificispira > Pacificispira sp. Next base: position 797,406 of record NZ_CBDDHE010000002.1, on the reverse strand, counting down.
GCTCTGCCTTGTCGAGCCCGATCATTTCGTCCTCTTCGTTGGCACGGATGCCGATCGTGACCTTCAGGATGCCCCAGACGATGGCGCTGGTGACAACCGTCCAGATGCCGACCGCGACGATACCCGTGATCTGGGCGACCAGGTCGCCGCCGCCGAAGAAGGCGACGCACAGCGTGCCCCAGATACCGGCGACCAGGTGGGCCGAGATGGCACCGACCACGTCGTCGATCTTCAGCTTGTCGATCAGCGGGACCGCGATCACGACCAGGGCGCCGCCGACACCGCCGACGATGATGGCCAGGAAGCTGAACTCCAGGGCCGGACCGGCGGTGATGGCAACCAGACCCCCGATGGCACCGTTCAGAGCCATGGTCAGGTCGATCTTCTTGTAGAGGATCTGCGTCATGAAGATCGCGACGACGACACCGGCGGCCGCGGCCAGGTTGGTGTTGGCATAGACGATCGACATTTCCGCAGCGGCAGCCGCCGAGCCCAGGGCCAGGACCGAACCGCCGTTGAAGCCGAACCAACCGAGCCACAGGATGAACGTGCCCAGCGTGGCGAGCGGCAGATTCGCGCCCGGCATCGGGGTGACCTTGCCGTCGGCACCGTACTTGCCCTTACGCGGGCCAAGCAGGATGGCACCGACCAGGGCAGCCCAACCGCCGCAGCTGTGAACCAGCGTCGAACCGGCGTAATCGGAGAAGCCCATTTCGGACAGCCAGCCGCCGCCCCAGGTCCAGGACGCCTGCACCGGATAGATCACCGCGGTCAGAACGACCGTGAAGATCATGAACGGCCAGAACTTGACGCGTTCGGCAACGGTGCCGGAGACGATCGACGCGGCCGTGGCGACGAAGACCATCTGGAAGAACCAGTCGGACATGGTGGAATAGCCGACATCGGCGACTTCCGCCGCCAGCGCGGCTTCGTCCAGCGACCCGTCATAGAAGATCGAGAAGCTGCCGATCCAGCCGGCGTCGACGCCGACATACATCAGGTTATAGCCGATCAGGTAGTACATGATCCCGGCGACGGAATAGAGCGCGATGTTCTTCAGACAGATCGTCGCGGTGTTCTTGGTGCGGACCAGGCCAGATTCCAGCATGGCAAAGCCGCAGGCCATCCACATGACCAGGAAGCCAGACACCAGGAAGGAGAAGGTGTTGAAGACGTAAGCCGTCTCGATCTCGACCTCCGCCAGGGCCGGCGTGGCCGCCAAGGCCGCGACCGCCGCGGCCAAGCCGCCGATCGTGGCACGTTTCATATTGGTTGCGATAGACATGTTTCCTTGAACCTCCTCAGAGCGCGTCGGCGTCGGTTTCGCCGGTGCGGATCCGCACGGCCTGCGCGACATCGATGACGAAGATTTTGCCATCGCCGATCCGGCCGGTATTGCCGGCTTTCTGGATGGCCTCGACCGTCTTTTCCGCCAGATCGGCGGGCACGACGACTTCGATTTTGACTTTCGGCAGGAAGTTCACGGAATACTCGGCCCCGCGATAAACTTCAGTCTGCCCCTTCTGACGGCCAAAGCCTTTGACTTCGGTCGCGGTTAACCCCTGAACACCAAGTCCGGTCAGTGCTTCGCGCACATCGTCCAGCTTGAAGGGTTTGATGATCGCCATGATCAGTTTCATTGCATTTCCCCGAGGGCTCCCTCTCTAGTAATGCCTGGTACGCTTTCCCTTCGCGCCATGCGACCGGTTCCTCCGCGCAATCGACCAACGTCCCCCCGCGAAGAACCCGGGTGCCGACCGCTGCCGGTTTTGCTGCGGCGCACAAGGTTCGGGAAGCTAATAACAAGATGCGTGCCAGATCGTTTGGGAATCGAAACTTTCAGGAGAGTCAGTGGGTTAGGAGATTTCCGTTTGGAATCGATGTCTTTGAGACGTCACAAAAATGAATAAAAAATATGCATTTTCAAGAAACGGCTAAAATTTAATCATCGTTTTGCGGCATTCTGGCACTGGACAGACAGGCGGTGGCGGACGACCTTCAGGGACAGGTTTTGGGGCCCGATTAGGATTGGACGGAAGATGCGCACGGATGTGGTATTCGCCGGTGGCGGCATGGTCGGTCTCAGCCTCGCGATCGCCTTGGCGCGGGCAGGGATCCAGGTCGTGGTGGTGGATCGTGAAACGCCGGAATCCGTGCAATCCCTGGCCTATGACGGCCGCGCGTCGGCTATCGCACTCGGATCCAAGCGGGTGTTGGAAGGCGCGGGGATCTGGTCCGAGATGGCCGATCACGCCTCGCCGATCTGGGATATCAGAGTCGCCGACGGACATCCGCTGCGCGGTGTGTCGCCGCTGTTCCTGCATTACGATCACGCCGATGTCGGGGAAGACCCGTTTGGCTGGATCATCGAAAACCGGGTGACGCGCCAGGCATTGCACAAGGTCGCGGCGCGGACTGACGGGCTGACCCTGCTGGCCCCGGCCAGTGTCGCGCGGATCGACCGTGATGCCGACCAGGCGCTGGCGGTTCTGGATGACGGGCGCGAAATTTCCGCCGCGCTGGCGATCGCCGCCGACGGGAAATTCTCGAAACGCCGGGAAGAGGCGGGCATCGGCGTCAGCGGCTGGAATTACGATCAGGTCTCCATGGTGGCGACCGTCCGGCACGAGCGGGATCACGATGGCGTTGCGGTCGAATTGTTCCTGCCCGGCGGTCCTTTCGCGATGCTGCCGATGACGGAACGCCGCTGCAACATCGTCTGGTCGGAACAGAAGGACCGCGCAGAACGCTTCATGGCGATGAATGATGCGGATTTCCTGAAGGAACTGACGCTGCGGTTCGGTGATTGGCTGGGGGATATCGAATTGTCCGGCCCTCGCTTCGCCTATCCGCTCAGCCTGCAGCAGGCAGAACGCTATACCGACCGGCGGTTCGCCTTGATCGGCGATGCGGCCCATTCGATCCACCCGATCGCCGGGCAGGGCTTGAATATGGGCCTGCGCGATGTCGCCGGTTTCGCCGAGGTGCTGGTCGACGCCACCCGTTTGGGGCTGGATATCGGCGCGCCGTCGGTGCTGCGGGATTACGAACGCCGTCGGCGCTTCGACAATGTCCTGTTGGCGGCCGTGACCGACGGTTTGCTGCGCCTGTTTTCCAACGACGTACCGCCGGTCCGCGCGGTCCGCGATCTGGGTCTCGCCACGGTGAACCGCCTGCCTCCGGTGAAGCATTTCCTGATGCGTCACGCGATGGGCGTCGTCGGCGATCTGCCGCGCCTGGTGCGCGGCGAGGCCCTATAGGCGCCGGTCGTGACATTACGCCTGCACGCCTATCGTCACAGTGTTTATTCCTGGATCGCGCGGCTGACGCTGCATGAAAAGGGCCTGGCCTATGATTGGGTCGAGATCGATCCGTTCGAGTCCGGCGTGCCGGCATCCTTCCTGGAGATGCAGCCCTTCTGCCGCGTGCCGGTTCTGGTCGACGGGGATTTCCAGCTCTATGAGACCGGTGCGATCACCCGCTATCTGGACGAAGGCTTCGAAGGCCCGGCGCTTCAGCCTTCTGATGCCAAAGGCCGTGCGCGCCAGGCGCAGATCGTTTCGATCATCGACAGCTACGGTTACTGGCCGCTGGTCCGGCAGGTCTTCGTCCAAGGCTGGTACCGGCAAAAGATGGGCGAGGTTACCGATCCGGCCGAATTGTCCGCAGGACTTGCCGCCTCGCCGCGTTTGCTGGGCGCGCTGGAACGGCTGGCCGTGCCGGATGGGCCCTATCTACTGGGAGACAACCCGACCCTCGCGGATTTCCATGCGTTCCCGATGATCGACTATTTTGCCATGGCGGAGCAGGGGGCGGCCCAATTGCGGGGCCATCCGCGTCTATCCGTATGGCATGCGGCGATGGCAGCACGGAATGCGGTGAGGGTAACGCGGCCCGATTTCGACGCGTAGGGCCTATGGGTCGCGGCTCAGACCCTTGGTATCCAACTCGTTCAGATAGGCCTGCCAGCGGGCTTCATAGTCGACGCCCAGCTCATAGAGGTATTTCCAACTGAAAATGCCGGTATCGTGCATATCGTCGAATTCGATGCGCACCGCGTAATTGCCGACCGGCTCCATCTTCATGATGCCGACATGGCGGCGGCCGGATATCAGTTTCTTCTGGCTGGGCGTATGGCCTTGGACCTCGGCCGATGGGCTTTCGACGCGTAGATATTCGGCCGGATAGGAGAATTTGGCGCCGTCGTCGAAATCGACTTCCAGGCGCTTCTCGGATTTCTTGTGCCGGATTTCGACGGGCCAGGCCTTGGTCGAGAACCGGTCCGCTTCGGGATCGCCAGCCATCTGCGTCAGTCGGCCTTCAGTTCGCGCGCCTCTTCGGGCAGCATGATCGGAATGCCGTCGCGGATCGGATAGGCGAGCCCGGCCGTGTCGCTGATCAGTTCCTGCGCGTCGGAATCATAGCGCAAGGTCCCATGGGTCACCGGACAGACCAGGAAATCCAGCAACTGGCGATCGACGCCGGGCGTTCCGGCGGTCGCGGGGCGGTCGTCTTTCGGATCCTTGGACATGTTCCGGTCTCCTAAACCGTGCGGCGGCTATTGCTTTGCTTTCTCGCCGCCGCCCCCGCCGGTGTCAAGCACGGCCATCTCGACCAGGGCGGTCAGGACCTTCGCCCGGTCGCACAGGGTCTCGGCCTCCAGCAGCGCCTGCTTTTCCGGCGGATCGAAGGGGCAGATCATGGCCAGGGAGTTAATCAACCGCTCGTCCGGCGTTTCTTTCAGCGCGGACCAGCTCGCTTCGATCCCCTGGGCGGCGAAATAGGCTTTCAGGCTTTTGAACAGTGCGGCACGGTCGACGGTCTGTTTTTCCGGCACGGTCAGATCGGCTTCGAAATCGGACCAGTCGGGGCGGACGCGCCGATAGCCGCGCGTCGTTGGAATTTCCTCATCCGCCCGGAACCGGCATACGCCCTTAAGGCTGATCAGGAAGCGGCCGTCGTCGGTTTCCTCGAAGGCGGTGATCCGGCCGGCGCAGCCCATCGGATAGATCGGAGGTTCCTGGCCGCTTTCCGCCTTGTCGCGCGGCTGGGTCATGCCGATCAATCGGTCCGCCGCCAGCGCGTCCTGAATCATGTTCAGGTAGCGTGGCTCAAAAATGTTCAGCGGCAGGACGCCGCGCGGCAGCAACAGGACACCGGTCAACGGAAAAACCGGCAGCGTCGACGGCAAGGCGTCGAATTTTTGATCGAACTGACTCATCGTTCCGGCCATGCCCGCGCCGTCATGCGGCGGTCGGGTCCAAGGTAATGGTTTCCACCCTGGCCATGGGGCCCGCCGATCCGGTCGGTGACCGGGCCTCAGCTGAACAGCAGCGACGAGAGGCGGCGGCGTCCCGACAAGACCTCGGGGTCGGTGGGACCCAAAGCCTCGAAGACTTTCAGTAATTGTAGGCGCGCCGCGTCATCCTTCCAGCCCCTGTCGGTCTGAATGATGTACAAAAGATTGTCGATCGCCTCTTCGGACTGGCCCATGGCCGCCTGGGCTTCGGCTAGGTCGAAACGGGCCTGATGGTCGTTCGGATTGGCGGCCAGCGCGGCTTCCAACGGGGCCAGCTTGCCCTCGGCCTCGGCTGCCTTGGCGGCGAATTCCAGTGCGGCGCGCGCGGACGCGATGTCGGGATCCTGCGCCTTGGCTTCCGGGACTTCGTCCAGAAGTGCCTGCGCGGCGTCCAGTTCTTCCAGTTTGATATAGGCCTGCGCCAGCTTGCCCAAGGCTTTCATGTTCTCCGGGTCGTGTTCGACGACCTGGCCGTATATCGCGGCGGCGGTGCCGAAATCCCCGGCCTCGACCGCGGCTTCCGCCTGCTCCATCGCCTGTTCGATCGGGTCGTCCCCGGCCTCCCCGCCGGCGGCGGCGATCAGGCGGTTGATGAAGTCCTTGATCTGGCTTTCCGGCAATGCGCCCGCGAATCCGTCCACCGGGCGGCCGCCGACAAATCCGAAGACGGCCGGGATCGACTGGACCCGCAGCTGACCGGCGATCGCCGGGTTTTCGTCGATGTTGATCTTGACCAGCTTGATCTTGCCGGCCGCCTTCGTGACGGCCTTCTCCAGGGCCGGGCCAAGCTGTTTGCACGGTCCGCACCAGGGGGCCCAGAAATCGACGATGACGGGCGTCTGAAGGCTGGCCTCCATCACATCTTCGCGGAAGGTCGCATCGCTGCCGTCGATGATGGCGGCGGCGCCGGCCTGCGCATCGGCTTGTCCGATCAAGGGTTCCATGGACGCTCTCCCGTCTTTGTCTGGTTCCGTGCCGGGCGGTCGCGCCGACGCGGCGCATGTGATCTAGGCGTTTCCGGCGCCGACCTCAAGTCCCGGCTGCGAATTCGCGGCCTTGTGGGCGTTATGCGTCGGTCAGCGGCTGACCGAAATCGATCCGCTCCGGCTCATAGCTTTCGGCGCGCAGAAAGCGCAGCAGATCTTCGCCCCGCAGTGTGGTCGTCCGGTCGTTGCGCAGCGGATGGCAATTGACCAGGTCCTCTTCAAACAGGCCGTCGTCCAGCACGACCGTCACCTGCCGCTCGGTGTCGTTCACAACGGCCAGCGGCGTGACAGAGCCGGGGATAACGCCCAGAACCTCCATCAAAAGGTCCGGTGCGCCGAAACTCAGCGAGCCCTGCGCGCCCAATCGCTTGCGAAGGGCCTTCAGGTCGATCTCGCGATCCTCCAGAACGGTGCATAGCCACATCCGTTTCTTCCGATCGCGCAGGAACAGGTTCTTGATATGCGCGCCGTCCAGCTGTCCACATAACTGCTGGCTTTCCTCCACGGTGAAGACCGGCGCATGTTCGGTCGTCTTGTGGTCGATTCCCAGCGCGGCGAGCCGCTGATACAGATCCTGATCGGTCTTCGGCATGGCGCCATACCCTCCCTTACGCGTCGTGACGGGCCTTGCTAGCCCATTCGAAGGCGGCGGAAAACCCGCGTTGGGGGGCGATGACGAAATTGTTTCGAAAACGGGCTTGCCATAGCGGGATCGATCCGTATATACACGCCCTCGCTTCGGCAACGAGGCGCCGCCGACCGGCCGATAGGCGCCGATGGCGGAACGGATGCGGGCGTAGCTCAGGGGTAGAGCGCAACCTTGCCAAGGTTGATGTCGAGAGTTCGAATCTCTTCGCCCGCTCCATTTTCTCTCTTTCAGAACCGACAATGGATGCTCCGGACCGTGGGGTCGAGCAGCTGACCATGCTTGAAGACCTTCTACCCGCATCGGCCTGACCGTACCCAGTCCGGAAAATTGTCATCGGGACAATGTTTCGGATTACAGCCTTCCGCCTCTATGGCAGCTTCGCTGACCTTATTGCGAGGTGCTGCCATGTCCCTTGAAACCTTGATCGCGGTTGCGACTTTCGCCTTCGTGGCGTCGGCGACGCCGGGGCCCAACAACATGATGCTGTTGGCGTCGGGCGTGAACTTCGGCTTCCGCCGGACGATTCCGCATATGGTCGGCATCGCCTTCGGGTTCGGGGTGTTGGTGATTTGCATCGGCATGGGGCTGGGCGCGTTGTTGCAGCAGTTTCCCATCTTGGAACTGGCGCTGAAAGTGGCCGGCGGCGGGTATCTGCTCTATCTCGCATTCCGCATCGCATTGTCGCGCAGCCTGTCAACCGCATCACCGGAAAAGGCGCGTCCGATGACACTGATCGGCGCGGCGCTGTTCCAATGGGTCAATCCAAAAGCCTGGATGATGGCCGTCAGCGCCATCGCGATCTATGCGGACAAGGAAGACCCTTTCGTATCGGTCCTGTTCATCGCGCTGGTCTTCGTGATCATCAACTTTCCCAGCGTTTCCCTCTGGGCCGGGTTCGGTACGGCCCTGCAGGGCTTTCTGGCCCATCCGCAGCGCCTGAAATGGTTCAATATCGGTACCGGAATTCTGCTGGCGCTGTGTATCGTGCCGATGGTGGCGTGATCCGGCTTGAGCCGCCTGGGGATCGGGCACGCGCAGCGAAAAAATGGTTAATAAAACTGTCATAGCCGTTTCTTCCGATGCGGTTGCGCTGTATAGTCTGAACGGGCCGCGGGGAGGCGGCGCGTGCGATCGGGACGGGGCTCTGCCCCCGGCGTGAACCCGAGATGAAGGTTGGGGAAATGGCCAAAAATTACGATTTCCGGTATCTGCGCGTGCTGGTCGTGGATGACAGTCGCTTTATGACCCGCGTCGTTACCCAGATTCTGAAAGCCATGGGGGTCGGTCATGTCCACACCGCCCATTCCGGCTATGACGGGTTTCTGGCGGCGAAGGAATTCGGCCCCGATATCGTGATTTCCGATTGGGACATGGATGGTGGCGAAGGGCCGGAATTGGTTCACTTGCTGCGTAGCGACGAAGACAGCCCGTGCCCCTATGTGAACATCCTGATGTTGACCGGTTTCGCCGAGCGCAAACGGGTCTTGGAAGCCCGCGACTTCGGCATCACGGAATTTCTGACGAAGCCGGTGTCGGCCAAGGCCTTGTATTCGCGCATCGTTGCCATGGTCGAGCGGCCGCGCGCCTTTGTGCGCGTCGGCGACGCCTATTTCGGTCCGGATCGCCGCCGGATCGCGAATGAGGATTACGGCGGCCCGGAACGCCGCCTGCCGGTCGATTACGCTGAAATCGGATGAGCCCGCAAACCGCATGACACAGGACAGACGGAAGGACGGCCCGGCCCAGGTCGAGTTCATCAAACCGACTCCCTTGGCCGACAAGGTGCCTGCCATGGGCGGGCCGCGCCCTTCCGAGGCCTTGCGTCGCGCCGAGGATGTGGTGGCCAAGGTCGCCGGCGAGTTCGACGGCATCCTGGCGGAGGAATTGGCCGATCTGGACAAGTTGATGGCCGCCTACCACGCCAATCCGGAGCAGGCGGCGCTGGATAAGCTGTTTCGTCGCGTCCACAATTTGCGCGGCCAGGGCACGACGCTCGGCTATCCGCTGATCACCCGGATCGGCACGTCCTTCTGCAAGTACATCATTGAGCGGGACACGGCGAAGCCGCTGAAGCCGATGCTGATCGAACAGCATTTGAAGGCCTTGCATATCGTGCTGAAGGAAAAGCGGGCCCAGGAAGGCGACGAGGTCTCCCTGAAGGTGGCCGAGGCGTTGGAAACCGCCGTCCGCCAGGAACTGCCCTAACAGGCCCGCACCGTCTAAGCCGTCCGTCGGCGACCCTCGCCTGTCACTCCAGGACCGCGCTGCCGAGCAACAGCAGAACCGCCGCGACGGTGTAAAACAGACAGGCACCCAGTGTGAAGAACAGGAATGTTGCCGCCGATCGCCGGACGCTGCGCGCCGCATCCTCTTCCGACCGCGCGACCGGCCGGCGCTCCCGCCCCACCATGATGCGCAGATAGATCGGGCCGCCGAACCAAGGCAGGCGATACCGCGCGTCCATCGTGTGCTCACCGGTCCAGACCCGGTTATCGTCTTGTTGAAGCGTCGTCATGCCCGCCCCCTGCCGTGCTCCCGCCGTCTTCATGCCGCTCCGCTCAGCGGAGCCGAATGAAAAATGGTAACACGTCCCGTCGTAACATTGGCCGGAAAATCCGATTGTCTTCCGACGTTTGCGCCATCGGCATTTCGGATTAAGGTGATGGAAACACAACCGGAGCCGACAGCCGCAACGACGGCGCGCAATGCTCGGAACGGCTCCGACATCCGGCGGGGGAAATCGGCATGACCGACCGAATCGACGCGAAGAAGACGGAACTGCTTGAGAAGGTTCACGGGCTGATCGACAGCCGCATCAAGGCGGAGCAGCGTGTACCGGCCCATGTCTTTACCACGCATTATTATCGCAATGTCCCGCCGGAAGACATTTGCGACCGCGAGGCCGAAGACCTGTATGGCGCCGCGATTTCGATGTGGGCCTTCGGGCAGGAACGCCTGCCGGGCAATCCGAAAATCCGCGCCTATAATCCGCGATTCGAAAAGCACGGCTGGCATTCGACCCATACCGTGATCGAAATTGTCAATGACGACATGCCGTTCCTGGTCGACAGCGTCACCATGGAACTGGCGCGTCAGATGTATACCGTCCATCTGGTGGTCCATCCGGTCTTCGGCGTCGACCGCGACGCCAAGGGAAAGGCCAAGGACTTCCCGTCGGCCGCTGCGAAGACAGAAGATTTCCCGCGCGAAAGCTTCATGCATATCGAGGTCGACGAGCAATCGGCCCCGGAAGTGCTGCGCGCCATCGAGGAGGGGATCGGCCGGGTTCTGGCCGACGTTCGCGCTTCGGTCGAGGATTGGGCCGCCATGCGTGCCCAGGCTTTGGCGATCAAGAAGGAATTGGACAAAACGCCGCCCAAGGGGATTGAAAAGAGCGCCGTCGCGGAAACCAAGGAGTTTCTGCAATGGCTGCACGACGACCATTTCACCTTCATGGGCTACCGCGACATTGCTTACAGCGGCACCGGCAAGAAGGCGCGGTTGGAGATCTCGCCCGAAAGCGGTCTGGGCATTCTGCGTGATGCGGAACGCCAAGTGTTCGAAGGCCTGCGGAATCTGGGCGCCCTGCCGCTGGAAATCCAAACCCATATGCGGGCGCCGGATCTGGTGCGCATCACCAAGGCCAACAACCGGTCCACCGTGCACCGCCGAGTCCATATGGACACGATCGCGATCAAGAAATTCGACAAGGACGGCAATGCGGTCGGGGAACGCCTGTTCATCGGGCTTCTGACCTCCGTCGCGTATAACCAGTCGCCGCGCGAAATCCCCCTGTTGCGCCACAAGGTGAATGCCGTGGTGGAATCCGCCGGGTTCGAGCCGGGCGGGCATTCTTCCAAGGCGCTGATGCATGTGCTGGAAAGCTATCCGCGCGACGAGTTGTTCCAGATCTCGGCCGAAAGACTGGCGGAGATCGCGCGCGGCATCCTGTTCCTGCAGGAGCGTCAGCGCATCGCGGTCTTCCTGCGCCCGGATCCGTTCCAGCGCTATATTTCCGCGCTTGTCTATGTGCCGCGCGACCGGTTCTCGTCGTCGCTGCGCAAGACCATCGGCGCGCAATTGGCGAAGGAATTCGACGGTCATATCGCCGCCCACTACACCTTCATGACGGACGAACCGCTGACCCGGGTCCAGTTCATCGTGAAAACGACCCCCGGCGCCGTGCCGGAAGTCGACCGCAAGGAGATCGAGCAGAATCTGGCGGAGGTCACCCGCACCTGGGAAGACCGGTTGCATCAGGCGCTGGTCGAAAATCTGGGGGAAGAACGCGGCATCGGGCTTTACCACCGCTACCGTGAGGCCTTCCCGCACGCCTATACGGTCGACTTCAACGTCCAGACGGCCTGTTATGATATCGAGCAGGTAGAGGGCGCGCTGGGAGATGGCGCACCCAGGGTCAACCTGTACCATCCGATCGAAGCCGCCGCTCATCAGGTGCGCTTCAAGATCTATTCGCCGTTCAAGCCGCTGATCCTGTCGACCGTCATGCCGATGCTGGAAAACATGGGCGTGAAGGTGATGGAGGAGTTGCTGTACGAGGTACATCCCGCCGGCAGCGACAAGGTGCCGGGCCGCTTGTCGGCGCAGCAGCGCATGGCCCCGGACGCCCATGACGGCGTGTCGGGCGTCTATATCCACGATTTCGCGCTGGAGACGGAGGACGGCCGGGATATCGATTTCCAGGCCGTGCGCGATGTCTTCCACGACAGCTTCCTGCGCGTCCTGGCGGGCGATGTCGAAAACGACGGGTTCAACCGGTTGGTCCTGTCCGCCGGACTGGCCTGGCGCGATGTCGTGGTCTGCCGGGCCTACTCGAAATATCTGCGCCAGGCGGCGATCCCGTTCTCGCAGGACTATATGGCGGAAACCCTGGCCAACAATGCCGGGATCGCGCGCAGCCTGGCCAGCCTGTTCACGACCAAGTTCGACCCGGCGATCGGAAGCGACCGCGAGGCGCTGGCGCAACAGCACGCCGACGCGGTTCTCGCGGCCCTGGAAGATGTCTCGAACCTGGACGAGGACCGCATCATCCGGCGGTTCCTGAACATGATCCAGGTGACGCTCCGGACCAGCTTCTATCAGCCGGACGCCGACGGGCAGCACAAATCCTATGTTTCGTTCAAATTCTCCAGCCGGGACATCCAGGAAATTCCGCAGCCCGCGCCGCTGCGCGAGATTTTCGTCTACAGCCCGCGGTTCGAAGCGGTTCATCTGCGCTTTGGTCTGGTCGCGCGCGGCGGTCTGCGCTGGTCGGACCGGCGTGAGGATTTCCGCACCGAGGTCCTGGGCCTCGTGAAGGCGCAGCAGGTCAAGAACGCGGTGATCGTGCCCGTCGGGTCAAAGGGCGGGTTCGTCCTGAAGAAGGCGCCACCGCCGTCCGACCGTAAGGCCTTCCTGGAAGAAGGCATTGCCTGCTATCAGCTTTTCATCTCCGGGATGCTGGACATCACCGACAATCTGGTCGCCGGCGAGATCGCGCCGCCCCCGAACGTCGTCCGATTGGACCAGGACGATCCCTATCTGGTCGTCGCGGCCGACAAGGGCACGGCCACCTTCTCCGACTATGCCAACGCCATTTCCCAGAAATACGGGTTCTGGCTGGGTGACGCCTTCGCCTCCGGCGGGTCGGCCGGGTATGATCACAAGAAGATGGGCATCACCGCGCGCGGCGGATGGGAGGCGGTGAAGCGCCATTTCCGCGAGTTCGGGCACGATACCCAGTCCCAGGACTTCACCGTGGTCGGTGTCGGCGATATGGGCGGCGACGTCTTCGGCAACGGAATGATCCTCAGCGAGCACATCCGCCTGCAGGTCGCGTTCAACCATCTACACATCTTCATCGATCCCAATCCGGACGCGGCGAAGACCTTCCAGGAACGCAAGCGCCTGTTCGACGCCGTGAAAGGGTGGAACGAGTATGATAAGTCGCTGATTTCGAAGGGCGGCGGGGTTTTCGAACGATCGGCGAAATCGATCAAATTGACGCCCGAAATCAAGGCCATGCTGGGCGTGACGGAAGACAGCCTGCCGCCCAGCCAGTTGATCCGCGCGGCGCTGCAAATGGAAACCGACCTGCTCTGGTTCGGCGGCATCGGCACCTATGTGAAGCATTCCGACGAAAGCAATGCCGATGTCGGTGACCGGGCCAATGACGCGTTGCGCGTCGATGCCTGCGATCTGCGCTGCAAGGTCATCGGCGAAGGGGCGAATCTGGGCGTGACCCACCGTGCGCGCATCGAGTTCGCGCAGGGCGGCGGCCGGATCAACACCGACGCCATCGACAATTCCGCCGGCGTCGACTGCTCCGACCACGAGGTCAACATCAAGATCCTGTTGGGCGACGTGGTCCAACGTGGCGACATGACCGAAAAACAGCGCAACGCGTTGCTCGAGAAAATGACGGATGAGGTTTCCGCCCTGGTCCTGCGCGACAATTACCAACAGACCCAGTCGCTGTCCGTCGAACTGTCCCAGGCGGAATCGATGCTGGACCGCCATCAGCGTCTGATCCGGGCGATGGAGCGGGCGGGCGATCTGAACCGCAAGCTGGAATTCCTGCCCGACGACGAGGAAATCGCCGAGCGGATGCAGAAGAAGGAGGGCCTGTGCCGTCCGGAACTGGCGGTGATCCTGGCTTATGCCAAGAACATCACCTATCGCGAATTGCTGGATTCGCAGCTTCCCGACGATCCGATGCTGGAAGCGGATTTGTTCCGTTACTTCCCGGAGCCGCTTCAGAAGAAGTATCCCGAGAATATCCGCAACCACCGTCTGCGGCGCGAGATCATCGCCACGGCGGTCACCAATTCCATGATCAACCGCACGGGGCCCGCCTTCGTCAACGAAATGCACCAGCGGACGGGCATGTATGAATCCGAAGTCGCCCGGGCCTATACGGTCGTGCGGGAGGTCTTCGGCCTGCGCGGGATCTGGAGCGCGATCGAGGCGCTGGACAACAAGGCCGACGCCAAGATTCAAATCCGGATGCTGCGCGAGACGGAACGGACGATCGAACGCATGACCGAATGGTTCCTGCGCAACAGCGACCATCCGATCGATATGAGCGCCTGTATCGAAACCTACCGTCCGGGGGTCGCGACCCTGAAGGAAAACCTGGATCAGATCCTGTCCAGCTTCGCCAAGGCCGATGTCGCGGCGCGCCTGGAACGGTTCTCCGCGTCCGGCGTGCCGGAAGACCTGTCCCTGTCCGTCGCCCAGTTGAAGGTTCTATCCTCCGCTTGCGACGTCGTGCGCCTGGCCAGTCAGTCGGATGCGCCGGTCGTCAATGTCGGCCGGATTTATTCCAGTGTCGGCGATCGGTTCGGACTGGACTGGTTGCGCTCTTCGGCCAACCGGATTCCGTCGGACAATCAGTGGCATCGCCTGGCGCTCGGCGCGATCATCGACGATTTGTGGGGTCTGCAATCGGATATCGCGTCGCGGGTCCTGGCCCGGGAAGGGGCCGGTGACGACGCAGTAGACGGCTGGACGAAACTGCGATCGGAAACGGTCGACCGCCTGGACGGGTTGTTGAGCGAACTGCGCGCGCTGCCGCAACTGGATCTGGCGATGCTGGCGGTGCTGAACCGCGAGCTGCGCAATCTGGTCGCCGGGTGAGGCGTCGGAGACGGTGATGGCGGATGCAGTTTCCGATCTGCGCGACCGGGCGCAGGATTTGGATCTGGCGGACGGTCTGGCCGCGCGAGCGGATCTGTTCGATCTGCCGCGTGGCGTGATCTATCTGGACGGTAACTCCCTCGGCCCGCCGCCGCGTGGCGTGATGGATCGTCTGACCCGCGTCGCGGGGCAGGAATGGGGTGTCGACCTGATCACCAGTTGGAACAAGAACGGCTGGATGGGTTTCGGGGCGCGGATCGGTGCGCGCATCGCGGCCCTGGTCGGCGCGGCACCGGAATCGATCCGGGCCTGCGATTCCACATCGGTCAATCTGCTGAAGGTTCTGTCCGCTGCCCTGTCTCTCCGGCCCGGCCGGCGGATCGTGATATCCGAACGGGGCAATTTCCCGACCGATCTTTATGTCGCCCAACGCCTGTTGGAGGAACTGGGCGGCGGCTATGCCCTGCGGCTGATCGACGACGCTGAAACCGACCTGGACGATGCGCTGGATGCAGATGTGGCGGTCGTGATGCTGACCCAGACGGACTACCGGTCGGGCCGCAAGCTGAACATGCGTCGGGTGTCGGACGCAATTCATCAGGCCGGGGCGCTGGCTTTATGGGATCTGGCCCATAGCGCGGGGGCGTTTGAGGTCAATCTGGACGCGGACGGCGCGGATTTCGCGGTCGGATGCGGCTACAAGTTCCTGAATGGCGGGCCGGGCGCACCGGCCTTCGTCTACGCCGCTGAATCGCATCGCGAAACCGCCCGGCCGATCCTGGCGGGATGGCTCGGGCATGCGGCCCCTTTCGATTTCCGCCCCGATTACGAGCCGGCGCCGGGCATGGACAGGTATGTGATCGGGACGCCTCCCGTTCTGTCCATGGCGGCGCTGGAGACGGCCCTGGAAGCTTATGACGGCGTCGACGGCAGGATGATCGAGGCGAAGACGGCGGGCCTGGGCGACTTCTTTATCGACTGCGTTGAGGCGCTTGTACCGGACGAGGCGGGGCTACTTCTCGCCAGCCCGCGCGACAGGACACGCCGTGGCGCGCAGGTCTCCTTCCGGCATTCGGAGGGGTATGCGGTGATGCAGGCCCTGATCGCGCGCGGGGTGATCGGCGACTTCCGGGCGCCGGATATCGTGCGGTTCGGTTTCTCGCCGCTCTACCTGACCTATGGCGCGGTTCTGGACGCCGCCGTCATATTGGCCGAGATTTTCACGACCCACGAATGGGATCGGCCCGAGTACAAGACCCGGGCCGCCGTAACCTGACCGTAAGCGGATCTCGAGGACCCGTATCCGGAAGGGCTTATTCCAGAATGGTGATCCCGCCCGCCGCGACGGTGCTGCCCTGGGCGACGACGTCACAGCCGCCGCTGGCCGCCGCCAGGGTGATTTCCTGCTTCAGCGACGGGGACACCCGCATCGAATAGGCCAGGGCCACACGGTGGATATCGACATCCTTTTCGATCAGCAGGGCCTTGAAGGCGCTGACCGTGCCGCCGCAGAACGCTTTGCGGTCCTGGGCGTGGCGCACCGACGCGTAATTCGCCAGGTCGGTGACATAGGCGTTCAATTCGCGCGTTGCCGCGCTGCCGTGCAGCTTGTTGAAATAGTCTTTCAGGGCCGAGCCGTGCTTCTGCAGATGCGGGCGATACTTGACGGCGAAGGCGTTGTACCGGTCGCGTTCGTTGCAAGACAGGGCCGAGACCATCAGATCGGACTGCAGCGTGCGGACGGAAAGGGCCAGCGTGTGGTTCGGGACAATCCCATTCAAACAGGCCTGGGCGACGCCCGAAATCGACATTGTTGCGGCGAGCGTGGCAGCGATTGCCGTCGCGCGCCATTTACGGGAACGGCGTGCCTGCGTGGACTGATCGACCGTCAATGACCCTCTCCCTCTCCCGGGGCCGCGCGCCGCGATGCGCACGGCAACCCCAATTGCGTAGCGGGTTGAGTTTATAAAAGCCTTCTGCCCTAATTCAAGTGAAGCTTTTCAAGCTTTTCCGCCAAGGGCTTAGCAAACCCATTACACAAAGCCGTCATTGGAACGGCACATTTCGGATTCGGGGGCGGTCTTCCGGTCAGTTCAGACCGTTCAGATCGTCCAGAAGCATCCGGATGCGGCCGCTGTCATGGCTCTCCATCACCATGCGGGCGCGATTGGCGGCGGCGGTGAACTCGATCTGGCGGATTCGTTGTTTCACCCGTAATAGGCTGGTCGACGCCATGGACAGGTCGCGAATGCCGAGACCGACCAACAGCGCGGTGAAGCGAGGATCGCCGGCGATCTCGCCACAGACCGACACCGGAATGCGCGCCCGAAGCGCCGCCTGAACCGCGAAATCCATCAGCCGCAGCACCGCCGGATGCAGCGGGTTATAGAGATGGGCGACCTGTTCGTCCGTCCGGTCGATGGCCAGGGTGTACTGGGTCAAATCATTGGTGCCGATGGCGAAGAAATCCGCCACCTGGGCCAGGGAATCGGCCGCGATCGCCGCGCCCGGCACTTCGATCATGACGCCCAGGGGCGGCAGCGGATCGGCGAAATCGACCCCGCGCCGGCGCAGACGCTTTGCGACACGGCCCAGGATTTCCCGGACCTGCCGGACTTCGCCCGCAGTCGCGATCATGGGCAAAAGGATGCGCACCGGACCGTGCGCCCCGGCCCGCAGGATGGCGCAAAGTTGGGTTTCCAGCAGTTTGGGCCGTTTCAGCGACAGCCGGATCGCACGCAAACCCAATGCGGGGTTGGGGGAGGGCGCCAGATCGTCGCCGAGGGCATAGGCCAGTTTCTCGCCACCGACATCCATGGTGCGGATGGTGACGGGACGGCCTTTCATCGCCCGCACCACTTCCGCCAGCGCCGTGTACTGGTCGTCTTCGTCCGGCGGCGTGTCGCGGTTCATGAACATGAATTCGGTACGGAACAGGCCGACGCCGTCTGCGCCGTTGCGAGAGGCGATTTCCGCCTCGCGGGGCAGTTCCAGATTGGCCTCCAGCCGCACCGTGACGCCGTCGCGGGTCGCCGCGGGCTCGTCGATCAGCGCTTCGAGGCGGCGTTGGTCGCGGACTTGCTTGGCATGTTTGTCGCGATAACGCGCTTCGGTCGCCGGGGCCGGGCGCAGAATCACGACCCCTTCGGTACCGTCCAGGATGACCTCGGTCCCTGGGGACGGGGCGTGAAAGGCACCTAGCCCCAGCACGGCCGGGATGCCCAGTGACCGCGCCAGGATCGCGGTATGGCTCTGCGCACCGCCCTGGGACGCGGCGAAGCCGTTGATACGGCCCGGATCCATCATTGCCGTATCGGCGGGACTGATGCTCTCGGACAGGACGACCGATCCCTCCGGCGCGCCGGCAAAGGCGTTTTTCGGGGCGTCGGTCAGGTTCCGCAGCACACGATAGGCGACTTCGCGCACATCGTCGGCGCGGGCGGCAAGATATCGGTTATCCATGGCCTGGAAGCCGGTGACGATGGCGTCGCATTCCGCCTTCATCGCCGCGGCGGCGTTGCGGCCCTCGTCCTGAATGCGTTTGCGCGCGCCGCGCACCAGGCGGGAATCGCCCAGCATCTGGACATGGGCTTCCAGAATATCGCCCAGTTCTGCCGCCGCTGCGTCGGGCAGCCGTCCGCGAATCCGTTTCAGCGCCAGGATCTGGCGGCGGCTCTTACGGACCGCCTTGTCCAATCTCTCGATTTCCTGGGCCAGACCGTCGGCGCCGATCGTGTGATCGGAAACGCCATAGCCCGCAGCGTCGATCAGCGTAATCCGGCCAAAGGCGACGCCGGGCGAAACGCCGATCCCCTGCAGGATCGTTTCGCCGGTTCTCGCATCGGATGGGACCTTTGCGGACATGGCGGCGTCAATTCTCCTCGTGGAAACCGGCCTCCACCAAAGCCACGATTTCGGCCAGCGCCGCCTCGGCCTCAGGCCCCTCGGCGCGGACGTCGATGCTGGTTCCCTTGGCGGCGGCCAGCATCATCAACCCCATGATCGATGTGCCCGTCACGGTCTGTCCGTCCTTGGAAACCTCGATCTCGGCGTCGAACTTCTCGGCCGTTTGGACGAATTGCGCGGCGGCGCGCGCGTGCAATCCGCGCGAATTTCGGATCGTCAATGTACGCATGATCATCCCAGCAGAGTGCTGGCCACATTGATGTATTTCGTGCCCGCTTCCTGCGCCAATGCGACCGCCTTGTCCAGCGGCTCCACCGACCGGACCTTGGCCAGCTTGATCAGCATGGGAAGGTTCAGCCCGGCGATCACTTCAACCTTGGCTTGGTCCATGATCGAAATCGCCAGGTTGGACGGGGTCCCGCCGAACATATCGGTCAGCAGCACCACGCCTTCGCCCGACTCCACGGATTTCACCGCCTCCAATATGTCGACGCGCCGCCGTTCCATATCGTCGTCGGGACCGATGCAGATCGCGGTCACCTTTTCCTGCGGGCCGACCACATGTTCCATTGCCGCGACGAATTCCCGCGCCAACCCGCCATGGGTCACCAGTACCAGTCCGATCATGCGCTATCCTTCTCCAGACCGTCCCTGTTTGCCTTTCCGGCATCCGGCTTCGGCATATCCCGGTGGAAACGATACGCCGCGCGCCCCTGATCCGTCAGCCATAAAGCCAATCTCTCAGCCATATAGACTGACCGATGTTTGCCGCCCGTGCAGCCGAATGCAATGGTCAGATAGCTTTTTCCCTCTGTCTCCTGTCGCGGCAATACCCGCGCCAGCAGCGTCTGCAGGTCCTGAAGGAAGCCCGCACAGTCCGGATCGGCGGCGATGGCCTCGCCGACCGCCGGGTCCAGACCGGTCAGATCGCGCAGGGCCGGGTCGTAATGCGGGTTCTTCAGGAAGCGGACATCCAGCACCATATCCGCCTCTCGCGGGACGCCACGGCGATAGGAAAAGGACATGACCGTGATCGCCGCGCCGACCGCGGCTCCGCCGCCGAACAGCGAGGTCATGCGCTGCTTGAACTCCCAGACCGTCAGACCCGTCGTGTCGACCATCATGTCCGCCCGCTCGGCCAAAGGCGCAATGGCGCGGCGTTCCAGACGGATTCCGTCGGCGACCGGACGGTCGGCTGCCAGCGGATGACGCCGCCGGGTTTCGGTGAACCGGCGCAGCAACTCATCATCGTCGCAGTCCAGGAAGACGGTCGTGATCCGCAATCCGTCGGCATTCTTCAGCTTGTCGATCTCAACCTGCAGCGTGCCGACACCGAAATCGCGGCTTCGGATATCGACCCCGATGGCAATGGGGGCGGCGTGCCGGTCCTCGCGGATCGATTGCGCCAGCCGGGCCAGGAAGGTCAGCGGCAGGTTGTCCACTGCTTCGAATCCCAGATCCTCCAGCACCGCCAGAGCGGTCGATCGGCCGGCGCCGGACATGCCCGTGACCAGAACCAGGTCCAAAGTGTCGCGATTGCCGGTCATGGCACCACACCGACGCCCTGGCGCAGGGCAAGGCGCAGCTTCGCGGGGGCCGAGGCCTCAAATGGCGCGACGGCCACGCGGGGAAGACGGATGCCGCTGATCGTATCGTCGGTTGCCTCCGGCAGGCGGACCGGTTTCGCGTCCAGGTCGGCCAGCAGCGACAAGGCGACGGATTCGCGGTAGG
This sequence comes from Pacificispira sp., assembly GCF_965228185.1. Taxonomy (NCBI): domain Bacteria; kingdom Pseudomonadati; phylum Pseudomonadota; class Alphaproteobacteria; order Rhodospirillales; family Aestuariispiraceae; genus Pacificispira; species Pacificispira sp. The sequence goes on along the minus strand of NZ_CBDDHE010000002.1, from coordinate 777,197 downwards.
GCAGGGTGACAATGCCGACGCCGCGCACTTCCAACAGGCCGGACAGGGCGGCCGGGGCGGACGCGATGACCTGTCCGTCCTCGGCGCTCAGGGCGGTTTGGTCGTCGGCGACAAGCTCGGCGCCGTCCTCAATCAAGCGCAGCGCCAGGTCGGATTTCCCCGATCCCGGTCTGCCGCGCAACAATACGCCGCGCCCGTCAATGGCGATCGTGGTGGCGTGCACCGTCAGCATTGTTTGATTGTCGCCCCTCAACTATCGACATCGTCGACCTGCCTAACGGCCGCAGGGTGCGGGGCGGTGCATTGCCTGTCAATCGGGATGACGGTGCGGGCCGCCCACCGGCTTAGACGGAGCCGGGCCTTTCGACGACCAGAATGCGGGACGGTTCCAGCGGTTCCGCACGGTGCTCGTCGCCTTCCGTGCAATGGACGATATCGCCGGGCGTCATGTCGATGTGGGCTTCATGACCTTCTGCATCGCGGATATGCATGCGCACCGCGCCGGTCAGCAGGGCAAAGACCTCCGGCCCGTCATTGACGTGCCAGATATAGGCCTCATCGGTCCAATGCAGCCGTACCGTCGCGGCGTCGAAGCATTCGATGTCCAGCGCGGCCCAGGGGCGGTCGCCGGTGAACTGGGATGGTTGAATATGGCGCATGGCGGTCTCCGGGGTCAGGCGGTTCGGCTGGCGGTGCGGAATCGGTCGCGGTATTCCGCCGGTGACAGGCCCAGCACGCGTTGAAAGGACCGGCGCATCCGCTCGGCGTCGCCGAAGCCTCTCGCCGCTGCGACCCGTTCCAGACCGCGCGCGCCGTCTTCCAGGTCGCGCCGGGCGGCGTCGACACGGGCGCGTTCGACGAATTTGGCGGGCGGCATGCCGAAGGTTTCGGTGAAACGGCGCTGAAAGCTGCGGCGGCTCATCGCCGCACGGTCGGCCATCGTCTCGACATCGATCGGCCGGTCCAGATGGTTGAACAGCCAACCCATCAGCGTGTCGAAGGCCGATCCGCCACGCTCCTGGGCCAGCAGTTCGGAGGAAAATTGCGATTGGCCGCCGGGACGCTTCAGATAGAGAACCAACTCCCGCGCCGTCGCCAGCGCGACCGACCGACCGAGATCCTGTTCGATCAGCGCCAACGCCATGTCCATACCGGATGTCACGCCGGCCGCCGTCCAGATATTGCCGTCCTGACAGTACAGCGCGTCGGGTTCCACCTGAACGGACGGAAATTCGCTGGTCAGGCGCGGCACCGATTCCCAATGGGTCACGGCCCGCCGCCCGGACAACAAGCCTGCTTCCGCCAGCAGGAAGGCGCCGCTGCAAACCGAACAAAGGCGTCGGACCTCGCGGCTGCCGCGACGCAACCAGTCCATCAGCGCGTCGTCGTCCCGCATCGCATGAACCCCCAGCCCGCCCGGAACAATTACGGTGTCGAAGCGGTTCGGGTCGCAATCATACAGATGCTGGGCCGGTCCCAGGCTGTAGCCGCTGCTGCTGACCGCCTCCGTGCCGCGGGCGGATAACAGGACGGTCCGGTAATGCGGCCCGGCGAAGCGGTTGGCCATGGTGAACGCTTCCAGGGGACCGATCACGTCCAGCATCTGAAATTGGGGCCAAAGGATCAGGGCGATTTCACGGTCGGTCATCGGGACACCGTTTGTTGATCGTGCCGGACACTTTGCCAGCCGGTCGGGCTGGCGCATAGGTCATAGATCCATCAATTCGCGCCAAAGGGGGGCTAAAAAGGGTGGCGGCCGCCGGTGGGGGGGATACCGGCGGCCGCCTATCGCGGTTGCAACGACTTCGTTCCTGGAAGTCGCTCCGGGGCCATTGGGGGGGCGCCCCGGTGAGAGGGGAGGTCTCAGCGCCTTAGATATTGGAATTTCGAGCGGCGTTTTAAGAGGTGAAAATAAGGCAATTTCGGGGCAGGTACCCGATTACCGTCATCGTTCGGATACGGCGAGATGGACGCCCAGCCCGATCAGGATGGATCCGCCGGCCCAACGCGCGATCCGGATGGCCTTTTCGCCGCGTTTCAGCCCCGTCATGACGGCCGATGTCAGCAGAACCGCCACGACATCGGCGAGGGAGAAGGCAATGTTCACGACCGTTCCCAGAATCAGCATCTGCGCCCAGATCGGCAGGATCGCGGACGGGTCGACGAATTGCGGCAGGAAGGCGATGTAGAACAGCGCCGTCTTCGGATTCAGAACCTCAACCGTAACGCTTTGCAGGAAGGCACGTTTACCGTTCCGCGCCGGCTTCCCGTCGGGAATGTCCGCATTCGGGTCGAAGCGGCTGCGGATGATGCGATAGCCGATATAGATCAGATAGACCGCACCGGCGATTTTCAGTCCCGCATAGAGCGTCGGAACCAGCGCGAACAGGGCCGACAGACCCAGTGCCGCCCCGGCGACATGGGCGAATCCGCCCATGTGAATGCCCAACGCCGCCATGAAGCCGCCCTGACGGCCATGAGCCAAGGTCTGTGCCGCGGTATAAAGCAGCGCAGGACCGGGCATGATGGCGAAAACGATGGTGGCTGCCATGAAGGGCAACAGCAGGTCCCATGCGGGCATGATCGGTAATCTCCTTCGAAACGGGTCCTGCCCGCCGCGAAGGCGTCAGGACGTAAAATCGCGCGTGTCGTCGATGACCTTGCCATCGTTGGGCAGAGTGCCGGGCTCCACAAGGGCCACTTTGGCGTTCAGCTTGGTGACGCTCTGAACGGTCTCGGCGATGCGGGCGGCGTCGATGTCGCCGGTGCATTCGCATTGGACGGTCATGACGTCCTTTTTGGCCTCGTCGGAGGCGATGACGACCCGGGCCTTGGCGATTTCCGCATGACGGGCGACGATCTCCGCGACCTGGGAGGGCCGCACGAACATGCCGCGGATCTTGGCGGTCTGATCGGCGCGGCCCATCCAACCCTTGATGCGCGGCGCCGTGCGTCCGCAGGGGCTTATTCCGGGCAGGATCGCCGACAGATCGCCCGTCGCAAAACGGATCAGCGGATAGTCCGGATTGGTCAGCAGGGTCACCACGACCTCCCCGACCTCGCCTTCGGGCACGGGCGTTCCGGTGCCGGGGCGGACGATTTCGACGATCACGCCTTCCTCGGTGATTAGTCCTTCCATGGCGTCGCTTTCATAGGCGACGCAGCCCAGATCGGCCGTGCCGTAGTTCTGCAGGCAGGTTAGTCCCCGGTCGTGATAATCCTGGCGCATGGAGGGGAAAAGCGGTCCGGCCCCTACCGACAGTTTCTTCAGGGATGACAGATCGACGCCCAACTCGTCCGCCTTGTCCAACAGCGCCTTTGGATAATCCGGCGTTCCCGCATATCCGGTCGCGCCGAACAGGCTCATCGCATGGACGACGGCTTCCGTATTGCCGATCCCTGCCGGCAGGACCACCGCACCGCAGGCATGGGCGGCTTCTTCAAACATGCGGCCGGCCGGCGTCAGGTGATATGAGAAGCAATTGGCGACAATATCGCCGGGCCGGAAACCGGCGGCCCAGACGGCACGTCCGAAGCGCCACCAATCGTTCTTCGGGGAATGGCCGTCCGGGTCCAGGATCGGACCGGGCGACATATAGAGCCGCGCCAGGCCGGAAACCGGTGTCGACGTCATGCCCGCGAAGGGCGGCGTGGCCTTCTGTTTCTCCAGCAGATCCGACTTGCGAACCAGCGGCAGGGCCGCCAGTGCCGAGGCGTCTTTCAGACCGTCCGGATCGACATCGGCCAGGCTGTTCTGGAAGTAAGGGGCTTTTGCCTTGGCGAAAGCGACCTGCGCCTTCAACTGGCCGAATTGACGGTCCGCCCGCGCATCGGCGCTTTCGGTCTCAAAGGCGTCGAAAAAGTCGGTCATAACATCCTTACAGCCAGCGTTTGCGGCGCTTGTAGTGTTTCACTTCGCGGAAGTTCTTGCGGCCTTCCGTGGACAGGCCGAGATAGAATTCCTTCACGTCCTCGTTCGACAGCAGGGCATCCGCCGCGCCGTCCATCACCACGCGGCCGTTCTCCAGGATATAGCCGTAATCGGCATAGCGCAGGGCGACGTTGGTGTTCTGCTCTGCCAGCAGGAAGGTGACGCCTTCATCCTCGTTCAGGCGTTTCACGATCTCGAAAATCTGCTCCACGAGCTGCGGCGCCAGACCCATGGACGGTTCGTCCAACAGGATCAGCTTGGGGCGGGCCATCAGGGCGCGGCCGATCGCGCACATCTGTTGCTCGCCGCCGGAGGTGTATCCGGCCTGACTTTTGCGCCGTTCCTTCAGGCGCGGGAAATATTCATAGACCAGTTCCAGGTCCGCTTTGACTTCGCTGCTGTTACCGCGCGTGTAGGCCCCGGTCATCAGATTTTCTTCCACCGTCAGATGCTCGAAGCAATGACGGCCTTCCATCACCTGAACGCAGCCGCGCTTGACCAGGTCGTTGGCGGTCAGGTGCTGAACCTTCTCCCCCGCCAGTTCGATCGTCCCTTTGGTTACTTCGCCGCGTTCGGCGCGCAACAGGTTGGATATCGATTTCAGTGTCGTGCTTTTGCCCGCGCCGTTGGCGCCCAGCAGGGCGACGATCCCGCCCTCGGGGACCGACAGGGAGACACCTTTGAGCACCAGGATCACGTGGTCGTAGATCACTTCCACGTTGTTGATCTGCAGCAGCGGTTCCGTTACGGCGGCCTGACCTGCCAGATCGGTTGCTTGGACGCTCATTCGGTGTCTCCCTATTCGGCTTAACGCTTACGCTAGTTCCGCTTTATCCGCGCCTTACGAGCAGCTGCGGGCTTCCAGGCCCTGCTCTTTGGCGTAGTTCGCGGCTTCTTCTTCCAGGATCGGACGGGTCAGATCGGCCATGGCCGGGATCCAATCCGAAACGATCTCATACTCTTTGCCGTTCCACTGCTGGATCAGGACCGCCGGGTTCTGACCTTCGTGGTTTTCGCAGGTGACCGTAACCGGCGGGACCAGGCCCTTGGCGCCGATCGCCGCGATGTCGTCTTCCGACAGATCGAGGTTCTCCAGAGCCCACTGCATTTCCTCGCCGGTGATGACGCGGTTGCCGTATTTGCTTTGGGCCAGCTTGACCGCCTCAACGACATAGATCGCGTTGGCAACGCCGCGGTTGTAGAGCACACGGCCCCACTGATCGCCCTTACCGGCGGCCTTGCCGGCGTCATAGACGTGCTTCTTCAGGTCGGCATAGACCGGATAGTCGTCGCCCGCACCATGGAAGGTCGCAGCCTTGTAGCCGACACCGCCGTCGCCTGCGGCTTCGACGGCGTCTTCGCCCGCGGCCCACCAGTTGCCGATGAACTTGTCCATCGGGAACTTGATCGCCGCGGCTTCGTTGACGGCCGTGCCGTTCATCGCGCCCCAGCCCCACATGATGGCGTAGTCCGGACGCTGACGGCGGATTTTCAGCCAGATCGACTTCTGTTCCGTCATCGACGCCGGCGGCACCGGGTAGCGGTCATAGGAGAAACCGAACTTCGCAGCCAGAACGTCCAGCGTCGGCAGCGGCTCCTTCCCATAGGGGTGGTCCAGATAGATATAGGCGAAGTTCTTACCCCGCAGCGCGTCGAGGCCGCCTTCCTGGTTCGCGATATACTGGACGATGGCCGTGGCCTGGTTCCAGTAGGTTGACGGGAAGTTGAAGACGTACGGGAAGTACTGGCCCGCCGCCGCCGAGGTCCGGCCATAGCCCATGGACAGGATCGGAATTTTGTCCTGGGTGGCTTTTTCGATCAGGGCATAGGTGATGCCGGTCGACCACGGGCTGTAGACGGTCGCACCGCCGCCTTCGTTCTTCGTACGGTCATAGCACTCGACGCCGCGGTCGGTGTTGTAACCGGTTTCGCACTCGACAACCTTGAATTTGACGCCGTTGACGCCGCCGTCGCGTTCGTTGATCAGCGTGAAATAGTCGGCGTAACCGTCGGCCAGCGACACGCCACCCGGCGCGTACGGACCGGTCCGGTAGACCGTCGACGGAATAACCTGTTCCTGGGCCGAGGCGGTGCCGGCCGCAAAGGCGCTGACACCGACCGCTGCGCCCAGCGCCAGACCCATCAGGGCCTTGGGCTTTGTCATCAAACGTCTCACCAACATGGTACATTTCCTCCTTGTTATAGGTCGTTTTACCGCCCTCTTATCCCCGAGGGTTTGGGTCTTAGCGGCGGCGCCGTTCTCTCTCGACGGCACTTGTTCGCTCCCGAAAGCTTAGTGCGGGAACGGCCACAATCTCAATTTCTCCTTCGCGATCTGCCACAGACGCGCCAATCCGTGCGGTTCGACGATCAGGAAAAAGATGATCGCCGCGCCGAAGATCATGAACTCCAGATGCGCGACGATGTCGGTCGCGATTTCCAGACCGAACCAGCCGGGCACGTTGTTCAGGAAGATCGGCAGCAGGAAGATGAAGGCCGCACCGAGAAAGGCGCCCAGAACAGAGCCGAGCCCGCCGATGATGACCATGAACAGGACGTCGAAGGACCGGCCGATGTCGAAGGCCGTCGGCTCCACCGTATTGATGTAGCAGAAGGACCAGAGCGCACCGGCAACGCCGCAGTAGAAGGAGCTGATGGCGAAGGCGCTGAGCTTGGTCTGCAGCGGCCGGATGCCGATCAGCTCCGCCGCGATGTCCATGTCGCGGATCGCCATCCAGCTGCGTCCGACACGGCTGCGCGCCATGTTGCGCGCAATGATCGCCAGGATTACCACGAAGGTCAGGACGAAGAGATACTTCGCCTCCGGGATCGCCTGTGCGCCGGTGACGTGATAGCCGAGGATCGTTGTCGGCGGTGCGGAGGGCACGCCGGAGACGGAATTGTTCACGAACCACGGGATCGACTGGAACAGCCAGAGCAGGAAGAACTGCGCGGCCAGGGTCGCCACCGCCAGATAGAAGCCCTTGATCCGCAGGCTGGGCAATCCGAACGCGATGCCGACGGCGGCGGCGAACAGGCCGCCGACGAGGACCGGAATCCAGACCGGCAGGAAGTCCGGCATGTTCGTCGCGACCTTGTACGACATATAGGCACCGGCCGCCATGAACCCGCCGGTACCGAGCGACAGCTGCCCTGCATAACCGGTCAAGATGTTCAGCCCCATCGCGGCGATCGACAGGATCAGCACTGGCACCATGATCGATTCGATCCAGTACTGGGATCCGAAGGCCGGTATCAGGATTGCGGCGACCAGGACGACACCGATGACAAAGTACCGGTCCATCGGGATCGGCAGCATCTGCTGATCGGCGGCGTAGCTCGTTTTGAATTGGCCTGCTTCGCGGTAGAACATGGCTTAAAGGCTCCTCACACGCGCTCGATGATCTTTTCGCCAAACAGTCCCTGGGGTCGGAACACCAGGAAACCGAGCGCGAGAATGTAGGCGAACCATTCTTCGATCGCGGCGGGGAAGCCGCTGTAGATATAGGTCTGAATGGCATCGACCAGGAAGATCTCGGCCAGCTTCTCGCCGGCGCCGATGATCAGCCCACCGACAATGGCGCCGGGAATGGACGTGAACCCGCCCAGGATCAGCACCGGCAATGCTTTCAGTGCCAGGATCGACAAGGAGAACTGAACGCCGAGTTTCGACCCCCACATGATGCCCGCGACGAGGGCCACGAAACCGGCCACCGACCAGACGATGATCCAGATGTGGTTCAGCGGAATCCCGATCGAAAGGGCCGCCTGGTGGTCGTCCGCCACCGCGCGCAACGCCCGCCCGATCCGGGTGTAGTGAAAGAACAGCGCCAGCGTCACGACAAGGATGCTGGCGACGATTGCGGCGAACAGGTCGGAGTCCTGGATCATCGCGTCGCCGACGAAGGTCACGTCATCGGGAATGCCGATGTCCAGCGGCTTGATGTTGGAGCCCCAGATCAATTCCCCGAAGCCTTCCAGGAAAATGGCGATCCCGATCGTGGCCATGAACAGGGAGATATGCGCCTGGTTCACCAGCGGCCGCAGCACGACACGCTCGACCACCAGCGCCAGCAGGATCATGACGCCCATCGTCACGATGAAGGCGAGGGCGACCTGCAAGACGACAGGCAGATCGCTGAATACCTCCAGGAATCCGACGAAATTCAGCGCCGCGAACAGGACCATCACGCCCTGGGCAAAGTTGAACACGCTCGACGCCTTGAAGATCAGCACAAAGCCCAGCGCGACCAGGGAGTACATCACCCCGGCCATCAGGCCGCCGATCAGGACTTCGAAGAAGAACCAGATGGAGAAGGGGTCGACGCCCAGAAGATTGGCAAACGTTTCCATGTGTCTATCCCCGTCAGTCGTGCGCCACGCCAAGATAGGCGTCGATAACAGCCTGGTTCTTACGGACTTCGTCCGGCGTTCCATCGGCCAAAAGAGATCCGTGATCCAGGACCACGACGCGGTCGGACAGGTCCATGACGACGCCCATATCGTGTTCGATCAGGGCGATGGTCGTTCCGAAATGTTCGTTCACGTCGATGATGAAGCGCGACATGTCCTCTTTTTCTTCGAGGTTCATGCCCGCCATCGGTTCGTCCAGCAGCAGCAATGTCGGCTGCGCGGCCAATGCCCGGCCCAGTTCGACCCGCTTCTGCAGCCCATAGGGCAGGCGGCCGACCGGCGTCTTCCGGATCGCCTGGATTTCCAGGAAGTCGATGACTTCTTCGACGAATTCGCGGTGTTCCAGTTCTTCCGACCGGCCGCGGCCGATATAGAAGGCCTGCTCCAGCAGGGACGCCTTCTGTTTCAGGATGCGGCCCGTCATGATGTTGTCCAGGGTCGTCATGCCCTTGAACAGCGCGATGTTCTGGAAGGTGCGGGCAATGCCGTTCGATGCCGCGTCATGCGGGCGCATCGGGCTGTAGGTCTTGCCGTTGTACCAGATCGAGCCTTCCTGCGGCTGGTAGAAGCCGTTGACCACGTTCAGCATCGACGATTTGCCGGCGCCGTTGGGCCCGATGATCGACCGGACCTCGCCCTTGCGGATGTCGAAGGACACGTCGCTGATCGCCTTCACCCCGCCGAAGCGCATGGTGATGTTTTCGACCCGCAGGATGACGTCGCCGATCCGGCCCGGCTTGCCGCCGGGATCCGTCGACGCGGAATCCCGCGCTGTGGATGCGGTATCGTTCAAACCCTAACCTCCCTCGCCCAGGCGTGTGGCCCGACCGTTTCTTCTTTATTGTTTCCGGCGCGCGGTCTTATTCCGCCGCGGCCTTGAATCCCCCGCCGGCCGGCGTGAACTGTTCCACGTCGACGATGTCGACCGTAGCGTCCAGCATGCCCTTGCGTCCGTCCTCGAAGGTAATCTCGCTCTTGATCGTTCCGGTCTTGGCGTTCGGATCGTACAGCGCATCGATCAGCGGCTGGTATTTCTCGGCGATGAAGCCGCGCCGCACCTTGCTGGTCCGGGTCAGTTCGCCGTCATCCGCGTCCAGCATTTTGGGCAGCAGCAGGAAGCGTTTGATCTGCGATCCCGCCACCATTTCTTCCTGGCTGAGGTCGCGGTTCACCTTTTCCACATGCGCCCTGACGATCTCGTAGACTTCCTTGCGCGACGACAGGTCCTGATAGGAGGCATAGGAGAGGTTGTTCCGCTCCGCCCAGCTTCCGACGGCTTCCAGGTCGATGTTGATGAAGCAGGCGCAATAATCCCGCTCATGTCCGAAGGCGACGACCTCTTTGATATTCGGGAAGAACTTCAGCTTGTTCTCGATGTATTTCGGCGCGAACAGCGTGCCGTTGTTCAGCTTCCCGACATCCTTGGCCCGGTCGATGATCTTCAGGTGGCCGCGGTCGTCGACGAAGCCCGCGTCGCCGGTATGGACCCAGCCATCCTCGGTCTTGGCGGATTTCGTGGCTTCCGGGTTCTTGAAATATTCGACGAAGACGCCCGGGCTGCGGAACATGACCTCGCCGCTTTCGGCGATCCGCAGTTCGACCTCCGGCGCAGGCGTGCCGACGGTGTCGTCATAGATCTCGCCGTTCGGCTGAATGGTGATGAACACCGCCGCCTCGGTCGACCCGTAGAGCTGCTTCAGGTTGACCCCGATCGAGCGGTAGAAGGAGAAGATGTCCGGCCCGATCGCCTCGCCGGCCGTATAGCCGATGCGCACCCGGGTCAGCCCCAGGACGTTCTTCAGCGGTCCGTAGACCAGCAATTCGCCCAACCCATAGGTCAGGCGGTCGACCAGGCCGACGGATTTGCCGTCCAGGATTTTGACCCCGACCTTGCGGGCATGATCCATGAAGAAATGGAACATTTTGCGCTTCAACGTCCCGGCATCTTCCATCCGGATCATCACCGTGGTCAGGATGTTCTCGAAGATACGCGGCGGCGCGAAGAAATAGGTCGGACCCAATTCCCGCAGGTCGGTGAGGACCGTTTCGGAATTCTCCGGACAGGCGACGCAGAACCCGCAGATGAAGGCCTGCCCGTAGGAGAAGATGTGATCCCCGATCCAGGCGATCGGCAGATAGGCCAGGCTTTCATCCGTCGACCGCAGGCCTTCGAAAATCGCACCGTTATAGGCCGCCCGCATCACGTTGCGGAAGCTCAGGCTGACACCCTTCGGATTGCCCGTCGTGCCCGAGGTGTAGGGGATGATCGAAATATCGTCATGCTGACCCTTGTCGACCTCGTCGTCGATCAGGGTCGGATTCTGCGCCAGCAATTCCGCGCCGCGGGCCACCACCACGTCGTAATGATGCAGGAAGGCCTGCGGATAGTCGCGCACGCCGCGCGGCTCGTCATAGATGATGGTTTCCAGCTTCGGCAGGCGGTCCTTGATCGACAGCAGCTTGTCGACCTGTTCCTGGTCCTCGACCACGGCGAAGCGGACTTCGGCATGTTCCAGCGGATAGTGGATCTCCGCCGCGACGGAATCCTGATAGACGGGCACAGGGACCGCGCCCAGGCATTGCGCGACGCAAATGGTCCAGTACATCCGCGGCCTATTGTCGCCGATGATCGCGATCTTGTCGCCGCGCTCGACGCCCAATTCCTTCATGCCGGCGGCGAAGCGGAACACCTCGTCCTTCACGTCAGCCCAGGTATAGGACTGCCAGATGCCGTAGTTCTTTTCGCGCATGCTCGGCCGCGTTCCGTGCCGCTGCGCGTTATACCGCAACAGTTTCGGGAACGTGTCGTAGATGTCGAGATTCGGCAGATCGGCTGACGGCGGCATCGCCGCAGCCGAATAGGTTTGCGAACCGGTCATGACCAGTCGGTACCTCCCTCTTGCCCTGGCGCCGCTTTACTTGCCGCCCCGTTTTCGAGGTCGACCCGGCTGCCAATTCTTATCGTTGGCGTTATCCTAATGGCGCTGTATCGAAACCGACAAGGAATAGATTTCCGTATCGACCAACCAGTTCCATACGCTTGCGTATGGTTTGTACCGAAGGCAGAATGCGTCGTCAATACGCCTGCGTATGGAAAAAAATGATCCTGATCCATGCTGCGGCGCAATAAAAATACGAAAAGTGGGAGGAGGGGTCGTGGGACGTAAGTCACAAGGGGATGGTGCGACCAGCGCGCGGCTGACCCGGGAGGATTGGGTTCAGGCCGCATATCGTACCCTGTCGGACAGCGGGTCTCGGTCCCTGAATGTCGAAGCCCTGGCCAAACATCTGGGCGTCACGAAGGGCAGCTTCTATTGGCATTTCAAAGACCGGGCCGAGTTGCTGGGCGCGGTGCTGGACCGGTGGCATGTCCAATTGGTCATCTCCCGCGCCGAGGCATCGGGCGGCAGCGCCGCGGATCGCATCCGCTATATGCTGGACATCGTCGTGAATTCGCGCCGGCCTGGGCGGGGCGGGGCGCTGGAACTGGCGATGCGCAGTTGGGCCCGGCGGGATCCGCGCGTCGCGGAGGTCGTCGAATCCGTCGATCAGCGGCGTCTCGACTATACCGCCGGCCTGTTTCGGGAATGCGGCTATAGCGATGAGGAGGCCGAGGCCCGCGCGATGCTTCTGTTCTCCTATATCTTCTCGCAGGGGATCCTGAGTTTCACCAACGATCATGTCCTGAAGCAGCGGTTGCATGGCTTGTGCCGGACCCTGATCGAGGGCGAGATCGTCGCTGCCGCGGCGGAGTGAGTTTCCTATATCGGTGTCGATGTCCCGGTATCGGCCGGCACGGTCGTCGCCATAAGGTAATCGGCAAATCGGGCCGCGGTGCTGGACGTCGCCTCCTCCGGGATCGCCAGATACAGCGGTTTCTCGATCCGGATACCATCGATCTGAATCGCGGCCAGTCGCCCGGAATTGAGGTCGCTTCGAACGGCCCTTTCCATGACGATCGAGGCGCCGAGACCGGCGGCGACGGCATCCTTAACCGCCTCGGTGCTGCCCAGATTGCAGGTCACGCGCAAATTGTCCGCGTGGCGCCCCAATGCCTGGCGAAGGGCGGTGCCGGTACCGCTATGCGCCTCGCCGCCGATCAGATCCAGGGTACCCAGTTCTTCGGGAGGGATCCGGCCTGCCTTGGCAAGCGAGGAACCACCCGCCGCGATGAGGGTCAGTGCTTCCGTCCGCCAGGGTCGGACCTGCAATCCCGGATCGGCGGGCGCCCATTCCATCACGGCGATATCGAGGATTCCTCTGGCAACCTTTGGGCCGAGCTCGGGGTTCTGGCCCGCTTCGATGGTCCAGGCGGCCGGCGGCTCCTCGGTATCCAGAAAGCGTTTGAGGTCCTCGGCGATGATGTAGGACGCGACGTTTCCGCTGCAGCCGATGCGCAAGCAGTTTTCCCGCGCGGCTTTTGAGAATGCCTTTGCCGAATCGAGCAATGCACGGGCATGCGGCAGAAGCCGAAACCCGTGCTGTGTCAGCGGCGAATTGTTGCGGCCGCGTTTGAACAGCGTCACTCCGAGCGTCTCCTCCAGCTTTCCGATCTGCTGGGACACGGTCGGTTGGGCCAGGCCCAGGCGGGACGCCGCGGCGCCGAACGCACCGGCTTCGGCAACTGCGACGAAGGCTTCGACTTGCGACAGGTTCAGCATCCGACCGCCTCGGCACGGTGACGGAGGGAAGCGGGGTTCACCAATGTTTCCGGAGGGGCACCCGCAAGCATCGACAGAATACTGTCCGCCGCCGACATTTCGATCTGTTCGCGCACTTGCGAGACGGCGGAGCCGATATGCGGTGTCAGGACGGTTCTGTCGCTGTTCAGCAGGTCAGGGTGAATGTGGCGCGGTCGGTCGGGACGGGTCCAATCTTCCATCTCGAAAGTGTCCGCCGCATAACCGCCCAATTGCCCGCCGGTCAGGGCTCTGGCGACGGCGGCTTCGTCCACAAGCGATCCGCGCGCGGGATTGATCAGGTAGGCGCCACGTTTCATTCCGGACAGGAAGGTATCGTCGACCAGCCGCAATGTCGCCGGCGTCAAATGCAGGCCGAGAACAACGAAATCCGCTCGCCGCAGCGCCTCCGCCATGTCCGTCCGGGTCGCCTGCACTTGTCTTTCGATGTCCGCCGATAGCGGCCTCTTGTCGACATAGAGGCGCTCGCAGTCGAAGCCGTTCAACATCTTCAAGACCGACTGGCCGACGGCACCGGCACCAAGGATCGCCACGGTCGATCCGTTTATGGAGCCACCATAAAACAGTGGGCGCCATCCTTTGAATCCCCCCTGCCGGACATAGACTTCCGCCGGACGCATATGTCGGGCGACGGAGATCATCAGGCCGATCGTCAATTCCGCGGTCGGCGCGGTCAGCAAATCCGGCACGTTGGTGACCGCGACGCCACGCCGGGTGCACGCGTCCATGTCGAAATTGTTGTAGCCCTTCAAGGCACCGGCGATCAGGCGCAACCTCGGACAGTCGGCCAGGAAGGCATCGTCGATCCATTCCGTCATGAACGCCATCAGGGCATCCGCATCGCGGCATCGTGCCGCCAATTCATCGCGGGACCAGGGATCCGAACCGACGTTTTCGACGATTTCACCGGCACGGGAGAGTTTCTCACGGACGCTCGAATGGACTTTGTGGGCCAAGACGATGCGCGGCGTTGAGGCGGGCCGAAGCATGGGCATTTTCCAATCCGTTAGATTTGTTTGCGCAAAGAGTCACAAAACTGACAAAGGTTCTAATTATTGTTTATCACGAATTAAATGGCACAAACATTACAAAAGACAATGTTTGGTAAGCCTGTTTGAAATCAAGCTGGTTGCGGCGGTCCACCGTCCGCTGGCCGCGGCGATCGCGATTGGTCTCGGAAAGGGGGAACCGTGTCTGTTGTCGAAAGGGAATTGTCCGATTTGCAGGGCACCGGTGAGCCGGCATCCGGAGAGGCGGTGCCGTCGAACGCGGCACAGAAGCCCTTTATCTCCGTTTCCGAGATCGAAGTCGTTTACGGCAACGGAACAGTGGCGTTGAAGCCGCTGTCCCTCGATCTATTCGACGACGCCGTAACCGTTCTGCTGGGTCCGTCCGGGGCCGGGAAATCGACGCTGCTGCGGTCGCTGAACCATCTGGTCGTTCCGAGCCGGGGCACCGTGTCGGTTCGGGGGCTAGGCACGTTGGGCAATGCCCAAACCCTGCGCGCGCATCGCCGCGGAACCGGGATGATCTTTCAACAGCATCAATTGATCGGCCGGCTGACGGCATTGCAGAACATTCTGATCGGACGGTTGGGTCATTACGGGACATGGCGCACCATGCTGCCGATGCCCGAAGGCGAAAAGCGCTGGGCGCTGGAATGCCTGGATCGGGTCGGTTTGCTCGAAAAGGCGCTGACCCGGTGTGACGCCCTCTCGGGCGGGCAGCAGCAACGCGTCGGGATCGCGCGGGCCATCGCGCAGCGACCGCGGATCGTCCTGGCCGACGAGCCGGTTGCGTCGCTGGATCCGGCGGCATCACGCCGGGTCCTTGGGTTGCTGCGCGATATCTGCCGCCAGGACCGGATTCCCGCCGTCATCAGCCTGCATCAGCTTGAATACGCCCGCACATTCGCGGACCGCATTATCGGTCTGGCGGAAGGACGGGTGGTGTTCGACGGGCCGCCCGCGGCCCTGACCAAGGGCGTTCTGGACCGAATTTACGGACCGGTTTCGGAAATTGCCGACTAGTTCCAATCCGACAATGGAGATGACGCATGAAACGCTTTCTAACTTCTGTGGCCGCTGCTCTGACGGCCGGCCTCGTATCGACTTCCGCCATGGCGCAGGACTACAACCCGGACACGCTCCGGATCGCCCTCCTGCCTGACGAAAACGCGGCCACGGTCATTCAGGACAACAAGCCCTTGCAGGACTATCTCGCGACCGCTCTGGGCAAGGAAATCGAATTGGTCGTGACGACCGACTATTCGTCGATGATCGAGGCGACGCGGTTCGGCCGGATCGACATCGCCTATTTCGGCCCGGCATCCTACACGATTGCCAAAGACCGAATGGCGGGCGGCGATTTGGATATCGAGCCCTTCGCGGCGCGCCTCAAGGACGGATCGACGACCTATCAATCGGTTCTGATCGCCGGCAAGGATACCGGCCTTACGGCTCTGGACCAGATCAAGGGCAGCGGCATCAATGTCGCGTTCGGCGATCAGGCGTCGACCTCCAGTCACTTCGCTCCGAAGTACACGTTGATGAAGGCCGGCATCATGCCGTCCGAGGACTATTCCGAGAATTTCACGGGCGCCCATGACGCCGTCGCGCGCAATGTCGAACTGGGCAATGCGGAAGTGGGCGGGCTGAGCCGACCGATCTTCGAGCGCCTTATCCAGAAAGGCACGATCGACGGCGACAAGATTGTCGTGCTCGGATACTCGGACTCGATCCCGCAATATCCCTGGGTCATGCGTTCGGACATGGCGCCGGAACTCAAGACCGCGATCGTCGACGCCTTCCTGAGCCTGAAGAAGGGCACGCCGGACGGCGACAGTGTCCTGAAACCGTTTAAGGCGGACGGTTTCGCGGCGATCCGGGACAGCGACTACGACATCATTCGGGCGATCCGCCAGAACGTGCAGGGCGAGTGACCTGACCGGGGCACGGCGTCGATCAAGGACGACGCCGTGCCTCGTCGATTTTCAATGTGGGCGAGGGTAAGTACATGACGGAACGAACACGCGGGTTGGCCGCCTCGCAATCCGGGATCGGGGACATTCTGGCGACCGAACGCCGCAGTCGTCGTGGTGCCATTTTCCGCCTTGTGCCGGTCGCGCTGGCGATCCTGGTCTGCGGCTACGTGACGGGATTGTTCGACGGCGGGCGAATGGCGGACGGTATCCCGGCCATCCTGACCATGACCGGCGAAATGATACCGCCCGATTTTTCCCGCTGGCGGAACTGGGTCGGGCCGATGCTCGATACCGTGGCGATGTCGGTTGCGGGAACGGCACTGGCGGTCTTCTTCTCGGTGCCATTGGCATTTCTGGCCGCGCGGAACACGTCGCCCAATCAGGCGACCTATCACGTGGCACGGTCAGTCTTGAACGCGCTGCGCTCGATCCCCGAACTGATCATGGGTATCGTCTTCGTCGCGGCGGTCGGCTTCGGCATGCTGCCCGGCGTTCTGGCGCTGGGGCTGCATTCGGTCGGTATGGTCGGCAAGTTCTTTGCCGAGGCGATCGAACATGCCCATCCGGCCCCGATCGAGGCGGCCGCCGCCACTGGCGCGACCCGCGTCCAGGTCATCACCCATGGCGTCCTGCCGCAGGTCCTTCCGAACTTCTTCGACGTTAGCATGTATCGCTGGGAGTATAATTTCCGCGCCTCGACGGTAATGGGCATGGTCGGCGCGGGCGGTATCGGGACCGAGCTCGTCGGCTCCCTGCGGCTTCTGGATTATCCGCAGGTGGCGGCGCTGCTGCTTCTCATCCTGCTTGCGGTAACTCTGGTGGACGGGTTGAGCAATCTATTGCGCCGCCGTTTCGGTTAGAGGGGTAGGCCGTCGGGTGCCGGTCCGCCGGTAACCCAGTCCAGCAGTTCGACCGTGTGGATCACCGGGATGGCCGTGCCGCCGGCGATCTGCTGTATGCAGCCGATATTGCCGGCCGCCACCACATCCGGCTGTGTCGCCTCGATATTGCGGACCTTGCGCGCCTTCAGCCGCTCGGCCAGTTCCGGCTGCAGCAGGTTGTAGGTCCCGGCGGACCCGCAGCACAAATGCCCCTCGGCGGGGCTGACGACCTTGAACCCGGCCTGGTTCAACAGCGTTTTCGGCAGGGCCGTGATCTTCTGGCCGTGCTGCATCGAACAGGCGGAGTGATAGGCGACGGTCAGGTCCGGTTTGCGGGTCGGTTTCGGCGCGCCGATTGTGTCCAGATACTCGGTGATGTCCTTCGTGATCGCCGACACGCGGGCGGCGTCATCGCTCAGCACCGGATCGGTGCGGAACATGAAGCCGTAATCCTTGACCGTCGTACCGCATCCGGATGCGTTGATGATCACCGCGTCCAGCCCATCGCCGTCCATTTCCCGTGTCCAGGCGCGGATATTGGCGGCGGCCTGACCGTGGCTGGTTTTGGTGTCGCCCATATGGTGGACCAGCGCACCGCAACAGCCCGCTCCCTGCGCCACGACCACTTCGATTCCCATCCGGGTCAGCAGGCGGATCGTCGCCTCGTTGATCTTGGGCTGCAGCACCTGCTGCGCACAGCCGGTCATCAGCGCCACCCGCCCGCGTTTGACGCCTTCCGCCGGGATCGTCTGGGGCACATCCCAGGCCGACGGTTTCGGGATCGATTTCGGCGCCATTCGGAACATCGCACCGATGGGACCGGGCAGGCCTTTCAGGAACGGCTTGCCCAGCCAGGCGCCGATCAGCGACAGCCGGAACAATTGCGGATTCGGCAGCACGAAGGCCAGAACCTTGCGCAGCCATTTGTCCGCGAAGGGCCGTTCATAGGTTTCGTGGATGCGGGCGCGCGCCAGATCGACCAGATGCATGTAATGCACGCCCGACGGACAGGTCGTCATGCAGGACAGGCAGGACAGGCAGCGGTCGATATGCTTCACCAGCTTCGACGAGGCGGGCTTGTCGCCCTCCAGCATGTCCTTGATCTGATAGATCCGCCCGCGCGGCGAATCCAATTCGTCTCCCAGTGTCACATAGGTCGGGCAGGTCGCGGTACAGAACCCGCAATGCACGCATTTCCGCAGAATATCGTTGGCGACCGCCAGATCCGGATCTTCCAACTGCGCGAGGGTGAAGTGGGTCTGCATATCTGTCCTACACCCCTTCCGTCATGCGGCCCGGATTGAGCACGCCGTTCGGGTCGAAACTGGCTTTCAGGCGCCGGGTCACGGCGGCCAGCGGGGCGGGTTGGGGGTGGAAGACGGGGACGGCGTTGCGCAGGGTCGCGCCGCCGCGGATCAGGGTGGCATGACCGCCGATCGGGGCCATGGCGTCGCGGATGATCTCGGCCGCACCCTGGCGCGGTGCGTCGACCGCCAGCCAGATCAACCCGCCCGCCCAATCCAGATAGGCGGATTGGTTCTTCAGATGCGACAGGCTGGCCAGCAGGCCGGGCGCGTCGGTCGGGGCGACGGATATCCGCCAGACAATGCGGGAATCGCCGTGGAACGGGACGACATCCCGAATCTCGCGCCAGAAAGTCCGGGAATTGTGGCTGTGCAATTCTTCGGTCTCGCCATAGGGCGCCAGAAGCGCGCGCAGCTTGCCGCAGCGGTATTCGACCGACGGGCCGAAGCCTTCCAGCCGCAAGGCCGCCACCGACACGCCCGCGTCCCGGATATAGCCGACTCCGGAGGATGCGGTCAGCCCGGCCGGAAGCCAGGCTGCACCGGATACTTCGAAAGGCCCGTTCAACCCGTCGGCCAGGGCCTTCACCGCCTGCGCCGCGTCGACACCCCGGACCAGGACCGTGCGGGATTTCTCGGCGCGCGGTAGGACCTTCACCACAAGGCGGGTCATCGCGGCCAAGGTGCCGTAGGACCCGCAGATCAGTTTCGGCAGGTCGTAGCCGGTCACGTTCTTCATCACCCGGCCGCCGGATTTGAAGACCTGACCCCGCCCGGATACCGCGTCGAAGCCCAGAAAATGGTCGCGCGCCGCGCCGTCCTTGATGCGCCTCGGACCGGCCAGGTTTGTCGACACGATCCCGCCGATGGTCCCGGCATCTTGAGTGCCCAGCAGGCCGGACAGGTCCGGCGGCTCGAATGCCAATTGCTGACCCTTCGTCTCCAATGCCTCGAGGATCTCGGCCATCGGCGTCGCCGGGCCGGCACCCAGCACCAGCTCTTCCGGCTCATAGAGGTGAATGCCGGAAAAGGCGGTCAGGTCCAGCCGGTGCGCGGATTGAACGGGACGCCCCAGCGCCCGTTTTGTGCCGCTGCCCAGAACCTCCAACGGCAGACGCTCTGAATTGGCCCAGGTGACGGCCTCGGCAAGCTGCGCCTCGGTATCGGGACGAAGGGTTTCGGTCATGGCAATAGCGTTCCGGCCGAAACTCCCTCTCCCTTGAGGGGAGAGGGCCGGGGTGAGGGTGACAAGGCCGCAAGGCCTTCCCGGCAATGGTGCAGGAGGTGCGAGACACCCCCCTCCCGATCTCCCCCCTCAAGGGGGGAGGAGAAACGTGGTGTCCGCATTTCTGACTGAAAGCTCATCCTACCGGTCTCAGAATCTCGGGATGTCCGGGAAGGGGATTTTCCCCTTATGAATATGCATCCGGCCCAGTTCGGCACAGCGGTGGAGCTGCGGGAAGACCTTGCCCGGATTCAGCAACCCGTCCGGATCGAAGGCGCATTTCACGCGCTGCTGCTGGTTCAGGTCCTCTTCGGTGAACATGGCGGGCATCAGATCGCGCTTTTCCACACCGACGCCGTGTTCGCCGGTCAGGACGCCGCCGACCTCGACACAGAGTTTCAGGATATCCGCGCCAAACTCCTCCGCCTTCTCCAACTCGCCCGGATTGTTGGCGTCATACATGATCAGCGGATGCAGATTGCCGTCCCCGGCATGGAAGACGTTGGCGACGCCCAGCCCGTACTGCGCCGACATCTCGTTCATGCGCTTCAGGACCAGCGGCAGCTTGTTGCGCGGGATCGTGCCGTCCATGCAGTAATAGTCGGGCGACAGGCGGCCGACGGCGGGGAAGGCGGCCTTGCGTCCGGCCCAGAAGGTCGCGCGTTCCTCATCGCTTTCGGAGATGCGCAGCGAGGTCGCGCCCAGTCCTTCGGCGATCTCGCGGACCCGATCGATCAGGTGGGCGACCTCGGCCTCCGGCCCGTCCAACTCGACGATCAGCAGCGCCTCGCAATCCATCGGATAGCCGGCATGGACGAAATCCTCGGCCGCGATGATGGCCGGCTTGTCCATCATCTCCATCCCGCCGGGGATGATGCCGCTGCCGATCACCTGGGCGACGCAATCGCCGCCCGCCTCGCTGGACGGAAAGCCGATCAGAAGCGCGCGGGCGGTTTCCGGTTTCGGCAGCAGGCGCACCGTCACCTCCGTCACGACGCCCAACAGGCCTTCCGACCCGATCGCGATGCCCAGCAGATCATAGCCCTCGGCATCCAGATGCTTGCCGCCGATCCGCATGATCTCGCCATCCATGGTCACCAGTTCGATGCCCAGGACGTTGTTGGTGGTCAGGCCATATTTCAGGCAATGCACGCCGCCGGAATTTTCCGCCACATTGCCGCCGATGGTACAGGCGATCTGGCTCGACGGGTCCGGCGCGTAATAGAAGCCGTCATCCTGGACCGCGTGAGTGATGGCCAGATTGGTGACGCCGGGCTGCACCCGCGCGCAGCGATTGTCGTAATCGACCTCCAGCACGCGGTTGAACTTGCCCATGCCCAACAGGATGCCGTCAGCCAGCGGCAGGGCGCCGCCGGACAGGCTGGTCCCCGCACCGCGCGGCACGACCTTGATGCCGTGCGCCTTGCAGTATTTCAGGACCTCCGCGACTTGCTCCACCGTTTCCGGCAGGATCACGACCAGCGGCATGGTGCGATAGGCGGTCAGCCCGTCGGATTCATAGGGGCGGCGCTCGTCCTCGTCGACGATCACGCCCTCGCCCGGGACGATGGCGCGCAGGTCGTCCGCGATGGACAGCCGGCGTGCAATCGCCCCTTCGTCGAGATCCGGCATTTTCAACATGATAGCTTCCTGCCCGCCTGGATTGGTATTACCAATTTTTATTATACGCCGGTTCCCCAAGCGTCAACGATACGCTTTACCCTTCCCGCATAAGACCCTGATAGGCGCGGCGCAAGGTTTCCCGTATCGCGCGCCAGGCCGAAACCCGCCAATCCGCCGAGGAAGGAAAGGATCGCATCGCGTCCTTTCGGTCGCCGCCGCTCAACACGCCGGCCATGGAATAGGTGCCGATTTCGACGATCACATTGGTCACGCGCGCCGTCTTGACCAATCCGCCCAACCCGCCGGCGCAGGGCGTGTTGCCCGCGCCCTGGACGCGGTCCTCGGCGGCCGGATCGATGGCGAACCAGCTATCGGCGCGGTCGCGTGCGGCCGATCCCTTCGGATCGCAAGACACGGTCTCATAGGCGCCGAACTGCCCCGGCCCGGTGCGCGGGTCGACGACGCAGATCTGGTTCAGACCTTTCAGCCGGTCGGCCGCGATCTCCCGTAGGACGTCTCCGTCCCAGGCGGGCGGCGACATCGACGCCAGGGTCTGCCCGGCAAGCTTTGTCCAATCGAACCCGCTTTCCTGCTGAAAGTCCGAGAACCGCTTTTCCGCTGCCGCCAACACGCCGTCGGACCAAGCGGGGGCGGGGCCGTCGGCAGCGGGCGATTCACCGTCGGCGAAATAGGGCCAGACGGGCCCGCCCGGATTGGCGGCATGGACCAGGATCAGGCCGACCTCTTTCGGAATATCCTGGATGCCGCCCGCCGTGATCACGCCAAGTGCCCCACCGCAGCCGAGCAGACCGGCCGGCCCGGCGGCGGCGGAACACAGGACCACGGCGCGCTTTGCCTCCGGCGAGCCAAGCCGAGTCACGTCGCAATACATCGGGTGTCCGTTACGCTGTGTCAGCCGCGACCGATAGGACGTGACGCGAAGGCCGATCCGGTCACAGGCAATCAGGAACCGTTCGCGAGCCCTTTCCACGTCGTCGCTGAAACAGTTCGCCTCCTGAGACATTATTCGCCGGTTCTCTCTCTGGTTTTCGCGCAAGCCGCGCGGTTGGGGGGCGCCCGCCGACACGGGAGGTTGCCGCCCGTCCGGTCCGGGCCCATACTTCCTTACCATAGAACGCGCAACAGAAAGGGGGCGTTCTCATGGCAGGTTTGGCGAGACTATGTGCCGCCGCCCTGTTCGCGATCACGGTCGCGTCGGGGCCGGTCCTGGCAGATCAGAACGACAAGCGTCTGGGCGCGCTTTTCGAAGTCCTTCTGAACGCCGCGCCGGGCAGTCCGGAAGCGATGGTCGCGCAACAGCAGATCTGGTCCCTGTGGCTGCAGGCGCCGACCGCGACCGGGCGCATCCTGATGGCCCAGGGCGTCGATCAGATGCAGACCCAGGACCTGACCGGTGCAATCAAGACTTTCACGGCCCTCATCGAATTGGAACCGGATTTCGCCGAGGCCTGGAACAAGCGCGCGACCGTCTACTTCCTGATGGGCCTCTATCCCGAATCCTTGGCCGATATCGACGAAACGCTGAACCTGGAACCGCGCCATTTCGGTGCCCAATCGGGCCAGGGTCTGGTCTTCGATGCAATGGAGGAACCGGAAGCGGCGCTGCAATCCTTCGAAAAGGCGCTGAGCCTCAACCCGCATATGCCACAGATCGAAAGCCGCGCCGAACAGCTGCGCGCCGAACTGCGCGCCCGCCAGCTTTAGGGTTTCGGCGCCCTCTCGGACTATTCGCGTCTTTCTCGCGAAGGCTGGATGATACCGAAAGACCACATCCGTCATTCCGGCGAAGGCGGGAATCCAGGGCCGTCGGTACGGCCCTGCCAGGCCCCCTGGATCCCCGCCTTCGCGGGGATGACGAGGGTTATAGGTTGGATGGGCGGAGCCTACGGATCGTTCAATCGTGTTCCGACGGTCCGCCACGCGCGCTTCCGTCATTCCGGCGAAAGCCGGAATCCAGGGCTGATTGGCACGACCCTGCATGTTCCCCTGGATCCCGGCCTACGCCGGGATGACGGTTATCGAATGTTTTTGTCCGGCCCGCGCAGGCGGGAATCCAGGGCCGTCGGCACGGCCTTGCCAGTCCCGCCTGGATCCCCGCCTTCGCGGGGATGACGAGGGTTATAGGTTGGATGGGCGGAGCCTACGGATCGTTCAATCGTGTTCAGGCGGTCCGCCACGCGCACTTCCGTCATTCCGGCGAAAGCCGGAATCCAGGGCCGATTGGCACATCCCTGCATGTTCCCCTGGATCCCGGCTTACGCCGGGATGATGGTTATCGAATGTTTTTGTCCTGCCCGCGAAGGCGGTCGGTCAGCGCAGGCTGCCGACCTTTGCCAGGCTGGCGGGCATGGCGTGGCCGTAGGTTTCGGTGACGTGGCCGACGATGCGGGCGACCTCGTCCTTGCCCAGGCTGTCCATCAGCTCGCACGGGGCCTTTCCGAAGCGCAGGGCCAGGCCGGCGCCCATGTCGATATCGGCCGGTGTGGCGACATCCTCGTCCAGTTCCTGCAGGACCGGGAAGAAGGTGGCGGCGCGCAGGCGGTCGGCGATTACGGCGTCGCTTTCGGCACTGCCGGAGGCGTCTTCGCCGACGTCGAACGTGTAGTCACTGTCGCCCTTGGCGGCCAGCGTGTCGGCGATGGCATAGAAGGCGCCGTGCGGGCCCAGATTGCGCTGGGCGTGGAACATGATCTTCGGCTTCACCAGGTTCATGACGACGAAGGGGCCGGCGGCGACGCCCAGGCAATCCTGCGCGACGCGGTCGATCTGGGCCGGGGTGCCGACGCCTTCATCCATCAGGCGCACCGCCTCGTTACCATAGGGAACGAAGAAACGGTTGATGGCGAAACCATAAGCGTCCTTGCACGGAATCGGTTTTTTGGCGGTGCTGCGGCAGAACTCGACGCAGCGTTCGAAGATCGCGTCATCGGTCTTGTCGCCCTTGACGACTTCGACGATCGGGTTGATGGCGGCCGGGTTGAAGTAATGCAGGCCCAGGAAGCGCGACGGATCGTCGACCGTCTCGGCCAGTTCAGAAACCCGCAGCGCCGACGTGTTGGTGGCGACGACCGTTTCCGGCTTCAGATGCGGGTTCAGGCGGGCGAACAGGTCGGCCTTGACCTGGAATTCCTCGAAGATCGCCTCGATGATCAAATCGCAATCCGCGAGGGCCGCGATATCGGTGGAGCCCGACAGCTTGCCATAGGCGTCTGCAGCCGCTTCGGCAGTCATTTTGCCCTTCTCGGCGGCCCGGTCATAGAATTTCTTGGCGGCACCCAGACCGCGCTGGACTGCCTCGTCCGTCGTATCGACCAGGACCGTGGTCACACCCTGCTGGCCCAGGCTGGTGGCGATACCCGATCCCATGGTGCCGGCGCCGATAATGCCGATTTTGCTGAACGTCATGTTCCGAACCCCTTGTTGCGTGATGCGCTGAATGTCTGTTTGCCGCTTTTCTAATGCCGCGATGCAGCATTGTCGAGGTCGGCGGAACCGCGGCGGCCTATTCCGATCCGCGTGGCCACAGCACGATCTGAGTGCAGCGGAACAGCGCGATCGGCCGATCCGGCCGCGCCTCGGTGAAGATCTCGGCGTCCCAGACCTGGGTCGTGCGGCCCTGATGCTTGGCATGTGCGGTGCAGACCAGGTTGCCCTTGCGCGACGTGCCCAGATGGTTGGATTTCAGCTCCGCCGTGGTGAATCCCTCCGCGCCGGCGGGAAGGTCGGCAAAGGTGCCGAAACCGCAGCATGTATCGGCCAGCGCGACGACGGACGCGGCATGCAGAAACCCGTTCGGCGCCAGATGCCGCGCCGTGATCTTCATGCGCGCCTTCGCCGTGCCTTCCCCGGCATCCAGCATCTCGATTCCCAGGTGACTGACCAAGGTGTCCTCGGCGCGCTCGCGGATTTTTGCGATATCCAGTTTCGGCATGATCAGGCTCCTTCAGACCGCGACAGTCTTGCCTTTGAAACGGCATAGGTCGTTGACGATACAGGCCGGGCAATCCGGTTTCCGCGCCTTGCAGACATAGCGCCCGTGCAGGATCAGCCAATGGTGGGCATGGCGCAGGTATTGTTTGGGAATACGCTTTTCCAGCTTCAGTTCGACGGCCAGCGGCGTCTTGCCGGGCGCCATGCCGGTGCGGTTCCCGACCCGGAACAGATGGGTGTCGACGGCGATGGTCGGCGCGCCGAAGGCGATGTTCAGGACGACATTGGCGGTCTTTCGCCCAACGCCCGGCAGGGTTTCCAGCGCCGCCCGGTCCTGCGGGACAACGCCGCCGAAATCGCGCACCAGGATTTCGGCTGCCTTGATCACGTTCTTGGCCTTGGAGTTATAAAGACCGATCGTCTTGATGTGGTTCTTCAGGCCGCCTTCACCGAGTTCCAGCATTTCCTGGGGGGTGGAGACGATCTGGAACAGCTTTTCCGTCGCCTTGTTGACGCCGACATCGGTGGCCTGGGCCGACAGGGCGACCGCGACCAGCAGCGTGTAGGGATTGGTCCAATTCAATTCGCCCTTCGGTTCCGGATTGGCGGCCTGAAGGCGGGCGAAGAAAGATTCGATATCGGCTTTTTTCATGATCGGCTGGCAGGTTGCGGCGGGCGGATCGCGTTACCCTAATCAAGCGACCGGCGCGGCGAAAGCATTTCCCGGCGGATAGGTCTTTACCGGGGTTCCCGGTGCGATACATTTCCAAGCATGACCGAAGCCGTGAGAGATCCCGTCCTGTTCGACGCCACGCTGCGCCCGCACCGCAGTCTGGGGCGGCGGGGATTCCTGCTGGTCATGGCAGCCGTAGCGGGTGGGGGATTCCTGATCGGCACGGGATTCTTTCTGGCCGGCGCCTGGCCGGTCGCCGGGTTCTGCGGGCTGGAAATCCTGCTGGTCTATATCGCCTTCAAGATGAACTTCCGTGAAGGCCGCCGGGCGGAACATCTGCGCCTGACCCCGGACGGGCTGGACGTCACCCATATCGCCCCGAACGGCAAGCAGGGCACCTTGCGGTTCGAACCGACCTGGCTGTCCGTTCAAATGGACGATCCGCCGCGCCACGACAGCCGTCTGACCCTGCGCAGCCACGGAAAACAGCTTGAAATCGGGGCGTTTCTACAACCCTTCGAGAAGCTGGAAGTGGCCGAGGCCCTACGGGCGGCGCTGGTTCGCTATCGCGAGACGCCGGCCTTCTGACCCTCCAAGCGCCGGACAAGGCCCGGATACTGGATGCCCAATGTGACGCCGCGCGCCACAAGGAAAATGTGCAACGCCAGCCAAAGGCCCTCGTTCCCATAAGCGGGGACCAGCAGCCATTGCGCGGCGAAGTAGACGGCGATCGCCGCGATCATGCCGTTGCGCAGGGCGGCGGACCAGGTCGCCCCGACGAAGACGCCGTCGATCACGAAGGCCCAGACCGCCGTCAGCGGCAGGATGGCGGCCCAGATCATGAACCTGTCCGCCTCTGCCAGGACCTGGGGCTGGTTGGTCAGCACCCCGACGATCCAGCCGCCGAAACCATAGAAGAGGACCGCACTGATCCCGGCGATGGCGAAGCCCCAGAGATGGGCGAGGCGCACCACCTTGCGGAAGACCGACGCATCGCGGCGCCCGACGGCTTTGCCGACCAAGATCTCGGCGGCGTTGGCGAAGGCGTCCAACCCGTAGGAACTGATATCCAGAAATGTCAGCAGCACAATATTCGCCGCAAGGGTCGTCGTGCCCAGGGTCGCACCCTCGAACTTGAAATGCGCAAAGGCGATCAGCAGGCACAGCGTCCGTATGAAGATGTCGCGGTTCACGCCCAGGAGTCGCCGCATCCCCGCCCAGTCGGTCAGCGCGCCCGGCGGCGGGGCGATCCCGCCATAGGGACGCAGACGCCGGGCGACGATCACGATACCCAGCAGGGTCCCGGACCATTCGGCGATGACGGTCGCGGCGGCGACACCTTCGATGCCCCAGTCGAAGCCGAAGACGAACAGGAAATCCAACGCGACGTTGATCACGTTGGTGACGATCTGCAGGACGACCGGTGCGCGCATATGGCCCAGGCCGAACAGCCATCCCAGAATGGCCATGTTCAACAGCGCCGCCGGGGCGCCCCAGACCCGGATGTCGTAATAGGCGAGGCCCAGCTCGACCACCCTCGGCGCCGCCTCCGTCAGGCCGAAGGCAAGGCGGCCCAACGGCTGATTCGCCAGCAACAGGGCGGCCGCGATGATCAGCGCCAGCGCCCCGCCGCGATACAGGACCGCGCGAATGTCCCGATGATCGCCCGCGCCGTCGGCTTGGGCGGTCAGGCCGACCGTGCTCATCCTCAGGAATCCGAAGGTGAAGAACAGGGTCGCGAAGATCATCGCGCCCAGTCCGACCGCCGCCAGCCCGGCCGCTTCCGGCTGATGTCCCATCACGGCGGTATCGACCAGCCCCGGCAACGGCACGGACAGGTTCGCGACCACGATCGGGCCGGTCAGGGCCAGAAGCCGCCTGTTCCAATTGACGGGCGGGTCGCTGTCGGCGGGTCGGTCGGTCATGCCGGCTAGTTATTCCGCTTCGTCCGGACCCGGCAAGCAGCCATCCGCTGCGGTCCCCGGCAAATTGGTAAAAAGAATCTTAATTTCGAGTGACCATCGTCACTGCCAGGGCCGTGAATTCGGGGCATTCTGTTCATGGTGATGACAGGCGCCCCGGGAAAGCCGGGGGGAGAAGCGACGGAGAACCGGACAATGATCGAAGTGGATTACGGCAACTATCTCGCGGTTCAGGCGGAATGGGCCAATGGTTTGATGCGTGCGGCGGAATACGCGCATGGTCAGCATGACCCGAGCGAGCGCGACCTTACCCTGGCCGCCGGCGGCGCGCTGGCCCGGCTCAGCGACGTGAAGGCGCCGAAAGTCCTGCGTTTTGCGGATTGATCGGCGGGTTGGTCACCAGTCGGGATTGACCCCGGGAAGGGCGGCGCGGGCGCGCTGAACCGCCATCGGGTCGATCCCCGCCTCCTCGGCGAAGTCCATCAGGTCGGGCTCATGGCCCAGAAGATGGTCCAGGACGCCGCCCAGGAAAGCCGGATCCGCAATCCGGCTTTTCAGATCGTCGGGCCCCAGGCCCGATAGCGCCACGAACCGGTCCATCCGGTCTTCATCCGCCGCAATATAGGCCAGCGCCTGCAATGCCACAGTTTCGGCCTGTTCCTGTTTCATCATCCACCCATCCTGACTAACTGCCGGCTGGTCGCCGGTGCCGGAATCTGGCGATATCACGCCTCGGTCTGGTGGGAAAGCAGTCGCGGAGCGCGCGGTGGACGCAATCGGCATTCGGGAAAGACTGGTCAGGTCGGTCGCGATCTATGGCGACCGGCGGATCGTTTTGATCGCATTGATGGGGTTCGCCAGCGGTCTGCCGCTGCTGCTGACGCTCAGCACGCTGTCCTATTGGCTGCGCAGCCGTGGGCTGGATTTGACGACAATCGGCATTTTCGCCGCGGTGGGCCTGCCCTACAGCCTGAAATTCCTCTGGGCGCCGGTCATCGACCAATGTCCGCTGCCTGGGCTGACCCGCTGGCTGGGGCAACGGCGCGGCTGGGCAATCGCCATTCAAGTGCCGCTGATGGCGTCTATCGCCGGTTTGGGCTTCACCGATCCGGCCACCGACCCTTGGCCGTCCGCCATCCTGGCGACGCTGATCGGTTTCTTTTCGGCCAGTCAGGATATCGTGATCGATGCGTTAAGGATCGAATTGCTGGAGGACGAGGAACAGGGGGCGGGCGCGGCGGCGACCCAGGGCGGATACCGGATCGGCCTGTTGGTCGCCGGGGCCGGGGCGTTGCTGCTGTCCGACCATGTCGACTGGTCCGTCGTTTTCCTGGCGCTGTCGGCCGGCATGCTGGTGGGCGTCGCAGCCATCCTGATGGTGAAGGAGCCGTCGGATCGTCAGGCCGTCACCAGTCCCGGCGCGTTTCTGAAACAGGGGGTGGTGGAGCCGTTCCGGGAATTCCTGTTCCGCCCCGCCGCCCTGGCCATTCTGGTGTTCGTGCTGCTGTACAAGTTCGGCGACGCGATCGGGGGGACCATGGCCAACCCGTTCTACAGCGATATGGGCTATTCCGGGACCGATATCGCGCTGGTCAGCAAGACGGCCGGCCTGATCGCCACATTCGCTGGGATCTTCGCGGGCGGGGCCATGGTGCGCGCCATCGGCCTGTATCCGTCGCTGATCGTCGGCGGCATCCTGCAGGCGGTGACGAATCTGATGTTCGCCTGGGTCGCGGCGGTCGGCCACGATCTTACGGTTCTGGCCGCGGCGGTGTGGAGCGACAATTTCACCGGCGGTCTCGGCTCCGCCGCTTTCGTCGCTTATCTGTCGGTTCTGTGCAATCGGCAGTTCACGGCGACGCAATACGCGCTGCTATCGGCTTTCATGGCGTTCGGCCGCACGCTATTATCGACGCCGAGCGGTTATCTGGCACAGGTGCTGGGCTGGTTCGATTTCTTCGTTCTGACCGCATTTCTGGCCGTGCCCGGACTTTTGCTGATCGCCTATCTGGCCAGACGCGGTCCGGTGCGCTAGACCCCGGTCGAACTACTTGGCGAAAAGAATTCGGCCTGCGACGAATTTGCTCTTATTGCAGTGCAGCAATTAGGGTACTATACGAACGGCCGAGACAGATAGGCACAGGGTCGTGCCGACGCTCTGGCGAAAGGAAATCCAATGCGTGTTGATAGCATTCCGGTCGGTGAAAATCCGCCTTGGGACGTGAACGTCATCATCGAAGTCCCGATTGGCGCGGACCCGGTGAAATACGAGCTGGATAAGGAATCCGGCGCTCTCTACGTCGACCGGTTCTTGCACACCGCGATGTTCTATCCGGCGAATTACGGTTTCATTCCGCACACGCTGTGTGGCGACGGCGATCCGATCGACGTCCTGGTGGTCGGCCGCGTGCCGGTCGTGCCGGGCGCCATCGTGCGCTCCCGTCCGGTCGGCGTGATGATCATGGAAGACGAAGGCGGCATGGATGAGAAGATCATCGCCGTCCCGCACGACAAGCTGCATTCCTATTACGAGGACGTGTCCAGCTATCGTGATCTGCCGAAAATCCTGATCGACCAGATCGCCCACTTCTTCACGCACTACAAGGACCTGGAGAAGGGTAAATGGGCCAAGATCGCGCGCTGGGGCGAAGCCGGCGAAGCGGCCAAGCTGATCGAGGATTCGATGGCGGCCCATAATCTGAGGAAAGCGGCGGAGTAACGCCGGACAAGGAATGCAGGAAGCCCTGTCGACCCCGTTCGACGCGCGCATGACCGTGATGGAAGGCGATATCACTCGCCTTTCCGTCGATGCGGTCGTAAACGCGGCGAATGAAAGCCTCCTCGGCGGGGGTGGGGTGGACGGGGCGGTCCACCGGGCGGCCGGGCCGGAGTTGCTGGAACAATGCCGCAAGTTGGGCGGCTGTCCGACCGGCGAGGCCAGGATTACCCCGGGTTTCCGCATGGCGGCGCGCCACATCATCCATACCGTCGGGCCGGTCTGGCAGGGCGGCGGCGAGGATGAGGACGCGCTTCTGGCGGAATGTTACCGCAACAGCCTGTCGCTGGCGGAAGAAAATGGCGCCAGGACCGTCGCCTTTCCGGCGATATCCACCGGGGCCTACGGCTTCCCTCTCGACCGCGCGGTCGGCATCGCGGTCAAAACGGTAGCCGCCTATCTTGCGCAGACGGAGGCGGTCGATAGCGTGGTGTTCTGCTGTTTCGACGGGAAAACGGCGGCCCTATACCAAACGGCGCTTGCGGGTGGAACGGTCCCCGCCGCCGACACATAATTTTCATAAAACCGTTCCAGGGCGGACTCGCACGACCGGTAGGCAGACAATTCTGATTTCGGCGGGTGCCCCATGTCTGTTCGCGACCTCGATTACCTGTTCAAACCGGCGTCCATCGCCCTGATCGGCGCGTCCAAGCGGCCGGGCTCCGTCGGGGCGGTTTTGGCGCGGAACCTGTTCGCGGGTGGGTTTGACGGGCCGATCATGCCGGTCAATCCCCATCACACGGCCATCGGCGGCTCGCTGGCCTGGCCGGATATTGCCTCGCTACCCATGACGCCGGATTTGGCGGTGGTAGCGACGCCGGCAGATGCCGTCCCCGGGGTCGTTGCGGATCTGCGGGATAAGGGCTGCAGGGCGGTGTGTGTCATCACGGCGGGTTTCGGCGAAGGCGGCGACGCGGAAGGCGAGGCGCGCCGTGCGGCCCTGCTGGAAGCGGCCGGGCCAATGCGCGTTCTGGGCCCCAATGTCCTGGGTCTGATGGTTCCCGGCATGGGGCTGAACGCCAGCTTCGCCCATCGCGACCCGCTGCCGGGCGACCTGGCCTTCATCGCCCAGTCCGGCGCGATGCTGACGTCCGTCCTGGATTGGGCGACGGGGCGCGGTATCGGCTTTTCCCATCTGGTCAGCCTGGGCGACAAGATCGATGTCGATTTCGGCGATATGCTGAACTATCTGGCCACCGACCCGAAGGTTCGGGCGATCCTGCTCTATATCGAAGCCATCGGCGATGCCGCGAAATTCATGTCAGCGGCCCGCGCCGCTGCGCGCACCAAGCCCGTCGTCGCGATCAAGGCCGGGCGCGTCGCGGAAGGGGCCAAGGCCGCCAGTTCCCATACCGGCGCGCTGGCCGGGTCGGACGCAGTCTACGACGCCGCCTTCCGCCGGGCGGGCATGCTGCGCGTCTATGACATGCGCGAATTGTTCGATGCGGTGCAAACCCTGTCCAGCGAGCTGCGGCGCATGGGCACGCTGGGCGCGGCGGAGGCGATGACCGGGCCGGGCGACCGCTTGGCGATCCTGTCGAATGGCGGCGGCATTGGCGTGCTGGCCACGGACAGCCTGATCGAACAGGGCGGTCAGTTGGCGGCCTTGTCCCCGGCGACGATCGAACGCCTGAACGGTTGCCTGCCGCCGACCTGGAGCAAGGCCAACCCGGTCGACATCATCGGCGACGCGCCTGGATCGCGTTATTCCGAGGCGCTGGAGGCATTGCTGGAAGATGACGGTGCCGATGCAGTTCTGGTGTTGAACTGCCCGACCGCGATCAGCGATTCGATGGAAGCGGCAGAGGCGGTTCTGAAAGTCGCGGCCGGTCACAAGCGCCCGATCCTGACCAGCTGGCTGGGCGACGGGTCGGCACAGCCGTCGCGGCGGCGTTTCGTCGAAAGCCGGGTGCCGACCTATTTCACGGCGGAAGAGGCGGTGCGTGGCTTCATGCATGTCGTGCGCTACCGCCGCAACCAGATGAATCTGATGCAGGTCCCGGCCGCGAAGGCGGAGGTCGCGCCGGACCGGGACATGGTGCGCGGATTGATCGATCGGGCCCTGGCCGAGAACCGCCCCTGGCTCAGCGAGGTCGAGGCCAAACAGGTGCTGCAGGCCTATGGCATCCCCATCGCCAGGACGGAAATCGCGCGCAGTCCGGAACAGGCCGAGGCTGCCGCGCGCGGCTTCTCGATGGGCGATCTGGTGGCGGTGAAGATACTGTCGCCCGACATCACCCATAAAAGCGATGTCGGCGGGGTGGTGCTGAACCTGACCACGCCGCAACAGGTGCGCGAGGCGACGGCGCAAATGATGGAGCGCCTGTCGATCGAATTCCCTGGCGCGCGGATCGACGGGGTGACCGTGCAGCAGATGGTCCGCCGCCCGAAGGCGCATGAACTGATCGTCGGTCTGAACGAAGACCCGCAATTCGGCCCGGTCGTGCTGTTCGGCAAGGGCGGCAAGGAGGTCGAGATTGTCGGCGACACAGTGACGGCCCTGCCGCCGCTGAACGACGTGTTGGCCCAGGCGGTGATCGAGGAAACGGCGGTCTATCGCCTGTTGAAAGGCTATCGCGACGAGCCGGCAGTGGATTTCGAGGCGATCCGAAATGCCCTGATCCAGGTCAGCCGGATTGCCGCCGATTTCGCCGAGATCAAGGAATTGGACATCAACCCGTTGATTGCCGATGCGCAGGGTGTCATCGCCCTGGACGCGCGCATCCGCGTCGCCGCCGCGACGGCGGCGGAAGCCGATGATCCATCCGCCCGCCTGGCGATCCGGCCCTATCCGCGGCATCTGGAAGGCACGGTCGCGCTGCAGGACGGGCGCCAGGTGGCGATCCGCCCGATCCGTCCGGAAGATGCGGGCGCGTTGCAGGTCCTTGTGGCGCGATCCGACGCTCAGGATATCCGGTTCCGCTTCCTGCATACGATGAAGGATTTGCCGGACCGGCTGGCGGCGCGGCTGTCACAGATCGATTATGCGCGCGAAATGGCCTTTGTCGCCATCGACCCGGATGATGACCAGGCGGTGATCGGCGTTGCCCGCCTGATCGCCGATGCCGACGGGACACAGGCGGAATACTCGATTCTGCTGCGCAAGGATCACCAGGGGGAAGGTCTGGGTTATGCGATGATGAACCGGCTGATCGAATTCGCGCGGGCGCGTGGGATCGGCCTGATCTATGGCGATGTCCTGGATGAGAACGAGCCGATGCTGTCCATGTGCGCCGATCTGGGTTTCAAGCGCGCGCCGCATGAAGACGATGCCAGCGTTCAGCGTGTCACGCTGAAACTGGCGTCGGACGGATAAAGCGGGAGACGATTTAGCGGGAGCCGGGCCGGACGTCAGGCGGCGTGGGCGGCGGCTTCGATCTCGTCGGCGCCGGTTTCCTCGGCGGCCTTCACGATCAACTCGCCGAACTCGCTCAGGAAGACCGAACCCTTGACCGTGCGCTGCACCAGAACGGAGCGGCGGTCGTCGGGATCCGGCTTGCGCCGTACCAGGCCCAGATCGGACAGTCGGTCCAAGGCGCGGGTTACCGCCGGCTTGGCGACATTCAGCGTTTCGGCCAGACCGCGTACGGTATGGGGTGACGCGCACAGATAGACGGTGGTCAGAACCGCCATCTGACGGGCGCTCAGGTCCGGGGAATCGCGTCGCACGCTCTCGACGATGGCTCCGCGCCAGATGTCCAGGGCTTGTGTCGCGTTCACGGCTCTTCTCCGAATTGGTTTGCTGTCGTGACGATTCGGTACCGCGATTCGGTACGATTCTGAAACGATTAATTTAAGATGGGCCGCTTCGCGCCGGGAGGCAAGGGGAACAGCGCAGAAGTTTACCCGAATCGTCTGCGAATCGCCTCGAAAACGGCGCGAATGCCTTGCGCCTCTCCACCCTCGGGCCGGCCGGGTTTGGTGGCGACATTCCAGCTCATCAAATCGAAATGTGCCCATTCGATCCCGGGTTCGACAAATTTTTCCAGGAACAGGGCGGCGGTAATCGCGCCGGCATAGCCGCCGGAGGAGATGTTGTTCGTATCCGCGATCTTGCTGTCCAGCATACTGGCATAGGGCTTGTGCAGCGGCAGCCGCCACATCGGGTCCTGCGCCGTCTTGGCACCGTCCTGCAGATCGTCGGCCAGGGCATCGGAATTGCTGAACATCGCGGGCAGATCGGTACCCAGCGCGACCCGCGCCGCACCGGTCAGCGTGGCGAAATCGATCAGCAGTTCCGGCTTTTCTTCGCAGGCCAGACACAGGGCGTCGCCCAGAACCAGGCGTCCTTCGGCGTCGGTATTGCCGACTTCGACGGTGATCCCCTTGCGCGTGGCCAGAATGTCCATCGGCCGGAAGGAATCGCCGGAAACGCTGTTCTCCACCGCCGGGATAAGGACCCGCAGGTTGACCGGCAGCTTGCTGGCCATAATCATCCGCGCCAGACCCAGGACCTGCGCCGCGCCGCCCATATCCTTCTTCATCATCAGCATGGCGCTGGACGGTTTCAGGTCCAGTCCGCCCGTGTCGAAACACACGCCCTTGCCGACCAGGGTCACCTTCGGATGCGCCGGTTTGCCCCAGCGCAGATCGATCAGCCGGGGCGGGCGCGACGAGGCGCGGCCGACGGCATGGATCATCGGGAAATTCTCGCGCAGCAGATCGTCGCCGACGACGGTTTCGCAGGCGCCGCCGAAATCCCGCGCCAGGGCACTGGCGGCAGATGCCAGTTCGCCCGGTCCCATATCCGATGCCGGCGTGTTGACCAGATCGCGGGTCAGATAGATCGCCGCGGCGGAGGCCATGACCGCGCCTCTATCGGCATTGTCCGGCCAGACCAGTTCCCGGGGCGGTTCCTCCCGCTTTTTGTAACGGTCGAAGACATAGCTGCCGAGCGCCCAACCCAGACAGGCGCGATAGGCCGCGTCCTTGTCCGACGGGGCGGGGTCGAGCGTATAGCGCCCGGCCGGCAGCCGGGCCGATGCGGCACCCCAGGACCAGATATCGTCGGCAGCCTCCAGGATCAGCAGGAAGTCGTTCGGCGCGCCTTCGGCGTCCGGCAGGGCGGTGACGGACCCGGCCTTGGCCTTGAACCCCAGCCCGTCCAGCCAGGTGCGGACGCGGTCCGGTTGGCCCTTCATCCAGGCGTCGAATTCATCCTTTGCGACGGCGCTGAGGCGGCGCGTCGCATCGTCGGTGCGCGCGACGAAACACTGCATGGTTCATCCCTTCGTTTGAGGCGGATTGGTTGTAGCCCGTCCGGCCCGCGAGTCCAAGCCGTGGCCCAATGTCATTCCTGCCGGGGGATCAGCATTTCGGG
Source organism: Pacificispira sp. (assembly GCF_965228185.1). Taxonomy (NCBI): domain Bacteria; kingdom Pseudomonadati; phylum Pseudomonadota; class Alphaproteobacteria; order Rhodospirillales; family Aestuariispiraceae; genus Pacificispira; species Pacificispira sp. Next base: position 741,495 of record NZ_CBDDHE010000002.1, on the reverse strand, counting down.
GCGGGAACCGCCGTGATATCGATCAGGCGCGATTCGACGACCATGAAACCCATATCGACGGTCAGCCGTGTGGCGACACCGTTCGGCAGCATGTCGACGATATAGGTCGTCTCCGGCTCGGAATCCGTTTCCGCGAATTCGAACAGGGTTGTGACGACGCGGCGCAGATCGCCCTGAACCAGGTTATCCGGATCGTCGATCCCGCCCTGGATCGGTTCCGGCTGTCCCGCCAGGATATCGGTGCCGCGCATGGGCGAGGGCGATTCCCCGTCGAACATCAGATAGGTCACCAGCTTCGCGCCGTCCTGCCAGATTTGCCGGATCGACTCGCGGGTCGCCGAAATCGGAAAGGACGTCCCCTTGGGCAGAGGGAAGCTTACCTCGCGCGGCTTCTTGAAGGTCGCCGTGCCCTGGCCGTCCGCATCCAGTTCGGCGCGGCCCCGGATCGTTTCCGTCAGCTCGCCACCGACGCGGACGGTGGATTCGAACTCCATCCACCGGCCCTCGATGTCTTCGCGGATCATGCTTTCGGCATCGACCTCGATGGACGGGTTTTCGGCCGCGCCGCCGGTCATCGTAAGGTGGTTCTGGGAGGTCCAGGCCTCGCAACCACGGATGACGGAGATGTCCATCCCGCCATTCACCGAGGCGATATCCCCGACCCGCGTTTCCAGGAGATGAAGCGAATAGCGCGCGGTATAGGGGACCAGCGTGACCGGATCTTCCGCCACGGACGGGCTGGAAAACAGCGCTGTTCCGGCGATTGCGGCGGCGGCGAACAGCGACGATCCTGGAATGCGAAACATGATGCTCCCGTCAGTTGCGGCGGCTCAACAGACCGCGGGCGATAACCTGAGCCTGAATTTCCCCGGTCCCTTCGAATATGTTCAGTATTCGCGCGTCGACAAGGACCCTGGAAATCTCCGTCTCTTCGGCATAGCCGATCCCGCCGTGAATTTGCAATGCGTCGTCGGCGGCCGCCCAGGCGGTCCGCGCGGCCAGCAGTTTCGCCATCCCGGCCTCGACGTCGCAGCGCCGCCCGGTATCCTTCGATACGGCCGCGAAACGCGTCAATTGCCGGACGATTTCGGTTTCCGCCGCCATCAGCGCGATCTTGTCGGAAATCCGCGGGAAGGAGATCAACGGCTTGCCGAACTGTTTGCGCGTCGTCGCATAGTCCAGCGCCAGCCGCAGCGCGTTGCGCGCCACGCCGACGGCCCGCGCCGCCGTCTGGATGCGCGCGGATTCGAAGGTCGCCATCAATTGCCGGAAACCATCGCCCTCGTTGCCGCCCAACAGGTTCGCCGCCGGGACCTCGAACCGATCGAAGGCGATGTCGTATTCCTTCATGCCCCGATAGCCCAGGGTGCGGATTTCGCCGCCGCGCATGCCCTCGGCCGGGAAGGGATTGCTTTCCGTCCCGCGCGGTTTTTCCGCCAGCAGCATCGACACGCCGCGGTGATCCTTGCTGCCGGCCTCGGTCCGGACCAGCAGGGTCATGAGATCACTGCGCCCGCCATGGGTGATCCAGGTCTTCGCGCCCGACACCTGATAGACAGGCCCCCGTCGGACGGCGCGGGTGGACAGATGGGCCAGATCGGAGCCGATATCCGGTTCTGTGAACACGGCCGTCGGCAGGATCTCCCCCGACGCGATGCCGGGCAGGAAGCGCTGCTTCTGTTCTTCGGTGCCCGACTGGCCGATCAACTCGCCGGCGATTTCAGGGCGCGTCGCCAGCGATCCGGTCGGCAGGTGATAGGCGGATAGTTCCTCCGTCACCGCGACCATGGCGCGCTTCGACAGGCCCAGCCCGCCATAGGCTTCTGGTATCGTGATTGCGAAGGTACCCAGCGCCGCGACACTGGCCACCGTCTCGTCGGGGATCAGCGCGTCCTTCAGGTGCCAGCCATGGCAATGGGGCGCGATTTCCGCCTCGGCGAAGCGCCGGTACTGATCGCGCATCATGGCGATGTCGTCATCCTCGTCCGCCGGATCGCTGAATCCATGCCGGGCCATGGCGAAAGCCGTGGCCGCGCGGATTTCCGGCAAATCCCGATCCTCGATCAAGGCGCGCACAACCGGGTCTGCGGCGATCTCAGCCGCTGCGTCTGCAAGGCCCAGAGCGGCGGGCCGGGCGATTTCGGTCTGGCTCATCGGCAGGCCGTAGAGGATGCGCGCCAGATATTCCGCGAAGCCGATGCGCAGAATGCCGGCCTCCACCGGCCCCATCCGATCGCTGGCCTCCAGACGCGCGGCCCAGGCGTCCAGGGCGGTTAATCCGGCGATATGGGCAACCAGCCAGGCGGTCCCATGCGCCCGGTGCTGGGCATGTTCGAACCGCAGGGCGTCGGTCTTGCCGCTGTCCGGGTTGGTGCATTGGGCGCGCAATGCCTCAATGGCGCCGGTGCCGAGGGCTTCCAGCCCGGCGAGGACGGTCTGTCGGGTCTCTTGGGTAATCACGGCCTGGGATCAGTCCCGGAACGGGGCGGGCCGGCCGCCATGGCGCGGACTATGCGCATTGCGGGCGCCGCGATTGGCGCGCGGCTGAAAGGACAGGACGTTCTGGGCATCCCGGCCTTCGACGCGGGGCGGTCTGTCGGCCTCGGCACGTTCCGCCTTTTCCCGCGCGGCGTCCCGGGCGAGGGTCAGGCCTGCCTGTTCCACAACCGTATCGCCGTTCATGGGAAAAGTGGCATTGAAACCGCCATGCCGGTGGCGCACGAGGGCGGCGGGTTTCCGCCCAAAAATCCAGAGGTCCGCCATGCCGGATCGTTCCTTCGTCAGGCCAAGCACCTACGACCGATAGATGGCACGCGCCGGTCCGGACCGCAAGGGCTGGGGCTTGCCCGCCCCCATCGCCAAGAGTATCAGAAGCCTTACCCCCTAGAGGAAAGCCGTCCTTTGGATATCGTCATCAACATCCTGCTGCCGGTTTTCGGCATTGCCGCGATCGGTTATGCGGCGGCGCGGATGCGGTGGTTTGCCGAATCGGCGGAATCCGGCGTCTCTAACTTCGTCTTCAACTATGCCGTTCCCTTCATGCTGTTCCGGACGATCGCGACCACCGATCTGCCGGACCGGATGCCCTGGGACCTGTTCGGCAGCTATTACCTGCCGGCTTTCACGGTTTTCGGCATCGGCATGGCGCTGGGCCGTTTCGTGTTCGGGCGCGATGCGATGGGCGCGATCCTGACGGGGATGGGCAGCGCCTTTTCGAATACGGTCCTATTGGGCCTGCCGCTGATCCTTTTGGCCTATGGCGAGGCGGCGGCGCTGCCGTTCTTCCTGATCCTGTCGGTGCATGGGCTGCTGTTGTTCACCGGCACGACGATCATGCTGGAACTGGCCCGCAGCGCGGGGGGCAGTCTGGCGGGCGTCCCAGCCCAGGTCGTGCTAGGGCTGATCCGCAATCCGATCCTGATCGGCCTCGCCGCCGGTCTGACGGCCAATCTGGCCGGGCTGGAACTGCCGGTGCCCGTCGCGCGGATCGCGGAAACCTTCCAAGGCGCGGTCCTGCCTTGCGCGCTATTCGTGCTGGGCGCGTCGCTGAAGCGCTATGGCGTTGCCGGCCGGGTGGTGCAGTCCCTGGCGCAGGTGTCGCTGAAGCTGCTGGTCTTCCCGGCGCTGGTCTATCTGGCCGGCACCTATATCTTCGACCTGGATCCGGTCTGGGTTCAGATCGCCGTCATCACCGCCGCCCAGCCCAGCGGCGTCATGGTCTATCTGTTCGCGCAGCGCTATGGGACCGCTCAGGCGCTAGCCACGACCTCGATCTTCCTCGCCACGGTCGGATCGGCTTTCACCTCCTGGGCGATCCTCTGGCTGTTCAGCCTGTAGTCGTTGCGCGGCGCGCGGGTCGGGCGTATAACCGCGATATGAACACGTTCTTCTCATACGGGCGTCCGATTGTGATCGGGCGAATTACGGACCCGGCCCCCCGCGATTGACGCGGCTGGGGGTGCCGGGCGTTTGCCGCTACCCGTATTCGAGAAGAGGCTTCCCATGCTGACGATGCTGCGCGCCGAGGGCCGAGTGCCCCAATCGGCGACCCGCGCTTTACCCGCCGTTCAAACCGCCTGTTTTTCCGTGACCGCCGATGCCGATCCGGGCATGCTTTCCCGGGTCCTGGGACCCGTCGCCAAGCGTGGTCTGGTCATCGACCGGGTCAACGCGTTGCGCGAGGACGGGGCCGATCCGGTGCTGCTGATCGACATGCAGGTCAGTGGCCTGGACGATCAGGGACGGGACATCGTCGCGGCGGTTCTGTCCCAGACGGTCGGCGTGCGGTCCGTTCTGGTTTGCGATAAACATGCCGGCCGCGCGGCCTGACGGACCGGCGGTGCGCACGGGAGAGGACGTTCGGAAAGTGGCGTATCTCGACAGGCTGGCGGCCTGCAACAATGCCGACATGACCCGCTACAAGCCGCTCTATGGGCGCGGCGCCCGTATCGGCTGGGTTCATGAGGAGAACCTGGATCTGCTGTCGCGTTTTCCCGATGTCTTTTCGGTCGCGGAACGGCGGGTCGACCTCAGCCTGACCCTATACGACTACGACACGGCCACCGCCGCCCTGGACGGCGCGTTGAGGCAGTTGGCGGCAGACGGCCATATTCGCGCCTGGCGCGGTGAACGCTATGCCGTCGCCGCGCGTTTCGGGGCGGAACCCTTGATGGGAATCGAACGGGCGGCCTGCGCGCTTTTGGGCATCCGGTCCTGGGGCATTCATGTGAACGGCTATGTCCGCCGCGAGGACGGGCTGCACCTGTGGATCGCCGAACGCGCCCATGACAAGCCGACCTATCCCGGACAGTTGGACAACACCGTCGCGGGCGGCCAGCCGGAAGGCATGGGGCTGTTCGACAATCTGGTGAAGGAATGTGCGGAGGAAGCATCGATCGGCCCGGACCTGGCCCGCCGCGCCGTGCCGGTCGGGGCGGTCTGCTATCGCCATGAGGCGGCCGACGGCCTGAAACCGGACGAGATGTTTCTCTATGATCTGGAACTGCCGGCGGACTTCACTCCGGTGCCGGACGACGGCGAGGTCGAGGCCTTTCACCTGATGCCGGCGGCGCAGGTCATGGAGATCGTCCGCGATACGGACCGCTTCAAGTTCAACTGCGCGGCCGTGCTGATCCATTTCTTCATCCGCCACGGCCTGCTGGACCCGGACGCGGAGCCAGACTACGCGGCCTTGTGCGCCGGGCTCAATCAGGGAACCCTGCTCGGGCCCTGACCTCCGCGGCGGACAGTCCGGACTGACGCATCGCCTCCAGGGTCAGGGATCTGTCCCGCTTGGCGAAGCGACGCCCCTGTTCGTCCGTCAGCAGCCCGTGATGGCGGTATTCCGGCTCCGGGAAGCCCAGCAGCGTCTGCAGCACGCGGTGAACATGCGTTGCGTGCAGCAAATCCTCGCCGCGCGTCACCCGCGAAACATGCTGCAAGGCGTCGTCGACGGTGACGGCCAGGTGATAGCTGGTCGGCACATCCTTGCGCCCCAGGACGACGTCGCCGCAGCTTTCGGGATGCACCGCGATCCGACCGCGATCCGTGTCGATGAAGCTCAACGGTCCGGTCATCCGCGCCGCGCGGTCCATATGGATACGGATGGCATGAGCCTCGCCCGCGGCGACGCGATCGCGTGCCTCGACCGGATCCAGATGTTTGCAAATTCCGGGATAGAGCGGCCCGTCCGGCCCATGCGGCGCGCGGGGGGCAGCATCGATCTCGGCCTGGATTTCCTTGCGCGTGCAGAAGCACGGATAGGTCAGGCCGCCTTCTTCCAGCACATGCAGGAATTTGTCATAGAGCGGGAACCGGTCGGACTGGCGCAGAACCGGCTGCGCCCAATCCAGACCGAGCCAGGCCAGGTCTTCCAGAATCCCGTCTTCGAATTCCGGCCGGCAGCGACCTGTATCGATATCTTCGATACGCAGCAGGAACACGCCGCCGATCGCCGCTGCCTCCCGGGCGGCGAACAGGGCGGAATGGGCGTGGCCCAGATGAAGGCGTCCGCTGGGGCTTGGTGCGAAACGGGTCGCGGGTCGGATTTCCGGTTGCATGCGTCTGGCGTAGTTTGGCGGCGCGGGGTAAGTCAAGCGGATGGACAAGCCGACCCTGATCCGCCATCTCGACGCCGTCGCCGAACGGGACCCACAGGTCGCCGACGGGCTGGCGCTGGTCGGCTATCCCGAACCGCGCCTGACCGAACACGGTTTCGCGACGCTGATGAACATCATCATCTCGCAGCAAATTTCGCGCGATGCCGCGACGGCCATCCGCCTGCGGGTCGATGCGCTGTATCCCGACGGTGCCGCCGAATCCTTTCTCGCCCTGTCGGACGACGATTTGAAGGGGGCGGGTCTATCGCGTCCCAAGATCGCCTATGCCAGAGGCCTGGCGCAGGCGATCGCGAACGGGACGTTGGATTTGTCCAAAGTCGCCGACATGCCCGATGCCGATGCCGTCGCGGCGATTGTCGCGCTGAAGGGGTTCGGCCGGTGGAGTGCCGAGATCTACTGCATGTTCGCGCTGCGCCGGGAAGACATGTTCCCGGGCGAGGATATCGCGCTGCAGGAGGCCATGCGGCGGCTCAAAGGGTTGGAGGCCCGGCCCAGCGCCAAGGATGCCCGGGCCCTCGCGGAGGCCTGGTCGCCCTGGCGTACCGCGATGTCCGTCTTCCTCTGGCACTATTACCGCGGCGCGCCGCAAAGCTGAGCCTTCATGCCGGTTTAATCGGCTGGCCAGTTTAACCGGTTGGCTTGGCCGTCAGAACGAATTCGACCGCCAGGTGACGGTCCATGCCGCGCTTGGTCAGTTTGTCCGGGAAAGGTCCGGCATCGCCATCCTGCAGCAAATCGCGTGGGCGCCATTCGCGGCATGCTTCGACGGCCAGCCCGGCGTTGGCGAATGCGTTCAGATGGTCGGCGAATTGATGGGGGTAGGTGGGCATATGGACCTCCTCCCCACCATCGCGAAAATGCGCCGCGACCCCGTCTCCGGACAGGAAGGGATGAATTTCGATCACGACGATCCGGCCGCCGCGTCTTACCAGACGCCGCGCCTCGATCAGGGGCGTTACCGGTTCCGCGATATGCTCCAGTACCAGACAGAAGACCGCCAGGTCGGCCATCGCGTCGGGCAGGGGCACCGGCCGCGCCATATCCGACGCGATCAGGTTCGCCCCAGGGACGCGATCGGCGGCTTGCGCCAGCATGCCTTCCGACAGGTCCAGCCCGGTCAGGCCGGCGGCTCCGCGTGCCGCGAAATGGGCTAGATTGCGTCCCGTTCCGCAACCGAACTCCACAATGTCGAGGCCTTCGACCGTTCCGTGTTGGCGGTCCAATATGCGCTGCGCAGCGAAAACCATGGGATTGTCGTAACCGTCATAATACGGCGCCCAGCGGTCATAGGCTTCCCGGACGGGCAAATCGACGATGATCTGGTCGGGCATGGCGTCAACATTCCTTGGCGGCGGCGTCGTCGGCATCAGGTGGGTTGAGAGGGAACGCTTCGCAAGCGCGGCTTGGGCGTTTGCACCCGGGGTCGTGATCGTCCAAGCTTATCCCGCCAAACAGACAATGCCGATAAGACCAAGCCGATAAGGAGACCGATAATGACCGACGCTGCGCTGACCGGACCGGAACACGCCCCCGCAACGGGTGAGGCGCCGGACCGGTTGATCGTCTTTCTGCACGGTCTCGGCGCGAATGGGAACGATCTGATTTCTTTGGCGCCGATCCTGGCGCAGGTCTTCCCCCGGGCGCATTTCGTCGCGCCGGATGCGCCCGATCCCTGCGACCTGTCGCCGATGGGACGCCAGTGGTTTTCTATGCAGGATCTGAAGACCGAAACCCTGTTTGAAGGGGTCAAGGCCGCCGCACCCTCTCTGGATGCGTTTCTGGATCAGCAGATGGATCGGTTTGGCCTTACGCCCGACCGGGTTGCCGTCGTCGGGTTCAGCCAGGGAACAATGCTGGCGCTGCACACCCTGATCCGGCGCGAACAGCCGATCGCGGCCATTCTGGGCTATTCCGGCATGCTGATCGCGCCGGGCGCCTTGGCGGACGATCTGGCCTGTCGGCCGCCGACCCTGCTGATCCATGGCGAAGAGGACGAGGTCGTTCCGCCGGAAATGAGCCGCATGTCAGGCGAGGCCTTGAAGATTGCCGGTTTCGATGTCGAGGTCGCCTTCTGCAAGGGACTGGGGCATTCGATCGATGAGCCGGGTTTGCGCCTAGGGGTGGAATTCCTGCTGCGCGCCTTCGGTGACAAGCCGGTCGAGGACGAGGCCGCAAACGACGCGAATTAGGACAGATCGCAAAAGACCAAAGCGCTGTTATAATCCTGTCATCGAAACCGGTTAGATGGAAACCACTGGCCGCCCCGATGTTACAACAAAATGATAAGTGTTTGGGGGGGGCCACAAAATGTTGTGGCGATCACAGAATATGGATAGATTGCCTTAAACGGTGACTGGATAACCGTTTCGGTTATGGGAGATTTGGAGAGCGGCCATGTTGACCGCCTTTGACAATAGCCCGGCCCTGGTACTGAACGCGGATTTCCGCCCGCTCAGTTACTTCCCGCTGTCAGTGTGGAACTGGCAGGACGCCATCAAGGCCGTCGTCGCGGAGCGCGTGAACGTGATCTCGGAATATGAGATAGAGGTTCACTCGCCGACCTGCTCTTTGCGTCTGCCCAGTGTCATTTCCCTGAAGGAATACATCGCCCCGGCCCGCCGGCCCGCCTTTACGCGTTTCAACGTCTTCCTGCGCGACCGGCTGGTCTGTCAGTATTGCGGCGACGCCTTCCCTGCGCATGACCTGACCTTCGATCATGTCGTGCCGCGCAGCCAGGGCGGCGTCACCTCCTGGGAGAATGTCGTGGCGGCGTGCGGCCCGTGCAATCTGGCCAAGGGCGGCCGGACCCCGCGCCAGGCACATATGCCCCTGCATCGCGAACCGATGGAACCGTCGACCTGGGAATTGCAGGAGAACGGCCGCGCCTTCCCGCCCAACTTCCTGCACGAAAGCTGGCGGGATTATCTTTACTGGGATACGGAACTGGAAACCTGACGCGCGCCGTGTCTATCCTGTCTGGCACAACTGAACAGGCAGGACCCCATGCGTATTTCCGAGACGGATAAAAAAGGCCTTTCCCAATCGCTCTGGGCGGCGACGGCAATTGCCGCGCCCGATTGCCCGCCGCTGACAGAAGATCGGCGTGCCGATGTCGCCGTGGTGGGCGGTGGCTTCGCCGGGCTTTCGGCCGCGCTGCATCTGGCCGAACGCGGTGTCGAGGTCTGTCTTCTGGAAGCGCAGGAACCGGGATTCGGCGCGTCGGGCCGCAATGGCGGTCAGGTTATCGCCGGCATCAAACATGAACTGGACGAACTGACTCGCCTGATAGGGCGCGACGCGGCGGAAAAGCTGATCGCCTTCACGGATCAGGCCGCGGACCGGGCCTTCGCTCTGATCGAAAGGCTGGGCATCGATTGCGACGCGGCCCGCGGCGGCTGGGTCCAGGGGGCGCATAGCGACGGCGCCCTGGACGGGCTGAAGGCCAAGGCGGAGCGACTTTCCGCACGCGGCGCCGATGTCGCCTTCCTGAGCGCGCCGGAAATGGCGGCGCTGACCGGCACGGATTGGTATCGCGGCGGCTATCTGGACCGGCGGGCAGGCACGGTTCAGCCGCTCAGCTATGCGCGCGGCCTCGCCCATGCCGCGATCAAGGCCGGGGCGGCGCTGCACGGCCACAGTCCCGTCACGGCATTGCGCGAAACCGCCGGCGGCTGGCGGGTCGAAACGGAGGGCGGCGCCAGCGTGACCGCGTCGAAGGTCCTGTTATGCACCAATGGATATTCCGATCTGACCGGCTATCTGCCCACCATCGTCAAGTCCGTGGTGCCCTTCTACAGCTATCAGATCGCCACAAAGCCCTTGTCGGACAATGTCCTGAAATCGCTTCCCGCCCATGGGCTGGGCGTATCCGAAACCCGTCGGATCCTCAGCTATTACCGGATCGACCGGGCGGGGCGTTTCGTTCTGGGTGCGCGCGGGGCGCTGAACGGGTCGCTGGCCGATCCGGCGTTCGATCTGTCGCGTGAACGGTTGCGCCAGTTGTTCCCGCATCTGACGGAAGAGCCGCTGGAATATGCCTGGAACGGCCGGGTCGCGATCACGCCTGATCACCTGCCGCGTTTCCTGGAAGCGGCACCGGGGCTGCATGCGGCAATGGGCTGGAACGGTCGGGGCGTCGCCCTGACCGGCGTCATGGGTCCGGTGCTGGCGGATTGGCTGACCGGCACCCCGGCGAAGGATCTGCCTGTGCCGGTAAGCGCGCCGCGGCCGATCCCGTTCCATGGCGCGATGCGGCCGATTTCCGGTCTGGCGGTGATGTGGAAGAATTTTCAGGACCGCAGCGAACGCGGCCGGGCTACACCCGCTCGCTGAGCCAGATCGCCAGTTTCGATGCCCGCTTGATGGCGGCGCTCAGCACCGGATAGGCGGGGGCCTGTTCCGCACCGTGGTCCAGACCGATATCGCGGTGTTCCAGCTCTTCCAGGCGGAATTCCTCGATCGTGTCGCGCAGTTCCGCCTCGCTGTCGTCCAGCGCGGCCTGCTGTTCCCGGTAGTGTTCGTCGATGACTTCCTCGACCGCGACGGTACAGGCCATGGCGGCCTTCTCGCCCAGCAGGGCCGTGCCCGCGCCCAGGGCGAAGCCGGCGACGTGCCAGATCGGCTGCAGCGCGGTGGGGCGCACCCGGCGCTCGGCGACCAGTTCTTCGAATTTCGCCAGATGGCGCTCTTCCTGCTCCGCCATATGACGCAGGATGTCGCCTTTCGGTCCCTTGCCCAATACGGCGATCTGGCCCTGATAGATGCGCTTGGCGCCGAATTCGCCGGCATGGTCGACGCGGATCATCGATTCCAGATCGCGCGTTCCGGGATTGTCGCCCGGCAGATATTTCGGCCCTTTGCGCGTTCGGTTCATGCCTTCCTCATCGCCGCCCGGATCGCAAGTGCGCCCAGTGCGGCCAATCCCAGCGATATCAGGAAATTATAGCCGGCCATGGAGATACCGAACAGGGTCCAGGGCGCTTCGTCGCAGGATGGTCCGGTCGGTCCGTCCGAGACATTGGAAAGGGCGGCGGATAGATCGCCGCTCAAGGACGCCGTGCCGCTGCAGCCCGACGGCCCGGCCCAGAACTGGTATTCGACCCCGGCATGATAACCGGCGATCCCAGCGCCGACCGCGATGGCGATCAGGGCGGTGATCGAAATCAACAGCGCCAGGGTCGGCCGGGTCTTGATCACCAAGGCCGCGAGGCAGCCGAGGCCCAGCGCGACCCACCAGGGCAGGCGCTGATACAGGCACAGCTGACACGGCACATAGCCAAAGACATGTTCGAAGGTATTGGCGGCGGCAAGCATGGCGGCACTTGCACCCGCGATAACCGTCGGCAGCCGCTTCGGCGGCAGATATTTTGCGAGCAGCGCGTTCATAGCAGAACTTTGATCAGTAGGAACCCGCCGATCAAGAGAATGAATCCCGCTGCGACGACAAGGCCCAGGCGCTTTTCGATGAAGTCGCGGATCGGTGCGCCGAATTTCCACAGAAGGGCCGCAACCAGGAAGAACCGCAGGCCGCGCCCGACCACCGACGCCGCCGTGAAGGCCATCGGATCCAGCGACAGGGCGCCCGATGCAATGGTCACGACCTTGTAGGGGAAAGGCGTCATCCCGCCGCCCAGCACGATCCACCAGCCATTATCCGCGAAATCCGCCTGAACGCCGGCCAGCGCATCCTGCGCGCCATAGAGCGCGACCAGCGGCTGGCCCACCGTATCGAACAGGAAATAGCCGATGCCATAACCGGCCAATCCGCCCAGTACGGACGCAACCGTGCAGACGAAGGCATAGCGGAAGGCTTTCTCCCGCGCGGCCAGGATCATCGGAATGAGCAGCGCATCCGGCGGTATCGGAAAGACTGAGCTTTCAATGAAGGAGACGGCGGCCAGCCACCAGATCGCATGCCGGTGTGCGGCCAGCGACAGGGTCCAGTCGTACAGGTGTCTGATCAGGAACATTCGGAAATCCAGCTCGGGAGGCGGTGACCGCCGCATCCCCTAGCCGAAACCGGCCCGAACGTCGAGCCCGTATGCCCCCAGCCTCTCTAGTGGGTCAGGTCGAGCGTGTAATCGAGCTTGTTGCCGGTATCGATCTCCATGAACCCACCGGATTTATAGCCCCGGCCGGAACAGTTCTCGTCGCCCCGGATGGTGAAGACCTCGTCGACATAGCAGAACGTGTAATCGTCGGTCCAATAGGTCTCGCCGTCGTCGCTTTCACCGCGGACATAGTAATAGGTCTGGCGCAGATCGCCCTGAATGACCTGGGCGCAATCCTCATAACTCAGATTCCACCAGCCTTCCGAAACCCATTGGTCGCCGTCGCGATAGCCAATGGCGACCGACACGGTGCCGTAGGTCTTGTTGCAGATGGTGAAATCCGCCCGGGCATCGCTTCCTGCTCCGGACGCCGCAAGCAAGCCGACAGAGGCGGCAAGGATGTACCGTTTCATCGCTGTTCCCCCGCAGTTCTGATCTATGGATCGGTAATGGGCAGTTTAGGACGGATTTCTCTTTGGGGGCAGTGCCAATATGCGACGCGCCTTCTTCCGATAATTCGACGGATACGTGTCCGGTTCGGCCCAGAAGTTGTGCCGGTTCGAACCTTGTTCCTGAGCGCGCTGATTGGGACATTGGAAATCTGGAGAACTTGACCGAACGGACGCGCCGGAAATCGGCGTCTGATCTTTCCATGCCATTTGGAGATAGTGACCGACAAAGGGGAAACGGGTTTATGTTTTTTTGTGTAAAGAGAGTAGCTGCCGTCGCGTTGGTGGTTTTGGTTGCAGCGTGTCAAACGACGGACACGCCGACACCAGAGGATAGCCGTGTGCAGCAGGCATACGACAATCTGTTGAACGCGTCCGGGATCGACGCACCTGGCGTGCGTGAAGATATCGCGTGGCTGAAGCAGCCCGGCTCGCCCGCCATCAATTTCGCGTCGTTGACCTATCGAGGCGCGCATCCTGACATCCTGATGGCGCTGGCGGACTTCCAGGGGCCGGACAAGCTTTACTTCGACCGATATCAGCGGCTCTACCACGACTATCTCTTCAATACGCCCTATGTGTATGCCAATGCCTTTCAGCTTGCCGTAGCCGCGTCGCGGCCCGACCTCGCCGAGCGGCTGGCCGTCCACTTTGCGAAACAGGCGGGTGATTACCGGGAAGGGGTGCCGCTTGGCCAAATTCCCAGTGTCCTGGCGATGGCAGAGCAGAGCGCGAACAGGAGCTATGGCCATTTCCAGACCCTGTCGGCCGATGACAGCATGTGGTCGGATTTCTTTCATGACATGGCGTCCATGAACCGAATAAATGCCCAACCCAAAGGCACCTATACCCAACCCGCCGGGCGCGGATTGCTGTTCCGGTTCGCCGCCACCCAGCGGCCGGGCTGGGATTTCGACACGATCCGCCAGCATGGTCCCGTCGACGAGGCGTTGATGGCCCGCTTGGGCAGCCCCGCGACGATCGTCAACTACACGGACCGGGAGGATCTGGCTGCGGCTTATGAGGAGGATTTGCTGCGCCGGGCAATCAAGAACGTTCAGTTCATTAGGGCCAATTTCGGCGGCGATATAAATGAACGCCTGCCCTATTGCATGATGCGGGACGGCGAACCGGCTATCGTCTGCCCGTCGGTCAGCCCGGTTCACCTGGCGGCCCGGAATTCGACGATGCGCGATCCGATCCAGCAGATGGAATGGTACTACCTTCCGGCGGGCAAGTTGCAGGCCTTCGTGGTGGCCGGGGGAAATCCCAATCTGACAGACAATTACGGCAATACGGCGCTGGCCTATGCCCGGAACGGTGGCCAGCATCCAGGCGCAAACGCGTCCGACGGCGGGTTCGATATCGGCCAGTTGATGGCGGGTGCGTCGATCCTCGCCGGATCGGCGTTTCTGGCCGGGGAAGGCGGCGAAGAGCTGGCGGCGGAACTGTTTGTCAACGGCATGACCGATGTCATCGACGGGACGCCGGACAATCTGGCGCGGATGAATCTGGAGGCGCTTCAGAAATCTCAGCAGATGACATCCGGAGGCCAGCAATCCGCCTCCGCCGGCGGTGGACAGGCGAGCACGAGCCAATATTCCTTCACCTGTCCGGAAACAGGTAAGACGCACAGTGTTCCGATCGCGGCCCAGAGCCAGGCGTGCCGCAGTGCCATGGAGCGCTATGCCCGGACGGCGGGATGCAACATGATCGACGAGATGGAGAGCGCCCAGAACGCCTATTACTCGGCCTGCGCATCGGAAATGTAACGGCATGCGGGGCGCGACGTAGCCCCGCAGGCTTCTTGCACTGCGAAAAGCCATCCGCTACAGAACCTCACGAGATTTTTCGGAAGCATTTCGGCGCCCGCCCCGCCCGTCGGCGGCGGCGGGTCAGTAAGGGCCCGGTCCCAAAACGGGATCGGATCCTAAGCCCCAATCGAAAGGAGTTTCCTTCATCATGGCACGCAACAAGATCGCGCTGGTCGGCGCGGGGAATATCGGCGGAACGCTGGCGCTTCTGGCCGGTCTGAAACAGCTGGGCGACGTTGTCGTCTTCGACATCGTCGACGGCATGCCCCAGGGCAAGGCGCTGGACATCGCCGAAGCCGCGCCGGTCGAAGGCTTCGACGCCAAGATGTCGGGTACGAACGATTATGCCGATCTGGCCGGGTCCGATGTCGTCATCGTCACCGCCGGTGTCGCCCGCAAGCCGGGAATGAGCCGCGACGACCTGATCGGCATCAATGCCAAGGTCATGAAGTCGGTCGGCGAGGGCATCAAGACCCATTGCCCGAACGCCTTCGTCATCTGCATCACCAACCCGCTGGATGTCATGGTCGGCCTGCTGCAGAAGGAAAGCGGCCTGCCGCCGCAGAAGGTTGTCGGCATGGCCGGCGTGCTGGACAGCGCGCGCTTCCGTTGCTTCTTGGCCGAAGAATTCGACGTGTCGGTCGAAGACGTCACGGCCTTCGTTCTGGGCGGTCATGGCGACACGATGGTGCCGCTGGTCCGTTACTCTACCGTCGCCGGTATCCCGGTTCCGGATCTGATCGAAATGGGCTGGTCGACGCAGGAGAAGATCGACGAGATCGTCAAGCGGACCCGCGGCGGCGGCGGTGAGATCGTCGCGCTGCTGAAGACCGGTTCGGCCTTCTATGCGCCGGCGTCTTCCGCCATCGCGATGGCCGAAAGCTACCTGCTGGACAAGAAGCGCGTGCTGCCCTGCGCCGCCTATTGCGACGGCCAGTACGGTCTGAACGGCCTCTATGTCGGTGTGCCGGTCGTGATCGGCGAGAACGGCGTGGAACGGATCGTCGAGATCAACATGAGCGACGACGAGAAGGCCATGTTCAACCATTCCGTCGACGCGGTGAAAGAACTGAACACCGCGCTGGAAGGCGTGCTGGCAGGCTAAGGCATCCGGTTTCGGATTGGTTCACTCCGCAAGGGTGAGCCAGTCCGGCATTACCGGTTCGAGACGGGCGCCGCTGGCCATCAGCGGCGCCTTTCTTTTGACCGGATCGACCCGCAGAAGGGCAAGCCCGATCGAGCCTGCAACGCTGTAGAGGGTTCCGGCATCCTTGCCGTCCGCCAGGACCTGCGTCCCTTCCTCCGGCGCGGTGCCATCGATCCGGACCGGCATCAGGCGTTTTTTGACCAGGCCGCGGTACTTCGTGCGGGCGGTCAGTTCCTGGCCCATGTAGCAGCCCTTCTTCCAATCGACGCCGTGCAATTCGGCGAACCCGTTTTCCAGCAGCAATGCCTTGTCCGGCTGCATGTCGCGTGCACCGTCCGGCACGCCCAGCGGAATGCGATGGGCGTCCCACTCGGACGGGGCGGCCTCCACCGCGCCGAGTGCCGTCAGCGCGGCGCGCGCCGTCTCCGCCGGGGCGAGCACACGCACCCCCATTGCCGGCAGGCGCGGATCGATATAGGCCAGCCCGCCCGCGAAGGGAGCCATGGCTTCTGATTCGGATAGGCCGATGGCGGCAGGGTCCATGTCCCAGACCGCGAAAACGGACCAGGCGCGCTCGATATCCAGTTTCGCGTCGGCGCGCAGGACATAACGGCGCAGGGTCTGGCCCAGATCCATCATCCGGTCGCCGCCCTCGCAGTCCAGAAGCAACCGGTCGCCGTCTTTCACGATGAAGAAATCGTGCCGGTATTTCCCCTGTGGCGACAGCAGCGCCGACCAGACGGCGCGCCCCGATTCGGCCAGTGTCACATCGTTGCTGACGAGGCCTTGCAGGAAGGACACGCGGTCGTTGCCGGACAGGCTGATCACCCCACGGTCTGAGAACTGGACGAAACGGGACATCGAGGGCTGATCCTTGGGCTTGGTGATTCCGGGCCGTGTCTCCTCACGTAGGGGGCGGCAGGCCGGTTGGCAAGACGGGGGGCTGAGGGTATACCGCGACGCCCCGGCAGATGTACCGAAAGATTTCAGCACACGATGCGCCTGCTTTTCATCACGTCCAATCGGATCGGCGACGCCGTCCTGTCCACCGGCCTGCTGTCGCATCTGATCGACCGGGATCCGGGGATCCGCGTCACCGTCGCGGCCGGCCCTGCCTCCGCCCCTCTGTTCGGTGCGGTACCGGGCCTGGAGCGGGTGATTGTCCTCCGCAAAGACCGGTTCAAGGCGCATTGGTGGCGGTTGTGGCGTTCGGTCGGGCTGAACCGCTGGGACGTCGCGGTCGACCTGCGCCGGTCCGCGATTCTGGGCCTAATCCGCGCGGGCGAGAAGATGACTGTGCCGAAAGCGACCGGTGCGGTGCATCGGGTCGACCTTCTGGGGCAGATGATCGGGCGCAGTGCGAATCCACCGCTGCCGAAACTTTGGTGGAACGCCCCGCATGACGCGAATGCCGTCAAACTGTTGGGCGATACCGCAGGTCCCCTGTTGGCCATCGGCCCGACGGCCAACTGGCAAGGCAAGATCTGGCCGGCCGAGCGGTTTGTCGAACTGATCGAGACGCTGACCGGGCCGGGCGGCCCCATGCAGGATGCGCGGGTCGCCGTTTTCGGTGGACCGAATGAACGCCCGCAGGCCAACCCCGTCCTGCGCGCCATTCCGCAAGTCCGGCGCGTCGATCTGGTCGGCAAGGCCGATCTGCTGACCGCTGCAGCCGTTCTGCATCGGGCATCGCTGTATGTCGGAAACGATTCGGGACTGATGCATATGGCCGCCGCCGTCGGTGTGCCGACGGTCGGATTGTTCGGTCCGTCCGAAGATGCGCTTTATGCCCCGCGCGGCCGTAATGCCATTGCCGTGCGCACGCCCGAAAGCATGGCGGAACTGATCGGCTTCCCTGGCTATGACCGGCATACGGTCGGGTCGCTGATGACCAGCCTGACGGTCGATTCCGTTCTGACCGGCGTCGAATCGCTGATGGGTTGGACGCCCCGCTGACCGGATTCAGGCCGTCGCCCAATAGGCGATGTCATCCTCATGTCCGACCAGGGACAGCCCTTCGGCGACGGAGCTGAACCGTTCCCCGGCACTGACCTTGCCCGCGCCGAACCGGTCGGTGAACAAGGCGTTGATCGCGGGTACGAAGGACGTTCCGCCGGTCAGGAAGACCTTGTCGATAGCGCCGTCGGACAGCCCGGACCGGATTAGCGTCTCGTCCACGCGCTCGGCGATGCGGGCCACGTCGTCGGCAATCCAGCTCTCAAAATCGGCGCGGGTGATCGTCTCGCGAACCTGAAGTTCGCCAAGATCCAGGGTCAGGTCGGCGCTGTCCCGGTCGGACAGTTCCGCCTTGGCACCCGAAACGGCCCGGGAGATCGCAAGCCCCTGGTTATGATCGATGGCATAGATCAGACGGGCGATCTGCTCCGGCGCTTCCGACGCACGTTGGATGATTTCCAGCTCCCGCAGAAACTTCGGGGCGCGCAGCAGGGTCATCTGGTGCCAGCGGGCCAGCGCCGAATAATAGGAACGCGGGACCGGCAGGCGTTTGCCGTTCTCGCGGTAATGGCTGTCCGCGCCGAAATGCCGGACCAGGGCATTTTCGATGATACGCGCGTCGAACGTATCGCCCGCAATGCCGATCCCGGCATGTGACAGAACCTCGGTCTTGACCCGCGATCCGGTCAGGCGGAACCGCACGACGACGAAGTCCGACGTGCCGCCGCCGAAATCCGCGATCAGGACCGTGACATTGCTGCGCACCGTCCGAAAGAAGGAGAACGCGCCGCCGATGGGCTCCAGCACGAAGTCGAAATCTTCGATACCCGCCGCCTTGAACCCATCGCGATAGCGCGACAGGGCCAGATCCTCGTCCGGCTTGTCGCCATAGAATACGACGGGCCGGCCGACCACGATGCGTTTCGGTCCGTCGGTGGCGTTGATTGTATCCGCGATTCCCGACCGACGCAGGAAACAGCCGAAAATGCCGGCCAGGTCGAACCGCTTCCCAAAGATCGTCGTGCCGGCGAAGGCGGCGCTGGCGACATGGCTCTTGAAGGATTGAACATATCGGAAGTCTTCCGGATAGGCCGCCGCCAGGGAAATCGCCTTGGCACCGGTCTCCATCGCCAGTTCCATCCGGCCGCGGTCATACGTCGGCTCGAAGGCGATGACGGAGGGATGCGTCCGGCGCGCGTCCTCGCCATCGCCCAGCGGCAAGGCGTCCAACGCCCCGTCGGAAGTGGATTTCACCACGACGGTATTCGTCGTGCCCAAATCGATGCCGAAAGCGGTGATGCTCATCGGGGTCATCCAATCAGTCGGTGTTGCTGGCTGTCAGGACCGGTTTTCGCGGTCCTGGATTTCCCGGGCCTTCAGATGGATCAGCAGGCTGTAGGACGCTGCGAAGAAGGCCAACGCGACGCCGTAATAGCCTTCCTTGTAGCCCTTGCGGGCGACGTAGGACTTCCAACCCCGGGATACGATTCGGCGCAGCGCCGCGCCGAGGCTGGGCACCGTGCCCTTTTCCACCGCATCGCGGGCCATGAGATCGGTATAGCGGTTCATCCGGTCGATCATGTCCGAAATGTCCCGGTCGACCAGATGGATCAGCCCATGTTTCAGCGATCCGTGTTTCGGTCCGGTCGTCAGGGAGGGGTGAACCCGTTCCGGTCCCCAGATCTTATCGCCTTTGGAAAACAGGCGCGGCGCGCTGGCCGCCCCATTGTAAGCGCCCCAGCCGTGACGGACTTCCCGCCCGTCGATCACGTTGCGGATCGGGATCAGATAGAGGCCGTTCTTGGCGCTGCGGATATGGGACCGGACTTCGCTTGCGACCTCCGCCGTCGCGCGCTCGTCGGCGTCGACCTCCAGAATCCAGTCGCCGGTGCAGGCGTCGATCCCGGTATTGCGGCGCGCGCCCTCGGATTCCCAGGCACCTTCGATGACCAGGGCGCCGGCCTTCTCGGCGATGACCTTCGATCCGTCTGTCGTCCGGTCCAGAACGACGACCAGTTGATCCGCGAAATCCAGCGACGCCAGACAGTCCGGCAGCATGGCTTCTTCGTTGCGGGCAACGACCAGGCAGGACAGCGTCTTTTCGCGGCTTTTCGGGGTTTCGCTCATGGCTGCTGCGTATATCGAAGATTCCGCAACGCGGAAAGCCGCGAATGCCCGTACGATTTGCCCGGCGACGGAGTCTGGTGTAAGCACAATCGAACAAAGATCCATACACGATCGACTTTCCGAAACGGATTCCCGAGCCGCCACCGGCATGACCGACCCCGCGAATCCCAAACTGACCGACAGTCTCGTCGACGCGGCGCTCCTGCTTGCGGCGGTGTCCTTGGCGGCGTTGATCCATCCACTGGCAATCGCGGTGGCCGCCTTGGTTTGCGCGCTGACGATAGGGGCGCTGCGGATCCGGTCGGCCGCGCTGCTGCCCCGCGGGATGGGGATGGCGGGATGGACCCTGCTGGTCTTCGGCGTCTATGTCGCGGCCAGCGCTGCCTGGTCGGTCGACCCGGCCTTTTCGCTCATGTCGGCATTGCCGCTGTTGCTTGCGGTCCTGATCGGCCTACCCTGCGTCATCCTGCTGGCCCAGCGCGGGCCGGGGATAGAGGCAAGTTGGCCGGCGCTGCTGACGGTCGCGGTGGTCGCAGGTTTGATTGTCTTCGAAGCGGCGACCGGCGGTCTGTTGCGCCGGATGATCCCCGGCGGCGCGGGCCTGTTCGCGCTGCTGGTCGCTTTTCTGACCGTCATGATCTGGCCGATGGCGGCCATGCTGCAGGTCCGGTATTCCTGGCGCGAGGCGCTGGTCTGGATCGCCGGCGGTCTGATCGCCATCGTCCTGTCCGACCATCCGTCCTTCCTGTGGGCGGCGCTGTCGGGCTTGGTGGCTTTCGGCATCGCGATGGCTTCCTCGGTCCTGGCACGAATCGTCCTGATTTTCTGCGTCCTGGCCGTTGGTTTCGGACCGGCGGTCCTGGCGACATTCGTCGGGTCGGGCGCGTTCGAACTTCCGGCCCAGATCGAGCCGCATCTGTCGGCCTGGCCGGCGGCCCTGTCGGTTTGGGCCAGTACGCCGATCCAGGGGACCGGGGCGGGCACGGCGGTGCCGGAAATGCTGGCCCTGCCGGGACAGAGCGTCGCCTTGCAGTTGTTGATCGGCGTCGGCGGGATCGGACTGATCCTGGGAATCGTCGCGGTCATTGCGGTGATCCTGCGCGCCGTGACGCGGGAGAGTTCGGCCTGGCGCGGCGCCTGCGCCGCGGGTCTGATCGGGGCAGGGCTTGCCATGGCACTGTCCGGCCCCGGGATTTGGCAGCCCTGGTGGATTGCCGCCTTGGCGGCCGCCGCGATCGGGATCGCCGGCGCGGCGCCGGTCGCCGCCGGTGGCGCGTCGCTGGGGTCGATCTTCGACCACGCCCGCGCGGCCGAGGAGGAGGAAGAGGAGGACGATGGCCTCTACCACTTCGACGATGATGACGATTACGACGATGATTATGACGACGACGAAGACGAAAACGGCGAATGGGACATCGACGACAGTCAGGTCGATCGCGGTGACACCGGGCCGCGCCAGGATGCCGAGGAAAAGCGTGGATAGATGAACGATACGGCGGGTCAATCGGTTCTACAGGTCATGGCCGGCGCCCAGACTGGCGGCGCGGAAGCGTTCTTCGTCCGGCTGGTCTGCGCCCTGCAGCGCGCGGGGACGCCGCAGCAGGCGGCAATCCGGCATCACGCCGCACGCAAGGCTGCGCTGACAGAGGCCGGTGTGCCGGTCACCGAGCTGCCCTTCTCCGGCAAGTTCGATCTGACGACCAAGAAGTCGCTGAAGAACCTGGCGCGCGACTTCAACCCCGACATCGTCCTTGTCTGGATGAACCGCGCCGCGCGGGTTGCACCGAAAGGCGACTGGACCGTCGTCGGGCGTTTGGGCGGCTATTACAAACTGAAGAATTACAAGCGCTGCGACCATCTGATCGCCAATACGGAAGACATCCGGCAATACCTGCTGAACGAAGGCTGGCCCGCGGACCGAAGCTGGTATCTGCCGAACTTCGTCGACGACCGGCGCATGCCGCCGGTCGACCGCAAGGCCTTGGAGACGCCGGACGGCGCGCCGCTGATGCTCTGCCTCGGGCGGCTGCATACGAACAAGGGTTTCGACACGGCGCTGGAAGTGCTGGCGCGGGTCCCGAAGGCCTATCTGTGGATCGCGGGCGACGGCAAGGACGAAGCGGCCCTGAAGGATCAGGCGCTGCGGTTGGGCGTTGCCCAGCGCGTGCGCTTCCTGGGCTGGCGCGACGATGCGCCCGCACTGCTGGCCGCCGCCGATATCTTCCTGTGCTCGTCCCGGCATGAACCGTTGGGCAACATCGTTCTGGAAGCCTGGGCGCAGGGTGTGCCGATCGTTGCCGCCGCATCGCAGGGGCCGACCCAGCTAATCGAAGACGGCAAATCCGGGCTGTTGGCGCCGATCGACGACGCCGACGCGCTGGCCAAGGCGGTGGACCGGTTGATCGAAGACAAGGCGCTGGGCGTCGATCTGGCCGGCAATGGCCACGCGATTTTCGCCGAGCGCTTTTCCGAAGGCCCGGTCGTCGCCGCCTATCAGGAATTCTTCGACACGATCCGGCGGAACGGCGGCTGAGCCATGTGCGGAATTGCCGGCATCATGACGCGGGACGGTTCGGCCCCGCCGGAGGCGGCGCTGAACGCGATGATGGACGCGCTCAGCCATCGCGGGCCGGACGGCAGCGGCCGGCATTATGGCGGCGACACGGCGCTGCTGCAGACCCGGCTGGCGATCATCGACCTGACCACGGGCGACCAGCCGCTCTATGAACCGGGCGGCGCGGCCCTGGTGGCGAATGGCGAGATCTACAATTACATCGAACTGCGCGCCCGGATGGACGGCACGCCGTTCCAGACCGCGTCGGATTGCGAACCGGCCCTGTTCTTGTACCGTCAGAGCGGCGATGCCTTCGCGGACGAATTGCGCGGCATGTATGCGATCGCCATTCATGACCCGACGGAAGGCGGCAGCCTGATCCTGGCGCGCGACCCGTTCGGGATCAAACCGCTCTATTATGCCGAAACCGCGACCGGCTTGGTTTTCGCGTCCGAACCGGGGGTCATCCTGCGGTCGGGACTGCTGGATGTGGCACTGGATCAGGCGGCGCGGGACATCTTTCTGCAGCTTCAGTTTTCCTGCGGCCGTTTCCTGCCCATTGCCGGTATCCGCCGGGTTCTGCCGGGCGAGACCCTGGTTGCGCGCCAGGGTCGGATCGTCGCGCGCCGACAGCGCCAGGCCCTGCCGACCGGCGGGCCGGAGAAAATTTCCGAACAGGACGCGCTGGACCGGCTGGACGCCGCCATCCGCAACAGTGTGCGGGTGCATCAGCGGTCGGACGTGCCTTACGGCCTGTTTCTGTCCGGCGGGATCGATTCCAGCGCGATCCTGAGCATGATGGCGGAACTGAATGAATCCCCCGTCATCGCCTTTACCGCCGGATTCGACGATGGCAGCGTGCAGGACGAGCGCGCCCATGCGCGTATGCTGGCCGCGCGGGTCGGTGCCCAACATGAGGAAGTGACCTTCGGGCGCGAGGATTTTTTCCGGCTGCTGCCGCGCATCGCCGCCGCGGTCGACGATCCCACGGCGGACTATGCGGTCTTGCCCAGCTGGACCCTGGCGGAACGCGCCGCCCAGGATCTGAAAGTCGTGCTGTGCGGCGAGGGCGGGGATGAGCTTTTCGCCGGGTATGGCCGCTACCGATCGGTGCAGAGGCCCTGGTGGCTGGGCGGCAAGGCGATCCGCAGCCGGGGCGTGTTCGACCGGTTGGGCGTGCTTCACGATACGCCGACCGGCTGGCGCGACAGCATCGCCGGGCGCGAGGCGTTGGACCGTCAGGCCGGGCGCAACCGGCTGCAGAGTGCCCAGGCAACGGATTGCGAGGATTGGCTGCCGAACGATCTTCTGGTCAAGCTGGACCGCTGCCTGATGGCGCATGGGCTTGAAGGGCGTACGCCCTTCCTGGACCCGGCCGTGGCGGAAGCGGCGTTCCGACTGCCGGACGATCTGAAGATCCGCGACGGCAAGGGCAAATGGTTGCTGCGTCAATGGTTGAACAAGCGCCTGCCCGAAGCGGACCCCTTTGCCCCGAAGCGCGGATTTACCGTCCCGGTCGGGGCCTGGATCGCGGGCGACGCGGCCCGGCTGGGCAACCTTGTCGCCCGTCAGGCCTGCATTCAGGACATCGCCCGCCCGGACCGGGTCGAAACCCTGTTCGCCGCCGCGTCAAAGAAGCGCGAGGGACAGGCCGCCTGGGTTCTGCTTTTTTATGCCCTGTGGCATAAGGCCCTGATCGGTGGTGCGGCCATTCGGGACGCGAGCATTCACGAGGCGCTGGAGGCGGCATGAGCGAGACGAGTCTGACCCTTACCCGCCCGGACGACTGGCACATCCATTTCCGCGATGGTGAGGTGATGCGCGCCGTAGTGCCGGAGACCGCCGCCGTCTATGGCCGTGCGATCGTCATGCCCAATCTGGTACCGCCCGTAACACGCGCCGATCAGGCCGCCGCCTATCGCGACCGGATTCTGGCGGCCCTGCCGGACGGATCGTCCTTCCAGCCGCTGATGACCGCCTATCTGACGGAGACGACGGACCCGGACAATCTGGCGGCGGGCCATGCGGCGGGCATTCTGACGGCGGTGAAGCTCTACCCGGCCGGGGCGACGACCAATTCAGACGCCGGTGTCCGCGACATCCGAAAGGTGGATGCGGTCCTGACGCGGATGGCGGAAATCGGCATGCCGCTTCTGGTCCATGGCGAGGTGACCGATCCCGAGATCGACATTTTCGACCGCGAGGCGGTGTTCATCGAGCGGATCTTGAAACCGCTGATGGATCGGCAGCCCGATCTGAAGATCGTCCTGGAACATATCACCACGCGCCAGGCGGCGGAGTTCGTACCGGAGGGCGGGGCCAACCTGGCCGCGACGATCACGCCGCATCACCTGGAAATCAACCGCACGGACCTGTTCCGGGGCGGTATCCGTCCGCATCTCTATTGCCTGCCCATCGCCAAGCGGGAGGAACACCGGCTAGCCGTGCGGGCGGCGGCGGTGGGCACTTGCAACCGGTTCTTCCTGGGCACGGATTCGGCGCCGCACCCGGTCCATGCAAAGGAATCCGCCTGTGGCTGTGCCGGGATCTATAATGTCGCTTCCGCCCTGTCGGTCTATGCGTCCGTCTTTGAGGCGGAAGGCGTGCTGGACCGGTTGGAGGCGTTCGCCAGCCTGAACGGGCCGCGATTCTATGGTCTGCCGGTGAATGCGGACACGGTCACGCTGACGAAGTCGGGCGTGAACATCGCGGACGGCCTGACGGCGGGGACGGAGACGATCCGCCCCTACCATGCCGGGGAAACCCTGGACTGGACATTGTCCGACTGACCGGGTTCAGCCTGCTTTGCCGTGGGCGAATTCCCAGTACAGGTCGCGGGCCAGATTGTATTTCGGGCCGGGCTGAAGATCGCGATCCTCATAGCGGATGACCGGCATCACCTTGCCGTAATTGCCGGTATTGAAGATTTCGTCCGCGTGATAGACGTCGTCCGCCGTCAGGCGGCATTCCACGACAGTCTCCCCCCGGTCGCGCAGCAGCTTCAGGATGCGCTGGCGGGTGATCCCGTTCAGGAAGCTGCCGTTGATCGCCGGGGTCTTCACCACGCCGTCCTTGGCAATGAACAGGTTGGCGGTGGCGAATTCGGCGACATTGCCCATCGGGTCCAACATCACGCAATTGTCGAAGCCGCGCCCACGCGCCTCGATCAGCGCCCGTCCGGCATTGGGATAGAGGCAGGACGCCTTGGCGTCGGTCGGCGCGGAATCCGGCATCGGACGGCGGCGGGTCGACAGGCAGGCGGAGAAGCCGCCGGTCCCCGGCATCGCCATCGGCGACAGGGTCAGCGCGAAACGGGTCGAATCCGGGTTCGGTGCGACGAAGCCGTCATCGGCCCAGAACAGCGGCCGGATGTACAGGGCCTCGTCCGACGCGAACTTCTGCATGCCGTCCCGGGCGATTTCCTCAATCTCCGCGGCGGTCTTGGTGGCCCGCAGGCCGAGCGCGTTGGCCGAATGGATCGCGCGCTGGCAATGCAGGTCCAGATCGGGGGTCACGCCTTCAAACGCGCGGGCGCCGTCGAATACCATGGAAGAAAGCCAGACACCGTGGGAGACGGAGCTCCATAGCGGGGCGTTGGCGTCGACCCATTGGCCGTCGACAAAAGTAATTGCGCTGCTCATTTCCAGTTTCCTGTCTGTTTGCGAAGGCCCGCGCGGATGGGCGAATTTCGGTGGTTACTGCCGGGCCCAGGCGATACGCGAAATCCAGGAGATATCCCGTGCCGGATAAGATTCGGACTGTGTCCCGTCCAGCGATGCCAGATCGACCCGGAAGGGAGTTTGGCGGACCAGGGCGGCGATGGAAAGACCCAACTCGCCCCGCTTGTAGACGATCCGGTCGCCGCGCCTCAGGCTCATCCCCGGGGCGCAGATCAGGATGTCGCCCGGGCGGTAGACGGGCAGATGATCGTCGGAATCGACCACAAGGCCGAAGCAACGCCGGTCCTGCAAATCGGGAAAGTCCATGCGGTCCCAGGCCGGGCCGGCGGGAAAGCCGTCCTCGTCGTAGTAACGCGCCTGAGCCGCCTTATCGAAGGCCATGACCGGAATGCGGAACGCCGCGCGGCTGGCCGGGTCGGCATGCATGAAGCCGACAAAATCCGCAATGGAGGTATTCGTGACCGCCAGAACACGGGCCAGGCTTTCCAGCGCGGGCCAGCGCAGGTCGCCCCGGTTGTTCCGTCGGCGCCCGGCGCTGAACACGGCCTGGTCCAACCCGGCATATCTCGCCAGACGGGCCGGGGTAATCCCCTGATCGTCGGCGAGGCGGTCGATGCCGCGCCAGATGTCTTCAGGCTTCATGGCAGGTATTCCAGATGATTCACGCGGCGATGTGGCCAAAACAAACACGGTACAGGTCCGGTATGGCGGCCAGACTATAGGGAATTCCGGAACAAACAAAGGTCGATTTCCGCTGCGGCTCGATTTGATAGAGACTTGTACGATCTGATATGTATCGCAGCATGAATCAAAGAGAACAAAAACAGTATAAATGTGCCGTTGGACACGGTATCAGGGTTGACGTTAAACAAATTACCGCATACGTTGGATTTGCCTGCCCGACAACCATCGAGACGACTACCGCAAGGAGGATACGGATGGCGCGAAAGCGTTACTTTCCGAGGCCGACCCATGCCGTCTTCGGGACGGCTTTCGATACGCCGGAGGAGGCTTGGCTTTGGGCCGCCCGGTCGGTGCGGATTGCGGCCGAAGGGGCGCAAACGGCGGCGGACCGCGCCGTTGTGCAACGCCCCTGTGAGCCGCGAGATCTGATTACCCTGGTCTGCCGGCTGCGGCGCCAGCGCGTATTAAACGGGTATGAGATGCATGCGCTCTGCGCCTTCGGTGCGATGGACCGCCCGCCCGATCCCCGTGATCCAGAGGAGGCGCGCCACGAAAGGTTCTGGCAGAGCGGGTTGGACAGGCTGACCGGTCCGCTGGTCCGAAAGGGGATCGTGCTGCCCCGCCGGCCGGAGATGCGGGAATTGCCGCTTGATTTAAAAAAGAACAAAAGATGAATAAAAATGAATCGGCCCTGACCGGACGGCGTTTGGCGATCATCGCCTATACCGGGACGGCCGCCTTCGCGCCGCTGAGGCTTTTGCGCCGTCGGTATCGGCATTGCCTGATCCTGGTACAGGTTCCGCCCTACTGGATCGCCGTTGACAGTGTGATCGGTCGGATATCCTACGCCGTTCTGGACCTCCAGGGGGTTGGCGAGTACCTGATCGCGCTTCACGGGCTGGGCTATCGTTGCCAGGTGGCGCGGACGCGGCCTGTGACCGTGCGGCGGTGGCGCCCCATGCCCCTGACATGCGTCGAAGTGGTTAAGCGGACCCTTGGAATGGACGATCTTGGCGTCTGGACGCCGTATCAATTGTTCCGTCGAATAAAAAGAACAAATTGACAACAAATAACCCAATCCTATATAAGACATCATCCTACCATAATTGCCGGTGCGACGACGCGCGGGCGAGCCAGGCCCCGGTCCATCCCGTTGTGACGGACCAAATTGGAACAAAAGGAGAAAACAATGTCAGGCATGTTCGGTTCCCCCTCTCCACCGCCGCCCCCGCCCTTGCCGCCGGTGAAGGCGCCAGAGGACAGCAAGCGCGACAACCGGATCGAGGCGTTGGACCGCCGACGGCGCGGTCGGGCCGGTACGATCGAAACCGGATTTCGCGGTGTCCTGTCCGGCCCCGGTGCCGCCGACATCGGCAGCAAAGCGCGGTTGGGCGAGTGACGATGGCGACATCCCAGGCGCCGGCGGATGCACCCGACGCGATCCTGCGCCGCTATGACAGGGCGCGAAACCGGCGCTCGGTATGGGAAGATCACTGGCGCGATTGCTATGAATTCGCCATGCCGCAGCGGGACGGCGCGCTGTCGCCCGGCATGCCGGGCGAACGCAAGGCGGACCGATTGTTCGACGGAACCGCGCCGGAAGCGGTGGATCAATTGGCGGCGAGCCTGATGGCCGAACTGACGCCGCCTTGGTCGCGCTGGTTCAACTTCACCCCCGGAACGGACGTTTCCGAGCAGGATTCCCAGCGCCTCGCCGCGCCGCTGGAGGAGGTGGGCGCCACGGTCCAAAGCCATTTCGACCGGTCCAACTTCGCGGTCGAAATTCATCAATGCTATCTGGATCTCGTAACCGCCGGGACCGCCTGTCTGATGTTCGAGGAGGCCCCTCTGGGCGAGGCTGCGGCGTTTCGGTTCACCGCCGTTCCCTTGGGAGAGGCGGTGCTGGAGGAGGGGCCGTCCGGCATGCTGGATGTGACCTTCCGGCGGCATGACTATTCGCGTGAGGCCTTGCTGGCGCGGTTCCCGAAGGCGGCACACCTTCTGGACGCCGGATCGGGACATGTCGCCGAAGACGACAGACGGATAACGGTGGTCGAGGCGGTGACGCCCGATACTGCCGGCTTCGCCTATCGCGCCGTGGCGCAACCGGGCGACGGCCCGGCCGTGCAGGCGGCGGACGGCCTGGCGGAGGGCCGGTTCGATGTCTCGCCCTTCATCAATTTCCGCTGGTCCAAGGCGCCGGGAGAGGTCTATGGCCGGTCCCCGGTGATGAAGGCCCTGCCGGATATCAAGACCGCGAACAAGGTGGTCGAACTGGTCCTGAAGAACGCGACCATCGCCGTCACCGGGATCTGGCAGGCCGACGATGACGGGGTGCTGAATCCAGCGACCGTCAAGCTTCTGCCCGGCACGATCATTCCCAAAGCGGTCGGGTCCAGCGGCCTGACACCGCTGGCCGCGCCGGGCAGTTTCGACGTCTCCGGCCTGATCCTGGAAGATTTGCGGTCGCGCATCCGGGCCAGTCTGCTGGCCGACCGCCTGGGTCAGGTCAATGCGCCGCGCATGACCGCGACGGAAATCCTGGAACGCTCGGCGGAGATGGAACGGCAATTGGGCGCCACCTACGGCCGGCTGCAGGCGGAACTGTTGTTTCCCTTGGCCCGGCGGGCCGTCGCCATTCTGCGGCGCAGGGGTGAAATCCCCGATATCGCCGTCGACGGCCATGACGTCGATCTGCAGATCGTCTCGCCCATCGCCATGCACCGCCGTCACGCCGAAGCTCAGGGCGCGCTGCAATGGTTTCAGACCTTGGGGCTGCTTGGCCCCGACGCCGCCCAGATCGTCAAGCCGCAACAGGCCGCCCGTTGGCTCGCCAAGGCGTTCCGCGTACCGGAATCCTTGCTGCGCACGGAACAGGAGATCGAAGAGATGACACAACCCGACCCGGCCGCCCTGACCCCGGATGGCGCACCGGCTGTTGCCGATCCGATGGCGGCGCTGGCTGCGTTGGCCGGTACCGGCGCCCCTGCCCAGATGGGCGCCCCAGTGACGACGGGGGCGGACCATGGCTGACGAAAGCGGGGGATGGGCGGCATTGGACTATGGCGTGGCATTGCCGGTCCCGTTGGAGCCGGAAACGCTGAAAGCTTTCGCCCGGGGCTTCACCGGCCCGGATGGCGAGCGGATCCTGGGGCACCTCCGGTCGCTGACCCTGGACCGGGCCCTGGGCCCGGCGGCGAGCGCGGCCGAAATCCGTCATCTTGAGGGCCAGCGATGTCTGGTCCGGCAAATCGAAACACTGATCGCGCGCGGCCGCGCCGCGCCTTGAGAAAGGAAACCGCCATGTCCGATATTGGCCCGCCGGAAGCGGCACCCTATCCGGAAAAGTTCGTCGATCCGGAAACGGGGAAACTGAATGTCGACAGCCTGCTGAAATCCTACCGCGCGTTGGAACGAAAGTTGGGTGGGGCTTCCTCCCCGGATTCGGCGCCGGATTCTGCCCCGAACACGGCACCGGACGTCAACGCGCCCTTCGATCGGCAGGCGGCTTTGAAGGCGCTGGGCGTGCCCGACACGCCGGAACAATACCGCGTCGAAATCCTGGACGAATTCCTGGAACGCGATCCGGAACTGGAGGCGGTGCTGCACCAGGCGGGTTTCACCGGGGAACAAGTGCAGCTGGTCTATGACCTCGCCGCCGAGAAACTGGCCCCGCTGATGGCCGATGTCGCCCAGGCGGCGCGTGGCGCCACGGATTCGGCGCGGCTGGAGGCGCATTTCGGCGGCCGGCAGCGTTGGGCGGAAACGCGGCGTCAGATCAAGAAATGGGGCTCGCGCCATCTGCCCGGCGACGCTTTCGACGCGCTGTGCTGTTCCTATGACGGGGTTCTGGCCATCCACCGGATGATGTCGGCGGGGGAAGAACCCGGCCTGACGGCGGGCGAACCGACGGACGGCAACCTATCCGAGGCGGAGTTGAAGCGCCTGATGAGCGACCCGCGCTATTGGCGGGATCACGATCCGGCTCTGACGCGGCGGATCGAAAGCGGTTTCCGCCATCTTTATCCCAGCGCCGGCTGATCCGGCGGTATTCATAAAATCAAGGAGTGACACGGCATGTATAACGACAATCAATCGGTCCAGACCATTGCGGACGGACTGCGCGGTTTGGACCCGTCGGAATTGCAGGAACTGGACGACATCATTACGCCGCGCGCGGCGGTGCTGCTGACCAAGGCGTTCGGACCGGAGATGGCCGAGCTTCTGGGCCCGTTGACCGAGAATGACGACCCGAAGGAACGCGCGGCGGCGGAGGCGGAACTGCTTGCCCTGATGCGTGACCCGCGCTACTGGCGCGACCGCGATCCGCAGGTCGTCAACGCGGTCAGCCAGGGCTTTCGGCAACTCTATCCGGAAGGCGGCGCGACCGCCTGACGGAAGGTGCGGCGGGAATGGGCCGGGCTTCGTCCCCGGGCAGGCCCCGTTTCCCGCCGCATCCGGGGACAGGAAACAATGCGTAGTCCTTTGCGATCAGCGCGTTTCGGCGTATAAGCTCAGGGCAGAGGGGCCAGAATGGACCATCCCAGGACCGTTTCGAACGCCAGAAGGCTGAGGATCGTGACCGAGTTCGCAAACCATAATCCGGGTCGCCGCTGATGTGCGGGATCGCCGGTTATATCGGACGGATGCCGCCCGGCGCCGAAGCGCGTCGGCGCACGCTTGCCACAATGGCGCGGCGCGGACCCGACGATTCCGGGCAATGCGAAGTGTCGGTCGGTCCGTGGCGCTGCGTCCTTCTGCATACCCGGCTTGCCATCATCGATCCCGACCCGCGCTCCGCCCAACCCTTTGAAATCGACGGGCGGGTGCTGATCTATAACGGCGAGATCTACAATTATCTGGAACTGCGCGAGACGCTGATCGGGCTGGGCCATGTCTTCCGGACCGACAGCGATACCGAAGTTCTGCTGCGGGCCTACCTGGAATGGGGCGAGGGCGCACTGGACCGGCTGGAAGGCATGTGGGCCTTCGCCATCGCCGATCCGGAAACAGGGTCGGTCCTGTTGTCGCGCGACCGGTTCGGCGAGAAGCCGCTGCTGACCCATCGCACCGATCACGGTCTCTACTTCGCATCCGAGGTGAAACAGCTGGTCGCGTTGACCGGCCATGATTTTCCGGTACGGACTGCCGCGATCGGCGATTTCCTGGCGCATGGCTACCGGCGCATATTCTCTTCGCCCGAGGCCTTCTTCGAAGGCGTCGTGCGTTTCCCGTCCGGCCATGCCGCGCGCATGACGGGCGACGGCCTGTCCCAGCCGACGCCCTACTGGCGGCCGCGTTTCGCGCCGGTCGACATGTCGGCGGAGGAGGCGGCGGAAGGTGCCATGGCGGAGATCGACCGCGCGATCCGCATTCGCCTGCGCGCCGACGTACCCATTGCGATCAGCCTCAGCGGCGGCATCGACAGCAATGTCCTGGCGGGGATCGCGGTGCATCGGCATGGCCAGCCGCTGCACACATTCTCGATGCTGGAACAGGACAGCGATTACGACGAAAGTGCCGCGATCCGCCTAGCCCAGCGCGCGCTGGGTGTCCCGGCGCATGAAACGCGGGTCAGCCATGACGGCTTCCTGGACCGGCTGGCGGTGATGAGCCGCGCCTATGACGGGCCGGTCCCGTCCCTGGGCATGTATCTGGACGGGTTCCTGTCCGAAGCCGTGGCCGACGAAGGCTACAAGGTCCTGATCAACGGCAATGGCGCGGACGAAATCTTCGCCGGGTATTACGACCATTATCTCTTCTGGCTGGCCGGACGGACAGGCGAGGCGGGGGCGGATTTCGACGCCCTGGTCGCGGAATGGCGGGACAGTTTCGGACGGCATGTGCGAAACCCGCTGCTGCAGAATCCGCGGGCCTTCCTCGATGCGCCGACTGAGCGTGGACACCTGCATCTGAATGCGCCGGATGTCGGCGACTATTTGATCGGTCATCCGGTCGCAGCGCACTTCGCGGAAACCGCCTATTGCGGCGACCTTTTGCGGATGCGGATGCTGAATGAGCTGATGTCCGAATCCGTGCCGGTCCTGACCTGGGCCCATGACTGCCATTACATGCATCATTCCATCGAAAACCGGGCCGCCTATCTGGACCGGGGGCTGGTCGATTTCATGGCGACGGTCCCATCCCGCCACCTGATCCAGGGCGGGTTCAGCAAGGCCTTGCTGCGCCGCGCGGGCGAGGGTGTCGTGCCGCCGGAAATCCTGCACAAGACGCAGAAGCTTGGCTTCAACGCCCCGATTGCCTCGCTGTTGGATCGGGGGGACGATGCCCTGCGCGACCGTCTGCTGGCCGACAGCCCCTTCTGGGACCTGGTGGATCGCGATAAGGTGCGGCAGCTCCTGGATCCGGAAACGGAAAGCCGGGGCCGCGACAATTTTCTGTTCTGCCTGGTTTCGGCCCGGCTGTTCTACGAAGAATTCGTGGATTGACGATTGGACGAGAAAGGACCGATC
The DNA here is from genome assembly GCF_965228185.1 of Pacificispira sp. Taxonomy (NCBI): domain Bacteria; kingdom Pseudomonadati; phylum Pseudomonadota; class Alphaproteobacteria; order Rhodospirillales; family Aestuariispiraceae; genus Pacificispira; species Pacificispira sp. The sequence continues at coordinate 708,442 of NZ_CBDDHE010000002.1, read as the reverse complement.
CGATGGAAAAGACCTATCTGGCGCGCCTGGATGCGCTGAAGCGCCTGGCCGCCGACCTGCCGCGTACGCGGTTCATGGCGCTGGCCCGGATCGAGGCCCTGATCCGCATGAATATGGGGTGGGAGGCGTTGCAGTTGGACCTCAATCTGCCGGATCATCCGTTCAAGCTGACGCACGATCTGGTCGACCGGGCGATCGCCAGCTTGGAATCGGCGCGGTCCATCGCCTTCTGCGACGGCGGCCTGCCGCTGGATGTCGACCCGCGCGATCAGACAATGGAGGAGGAACACCACGACCTGTTCCAATCGCTCTGGGTCCAGTTCGATGCCGATCAATACCGCGAGCGGATCGCGCGTTACGACGACCGGCTGCGCTTCAACGATCTGCATAAGGGCGTCTTCGACGGGATGCGGGTAGTCGACATGGGCTGCGGCCACGGCAATTTCGATCATGCGATCCTGAATGCCGGGGCGGCCGAAGTCGTCGGCGTCGATTACGGCGAGGAAAGCATCCGATATGCCGAGGCCGCACGCGACCGCCTGAACGTGCCGGAATCGAAACTACGCTTCATCCATGCGACCGTCTATGACGTGCCGGAGAAATCCGGGAGTTTCGACGCCGCGGTTCAGAACGGCGTCTTCCACCACCTGGATGACGAGGACCGCGCCTATACCGAAATGTACCGCCTGCTGAAACCGGGCGGCATCGCCTGGGTGTATACTGAGGGCGAAGGGTCGATTGCGCGGGACCTGTTCCATGTCTCGGTGCAGATCCTGGCCGATGTGCCGGCGGCGCTGGTTCAGGCGCATCTGGCGCATCTCGGTTTCTCGATCAACAAGCGCTATCACCTGGGGGATGGGCTGAAGGCCGTCTACCGCGCCACATCGGTCGCCGCCCTGAAAGCGCGTCTGGATGCCATCGGCTTCGGCGACTATCGCCGTCTGATCGGCGGGTTCGACACCGATCTGGACGTCACCGGGGACGATCCCTACGCGGCCGAGAAATTCGGCGAAGGCGACATTCGACTGCTGGCGCGGAAGACGGGGTAAGCAGGCAAGGCGGGGCGGATCACGCCGCCGCGACGCCGCCGCGCCGCGACTGCCGGCGCAGGCCGATAAATTCGAGTTCGGTCAGGACCAGGACCGCCAACGCCTGGCCCACGACGAAGACCATGCCCATTGCGTTCAGCCCGTCGACCGCGATCAGAACCACGACGCTGCCCAGGATCCAGCCGGCATTGCCCAGAATCAAAACCCAGACGCCCCATGTCGGGATGTCGGAGCGCAGCGCGATCAGCGCGATGTAGGCGGCGACGGGCAGCAACGCCGTCCCGGCCCAGACCAGAAGCTCGGAAGGCAATCCGGTCAGGGTCGTTATCAGGCTGGACGCGCCGGCCAAGACCACACCCAGGACGGCGCAGGACGCCGCGTCGGTCAGCAGCACCCGGCGCAGGAATTCGGGATGGTTCGTGAAGGACATATCGATCTCCTCTTCTTGCCAAGGGACCGCCGGAATGGCGGCCCGATGCGGACACTGATCGATTGACGTAACCAGGTCGATTACCTCACAGGTCATTGGACGTCATTTTTTTGCAGAGTAGGTTACGGCCATGACGACACGAAATCCCGCGCCGAAATTCGGCGATCTGTTGAAGGTCTGGCGCGAGCGGCGCCGGATGAGCCAGCTCAAACTGGCGGTCGAGGCGGAAATCTCCCAGCGCCATCTCAGTTTCGTCGAAAGCGGACGATCGCAGCCGTCGCGGGACATGGTTCTGCGGCTCTGCGACTATCTTGATGTGCCGCTGCGCGATCAGAATGCGCTGCTTCTGGCGGCGGGCTATGCACCCGCCTTTGCCGAACGGTCGCTGGACGATCCGGACTTGGCGCCGGCGCGCGCGGCCATCGACCTGATCCTGAAGGGGCATATGCCCTATCCGGCCCTGGCGGTCGACCGGTGCTGGACCATGGTCGCCGCGAATGATGCGGTTGGCGGTCTGCTGGCGGGCGTCGCGGCCCATCTTCTGGAACCGCCGGTCAATGTCCTGCGGCTCAGCCTGCATCCGGAAGGGCTGGCGCCGCGGATCGCGAATCTGCCCGTTTGGACGGCGCATATCCTGGAACGGCTGCGCCGCCAGCATGCGCTGTCGGGCGATGAAGGCATCGCCGGGTTGATCGAGGAGATCGAGGGTTACCGGGTGGAAGCCGGATCGTCGGACCGTGCCGTGCCGGTCGACCCTGAGACGAATGTCGTGCTGGTGCCCATGGTGCTGCAGACCGACCAGGGGCTTCTGTCCTTTTTCAGCACCACCACCGTCTTCGGCACGGCAGTCGAAGTCACCCTGTCGGAACTGATCCTCGAGGCGTTCTATCCGGCGGACGAGGAAACGCGAAACCGTCTCCACGCCCGCGCCTAGACCGCCCCATCAGTTGGCCAAGATGTCCGTGCCCTTGTGATCCGGGGCGACAGTGTCGATCAGGATGATGTCGGAATGTGCGTTCTTCGTGCGCAGCGGCAGGATCGCCCGATAGGCATCGGATGCGTACCAGCCCTCGGCACTGGCCCGGTCGGGGAATTGCAGGACCACCACATCGCCGGGCCAGTCGCCTTCCAGCACCGTCTTCGGGTTGCCATGGACCAGGTAAATGCCGCCGAAGGGCGCCATGGTCGCGTCGATTTCCGTCAGATAGCGGACCAGATCGTCCCCGAAAGTGACATCGGTCAGCGTGGCGATGGCGAGGGTGGACATGGGACAAGCCTCCTGGGTCGGTGTGTAACGAGGAGGCGGTTATCGGCGGTTCTGCGCGGCAGGTCGATTACGCATCAGGTAATCGTGGTCAGATCAAATCCGTACGAGGCCGGTAGTCGACATAGGACAGGATCTTATAGACTTCGTCCTGGTCGTCGGACAGGGGACAGGCCAGAACCTCGACCCGCAGGAAATGTTTGTGGGGGCCGACATAGGGGACGGAATCGTAGCGCGGCATTCGGCTGTCGACGATGGACTGAAAGAATTGGAATATCTTACTTTCCGGTCCGCGTTCCGACAGTTCTCGCCACGGTGTACCCATATAATTGCGGTGATTGTGGTACTGAACGGTCTCGCCGGTGATCCTCTCGACGAAATCCAAGGGGTCACGCAACACGTCCAGCAACACGACGTTGCCCAACAGCCGCCGGATATCCAATGGGTCGATATCCCGCCGGTGCGGCATGCGTCGGCCGTCGCACTTCTCGGTCCAATAGGCCGCGCCTTCCCGGATCAACGCCGAAGCGTTGTCCGAAATCAACGTGCCTTCGTCCCCGCTTCTGAAGCCGGAGATATCCATTCCGTTCAAGCACCTCGCCCTAGGTGCCCCTCCCGGTGCGGAAGGTAACACGTAGAGGCGGGAAAATCACGAAATCGTAATAAACGGATCTCAACCGGTTAATCGGAATCGAACGGGTTGGTACCGGTCCGGTCTTCGATTTCCACGACCCAAAGGTCCGGATCGCGGGACCGGGCGCGTCGGATATAGTCGTCGGCCGCTGCCTCTTCCGGGGCCGGGTCGGCGGGCAGGGCATCGACCCATTTCAGGGCGCCGTCAAGATCGCGCTGCTGTGTCAGCAGACGCGCCCGTCCGTTCAGTGTGGAGATTCGGACCAGCACGACTCCGGTATGCGGGTCGCCACGATGCGACACGACCGCCGGTACGCCGCGTCCGGAGCACAAGGCCAACCCGGCCTGGACCCACAGATTGGTCGGCAGTCGCGGATCGTACATGGCTAACCTTCTATTCCCAGTTCGGCCAGGATGCGGGCGCGATCGGCATCCAGTTTGGGTGCGGGCGGACGGTCGGCCGGATCGGCGACGCCCGACATCTTGATCGGATTGCCCGCCATGGTCAGGGACGGCCCGTCCGGATCGCGCATTTCGACCACCATGTTGCGGGCCCGGACCTGCGGATCGTTCAACGCCTGGGCGACGTCGTTGATCGGCCCGTTCGGCACGCCGGCCGCGTCCAGGACAGACAACCAATGGGCCGTCGGCGCGCCGGTCAGGGTTTCTTCCAGTTCGGCCTTCAAGGCTTCGACATGGGCCGCGCGGCCGTTATTGTCCACAAAGCGTGGGTCGTCCGCCAGGTCCGGCCGACCCAGCGCCGCCGCCAGTGTCTGGAACAGCTTGTCGTTCCCCGCCGCAATGATGACGTGGCCGTCCTGCGTCGCATAGGCTTCGAACGGGGTGATCGACGGGTGCCGCGCGCCCAGCGGGCCCGGTGCCTTTCCGGTCACGGCATAGCGCGCAATGGCGTTCTCCAGGATCGCGATCTGACAATCCAGCATCGAGATATCGATCATCCGGCCCTGGCCGGTGCGTTCCCGTTCGAACAATGCCGCATTGATGGCGGACAAGGCGAACAGGCCGGCGGTCAGATCGCCGACCGATGTCCCGACGCGGGTCGGTGGGCCGCCCGGATGCCCGGTCACCGACATGATGCCGCCCATGCCCTGGACGACCATGTCATAGGCCGGGCGCGTGTTGTACGGCCCGGTCTGACCGAAGCCCGAGATCGCGGCATAGATCAGGCGCGGATTGGCGGCGTGCAGCGCGTCCCAGCCATAACCCAGCCGGTCCATTGCCCCGGCGCGGTAATTTTCGACCAGAATGTCCGATTTGCGGATCAGCGCATCGAAGACCCGGCGATCCTCCGGCTGTTTCAGATCCAGCGCGATCGATTCCTTGCCCCGGTTCAGGCTCAGGAAATAGGCGGAAACGCCGTCCAGGAACGGGCCGAAACTGCGCGAATCGTCGCCGGTCTCCGGTACCTCCACCTTGATCACGCGTGCGCCCATATCGCGCAGCAGCATGGTACAATAGGGACCGGCCAGGACGCGGGTCATGTCGATCACTGTCAGACCCGAAAGCGGGCCTTGTGTTTCGGAAACTTCCTTCATGGCGGGGTTATTCGAACCTTCACGAACCGGGATGGCCTTCACGAACCGGGATGGCTGCTGCACACTGACCTGCGGCAAACTGAACTGCACCGCAACATGCCGGTTGTGACCCGGCATTTCCAGGCCATATCAATATGGCATGTGATGCGGACGGATAACGGAGCGAAAATCATGACCACAACAATCGCCGTGAAGGAAGAGAGCGGCTTCTTCGCCCGGACGCTGGCCAGCCTGCGCGAGGTCTGGGACGACCTTGCCGGAACGGAGCGGGTCAGCGCGCTGAAACCCGATTTGAACGACCGCGATTTGTCGACGGTCCGCAAGCAGATGGCGGCCTGTCTGGAAGGCAAGGGCGGTGAAGTTTCCGCCCGTCAACGCGCAGCCGCGCTGGGCCAGGCCTATCTGTCGCTCAGCCGCGACGGTCGCCGCCGGTTCCTGCTGCTGTTGGCGGAGGAGTTCGGGACCAAATCCGAACAGGTCGCCGAGGCGATGCGCCAATGGCAGGACGCGGGCGACGAGGGCGCGCGCCACAAGGCGGAACAGAAATTGCGCACCGCGCTGACCGCGCCCCGAATGGCGCTGCTGACCCAATTCAACGCCCTGCCGCAGGGGGTGAAATTCCTGGTCGATATGCGCGCCGACATCCTGTCCTTCCTGCGCGAAGAGCCGTCGCTGAAACCTCTGGATGCCGATTTGCAGGCCCTGCTGGTCAGTTGGTTCGACATCGGTTTTCTGGAGATGCGCGCGATTTCCTGGAAATCGCCGGCCTCGCTTCTGGAAAAGCTGATCGAATACGAGGCCGTGCATGAAATCCGGTCCTGGCACGATCTGCGCAACCGGTTGGAATCCGACCGGCGCCTCTATGCCTTCTTCCATCCCCGCATGCCGGAAGAACCGTTGATTTTCGTCGAGGTCGCACTGGTCAACGGCATCGCCGGCAATGTGCAAAGCTTGCTGGACGAATCCGCGCCGACCGGCGATCCGGCCGCGGCCAACACCGCGATCTTCTACTCGATCTCGAACACCCAGAAAGGGCTGCGCGGCATCAGTTTCGGCAATTTCCTGATCAAGCGCGTGGTCGAGGATCTGCGCCGCGATCTGCCGAATCTGAAGACCTTCTCGACCTTGTCGCCGATCCCCGGATTCCGCGCCTGGCTGGACAGCGCCATCGCCGAGGGCAAGCCCAATATCCTGACCGCCGACGACCGGAAGAAGCTGAAGGAGGCGGTCGGCACGACCGTGTCCAAAGGGCAATTGCCGAAGCTGGTCGCGTCGGATTGGAGCAGCGATCCCGCACTGTCCGCCGCGTTGAAGGAACCGCTGACGCGCCTATGCGCCCGTTATCTTGTGCGCGAGAAAAAGGGCACGTCGCCGCTGGACCCGGTGGCGCGGTTCCACCTGCACAATGGCGCGCAGGTGGAGCGGATTAACTGGCTGGGCGACACGTCCCCGAAAGGGTTCGAGCAATCCTGCGGCATGATGGTCAACTATCTCTACCGCCTGCCCGACATCGAAAAGAACCACGAGGCCTTCGCCGCGGACGGCACCGTGGTCTATTCCAGCGCGGTCAAGTCGCTGCTCTGACCGGCCGGGCGACACCATGAGATAGCCGGAAAGACGGGCTCTACAACACAAGCGTTCCTGCGAAAGCAGGAACCTTCGCTGCCCCGGCACTGCGCGTGATCCAAGAAGGCTCCTGCTTTCGCAGGAGCGCGAGGGAAAGTCGGCGCGAAGAGATACCTTTGGCCATCCGTCACCCCGGCGAAAGCCGGGGTCCAGGGAGAAGGGCAACGACCCTGCCGGTGGCCCTGGATTCCGGCTTTCGCCGGAATGACGGCGCTCGACAACATTTGTGTTCCTGCCAAAGCAGGAACCTTCGCTGCCCCGGCACCGTGCGTGATCGAAGAAGGCTCCTGCTTTCGCAGGAGCGCGAGGGAAAGTCGGCGGCAAGAGATGCCCTTACCCATCCGTCACCCCGGCGAAAGCCGGGGTCCAGGGGGAAGGGCACGACCCTGCCGGTGGCCCTGGATTCCGGCTTTCGCCGGAATGACGGCGCCCGACAACACCCGAGTTCCTGCGAAAGCAGGAACCTTCGCTGCCCCGGCACCGCACGTGATCCAAGAAGGCTCCTGCTTTCGCAGGAGCGCGAGGGAAAGTCGGCGCGAAGAGATACCTTTGGCCATCCGTCACCCCGGCGAAAGCCGGGGTCCAGGGAGAAGGGCAACGACCCTGCCGGTGGCCCTGGATTCCGGCTTTCGCCGGAATGACGGCGCTCGACAACATTTGTGTTCCTGCCAAAGCAGGAACCTTCGCTGCCCCGGCACCGTGCGTGATCGAAGAAGGCTCCTGCTTTCGCAGGAGCGCGAGGGAAAGTCGGCGGCAAGAGATGCCCTTACCCATCCGTCACCCCGGCGAAAGCCGGGGTCCAGGGGGAAGGGCACGACCCTGCCGGTGGCCCTGGATTCCGGCTTTCGCCGGAATGACGGCGCCCGACAACACCCGAGTTCCTGCGAAAGCAGGAACCTTCGCTGCCCCGGCACCGCACGTGATCCAAGAAGGCTCCTGCTTTCGCAGGAGCGCGAGGGAAAGTCGGCGCGAAGAGATGCCCTTACCCATCCGTCACCCCGGCGAAAGCCGGGGTCCAGGGGGAAGGGCACGACCCTGCCGGTGGCCCTGGATTCCGGCTTTCGCCGGAATGACGGCGCCCGACAACACCCGAGTTCCTGCGAAAGCAGGAACCTTCGCTGCCCCGGCACCGCACGTGATCCAAGAAGGCTCCTGCTTTCGCAGGAGCGCGAGGGAAAGTCGGCGCGAAGAGATACCTTTACCCATCCGTCACCCCGGCGAAAGCCGGGGTCCAGGGGGAAGGGCAACGACCCTGCCGGTGGCCCTGGATTCCGGCTTTCGCCGGAATGACGACGCTCGACAACATTTGTGTTCCTGCGAAAGCAGGAACCTTCGCTGCTCCGGCACCGCACGTGATCCAAGAAGGCTCCTGCTCACGGGGGCCGGATCACGGTAGGTTCGCGGTTTCGCGCCATTGCCGGCGCAGGGCGACGGCGCGGTCGTGGAAGGGGGTGTCGAGGCGGTCGGCCTTGGCGATCCGGTCGATCCGGAAATGCCGGAAATCGGCGCGCAACTCGCACCACGCGGCCAGGACCACCGCGTCGATGTAGTAGATCATGCCCAGCGGCAGGATCGTCCTCTGGCTCGCCTTGCCCTCCGCGTCCTTGTAGTCGATGCGCAACCGGTCCTCGTCGCGCAGGGCCTCGCGGAAGAACCGCGTGTCGGTTTCCGATTCCGGGATCGTGTTCCAGCTGGACGCGTACAGCGTTCGGTCGGCCAGCGGGCCCGCGTGACCCGGCACGGCGGATGCGATCTTGCGCCCGGCCCGGTCGGCGGCGTTCAGCAACCCGCTGTCCCGCGTCCGGCCCAGCATGGCAAGACCGACGACAATGGCCTCGATCTCCTCGGCATCGAACATCAGCGGCGGCAGGTCATAACCGGGCCGCATGATGTAGCCGATCCCGGCCTCGCCCTCGATCGGAACGCGCATGGCCTGAAGCGCCGCGATATCGCGATAGACCGTGCGCTTGGCGACTTCCAGCGCGTCGGCGATGGCTTGCGCCGTCATCGGCCGGTCGGCGGCGCGCAGAATCTGGATGATTTCGAACAGGCGTCCTGACTTGCTCATCCGGCTCTCCTTTCTTTGCCAGACTATAGCACCACTGCTGACAGCCTGTTGTCAGCAGTGGGCGGTTACTGTCGGCGCGCTTTCGGCATGCCGCCGACGGGATCGAGGAGAGAGACGATGATCAAATACCTGTATCCGGACGGAACCCATTGCTACCGCGCCCTGCACACCGCCCATGCGGTCTTCTATGCCGAGGACGGCACCTTGACCGCCCGCGCCCAGAAGCCGGATGGCAGCGGCCTGTATGAGTTTGAGATCACCGGGTTCGAACTGCTGCAGCTGGGGGTTCGCTATGATTGAAGCTGCGGCGCTCCGGACATTCGAAACGCGCTCGGTCGAAATGCGGCGGTTCTGGACCGTCACCATTCAGGCCCCGTCAGAGGATATCGCAAGAATCATGGAGCATGTGACGTCCGTCACGCCCCTGACCCAGGGTCCTTATGATAATAATGTTTTCGTCACTGCAACCGGCACGGAACGTTATCGTCCGTTGCCCGGGGCGGCGGCGGGGGCCGAGAGCGCGGTGCGGGAACGACCGGGCGTGGTCGAGATCAGTTTCGAAATGGCGCCCGATCCGGGCATGCTGGAGCAGGTGGTGGAAACGGTGTTTCAGGTGCACAGCTATCAGGAACCGGTGATCAAGGTTCAGGAAAGCCTCGTCAGCCGCTCCAAGGGTCTGGACGACAGCGACAATCCGCACCGGTGGTGGAACACGACCGGCGATTGGAAGAAATCCGATGCCTGAAAAATCCGGGCCCGATCAATCATCCCTGGACCTGCGCGATGCGGGTCCGGCGCATTGGGAGGCCTTCGTCGAACTGATGGGGCCGAAAAAGGGCGGGTCCGGCGGCTGTTGGTGCATGTTATGGCGCCTGGACCGCAAGGCCTTCGATGCCGGGAAGGGCGATGCCAACCGGGATGCGATGAGGGCGCTGTTCGACGGGGATCCGCCAGGCATTCTGGCCTTCGATGGGGATCGGGCGGTCGGTTGGTGCGCCATCGCGCCTCGGCCCGCCTATCCCTATCTGGACCGGTCGCGCCTGTTCAAACCGCTGGACGATCTGGCGGTCTGGTCGGTGTCCTGTCTGACCGTCGCCAAGTCGCACCGGCGGCAAGGCCTGTCGGTGACCCTGTTGGAAGGCGCGGCGGATTTCGTGCGCCGGCGCGGCGGTCCGGCGGTCGAGGGTTATCCCGTCGACCCCGCCGTGCCGAACTATCCCGCCGTCTATGCCTGGACCGGCCTGGCGGAATCATTCCGCCGCGCCGGATATGAAGAAGTGGCGCGGCCCTCCGAGACCCGCCCCATCATGCGAAGGATGCTGGCATGAGCGACCCAGTGGCAGAAAAACGCGCACGGTTCCGGGCGCTGCACCGGCGGGGAATACCGCTGCTGATCCCCAATCCGTGGGATGTGGGCTCCTCCCGCATCCTGCAGGGCCTCGGCTTCGAGGCGCTGGCTTCGACCAGCGCGGGGATGGCCTTCACGATGGGCGAATGCGAGGGCGCGATCAGCCGGGATGCGGCGCTGGATCATTGCCGGATGCTGGTCGGCGCGACCCCGCTGCCGGTTTCCGCCGATCTGGAGAAAGGCTTTGCCGATACGCCCGATGGCGTCGCGGAGACGGTGCGCCTAGCGGGCGGAATCGGCCTCGCCGGCTGTTCCATCGAAGACCATACCGGCGATCCCGACGATCCGATTTTCGATGAGGGGCTGGCGGTCGAACGCATCGCGGCGGCGGTGGAGGCGGCGCATGCCGTGTCGCCCGATTTCATCCTGACCGCGCGCTGCGAAAGCTTGCTATGGGGCGGCCGCGACCTGGACAAGGTGATCCGCCGCCTGCAGGCCTTTGAAGCCGCCGGCGCCGATGTGGTCTATGCGCCCGGGTTGCGCGATCTGGCGTCGATCCACCTGGTTTGCCGCTCGGTTTCGGTGCCGGTGAATGTGGTCATGGGCATGCCGGGCGCCGTCTTCACCCTGGCGCAATTGGCTGAGGCCGGGGTGGCGCGGATCAGCGTCGGTTCCGCTTTCGCGCGCCTGGTCTATGGCGGGCTGGTCCGGGCGGCGCGGGAGGTCCGGGAGCAGGGTCTGTTCACCTTTGCCGCCGACGCGATGGATTTCGCCAGCCTGGAACGGTTCTTCCGGCGGTAACTACCTCATTAACCCGGATTTTTCGCGATTTTCCGCAGTCTCTGCAATGGCACGCCTCTTGCTTATTAACCATGCGGAGGCGTTGCAGGTATGAAGCTGAATTCTTTTCTGGATCCGATACGGGATGACGGCGTGGGGGAAAGCCCGGGCAGCGTCCTGTCGCGCGGCGCGCGCATCCTGCGGTCCCAGCCGCCGGGCAAGACGCGCCGGTCGGCAAAAAGCCGCCTGCCGGAACCGCCGCCCCTGGGCGACGATCGCATATCGGTCAGTCTGGAAGCGACCTATCTGATGGTCGGCGACCGCTATGATCCGCGGTTCCTGACGCCGAACGAACTGGTCGACATGACCGAACTGATGCTGGCCGGCCGCGCCATCGATCGCAGCGAACAAGCCCTGCTGCTGCGCGGTCCGCGCGGACGGGGCTATCCGGTGGGCGAGGCGGGGTCCGCCCGCAACATCATCGCCGACTGGCAGAACCATCTGGCGCGTTCCGTCGGCCGGTCCGACCTGAACGGCGTCACCCGCGCGACACGCGCCCTGGGCATCCTCGGTCGTGTCGCCGTTACCCGTATGCCGCGATAGGCAATTTCCTGCCAATCCGCGTCGGTTGCCCGGTCAGCCCCCGATTGTTAATGTCCTTCCGGGCGATTCTTGTCGGGGGCGGTCTTGAAACAATTGATATCTTTTATGGCCGTGCTTGCGCTCCTCGCAGCCTGCAAGACCCCGGAACCAAGCTACTGGATGAAACCGTCGCTGGCTAAGTCGCTGGCCTATCCTGCGGAAGTAACTGTTTTCAGCGACCCAATTGCCGTTTCCATCGCACCGTTCGCGGAAGCGCGGGTAAAGATCGACGGCAAAGTGATCGTGACCGGTTCCAATATTCCCTTCCGACGGGGCTTTGAATACACGGTCCATGGCAGTGTCGTCGGCACGGTGACTCCGAATGAGGTTCGCTGGAACTATCGGTTCGAGGAAGCCGATCTGGAAGGGTACGATAACGACGAGTTCCTGGCCGATCCGGTCGAGATTGTCGTTCGGATGCGTCGCGTGGACAGTGTGCGGCGGGTAAGGCCCGTCATTGGTGGGCCGGGACTGGATGATTTGGACGAGACCTTTTCACTGTTCCAGGAATACATCGCCGCGTTCCGGCCGGCGTCCCATCAGTTTTCGGTCGGCGATGCCTTTTTTGTCGAGAGGTCGACGACGGGGTTGATCGGCAAACTCGGTGTAAGGATCGAATCCCGTGTGGATGGGAAGACTACCTATAGGTCACGGCCTGCACTGGCGATATCCTACCAGTTCTCGAATGAGACAACGGCGAGCTCTGTCGAAACGGAAATGTCCGGGGCAGGCGTTGTTCTTTACGATATCGAACTCGGTATTCCGGTCTACGTTTCGGAGCTCAAGACCTACAATTACATCTCGAGCTCGAAATACTTCCGGTCCAAGGAAACGAGGACGTGGCGCAACTATCTCTAGCGGCGCCTCTCCGTCTTGACCGTTTGGATCGCATGGATTCTCCATGATTATGGACGGCCTTTGTCATCCAGATGGAGAAGGTTATGACGACTGATCAGGCAAACCGCGACCGAATGCTGGCGCATTACGAGAAGGCGGGGGCGCTGGAGCGTATCCTGGCGGGCTGGCAGGCCATGGGCGGTGCGCCGGAGGCATTGGCGGCGGTCGACGAGTTTCACATTCGCGGACCGATGGCGACGAAGATGCTGTTGGACCGGTTGGACCTGCCGCCGGGCGCGCGCTTTCTGGATGTCGGGTCGGGGCTGGGCGGTCCGGCGCGCGCGCTGGCGAAACAGAAGGGCTACCGGGTCACCGGCCTCGACCTTTCGGCCAGCTATTGCGAGATCGCAACCGAACTCAGCCACCGGGTCGGTCTGGCCGATACGACCGATTTCCAATGCCAGGACGTCGCCGATCACGATGGCATCTATGACGGCGCCTGGACCATTCATGTCGGGATGAATGTTCAGGACAAGGAAGGCTTCTATCGCGCCATCCGGCGGCGCCTGAAGCCGGGGGCACCTTTCATCGTCTATGACATGTTCCGGGGCGACGGACCCGCGCCCCGCTATCCGATGCCCTGGGCCGATACGGCGGCGGACAGCCAACTGGAACGGCGGGACCTGGTCGAAGACGCTCTGTCCTCGGCGGGGTTCGAGATCGTGGACCGAGACGACGATACGGAGAAGGCCGCGGCCTTCATGACCAAGGCAGCGGAAAAGGCCCAATCGGCCGGGGGGACGCCGCCCTTGGGCCTGCACCTCGTGCTGGGCCCGGTTTTCGCGGAAATCGCGCCGAACCTGCTGCACAATCTGTCTTCGGGTGCGATGCGCGTGGGGGTGATCGTGTGCCGCTGCCGGATGGGTTGAGGGACGTCTTAATGGACCGGCGGGGCCGAAGCGGATTTCGGCCCCGCCGGCCATGTCAGAACATAATTTTCATTCCGGTCACCAGATAGACCGATTCACTGGCTTCTCCCTCCGCCGAGAGGATTCTCTCGGTCTCGCCGAAACTGCGCTCGTAATGGACCCCGATATAGGGGGAAAACAAGCGATCGACCAAATCATAGCTTAACCGGGCGCCGATCTCCGTTTTCATGCCCCACGCACCGACATCCTTTTCGGAATCATCGGTAAAGGGCAGGTCCACTTCGAAGCTCGGGGTCAATGTGATCCGGTTGGTGATTAACCCCTCATACTCGATTTCGAACCGCGCGGAAGGGTGCTGCGACAGGAACAGGTCGGCATCGATTTCGAACCATTGCTTGGTCAGCCCATGCAGGCCGGCAACAAAATCGACCCTGTCGTAGCTTTTTGGATTTTCCACACGGACTCCCATGACGCCGTCGAAAAAGTCCGAGACCGGAAACTGCAGCCGTGCCTGGTTCTCCAAGGCCTCGAACTGACCCGGGCCCGTTTCGTATTCCGCCTCGCTGCGCCAAACGAGTTTCAGATCGTCGTTTCCGACGAAGGCGTCGAAATCCCAGGCCAAGATGTTGCCGCTGGCCTCGCCCAGGCGGTGTTCCAATTGCTCCACCTGAACACCCCAGACGATGGGTTCGGCCAGTGTCGTACCGGCCGGCAAGGCGCCCAAGGCGGCCAGGGTCGACAAGAATGCGATGGTTTTCTTCATCGGTCAGCCCTCTCCCTGCTTGGCATCGGCAACGGGACCGCCTTCTACGATCACCTTGCGGAACATCCCGCTGTCGGCGTGATAGGACAGGTGGCAATGGAAGGCCCATTGGCCGGGCGCATCGACCTCCGTTTCCATGAAGACCGTGGTGCCGGGCGACACGCTGATCACATGTTTGACCGGATCGAATTTGCCGCTGCCATTGTCGAGGATCGACCACATCCCGTGCAGGTGCATCGGATGCGTCATCATCGTCTCGTTGACGAATTTGAACCGCACCCGCTCGCCGTATTGCAGGACGATCGGATCGGCATCATCGTATTTCACACCGTTCAGCGACCAGATATAGCGCTCCATATTGCCGGTCAGACGGATCTCGATTTCACGGGTCGCCTCGCGGTCCTTGTAGAGCGGCTTCTGGGCCTTCAGGTCGGCATAGGACAGGAATTTTCCGTCATTGGCCGCCCGTGGCGCCAGACCGCTGCCCGGGGCATAGAACGGATCGGCGGCAGGTCCCTGCATGCCGGCATGGGCGCTGTGGTCCATACCCTCCATCGCGCCGTGTGCCATGCCCTGCATGACGGTCCCGTCCGCCATGGTATGGGTGCCGCCCTCAGCGGCGCCATGGCCCATGGCCGCGTGATCCATGCCTTCATGCGCCATGCCCATATCCGCCATCGTCAGCAACGGCGGCTGGCGCAGGTCCGGGATGGGGCCGGCCATGCCTTCGCGCGGAGCCAATGTGCCGCGGCCATAGGCGGTGCGCCCCATCGATTCCGCGAAGATCGTATAGGCGCGATCCTCGGTCGGTTTCACGATGACGTCATAGGTTTCGGCCACCGCGATCCGGAATTCGTCGACGGGCACGGGTTGCACATTGTTGCCGTCCGCCTGGACGACGGTCATTTCCAGACCGGGAATGCGGACGTCGAAATAGGTCATCGCGGAGGAATTGATGAAGCGCAGGCGGACCCGCTCGCCCGGCGTGAACAGGCCGGTCCAGTTCTGCTCGGCGCTCTTGCCGTTGATCAACGGGTCGTATCCCTGCAGATCTTCGATGTCGGTCGGCATCATGCGCATGTCGCCCCAGGCGGAACGGTCCGCCAGTGCGGCCTGCATGCCGTCCTTTTCGCTGTCGGCCAGAAAATCCAGGAAGGTCCGTTGCTGTCGGTTGTAATAGTCCGGCATCATTTTCAGGTTCCGCATGATCCGATGGCCGGTATGCGGGTGGGCGTCGGTCAATTGGACCACATATTCGCGGTCGAACCGAAACGGTTCGCGACCCTTCGGTTCGATGACGATCGCGCCGTAGGCGCCGTCCGGCTCCTGGAAGTCGGTGTGGCTGTGGAACCAATAGGTTCCGGCCTGAACGATGGGGAACCGGTAGGTGAAGGTTTCGCCCGGGGCGATCCCGTCATAGCTGATGCCCGGCACGCCATCCTGTTCGAACGGCAGGATCAGGCCGTGCCAATGGATCGAGGTCGGCTCATCCAGATTGTTGGTCACGTTGATCGTGACCTCCTCGCCCTCCTTGAAGCGCAGGACCGGTCCGGGCGATGCCCCGTTGTAGCCGA
This sequence comes from Pacificispira sp., assembly GCF_965228185.1. NCBI lineage: Bacteria > Pseudomonadati > Pseudomonadota > Alphaproteobacteria > Rhodospirillales > Aestuariispiraceae > Pacificispira > Pacificispira sp. The sequence goes on along the minus strand of NZ_CBDDHE010000002.1, from coordinate 692,943 downwards.
TGCCCTGGCGAGTGAAGGACCCTGTGTCGATTGTGACACGGTCCACGGTCAGGTCGTATTCCCCGGCCGTCGCGCAGCCCAACGGCAGCGCGATCAGGCCGGATCCGAGCGCAAGCGCCCGGATCACGGTTGTGAATGTCATCTTGAATTTCCCGATTCAGTGCCGAAAGGCCCGATCAATGAGACAGCTTGATCGGTCCGACCATGCCCGCACCGTAATGGCCGGGCACGTTGCAGGCGAATTCCAGGTCGGCGTGATCCGGGAATTGCCAGACGATTTCCGCCGTCTGACCCGGTTCCAGAAGAATGCTGTTCGGCTCTTCATGCATGCCGTGACCCATGGATTCCTGCATGGCCTTCGCCGCTTCCCAGTTGATGCGGTCACCTTCCAGGACGCCGTGTTCCATCATCATCATCATTTCGGGCTGATGCGCCTTGTGCAGTTCCGCCGTGGCGATGTTGAACTCGTGCACGAACTCACCGTTATTGGTGACGACGAAACGCACGGTTTCGCCTTCCTTGATCTCGATTTCTTCGGGCTCGTAGTAGTTGTCGCCCATGGTGATTTCGATCGTGCGGCTGACCGCCGACGGATCGCCCGGCTGACCGATCATCGCGCCATGTCCGCCGCCATGCTCCCCGGCGGCAAAGGCGGGGGAGACGGCAAGGAGAGCGGACAGGCCGAAAGCGGCGGCGACGGTGTTCTTCACGGAAAAGGTCATCGTGTGACTCCATAGATTTGAATCGTGTTCGACTGAGCGGAAACGGGTTTCCGCGGAAAGGAACGCGAATCAGGATCTTGGAGGGGGATTGTCGGCCGTAAGGAAGGTTCCGCGCATCGCGGACAGCGTGACATGATACGCCGCAGTGCCGGAAAACGCGGCTTCCGCAGGAAACTGCGGTTCCTGCAACGCGGTCGAGTTACAGTGATTGGCCGTTACAAGGCAATCCCAGCCATGGCCGGCGCAATGCGCGTCGATCGCGTCGCTGGCGTGGTCCGCCGCCATATGTGTGGTTTCAGCGGTGCCGTGCCCGGCATGGGCATCGACCTTAGCAGTGGCAAGGCCCAGTCCGCCGGTCGTCAGCAGGATCATCCCCGCGACGAGAAAAGACGACAGAATTTGCCTGAACCGCTTCAGCATGGGCGGAATATTGAACTGTCGGCGCACCGCGTCAAGATTCCACCCACTGGAACCTTTGGCGATTTCTTTGAAACGGGGGGCCGGCCTTACTCCGCCGCCGCTGCCAGATGCGCGTGACGGCGGGCCCAGACGGCCGACGTGCCGTTCGGGGCGGGCTGGTAGTAGTGCGAGAATTCCCGTACCGCATCCAGCCATTGCCGCGCCTCGACACCGTCATTGACCTCATAGCTGTCGAAACCGGCGCGCTGCATGAACAGATACTGGTCGCGCAGGACATCGCCCGTGGCGCGGATTTCGCCTTCGAAGCCGAGGCGCTGACGCAGGATGCGCGCGGCGCTGTAGGACCGGCCGTCGGTGAATTTCGGGAAGTCCAGGGCGATAACCTGAAGGCGCGGCAGATCGCGTTCCAGGGCGGTTACATCCTCGCCCGGCGACACTTTCACGCCCAGTTCGGCGCGGCTGCGCACCAGGGTCTCGCGCTCCGCCAGGAAACGCTTGTAGCTGACGATGGTCGGGATGTCGGCCTGGACCGGCGTGTCGTCATCGGCCGTGATCCACTGATCCGAAACCTGGGTGCCGTTTTTGATAAGAGCCATGTCTGGGGTCTCCTTCCGGTCAGGCGGCCTTGGCGCCGTACAGCCGCTCCTTGAACGGCTGGAACCCCAGGCGCTCGAGCGTGTCGATGAAGCGCTCCGCCGGGTCGAGGCGCAGCGTCAGATAGGTTTCGACCACGGTTTCCACCGCGTCGACGATGCCGTCGGCGCTGAAGCCGGGGCCGGTGATCTTGCCGATGGCGGCGGCATCGTCGGCACGGCCGCCGAGCGTCAGCTGGTAATGCTCCTCGCCCTTCCGGTCGACGCCCAGAATGCCGATATGGCCGACATGGTGATGGCCGCAGGCGTTGATGCAGCCGGAGATTTTGATTTCCAGCGGGCCGATATCGTATTGCCGGTTCAGGTCGGCAAAGCGTTCCGAAATCGCCTGGGAGACCGGGATCGACCGGGCATTGGCCAGGTCGCAATAATCCAGGCCCGGGCAGGCGATGATATCGCCGGCCAGCCCGATATTGCCGGTCGCCAGGCCCGCTTCGACCAGACGGTCGTAGACGGCGGGCAGGTCCTGCAGCCGGACATGCGGCAGCACCAGGTTCTGCTGATAGGTTGCCCGGATTTCGCTGTCCACCGCATAGTCCTCGGCGATATCGGCGACCGCGTCCATCTGGTCGGCGGTGATGTCGCCCGGAATGCCGCCGGTCGGTTTCAGCGAGATATCGACGATGGCATAGCCCGCCTGACGGTGCGGTTTCACATTGGTGCGGACCCAATGGCGGAAGTCGCGGTCTTCGAACTTGCGGGCTTCGAAACCGGTATCGGTATCGGCCAGCGTCTCGAAAGCGGGCGGCGCGAAATAGGCGGCGATACGGTCGCGCTCCTCGGCCGGCAGGTCGACGGAGGTTTCCTTCTTCATCGCCTCCCATTCGGCCTCGACCAGTCGGGTGACTTCCTCGACACCGACTTCATGGACCAGGATCTTGATCCGCGCCTTGTACTTGTTGTCCCGGCGGCCGAGCATGTTGTAGACGCGCAGCACGGCTTCCAGATAGGATAGCAGATTGTCCTTGGGCACGAATTCGCGGATCGTCTTGGCGATCATCGGGGTCCGGCCCTGGCCGCCGCCGACCATCACCTTGAAGCCGACTTCGCCCGCATCGTTGCGCACGATGACCAGGCCGATATCGTGCACCCGCACGGCGGCGCGGTCGTTCTCGGCGCCGGTCACGGCGATCTTGAACTTGCGCGGCAGGAAGCTGAATTCCGGGTGGAAGCTGGACCATTGCCGGATGATTTCGGCCCAGATGCGCGGGTCCTCATGCTCGTCCACGGCGGCGCCGGCATAGGGATCGGCCGTCGTGTTGCGGATGCAGTTGCCCGAGGTCTGGATGGCATGCATCTCAACCGATGCCAGTTCCTCCAGGATATCCGGCGTCTGTTCCAGCGTGATCCAGTTGTACTGAATGTTCTGGCGCGTGGTGAAATGGCCATAGCCCTTGTCATAGACACGGGCGATATGGGCCAGCTTGCGCATCTGCGGCGCATTGAACGTGCCATAGGGGATGGCGACGCGCAGCATATAGGCGTGGATCTGCAGATACAGGCCGTTCATCAGGCGCAGCGGCTTGAACTCGTCCTCGGTCATTTCCCCGGCGACGCGGCGGGCGACCTGTCCGCGGAACTGGGCGACCCGTTCCTGGACCAATTGGGCATCGAATTCATCGTAACGGTACATGGCTTACGCAACCTCTTGCAGGCGTGATTTCGGCTCGGACTGCTTGCCGAGGTCGAGGCGGACTGTCGGGCCCAGGGCGCGGATACGCTCCTTCAATTTGGTCGGGACCGGCGCGCCGTCGCGGATTTCGACATCGATCAGTTCGGCATTCACGACGATGGAGTCGGCCGTGGCCTGGACGCCGATCTGTTCCAGCGCGGCATGGCCTTCGGCATCGCCTTCGGTGCGGGCGGCGGAAACGCGGTCGGACCAGCCGCCGGCTTCGGTCAGCCAAACGGCTTCGCCATCAATCAGTCGGTTTGCTTTCAGGGCTTTCAGGCTCATCGCCGAATTCCTCCGATGGCTCAAACGGCGGCCAGAGCGGCCGGACGCCGGTCCGGGACCGCGCCGTGGCGCAGGGTTTCGTGACGGGTTTCAGGCAGGCTGCCGGAGGGGCCGATGACGACCACCGACAGGCCTTGTTCGGCTTGGCGGGCGGCGGTTTCGACGGCATGGCCGGCACGGGTCCATTCGGCACGATCGGCGTCGCGGCGGGTCAGTTCAAGCAGCGCCGCAGCGGCATCGGCACGGTGCAGGATCACATCCGCCCGCTGCATGTGCCGCAACGCGCGCAGGCTCAACAGGTCGGTCGCGTCGGCATCGACTTCGATCAGGGTTACCGCGCCCTGCGGACGGTGGCTGCTGGCGCGCCGGTTCAGGGCCGTCAGCATGGCGTCATTCGCCCCGGCCTCGTCGCCGTTCAGGACCTGTTGTGCAACCGGGCCGGTGAAGAAGCCTTCCCAGAATGCCTTCCGGGCCTTGCCGTCCGACAGGGTCGCGGAAACCGCGCCGCGGAACTTCCGGGCAAAAGCCGCCAGATTGCCCAAACGGGCGGGCAGGAGGGCTTCCAGGGTCTCACGGACGTTGCGCGCCAGGATCGGGGCGGCCCCACCCGTGGCAATACCGATCACGACCGGATTTCGGTCGACGATGGACGGGATCAGGAAATCGCACAATTCGGTCCGGTCGACGGCATTGACCGGAATGCGCGCGGCGCGCAGCAGGTCTACCGACTGTTCCGCGATATTGTCGTGCTCGGTTGCGACAACGGCAAAGGCCACGTCGTCCACAATGTCCGTTTCGGTCAGGGCGCGGCGGTGCAGCGTGATCCGGCCTTCGTCTTCCAGCGTGGAAATCTCATCCGCCGGGTTGTCGGCGAAGACGGCGATCCGGGCGTGCGTGCGGGCGAGCAGACGCAGCTTACGGATCGCCGCGTCGGCCCCGCCGACGACGATCACGCTTCTGTTCTCCAGGCGCCAGAAGGACGGGAACACGTCCATGATATCGCTCACGCTCCATTCGCTTAATTCACACAAGGAAATGTGTGAAAAACTATTTAGACGTAATATAGGTGTGAATTATAAATATGTCCACACTTGCATGCGGAATTGGCGGACGAAATTCACATCGTCCGCGGCACAAGCGGGGGTGCGTGATCGCAGGTCAGTTGGTAATGCGCGTGCCGAAGCCGTTTTCCAGCGCGACGGCCAGGGCATAGGTCGCGATGGCGGTGTCCTGGGCGCCGGTGCCGGTCAGGTCGCAGACCGTGACGGCCTCGTCGGATGGGCGGCCCGGGCGAGTGCCGGCGACCAGATGGCCCAGTTCGGTAACGGGCATGTCCTCGGGCACCAGCCCGGCGCCGACGGCGTGGTGCAACTCACCCAGCCGCGCCGATTGCTCGTGCTTATCACAAACGAACAGGTCGGCTTCCGCGATGACGCTGGGCGCCAGTTCGTTCTTGTGCTCCGCGTCGGAGCCCATGGCGGTGATATGCAGGCCCGGATGCAGCATGGTGGAATCGATCAGCGGTTCCCGGCTGGGCGTCGTCGTGACGGCGATCTGTGCGTCGGCCAGGGCCTCTTCGATGCTGTCCGCGACCCGGGTCTTCAGCGAGGTCGACCATTCGATATCCTCGGCGCAGCCGGCTGCCTTTTCGGCGTCCCGGCCCCAGACGGTGACCGTCTCGATCGGACGGACCAGGGCCAGCGCCTGCATTTGCAGGCGTGCCTGAAGCCCGGTGCCGATCACGGCCGCTCGGCTGGCATTCTTCACGGCCAGGCAGCGCGCGGCGACCGCGCCCGCCGCGGCGGTACGCACGTCGGTCAGGTATCCATTGTCCAGCAGCACCGCACGGACCACCCCGGTATCGGCGTCATGCACGACCATCAGGCCGCTGGTCGTCGACAGGCCTTTCTTCGGATTGTCGAAAAAGCCGGGGCTGACCTTGATCGCGAACCCGTCCAGGCCGGGGACATAGGCCGTCTTGACGTCGACCTCGGCATTCTTGTCTTCCATGTCCATGCGCAGAATCGGCGGCATGACGACCGATCCGGCGGACAGTTTCGCGAAAGCGTCCGCGACCAGGTCCACCGCCGTCATGTCCAGCGTGATCGCCTGACGCAATTCGTTCTCGTTCAGAATCAGAACTTCCTGCATGGCGGTCCCCTTCGGTCAGCGGCGTTCCTTGGCAAGGTCGACATCCTCGCCGTTCACGATCCGCGTAAAGATATCCATATCGACATTCCGGCCGCTGACGATAACGGCCGTGTGCCGGTCCTTCGCATCGATCTTACCGGTCAGCAGCGCCGCGACGCCGACCGCCGCCCCGCCTTCGCAGACGATCTGCTGGTCGCGGTACAGCGCCCGCATCGCGGCTGCGATCTCCGTCTCGCTGACCAGCACCGTCTCGTCGACCAGATCGCGGACCATCGCGAAGGTATGGGCATTATCCAGTCCGATGCCGCCGCCCAGCGAATCCGCCAGGGTCGGCTCCTCGACCACTTCGACCGGCTTTCCGGCGCGCAGACTATCATACATCGCCGGGCCGCGCTCCATCGTGACGCCGATCATCCGCGCCGACGGGCGCTTGGCCTTGACCGCCGCCGCGATCCCGGCCAACAGGCCGCCTCCCGACAGGGGGACGACGACCATGTCCATTTCCGCCCAGTCCTCGACCAGTTCCAGACCGATCGTGCCCTGACCGGCGACGACATGTTCGTGATCGAAGGGCGAGATATAGATCAGGCCCTCGTCGCGCATCAGACGCATCGCCTCGACTTCGGCCTCGTCCTGGCTCTTGCCGATGATGCGGACCTCGCCACCGAACCGCTTGATGCCGTCGATCTTCACCTGCGGCACCAATTCGGACATGCAGATGACCGCGCGCACACCCTGCAGATGCGCGGCATAGGCCACGCCGCGGCCGTGATTGCCGGTGGAGCAGGTGACGACGCCCCGGGCACGATCCGCGTCGCTAAGCGACAAGATCGCATTGGTCGCACCGCGCAATTTGAAGGCGCCGGTCGCCTGCAGCATTTCCAGTTTCAACCGAACTTCCCCGCCGACCGCGTCGGACAGGGGAAAGGCGGGGACAAGGGGCGCGCGAAGCACATGCGGGCGGATTTTCGCCTGCGCGGCTTCGATATCGGCAATGGAGATATGTGCGTCGGTCATGGCGCGCAGATTAAGCATGCGCCAGCCGATGGGACAAGACGACCGGAACGGGTTTTCGGCAATTGCCGCCAATCGGGATCGGTGCTACTGCGCGGCGGTCGTACTCTTGGGGGACGGACGGAAAAAATGGATGGCATAACCCGATTGTCAGCCGGTGAACTGGCGGCGCGGATGCGCGGCGGCGACCTGACCTGCGCCGAGGTGATGACGGCTTTCACCGACCGGATCCGGCGCCTAAACGGCCGGGTCAATGCGATCATCCAGATGGATCTGGACGCCGCGATGCGCGCGGCCGAGGCGGCGGATGCCGACCGCGCGGCGGGGCGTGCCGAAGGCGCCCTGTTCGGCGTGCCGGTCGCCATCAAAGACAATTTCGACGTCGCTGGGTTCCGCACGACCTATGGCGCAGCGGCCCTGCGCAACAATTGGCCCGACACGGACAGCCTGCATGTCCAGCGGATGAAGGCGGCGGGCGCCATCGTCGTCGGCAAGACCAACATGCCGGAATTCGCCTTCGGGGCGGATACCGACAACGCCCTGTGGGGCCGGACGCGTAATCCCTATGCGCTGGACCGGACGGCGGGGTCGAGTTCGGGCGGTGCCGGCGCGGCGCTGGCGCTGGATCTGGTGCCGTTGGCCGACGGCACCGATCTGGGCGGGTCGACCCGCATTCCGGCGTCCTGGTGCAATGTCGCGGGCTACCGCCCGTCGACAGGTGTGGTGCCCAAGGTGCCCAGCGTTGCGCCATTCGACCGGCTGCATGTCATGGGGCCGATGGCGCGCAGGGTCGACGATCTGCGGCTGATGCTGTCAGTCGTGTCGGGCCGAGATCCGCGCAGCCCCATCGCCCCGCCTTTCGGGCCGGAGGAATTCGCCGCGCCGCTGAGCGGGGATCTGGCGGGCATGCGGATCGCCTTTTCCGTCGGATCGGCATCCTTCACCATCGACCCGGCGGTGACGCGGGCGCTGTCACCTTGCGCGGACGCCCTGTCCGATGCCGGGGCGGCGGTCTCGGAAGACGACCCCAATGTCGCCTTCATGGCGCGCAGCCAGCCGGTCTTCCGGGCGCTCTGCGCGGCCGAATATGCCGGTTGGGCCGTCGATGAATACGGTCTGGAACTGGGCCACGACATCCTGGACCTGGTCGCCCAGTCCCGTCACATGACGGGGTATGAGATGGAGCGGGCCTATGCTGCGCGAGTGAAAGCCTGGCATATCCTGGCGGACTTCTTCACGCGCTACGACCTGATCTGCTGGCCGACGACCAGCGGCACCGCCTTCCGGCCGGAGGAGGTCGCCCATGACGATTACGATTGGGGAACGGTCTATATCAGCCCGGCCCTGGATCTGCCGACCGCCTCCGTCCCCGGCGGCTTCACCGAGGCGGGGCTGCCCATCGGCCTGCAGATCGTCGGCCCGCCCGGCAGCGACCGCAAAGTACTGGAAGCGGCCGAGGCGGTGGAACGCGGCCTGCGCGTCTGGGAACGCAATCCGCCCGTCGACCGGCCGGTCGTCGCCGTCCCGGTCGCGGAATAGCGCCACGCCCTCACGGCATTTCGTGATAGCGCTGGCGCAGTTCCTCATCTGATTTCAGCGCCTTGTCGATGCGGTTGTACTCGTCGACGCTCAGGCCGTTCTGTTCGATCGTTGCGGTCATCTGGATGCGTACGACCTCCTGGGCCGTCTCATCCTCCGGATCGACCTCACCGCGTTCGACGCGGTTCTGCCATTCGTCCTTGATGGCCATCACCGTCGCCTTGGCGGTCTTGAAGGATTTCAGGCTGTCGTCCGTGACCGCGTCCTTCGCCTGGACCGGGATTGTGTTTTCGGCGCTGTCCATGCCGGCGCCGCTGTAGGATTTCCAGGAATAGGCCGTGGCCGAACCGGCCGGCACAAGGGCGGGCACGACCGCCAGAGCCAAGGCGCCGGCGACGGCCAAGGCCTTCCAATCGGCGCGGGTCGGGGCGGGCGGAAGTTGTGCTATCGCGTGGGTCATGCTGGTCATCGCGTCCTCTTCTCTGTCATCGGACGCCCGGCGCGGCACATGCCGGAAACCGGGGCCGTCTATCAGGAAGATGCAAAAAGGACCGAAAAAGTTCCCGGACTGCCTATGTGTACTAGGCCGACGGGGGCAGGTTCAGCAGCCGTTCCTTGACGTCCCGCTCGCTGCGGTCGAAGCGGCGGACCACTTCCTCGCAATAGGAATTGAAGCGGCAGACCTCTTCGAACAGGCGGGTGTCGTGGCGCACGCTGTCGACCGCATCCATCAGGAAGCCGAAGGATACCGTGTCGATTTCCGTGCGCTCGAACCCGCCCCGCGCAATGACCTGACCGACATAATGGGTCAGGAACAGCGTCTCCGCCAATTCGCGGTCGTGCTCGTCGGCGGTCTTTTCGACAATGTCGAAGCCTTCCCGGCGCAGCATGCTGCGGATCGGTTCGACCGTCGCGTCGGGCAGGTTGGTTTCGGTGATGACGATCCGGAACCCGGTCACGTCGCCGCCCTGCTTGGTGTAGCTCTCCGGCCCGAACATCGGATGGGTGCAGATATGCGGCTGCCCCGGCACGATGGCCCGGATCAGATCGCCGGTATGGCGTTTCACCGTCGCAACGTCGATCAGGATCGTTTCCGGCCGCAGCAGATCCTTGATCGCGTGCAGCGTCTCTTCATAGACGCCGATCGGAACGCAGAGCAGCAACGCGTCGCTGTCCACCGCTTCTTCGAATGTCGTGAAGACGCCGTCACCTGGCTTGCGGCTGCGGGTATGGACGCGCACGGTCACGTCCGGGACGAACCGTTCCGCCATGCGATGCAGAAAGGCCCCGAAATGCCCGTATCCCAATATGCCTAGGGTGAAAGTCGCCACCGTCCCGATACCCGCTGAAATCGAATCCAGGGTGCTTATCGGTTCCGTCGGGGATAGGCAACCGGTCTGCGACGTCCCAAGCGTGATGATGGAAGCGTTGGACTCACGGTTTTGCAGTGCGGTATGATTGGGTTTCGTGGAAGTAAGGTTGGATCGGTTTGTGCCGATCCTCGACGCACGCCTTTCCGGTCATCCCTGCGAGCCGGGGTTCGGGAGGGCATGCAGGTTGGTTGCGGACAGCCCAGGATTCCGGCTTTTGCCGGAATGACGGAACAAGAGGCTGATGGCCAACAAACGAGGCCGGAAACGGGCCGATAAAGGGAGTGGAACGCCATGGCCGAGTTCGGCAAGAAGACTCTGGCGGATTGGGAAGCCCTGCTGGAGAAGGAATCCAAGGGCAAGACCGCCGCCGATATGACCTGGCAATCGCCGGAAGGCATCGGCATCAAGCCGCTGTATTCCGAGGCCGATCTGGAAGGGCTGGAACATACCGGCTCGCTGCCCGGCTTCGCGCCGTTTACGCGCGGACCGAAGGCGTCGATGTATGTCGGGCGTCCCTGGACCGTGCGCCAGTATGCCGGTTTCTCCACCGCCGAAGATTCCAACGCCTTCTACAAGCGCAACCTGGCCGCCGGTCAGAAAGGCCTGTCCGTTGCCTTCGACCTGGCGACCCACCGGGGCTATGACAGCGACCATCCCCGCGTCGTCGGCGATGTCGGCAAGGCCGGCGTGGCGATCGACAGCGTCGAGGATATGAAGATCCTGTTCGACCAGATCCCGCTGGACGAAATGTCGGTCTCGATGACCATGAACGGCGCGGTGCTGCCGGTGCTGGCGGGCTATATCGTCGCCGCCGAGGAACAGGGCGTCGGGCCGGAAAAACTGTCCGGCACGATCCAGAACGACATCCTCAAGGAGTTCATGGTCCGGAACACCTATATCTACCCGCCGGACCCGTCGATGCGCATCGTCGCCGACATCATCGAGTATACCGCCGAGCACATGCCGCGGTTCAATTCGATCTCGATTTCCGGCTATCACATGCAAGAGGCCGGGGCGACCCTGACCCAGGAACTGGCCTTCACGCTGGCCGACGGGCTGGAATATGTCCGCGCCGCCCAGGCCAAGGGGCTGGATGTCGACAAATTCGCGCCGCGCCTCAGCTTCTTCTTTTGCATCGGCATGAACTTCTTCATGGAGGTCGCAAAGCTGCGCGCCGCGCGCTTCCTGTGGGCCGATCTGATGGAAAAGCATTTCCAGCCGAAGGATCCGCGCTCGCTGATGCTGCGGACCCATTGTCAGACCTCGGGCTGGTCCCTGACGGAGCAGGATCCCTATAACAACGTCGTGCGCACCGCCGTGGAGGCGCTGGCCGCCGCCCTGGGCGGGACGCAGTCGCTGCATACCAACGCCTTTGACGAGGCGGTCGGCCTGCCGACCGATTTCTCCGCCCGGATCGCCCGCAACACGCAGCTGATCCTGCAGGAAGAGACGCATATCACGAAGACCGTCGATCCGTTGGCCGGCTCCTATTATGTCGAAAGCCTGACCGGCGAGATGATCGCCGAGGCGCGCAAGCTGATCGACGAGGTCGAGGCGATGGGCGGCATGACCAAGGCCGTCGATACCGGCTGGCCGAAGATGAAGATCGAGGAAAGCGCCGCCGCCCGCCAGGCCCGCATCGACCGGGGCGAGGAAACCATCGTCGGCGTCAACAAGTACCGCCCGGCGGAGAAGGACCAGATCGACGTTCTGGACATCGACAATTCCAAGGTCCGCGAAGGCCAGGTCGCGCGCCTGAAGAAGATCCGCGAAACCCGCGACGAGGCCGCCTGCCGCACCGCGCTGGACGCCATCACCAAGGCGGCCGAAAGCGGCGAGGGCAATCTGCTGGACCTGTCGGTCAAGGCGACGCGCGCCCGCGCCACGGTCGGCGAAATCTCCGACGCGATGGAAAAGGCCTTCACCCGGCACCGCGCCGTGATCCGCTCCATCACCGGCGTCTACGGCTCCGCCTATGAAGGGGATGCAGGTTTCATGCAGATTCAGAAAGACATCGAAGGCTTCGTCGAACGCCAGGGCCGCCGCCCGCGCATGCTGGTGGTCAAGATGGGCCAGGACGGCCACGACCGCGGCGCCAAGGTCATCGCCACCGCCTTCGCGGATATCGGCTTCGACGTCGATATCGGCCCCCTGTTCCAGACCCCGGAAGAGGCCGCGAACCAGGCCATCGAGGCCGACGTCCACGTCATCGGCGTCTCCAGCCAGGCCGCCGGCCACAAGACCCTTGTCCCGCAGCTGATCGACGCGCTTAAGGCCCAGGATGCCGGTGACATCCTCGTCATCTGCGGCGGCGTCATCCCGCCCCAGGACTACGATTTCCTCCTGAAAGCCGGCGCCTCGGCCATCTACGGCCCCGGCACCAACATCCCGGCGGCGGCAGGCGAGATCCTGCAGCTGATCGAAAAGGCGGTGGCGGCGCAGGCAGCGGAGTAGGCCCTCACCCCACCCCCTCTCCCCGAGGGAGAGGGGCTAACCGCGCCGGCCTCCGGCTTCGTATTCCCTCTCCCTCGGGGAGAGGGCCAGGGTGAGGGAAGGATCTAGAACAGACCGAACAGATCCCGGCGGCCATGGACGGCCCGCACGATCTCCACTCCGGTGTCGGTGATCCGATAAAGCAAAAGATAGGAACCGCAGACGCGATAGCGCAGACCGGGGCGAATGTCGTTCCGGGCTGCGCCGATCTTTGGATGTTCGCAAAGCTCTTGGATTGCTTTGTTAAGGTCGTCCAGGACCCGGTCGGCGGCTTCGGAGCCATCTTCCGCGATATGCAGCCAGATTTCGATCAGGTCCTCGCGAGCCCGCTTCGTCAGGATCGCTCGAGACATGAGATCAGGCGGAGGCCTTGCGGCGACGAGCGTCGGCCTTGATGTCGCGCATGCTCCAGTCGCGCTCGGCGGGGCCGCTGGCAAGGCCCTCGTCCCACAGCCGGGCCAGAAGATGGCGTGCCTTCCACTCGCGCAGGGCTTCTCGGATCACCTCGCTGGACGAGGCGTAGTCGCCGCTTTTGACTGCATCCTGCAACAGTTGCGCGTGTTCGTCGGTCAGGGAAATGCTGATCTTCTCGGTCATCGGTGAAGGTCTCCTGATGGGAGAAAGTAGGAAATAGTCATACTTTTGGCAAGGGCCCTCACCCCCTCTCCCTGAGGGAGAGGGGCTAACCGCGCCGGTCGGGGATATCGTATTCCCTCAGAGGGTCAGGGTGAGGGGTTACCGCACGGTCACGACCGCACTCCGGCTGATCGTCCCCTCAGGGTCGGTCAGCGTCACGGTCCCCATATACTGCCCTGCTGGCCAGCCGCCGGACGGGGCTTTGCGGCCGATGAAATTGAACTGGCGGGCCTTGGTTTCCGGCATGGGGAAGCTGTCCTCGACGAAAACCTTGCCGTCCGGGCCTGCGATCCGCAGGGCGAGGACGGACCCGGCGGGGACGCCGTAGATCGTGGTGTAGAAGACCAGTGCCGGCGCGTCGCGCGATAAGGTCTCCGGCGCCGGGTTGGCTTGGGCATCGCGCACTTTCAAGGGGCCGGGGGCGAAGCCGGCGTGGCGGATGAAGCTGGGCGCGTACTCCCCGAAGGCGGCGAGCGCGGTGTCGGTCCAGAGCGGGGTGCCGATCTGACAGGCGGCGGGCCCAGTCTCTGTATTGGCGGCGCTGCGGCCCAGGAACGGGTCGAGGACCGTGCCGTCCTTTTCCAACTGGAAATGCAGGTGGGGCGTTTCGCTGGCGCCGGAATTGCCGATGGCGCCCAGGGGTGTGCCCGCCGCGACGCGCTGACCCGCGCGGACGGCGATGCTGCCCCGCTTCAGGTGGCAGTATTGCGTGGCCCAGCCGCCGCCATGGTCGATGCGCACGCCATTGCCGCATTCCTTGCCTTCCGTGAAGGTCGTCTCGCGGTCCATGCGGTTGTCCGGCTCTCCATCGCGCACACCCAGAACCGTGCCGTCGGCGGCGGCGCGGACGGTCACATTGGTTGCCATCGCGGCGGGGTCGATCAGGGCGATATCGGTCCCCTTGTGACCGGCATAGGTCCGCGGGCCGCAGCGGTGATCGCTGTAGGTCGGGCCGGAATCCAGGTCGACATGGCTGAGAATCCAGCAGCCCCGCCCGATGGCGCAATCCGCCGGATAGGACAGGGCCGGCGGTTCCTGTGCCGTGGCCGGTGGGACGCCGGCAAAGAGGGCACCGGTGACAAGGAAGGCGAAGACGAAAAGCAGGATGCGTTGCATGGGGTCAGACTAACGACCCTTCGGCCCCTAAGGAATTGTTAAGCGGTCTCGTCTACTGTCATTTATGCGACTTTCGGGTGACGCGGGGACTGAACAAGGTTGGGAGCCCGCCCGTGGATAGTTATTCAAGCCGGATCGCCGATATCGGCAGCTTGCCTGACGGTCCGTTGAAGGACGTTTTCGATCATTGGAACAAATTGCGCGGCGCTTCATCGGTACCGTCCTGTGAGGCGATTACCGCCGGCGGACGGCTGCCGGCGACGATGTGCAGCATGCTGGTCGACGTGCCGGAACGGCTGAACGAGATGTCGTTCCGGATGTTTGGCAGCGGGCTGAGTCTGGCCATTGGCCGCGATTATACCCATTACCGCGTGCTGGACCTGGAACCCGCGGCTTATGCCGATCTGGTCTTCCGCGACTATTCCGAAGTCGCCCTTTGCGCCGCGCCGGTTCTGCGCGAAATTCAGGCCGAGACCGAGGGTGATGTGCGCAGCTATCAGCGGCTGGTCCTGCCCCTGGGCCGCGACGGCGGCCGGGTCGACGGGTTGCTTGCCGTTTCGGTCATCGACCGCAGCTTCTGGGGCGTGGTGCAAGACGAGTGGATCGGCGCCCCGCCTTCCGTCGTCGACATGATGGGAGATGCGGAACCGGTTGTTGCCGCCGCGACGGGGCACCGATCTCCAGCCGGTTCAGGCACCGGAATCGATGCTCATGGCCAGCACGGCGCTGATCTCCGACAGCGACAGGCCGCTTTCCTCCGACCAGGTGTTGAAGGCGGCCTGGATCGCTTGCTGGGCTTTCTTCGATGTGGCGGGGCCGTCGATCACGCCTTCGGCTTTCAGTCGTGCCAGTACATCATTTGACAGGATAAAGGCGGGCAGGCCCAGATTGCGCAGGACACGCTGACCGGTGACGCCGCCCAACCGGCTGCCTTTCTTTTTCAACAGGTCGAGCAGTTCAATGTATTCAGATTGCGGGTAGGCGGCGAAGGCTTTGGCCGCGCTACCATGTTCCTTTGCAAGGGATAGGATAAAAGCCGCGTTTTCCGGGACGCTCTTCACCTTGGCCGGGTTGCGGACGATGCGGGGGTCGGACAGCAGCGTGTCGATCTCCTCGTCATGGATCATGGCGCATCGGTTCGGGTCGAAGCCGTGAAAGGCCTCTTCGAAGCCCGGCCATTTCTGGTCGATGACCTTCCAATGGAACCCGGCCTGGAAAATGCAGCGGGTCATCTGGGCCAGGACGCGGTCGTCCGGTATGGCCGCAAAGTCGGTGGCGGGTTTCGGCAGCCGGGCCTTCAAGGCGTCGGCGCCGCCGTGACGGTCCGCGGCGATGGCGAAGATTTCGTCGAATGAACGCATCTGTCCCTCCCTGAAATGCGATCCCGGATAGATAGGGTGGGCGCGGGCATTTGGCGCGCACAATGTTGTGAACGGGGCAGGGGGCGGCCTACCCGGAACGGCTCTTTCGAAATCGCTCCGCCTTGGCCCGGTTGCCGCAGGCGGACATCCGGCACCAGCGGCGGCCGACGCCGCGCGCCTTGTCGAGGAACAACCAGGTGCAGCGCCCGCATTCCTTCAGCCGCGCAAGGTCGGGTCCGCGCAAAAGATCCCACAGCATCAGGACGAGGCGATAGCGCGCCAGGTCCGCGCCTGCCCGTTCCGGATCGACATGCCAGGCATAGGCGCCGCCGACCGTGCCGGGTCGCGCACAGGCAATGGCGTCGCGCAAGTCGGCCTCGAAGTCGCGCGCCAGAATGGGCAACTCCATGCCGTCCGTGCCGCGAGCCCGGGCGACGGTACTGAACACGTCATAGGCGCGCTCCCGGAAGTCGATCAGGGCGGCGAAGGCGGTTTCCCCGGCTTTTTCGCGCCCAAGGGTCTCGGCCTCCGCCGGCGAGAGAATTCCGGAGGCGCACAGCCAGGATAACGCCCCCGGCCAATCCGAAATCTTCGAATGGCTGCGCGATTTGTCGATGTCGCCGACCGTGTTCAGAAAATCCAGCCCACGGTGTTCCGCGATCAGGTCGTCAGGGTTCCAGATCATAAGATAACCTATAAAACGATTTTATCGGTTGACAATCAAAAAGCAGAAAGTAACTAATAAAAACGTTAAAACGGTTATGTGGGGAATTGCCATGCTGACGCTGGATCGACGTTTTGAATTTCGCGGCCGCCCGGTAGCCTGGGGAATGATCGGGGAGGGGGATCCGATCGTGCTGATCCACGGCACACCGTTCTCGTCCCAGGTCTGGCGGCGGATCGCGCCGCATCTGGCGCAGCGCCACCGGGTCTATTTCTTCGATCTGCTGGGCTATGGCCAATCGGACATGACGGCCGGGCGCGACGTGTCGCTGGGGGTGCAGAACGAGTTGCTGGCGGCCCTGTTCCTCCATTGGGGTTTGGACCGGCCGGACGTGCTGTGTCATGATTTCGGGGGCGCGACCGCGCTCAGGGCCTATTATCTGAACGGGTTGCGGTATCGCCGGATGACGATTTTCGACGCCGTCGCTGTCTCGCCCTGGGGCTCGCCCTTCGTGCAGCATGTCCGCGATCACGAGGCCGCCTTTGCAGAGGCGCCGGCCTATATCCACGACGCCCTGCTGCGCGCCTATCTGCGCGGTGCGGCCTATCGGCCGTTGAGCGAGGAGGCGCTGGGTGTCTACAGCGCGCCCTGGACGGGACAATCCGGCCAGGCGGCCTTCTATCGTCAGATTGCCCAGATGAAGCTGGCCTATACCGACGAGGTCGAGGAGTCCTATGGTCCCATGGAGGGCGACGTGCAGGTCCTTTGGGGGACGGCGGATGACTGGATTCCGCTGTCCCGCGGCAAGAAGCTGGCCGACAAGATCGCCGGCGGCCGGCTGACCGCCATCCCGAATGCCGGCCATCTGGTCCAGGACGATGCGCCGGAGGCCATCGTCGCGGCGGTGCTGAACGGCTAGAGACGTCGCGGAGGTCTGCCGGAAGGCGCCGGCGTCCGCCCCTCGCCCGGAAGGCAGAGGGGCGGAGCGCGGGGGAATTACGCCGCCAGCGCCAGACGCACGGCCTGGGCAGATTGCGGGTCTGCCGAACGGGCCGTCTCACTGCACCAGGCGCGACGGACCGGGTCGATCATCGTATGGGAGGGACCGTCCGAAACCGGCAGATGCGCCGACAGGATCGTGTCCGGCGCCAGGGCGGCGACATCGCCCAGGCAGCGATCCAGCGCCGCGCGGTCCGATTGCGCCAGCCACGGCGCGTCGATGGCGGACCAGATCGCCATGCCGCGTTCCAGATCTTCGGCATCGACCGCATCCAGGCGTTCTGCAGGGCGCGGCAGCAGGGCCCCGAAACAATCCCCTGCGAACAGGGTGCGGTTTTTTGTTTCCAGAAAGCCCAGGGTTTCCGGCGCATCGAAATAGGGCGGACGGACGGGCACCAGATCGCGGTCGCCGACGGCCAGCGAATCACCGGGCTGCACGATATGCAGGCGGTCGACCTCCAGGCCCAGCAACTGCATTTTCGCAACGGAAAGGAAACTGGTGGCCAGCGTCGCATTCGGCGCCAGTTCCAGGATGCGCATCAGATTGCCGATATGGTCCGCGTCGGTATGGCTCAACCAGATCCAGCGCAGATCCTTAGGATCGATCGCGTCGGTCAGCGCTTTCATGAAGGCATCGCCCAGCATGGCCGGGCCGGTATCGACCAGCACCGGCTCCGCGGATTTCAACAGGAAGGCATTCACCGCCAGGGCCCCAAGTCCGGGCACGGGCAAAAAGGCCTGAAACGCGGTCCAGTCAGCGCCGACGGACTGGGAGGGCATCATTACGGGGGCGGAAAACTCGGTCGTCATAGGGGTGTTCCTGATTTGAGTGAACATGGGTGTTTATTTTCGGCGCGGGTTTATGCCGACCGTGTGGCCTTGTCAATGATTCAGTGAACGAATATGTTTGCTGAATGGCGGGGCAGCGGAAATATGTTCAGGACAAGCGGGCCGAGGCCAAAGCCCGCACGCGGGAAAAGATCGTTCAGGCGGCTATGTATCTGCACCGGACCATTGGGCCGCGCGGTACGACGATTAGCGCGATTGCCGAACGGGCCGGGGTGCAGCGTCTGACGGTCTATCGCCATTTTCCGGACGAGAACGCGATTTTTCAGGCCTGCACGTCGCGCTGGACCGACGATCACCCTATGCCCGATCCGGCGGCCTGGCAGGATATTGACCCTGGCCCGCCGAGAATCCGCGCGGCGCTGTCCAAGCTGTATGCCTATTACGACCGGTCGGAACAGATGCTGGCCGCCGCCGCCCGGGACGAGCCGGATGTCCCCGCCATTCAGGAACCGATGACACGCGGCCGCGCCGCAATTGCCGATATGGCAGATGGCCTGTTGGAAGGCTGGCAGCCACGGCCGGGCGATGCCGAAACCCTGCACCACGCCGCCAAATTCCGCACCTGGCAGTCGCTGAACGAGGACGGGTTGGACGATACGGCGAAGATCAATCTCGTCGTTGAGAAATGGCTCGCCGGATAGGAGAGGCGGCGGCGGTCGCCCCTCACCCCAACCCCTCTCCCGGCGGGAGAGGGGCCAGTGCTGCACGCCACACATTGGGACTCCCTCTCCCTCGAGGGAGAGGGGCGGGGTGAGGAAGGAAACTGACGGTTCGCTCCTATCTGGGACCACCGATCTGGCAGAAGTATCGTCCCATGCCCCCGGCTTCAGGATCGAACGTTCCAGGAAAATCGCAAGTGGCGCGAAAGGCATGACACACTTCCGGGTTTGCTGCGACGAAGCGGCGTCCGTCGTCCAGCGCGGGTGAGATGGGCAGACCGACAAGCATTTCTTCGATTTTCTGACCAACAATGCTTGAACTGTCACAGCCGAAATAACGGTAATAGCTGCGCCAGAAGTCGCGGTGCCGCTGCTGTCGATGATCGCACCAGACCGCTATGGCATAATAGGTCATGACCATGTCGACCCCGAAGAAGGGGCTTGCCGCGCGGAGGCCGCCATCCTGCGTGTACCAGGGTGCCCCGTCGCAGTATCGGCCGTCGCGGTCCTGCGGCTGGACGGATGCCGCCGCAGCGATTCCAGGGCAGAGCGCGATTGCGGCGATTGCTAGGTATCGGATCATCACATCGATGCCATTCGAACCGTTTCCTTTCGGGCTGCAGAATGGGTGTCGAAACGGGCAGAACTGTGGCGGGGTTCAACCAAACCCCTCACCCAAAGGAGAAGGCTAGTGCTGCAAACTCTGCATTGGGACTCCCTCTCCCTGGAGGGAGAGGGCCGGGGTGAGGGGGCTAGCGCGCCGCGTCCAGGAATGCCGCCAATACCGGTGACGGCCGCTTCGTATCCCGGGTGATCAGGGCGAAGCCTTGTTCGTAGCGGGTCAGGTCCTTGCGCAGCGGGCGCAGGATGCCGCAAGCTTCCCAGGTATAGGCGTATTGTTCCGGTAGGCGGCCGAGATAGCGGCCGGTCTGCAGCAGGATCAGGATCGCCTCCAGATTGCTGGCGCTGGCGGCCGGGCGGGTTCGGTAGGGTCGTTCCGCCGCATGGGCCGTGTCCAGCAGGTTGAGGCCGACATAGGGATGGGCGGTCAGGTCCCGCTCCTCGATCTCCGCTTCCGGCTTGGTGAACAGGGGATGGCCCTTGCCGCAATAGATATACTGCACCTCGCGCGCGATGGGGCGGTAGGTCAGGCCGGACCGCTTGCGGTGCTGGCCGATGAAGGCGGCGTGCAGGGTGCCGTCCAGGACGCGGCGCTCCATTTCCTCCGAACTCATCACCGACAGGGTGACATGAACGTCGGGCGCGGCGTCCCGGAACCGAGCCAGGATCTCGGCAATGGGGATGCCGGGCAGGGTCAGGATGCCGTCGATCACCGCGACATGCAGGTCGCCCGCCAGCCGCTTTCCGGCGCCGGACACCCGCGCCTCGAACGCCTCCACCGCGCCCATCAGACGCTGCGCCTCCTGATAGACCAGGCGGCCCTGTTCGGTCAGGGCGAAACCGCCCCGCCCACGCTCGCACAGGCGCAGGCCCAACCGGGTCTCCAGATTGGCGATATGGGTCGAGATGGTGGACCGCGCGATGTCCAATTCCGCCTCCGCCGGGGTGAATCCGCCGCATTCCACGACGGTCGCGAAGACGCGCAGCAGGCGGATATCGGTATCGCCCAGATTGCCGGTGAAGGAGGGTTTGGCCATTAGGTCGTCATTTATCGACGTTTAGTTCTATAGAGCGTTATTTATAGACGTATAAGAAGGCAATAGAAAGAAGTGGCTTTGGTATCGCTTCAAAGCGTCATCCCCACCTTCGCGGGAGTGACGGGAAGAAGGGAACCACACGTTGGGAGAACAGGAGACCCGTCATGGAAGATTTTGTCGGACGCAAGAATTTGATTCCGCGCGACCGGATGCGCGAACTGACCAAGCGGTCGGATCTGCGCGGCTGGATTCAGACGATCAGCCATTTCGGGGCGATCCTTTTGGCCGGGTTTGGGCTGTACTACACGCTGAACACCGAGGGCGTCAGCCAGTGGTGGGCGGTGCCCTTCTTCATCGCGCTGGGCGTGCTGCTGAACTTCCTGTTCGCGGCCCAGCACGAATTCAATCACTATACGGCGTTCAAGACGCGCTGGCTGAACGATGTATTCAACCGGATCACCGGCTTCATCCAGCTCTATCCGCGCGACTACGAGCGCTGGTACCATTTCGAGCATCACCGCCACACCCAGGATTGGGACAACGATCCGGAACTGATCAGCCGGGGCGGGCCGTACACGCTGGGCAGCTATCTGCCTTACCTTCTCGGCCTGACATACTGGACCGGCCGCATCCAGCGCCTGTTCATCGTCGCATCCGGCAAGACGGCGCATTACTTCACCGATAAGCAGAAGCAGAAGGTCGTGGCCGAACATCGCTGGCATCTGGCCGGCTATGCGCTGGTCGCGGCGGCGTCGGTCTATCTGGAAAACTGGGCGGCGGTGATCTACTGGATCGGGCCGATGTTCACCATGAAGGTGTTCCAGAACGTCCAGAACGTGACGGAACATACCGGTCTGACCCATTTGCAGGACACAGTGCACAACACGCGGACCATCAAGACATGGTGGATATTCCGCTGGATGGCCTGGAACATGCAGTATCACACCGCCCACCACACCTTCCCGGCCGTGCCGTTCTATAATCTGCCGGCGCTGCATGCCGAACTGGTGAAGCACGCCGGATACGAGCCGCCGACCACCGGCTATCTGGCCTTCCAGTACCGCTTCATCCGTCAATTGATCAAAGCGCCGGAAACCCGCGACGGGGTGGCGGAGATCGACAGCGCCACCGCCCAGGTGGAGCCCGCCGAATGACACAGAAGCTGAAGGTCTATCAGTCGCGCTGGGCCATGGAACTGCGCCGTCCCGATGGGGTCGAACGCAGCGACGAAGAAGCCTTTGAAATGGTGGCCGAGGCCGGGTTCGACGGCATGTGCCTGGACCTCGGCGCATCGGAGATCGAGGTCGCCAAGGCAACCCTGCCGCTGTTCCGCAAGCACGGTCTGGGCTGCATGATCAACGCCTTCCCGAACACGCTGGCGGATCTGCAGCCGGTTCTGGACATGGCGAAGGAGTTCGAGGCCGATTACGTCAACATCATCGGCCAGGTCATGCCCTTCACCGTGGAAGAGGGTGAGACCGTTGTGCGCCATTGGATGGCGATGGCCGACCGCGCCGGCGTGCCGATCCTGTTCGAAACCCACCGCAACTGCATTACGAACGATCTGTTCTATACGCTGCAATTGATGGACCGGGTGCCGAACATGCCGATCTGCGCCGACCTGTCCCATTACATCGTCGACCGGGAATTCTGGTTCCCGATCCGCGAGGACGATCAGGCCCTGATCCGGCGCATCCTGGAACGTGCCGACAGTTTCCAGGGCCGCATCGCGGGCCGCGAGCAGGTTCAGTTGCAGATCGATTTTCCGCAGCATCAGAAATGGGTCGACCAGTTCAAGGCCTGGTGGGCGGAAGGCTTCCGATCATGGAAGGCCCGCCACGGCGCGGACGATACGATGATCTTCCTGACCGAACTGGGACCGCCGGAATATGCGATCACCGGCCCGGACGGGTTCGAACTCTCCGATCGCTGGGAAGAGGCGCTGAAGATCAAGGGCTGGGTCGAGGAGATCTGGGGCGCCGCCTGACCTTCCGTCGCGCAAGCCGGGAACCATGCCGCGGGGCGGCGCCGTCTGCCCTTGGTCGCCGCCGCGCTCAACCCGCGGCATGGCTCCCGCCTTGCGCGCGCCCTCACCCCAACCCCTCTCCCAGGGGGGAGAGGGGCTATAGGACCCAGTGCTTCCCTCTCCCCTGAGGGGGAGAGGGTCAGGGTGAGGGGGTTACAGCGTCCAATACCGCAATTCCGACGGAACGCCGCGGCTGCGCCAGATCGCTTTGACATCGGCGACCAGCCCGCCCGGCTTGACCAGGCGGCGCAGGGACAGGGACAGGAAGCTGGTATGCCCGACGGCACCGACCACGGCGTCATAGCCGCCGGCCGGTTCGGCGATCAGGCCAATGCCGTATTCCCGGCGCGTTTCTTCGACATCCGCCATCGGATCGTAGACATCGACATCGTGACCGTGCTCCTGCAGCCGGCGGACCATGTCGACGACTTTGGAATTTCGGATGTCGGGGACGTTTTCCTTGAAGGCCACGCCGAGGACCAGGACGTTCGACTCCGGCTTCAATTCGGCATGGATGCGGTCGGCGACCTTATGCGCCATGCCGTCATTGATGGTACGGCCCGCCAGGATGACGCGCGGTTCGATGTCCAGTTGCTGCGCCGCATGGGCGAGGTAATAAGGGTCGACGCCGATGCAGTGGCCGCCGACCAGGCCCGGCGTGAACGGCAGGAAGTTCCACTTCGTACCCGCCGCCTCGAGGACGTCATGCACGGACAGGCCCATCTTGCCGAAGATGTCGGTGATTTCGTTGACGAAGGCGATGTTGATGTCGCGCTGGGCGTTCTCGATCACTTTCGACGCTTCGGCCGTGCGGATGTCCTTGGCGATGTAGATATTGCCGTTGTTCATCGTGCCGTAGACCTTGGCCAGAAGGTTCGCGACCTTCTCGGTCTGGCCCGCAACGACCTTGGTGATCTGGTCGACGGTATGAACCTTGTCGCCCGGATTGATGCGTTCCGGCGAATAGCCCAGGAAGAAGTCGCGCCCGGCGACCAGATCGGATTCCTGCTCCAGGATCGGGCCGCAGACTTCTTCCGTCACGCCCGGATAGACGGTGGATTCGAAGACGACGACCGATCCCATGCGGATGCGCCGCCCGACGGTGCGGCTGGCCGATTCGACGGCGCGCAGATCGGGCTTGTTGTCTGCGCCGACCGGCGTCGGGACGGTGATGATGTGGATATGCGCCTCTTCCAGGAAACTGTCGTCGACGACGTATTGCAGCGTGGAATCGGCCAGTTCGCCCCGGGTCAGCTCGCCAGTGCGGTCGTGGTGGTCGCGCAGTTCTTCGATCCGCTTCTTGTCGATATCGAAGCCCATGACGTCGAAATGGCGGGCCAGGGCGACGGCCAACGGCAGGCCGACATAGCCCAGGCCGATCACGGCGATGGTCGGATTCTCAAACATGCGGATCGCGGTCCTTTTACAGTCTTTCGGCGCAGGTCGCTTGTATCGACCCCGGCCGCGCTCCTGTCAATTCCGGGCGAGCCAGGCGATCAGATGGGTGACGCCGCCGATCAGCAGCAGGATCAGGACGATGCGCCGGAAATTGCGGTCGCTGGTCCGGCGGTAGGTGGTGATGCCCAGGATCGACCCGCCCGCCGCGCAGGCGAAGGCGATCAGGGCCTCGGTCCCCGCGATCGGATCGAACCGGTCGTAAAGGCCGTGCCCCGCGACCGACAGCCCCAGAATGACCAGATTGAACGGTTGATAGACGCCGCGCTGCTCGTCCTTGGGCCAGCCGCGCAGCCCCGCCCAGATCGTCGGCAAGGGTCCGGACACGCCGGACAGCCCGCCCAGGAAGCCGCCGCCGAAACCGACCGCGCCATCGGCGGGACGGCCGCCGCCGGTAATGATGGGCGGCGTGCGCACGGCCAGCCCATAGGCGCAGTAGAGAATCAGAAACAGGCCCAGTCCGGCCTTCGCTGCGTCCGCGCTGAGAATCGACAGCGCCGCGACGCCGATCGGCAATCCGATCAATCCACCCAGCAGGAACGGCCAGACCCGGCGCCAGACGATGCCCTGGCGGATATAGGTCAGTGTAATCATATGGCTCAGGACCGCGATGGCGGCGGCCATGGGCACGGCGATCTGCGGGGTGGTGACATGCAGCCAGAATGCCAGCGCCGTCAGCGCCGTTCCCAGACCCGTCAGGCCGGATACGAACCCCGCCGCACCGGCCCCCAAAGCGAATACAAGAAGTGCGCTTCCATCCATGGCGCGAAGAGGCTAGGGTCCGGCCATATCCCGGTCAATCACGGAAATGGAGGACGCATGCCGGTCCTGGACCTCGCCTATTCCGAAATCGGTGACGGCGCGCCCTTGGTGGTGCTGCACGGCCTGTTCGGCAACAAGCGGAATTGGGGGGCGATCGCCAAATCCCTGGCCGAAGAATACCGGGTGATCACGGTCGATCTGCGCAATCATGGCGAATCGCCCTGGGATTCCGACATGGCTTATCCGGTCATGGCGGCGGATGTGGCGGCATTGATCGAGAAACTGGTCGGCGGTCCGACCCATGTGATCGGCCATTCCATGGGGGGGAAGACATCGATGGTCCTGGCCTTCGACCGGCCCGATCTGGTTGACCGGCTGGTCGTCGCCGATATTCCGCCCGCGCCGCGCGACAGCGGCCTGATGGCCTATGTCCGGGCCATGCAGGCGATGGACACCGGCGCGATGAAACGCCGGGCGGAGGCCGAGGCGGCGCTGGAACCCGATATTCCCGAACGCATGATCCGCACCTTCCTGGTCCAGAACCTGACTCCGGCGGAGGGCGGCGGCCTGGGCTGGAAGCTGAATCTGGAGGCGATCCGCGACCAGATGCCGGTGATCGAAGGCTTCCCCGATATCGACAGCGACGATGCCTTTCCGCGCCCGGCGCTGCATCTGGTCGGGGCCGAGTCCAAATATGTCCTGCCGCGCCATCATGCGGAGATCGAACGGCTGTTCCCCTATGGCGAGATCGAGGCGATCCCCGACGCCGGTCACTGGCTGCATGCGGAACAGCCCGCCTTGTTCACCGAGGCCGTGCGGACCTTTCTGTCGTGAGATCGTCGCCACAGGACGTACTGGCCGGGGTTTTCGGCTTCCAGGGGTTTCGCCCGGGACAGGAGGAGATCGTCGACCGCCTGCTGGCCGGGACGCATACCCTGACCGTGATGCCGACCGGGGCGGGGAAATCGCTGTGCTATCAGGTGCCGGCGCTGATCTTCGACCGTCCCAGCATCGTCGTCTCGCCGCTGGTCGCCTTGATGGACGATCAGGTGGCGGGCCTGCGCGCCAACGGGGTCGATGCGGCCTGTATCCATTCCGGGCAGAGCCGCGAGCAGAATGTCGACGAGTGGATGAAGGTCCGCAACGGGACTGCGAAGCTTCTCTACATGTCGCCGGAACGGCTGATGACCGACCGCATGCTGGCGGCCCTGGAAAGGCTGAACCCGGCCATGTTCGTCGTCGACGAGGCGCATTGCATCTCGAAATGGGGTGCCAGCTTCCGGCCGGAATACGAGATGCTGTCGGCGCTGGCGGATCGGTTCCCCGACGCGACCATGGCTGCCTTCACGGCGACGGCGGATAACGCGACCCGGCGCGACATCGCGGAAAAGCTGTTCCGGTCGCACGGCGATATCGTCGTCCATGGATTCGACCGGCCGAACCTGACCTTGGGCGTGACGCCGAAGGTCCATTGGAAAAAGCAGTTGATGGCCTTCCTGGACGCGCGCCGTGGCCAGGCGGGGATCGTCTATTGCCTGTCGCGGCGCATGACCGACGAGGTCGCGGAGATGCTGACCGGCGAAGGGATCCGGGCACTGCCCTATCACGCCGGTCTGCCGCCGGAAGTGCGCAAGGAGAACCAGGACATTTTCATGACCGAGGACGCGGTCGTCATGGTCGCGACCATTGCCTTCGGCATGGGGATCGACAAGCCGGATATCCGTTTCGTCTTTCACCTCAACCTGCCGGGCAGCATGGAAGCCTATTACCAGGAGATCGGCCGCGCCGGGCGCGACGGGAATCCGTCCGAGGTGCAGATGCTGTTCGGCCTGGACGATATCCGCATGCGCCGCCAGTTCATCGATCAGGACGGCGAGAATTCGGAGCATAAGCTGCGGGAACACAAGCGGCTGGATGCGTTGCTGGCCTATTGCGAGGCCACGCGTTGCCGCCGGGCGGCGCTTCTGTCCTATTTCGGAGAGGATGGCGAGGCCTGCGGCAATTGCGATACCTGCCTGGACCCGCCGGTCCTGATCGACGGCACGCGCGAGGCGCAGATGCTGCTGTCGGCCATCGCCCGGACCGGTCAGGCGTTCGGCGCCGCCCATATCATCGACATCCTGCGCGGCGCGAAGACCGCGAAGATCGAAGAACGCGGCCATGACAGCCTGCCGACCTTCGGAATCGGCGCCGATCACGACAAGCCGTTCTGGCAGGCCTTCATCCGTCAGGCCGTCGCGGGCGGCTATTTGTCGATCAACATCGAAGGATATGGCGGCCTCGTCCTGACCCGGAACGGGGATGCCGTGCTGAAGGGCGAGGAGAGCTTCACCTATCGCGAAATCCCGAAATCCACCAAGCCGGCGCGGTCCGAACGGCGCAGCAAGGTGGAAATGGACACCAGCGATATCGACGGCGATCTGTTGGCATCGTTGAAGGCGCTGCGACGGGATCTGGCGGCGGAGCGGAACGTCCCGGCCTATATCGTCTTCGGCGACGCGACCCTGATCGACATGTGCCGCATGCGGCCGGAAACACTGGACCAGATGTCCCTGGTCAATGGCGTCGGTCCGAAGAAGCTGCAGGATTTCGGTCCGGCCTTTCTGCGCGCCCTGTCGGCCGGGGCGGCGTGATCCCCGGTTTCAGGGTTTCAGCAGGCCTTCCAGCATCGGCCGGTAGCTTTCGATGGACGGCGTCCGCAGGTCCTTGACCTTCGCGCCTTCGTCGCAGCGCCGCAGAATCACCGCGTCGGCCAGATGCGGATTGGCCGCGAAGCGTTCCAACTCCTTGCCCTGCAGCGGACCGCCCTGCAGTTCCAGGCTGCGGATCGACGCCGGGGACAGCCGGTCGAAATAGCTGGGCTCGACGGCGCAGAGATAGCGCTTGGCGTCGACATGCAGGCGCACCGGTTCCGAGACTTCCGGTGGAAAGAAGCGGGCCAGGAAATCCGCGCCGCAATCCTCGTGCCGGGAATCGATCCCGGCCTCGGCGCAGTCTTCCTCATAGGCGTGCAGGAAGTGGCCGATATCGTGCAGCAGCGCGGCTGCGGTCAGGCTGTCGCGGTTCTCCAATTGATCCGCCACGACGGCGCATTGAATGCCGTGTTCGCGCTGGCTGACCGCCTCGCCGATATAGTCGCGGTCGCCGATATGGCGGAACAGTTCGATGATGAAGTCGACCGCCGTCTCGCGGGTCACCCGGTCGGGATGGGTCGGCAGGGTATCGGTGATGACGGTCATCGCTAGAATCTCCTAGGCAGATTTTCGGGACAGCACGGTGGCCATGCTGCGCAGGGAATCCTTGTCGGCATAGCACCCCTGAAGATGACGCGCGCCGCCAGAAAACCCGGTCCGGCCATGCAGCACGCGCTCATTGTCGAACGTGACGAGATCGCCTGGTTCGAGGCGCAGGCGCATCTCGCCGTCCCGGTCGTGCAGCAGGCGTGAAAAGCGGCGCAGTGCTGCATAGAACTCGCCCATGACCTCGAAGGGCAGATCCAGCGGCGCGGCGGACCGATTATTATAGCGGATAGCGGCGATCCGCCCGGTCTCGTCGGTTTCGATATAGGCCGTGCGGTTCGACAAATCCGTCTCCGCGTTCCGGTAGCGGAAGGGCGCGCGGTGCCGTGACAGCAAGGCAAATGCGTCCGGCGCCTCAGCCCGTAACTTCTGGGCACAGCGAAATCCGTCGACGAAGACCGAATCTCCGCCCTCTGCCGCGTTCGTCAGGCAGTGCAGCAATTGCAGGCCCGGAACCGGGCTGCGGTAGGGATTGTCGGTATGGACGTTCAACCCGACCGGCGTATAGGCGAGGTTGATCGGCTGCGCTTCGCTGCGGACTTCGAACAGGCGGCCGTAATTGGTTTCGCGCACGAAGCCGAACAGTTCCGCGACCTCGCAGACCTTGCCCTCGACCGCCGGGACCCCGGTCAGCAGCGCGATCCCGTCCGTGGTGACATCATCCAGCCAGGCCTTCCGTGCCGACGGGTTTTGCCGGACCGCGTCATAGGCATGCCGGGTCAGGCGACCGCCCAGTTCCGCGCCCCAGACCGGTTGGTCGGGTGTGGCGGCCGCCCGGTCATAAGCATGTTCCCGCAAATAGCCCGCGGCGAAGACCGACACCGCGCCGTCCGGGGCAAACCGGATCTCGAGCCCCTCCGCTACGATCCGCGCGTCGGCGATTTCGATATCGTCCGGCATCTCGGTCAGGTCGAACAGGCGCTGGTCGTTGCCGGGATGCCGGAAGGCCGCGCCCTGCGCGTTGTCGCGTAGCCAGATGGCATGGAAGCGCGTCGCGGCGCCATCCTGCCATCGTACCGTCAGCACTTCCGGTGTATGATCGACGCCGGTTATGGTCATGCGGGACCTCCCTGGAACCTGATCGGACGGTATCACCGCGCGCGGCGGGCTTCGAGTGGATATGTCGAGAAATTTATCTAGACCATTATCCGGTATTGTCGCTGGGCCGCGCTCTAATCGGGCGGGAAAACCTTGTGTGGGAATAGGGGGTTACCCATATATTCAAAGCGGGTGCCGCCAAGCGGGCCCGTATCTTGAATGACAACTCCATACCCGGCCCTGCCTCCAAGAGGGGGATCGGAAACGAGAGGTTGAACGACGATGAATATTGAAAAATTCACCGAACGCGCGCGCGGTTTCATCCAGGCCGCCCAGACCATTGCCGTGCGCGAGGATCACCAGCGGCTGACCCCCGAACATCTGTTGAAGGCCCTGCTGGACGACCGCGAGGGCATGGCTGCCAGCCTGATCACCGCCGCCGGCGGGGATGCGAAACTGGCGCTGGACCAGACAAATCAGGCCATCGCCAAACTGCCGAAGGTGCAGGGCGCTGGCGCTGGCGGACTGCATCTCGACACCGCCCTGGCCAAGGTTCTGGATAATGCCCAGCAGGTCGCCGAAAAGAACGGCGACAGTTTCGTCACCACCGAAATCATCCTGATGGCGCTGACCCTGGCCGAGGGCACGGACGCCGCCAAGGCGCTGAAAGCCGCGAAGCTGACACCCCAGGCGCTGAACGGCGCGATCAAGGATATGCGTCAGGGCCGCAGCGCCGACAGCGCATCGGCGGAGGACAAATACGACGCGCTGAAGAAATACGCCCGCGACCTGACCCAGGTGGCGCGGGACGGCAAGCTGGACCCGGTGATCGGCCGTGACGAGGAAATCCGCCGCACGATCCAGGTCCTGTCGCGCCGGACCAAGAACAACCCGGTCCTGATCGGGGAGCCGGGCGTCGGCAAGACCGCGATCATCGAAGGCCTGGCCCAGCGCATCGTCGCTGGCGACGTGCCGGAAACCCTGCGCGACAAGAAGCTGATGGCGCTGGACCTGGCCTCCATGGTGGCCGGGTCGAAATTCCGTGGCGAGTTCGAGGAGCGCCTGAAGGCCGTTCTGGAAGAAATCGAGGCTGCGGCGGGCAATATCATCGTCTTCATCGACGAGTTGCATACGCTGGTCGGGGCGGGCAGCGCCGAAGGGTCGATGGATGCGTCCAACATGCTGAAACCCGCCTTGGCGCGCGGGGCGCTGCACTGCGTCGGCGCGACCACGCTGAACGAATACCGCAAGCATATCGAAAAGGATGCGGCGCTGGCCCGGCGCTTCCAGACCGTCTTCGTGGCGGAGCCCAGCGTCGAGGACACGATCTCCATCCTGCGCGGCCTGAAGGAGAAGTATGAGCTGCACCATGGGGTGCGGATCACCGACGGCGCCATCGTCGCGGCGGCGACCCTGTCCAACCGCTATATCACCGACCGCTTCCTGCCGGACAAGGCGATCGATCTGGTCGACGAGGCGGCGTCGCGCCTGCGCATGGAAGTGGATTCCAAGCCGGAGGAAATCGACGAACTGGACCGCCGCATCATTCAGTTGAAGATCGAACGGGAGGCCCTGAAGAAGGAAACCGACCGGGCGTCGAAGGAGAGGCTGTCCAAGCTGGAAACCGAACTGACCGTGTTGGAAGAACAATCCGCCGCGCTGACCGCGCGTTGGCAGGCGGAGAAGGGCAAGCTGAACAAGGCCCAGGAGATTAAGGAGAAGCTGGAGGCCGCGCGTTACGAACTGTCCGCCGCCCAGCGCAACGGCCGGTATGACCGCGCCGGCGAACTGGCTTACGGCGTCATCCCGGATCTGGAACGGGCGCTGGAAGCGGCCGAGAACCACGAAGACGGCGCGATGCTGGAAGAGGAAGTCAGCGACCAGCATATCGCCTCCGTCGTGTCGCGTTGGACCGGCGTGCCCGTCGACAAGATGCTGGAAGGCGAGCGCGAGAAGCTGCTGCAGATGGAACGCATCATCGGCAAGCGCGTGATCGGCCAGGACCGCGCCATCACCGCCATCGCCAATGCGGTGCGCCGCGCGCGGGCCGGTCTGCAGGACCCGCACCGGCCGATCGGCAGCTTCCTGTTCCTCGGTCCGACCGGTGTCGGCAAAACGGAACTGACCAAGGCGCTGGCCGAATTCCTGTTCGACGACGACCAGGCCATGGTCCGCATCGACATGTCGGAATACATGGAAAAGCACTCGGTCTCCCGTCTGATCGGCGCGCCGCCCGGCTATGTCGGCTATGACGAAGGCGGGGCGCTGACCGAGGCGGTACGCCGCCGACCCTATCAGGTCGTCCTGTTCGACGAGATCGAGAAGGCGCATCCGGACGTGTTCAACGTTCTGCTGCAAGTCCTGGACGATGGCCGCCTGACCGACGGTCAGGGCCGGACCGTCGATTTCAGCAATGTGCTGATCGTCATGACGTCCAATCTGGGGGCCGAATTCCTGGCCGAACAGAAGGATGGCGATGATGTCGAATCCGTCCGCGATCTGGTCATGGGCGTCGTGCGTCAGGCCTTCCGTCCGGAATTCCTGAACCGGTTGGACGAAATCCTGCTGTTCCGCCGCCTGACCCGGGACAACATGACGGGCATCGTCGACATCCAGCTGGACCGCCTGCGCGGACTGCTGACCGACCGCAAGATCACGTTGGACCTCAGCAAGGATGCGCTGATGTGGCTGGGCAATGCCGGATACGATCCGGTCTATGGCGCGCGGCCGCTGAAGCGGGTGATCCAGAAGCATCTGCAGAACCCGCTGGCCAGCATGATCCTGGAAGGCAGCATCGCGGAGGGCGACACCGTCAATGTCACCGCCGGCGAGGGCCATCTGATCCTGAACGGCCATCCGGTCGATGTGGAAGCCGAGGCGGCCTGACGTCCGGCCGGTCTGGGAAATCGAAAAGGCGCCGTTCTTCGGGACGGCGCCTTTCTCATGTATGCGGATCAGTGCAGCGACGTTACTTCCTGCCAGACCCGCCCCTGGCGGATCATCTCGGAAATCCGGTCGGCGGGTTGCGGGCTGGCGAAGTAATAGCCCTGGCCGAACTCGCAATCCAATTCGTGCAGACGCAACAGGTGGCGGTCGGATTCGACGCCTTCCGCGATGATGTCCATGCCGAGGTTATGGGCCAGCAGCGCGATGGAGCGGATGATTTCCATATTCTCCGCCTTCTCTTCCATGCTGACCACAAAGGACCGGTCGATCTTCAGTGTGTCGAAGGGGAAGCGGTGCAGATAGCTGAGCGACGAATAGCCGGTGCCGAAATCGTCGATGGACAGGGCGACCCCCAACTCCTTCAATTCGAAGAGAATCCGGGAGGTGGTTTCCGGATTCATCATGATCATGCTTTCGGTCACTTCCAGTTTCAGCCGGGATCCGGCAACCCCTTCGCGCGCCAGGATCAGCTCGATCTCGCGCACCATGTCCGGGTCCTGCAACTGGCGGCTGGATAGGTTCACGCTCATTGTATCCGGCGCGGCGTCGCCTAGTTCCTGCTCCCATTGCTTCATCTGGCGGCAGGCGAGGCGCAGTGCCGTCGTGCCGATGGAGGTGATCATGCCGGTATCTTCGGCCAGTGGGATGAAGTCCGCCGGGACGACAGTACCGCGATCCGGATGCCGCCATCGGGCCAAGGCCTCGACCCCGGCAATGGTGCCGTCGCGGAAGCTGACGATGGGCTGGTAATACATTTCGATCTCGTCGCGGTCGACGGCGCGGCGCAGATCGTTCTCCAACTGCATCTGGGTGATGGCGCGGGACTGCATCTGCGGATCGAAGACGGCGGTCGATGACTGGCCCAGATCTTTCGCCTTATACATGGCGATGTCGGCGGCGCGCAGCATTTCCTCCGCATCGGCGAAGCCCAGGGAGGGCAGGGCAATGCCGACACAGGCGGAGGTAAATATCTCCTGATCGCCGATGACGAAGGCGGCGGCCATGTCGGATTGCAGCCAATGCACGGAATCCTGAACCGCCGACCGTCCCTGAATGCCGGTCAGCAGCACCCCGAACTCGTCCCCCGACAGGCGGGCGACGGAATCGCCGGATTTGATCGATCCTTCCAGGCGCCGCGCGACCTCGATCAACAGGGCGTCGCCCAGATCGTGGCCCAGGGAATCGTTGACCACCTTGAACCGGTCCAGATCGAACAGCAGCACCGCGAAGGGATCGTTGGTCAGGTCGCCATGCCGGCGCTTTTCCTGTTCGATGCGGTCCAGGAACAGGGCGCGGTTCGGCAGGCCGGTGACGGTGTCGTACAGCGCGTCGCGGATCAGCTTTTCCTCCGCGCGCTTGCGTTCGGTGATGTCGGTGAGCGACCCGGTCAGACGTACCGCCTTGTTTTCGTCGTTCCGCACCGCGATGGCGCGCGCCAGGGTCCACAGATAGGCACCGTCGGCGTGCAGGATGCGGAACTCCTTCTGCAGATGCTCGGTCCGGCCGCCCAGATGCTCCTGTATCGCGACTTCCAGCTCTTCGACATCGTTCGGATGCACACGGTCCAGCCACTCGCAGGGCAGGTCCGACAGCGAATCGCGGCCCAGGCCCAGCATCTCGCGCCAGCGCGGTGAGGTGTAGAGCTTGTCCGCAACGATGTCCCAGTCCCACAGCCCGTCATTGGCCCCTGCGGCGGCCAGCGCATAGCGTTCCTCGGACTGGCGCAGTGCCTCGGCAACGCGCGTGCGCTCCGTCACATCGGTATAGGTGATGACATAGCCCTGATCCGGAATGGCGCGGTGGGATAATTGCAGCCAGCGATCGCCCGACAACCGCACGATCCCAATGGCCGGCCGTCCGTCCGGATCGGTCGGGACCGGCGTATCCCAATCCGTGCGGTCGAACGCATCCTCCACCGCGGCTGCGTCTTCAGTCGGAATGGCGTCGCGCAAAACGGCCCGCAAGCCGCGCCCGATGGCGACGTCTTCATCCTGCATGCCGAACAGTTCCAGGAAGCGGCTGTTCCAATTCAGGAGCTTGCCGTCCTTGTCGACGGCGGTCAGACCGTCGCTCATATGTTCGAATGTGGTGGAGATCAGTGCGGCGGCGGCGGCCCGCTCCGCTTCGTTACGCCGCCTTTCGGTCACGTCAAGATAGAGCGACACCAGCATACCGTCCGGTGTGCGCATCCGGCGGATTTCCACGATGCTGCCATTCGGCAGGGTTTCCTCGACGATTTCGGACCCTGCCGTGCGGAAATCCTGAAGACGCTTGGCGACATAGGCCTCCATATCCTCGATCGGTCCGCAATCGCCGCGCCGGGCGCGCAGACGAACGACGGTTTCGACATCGAAACCGGTCCCCTTCAGGGTCGGCGGCAGGTCGTACAGGCGGAAGAAGTGATCGTTGGCGGCGACGACCTTCAGATTGCCGTCGACGACGTTGATGCCTTCCGACATCCGCTCCACCGTCGCCTGCATCAGGGCGCGTTCCCGGCTCAACGCGCCGCTGCGCCGCCGGGCCGCATCACCGAAGCCGAGCACCGCCATGACCAGAATGCTCAGCACCACACTGCCGATCCGCAGCCCGTTGGCCAGTTCGGTCGGCACGCCGCCGCGGAACCGGTCATCAGCGGACCAGACGAAGCGCCAACCGACCCCGCCCTGGGCATAGCGGGTTTCCCATTCCAAACGCGATGCCTCTTGCGCCGGCCGGGGCACTTCGAAGACCGCTTCCGGCGCTTGATTGCCGGCAGAGCTGCGCTCCTCGATCCGCACGGTCAGTCCTTCCGGCAGGCTGACGCTCAACGACGTGTCCAGAAGCGCCGTCAGATCCAGAAGCCCGACCACGACGCCGCTGTCGCCCTGACGGATGGCGACGGGCGACAGGCGCCGGTCTTCGGACGAGAAACTGGGGCCGGTGACGGGAATGCCGCCGGCGCGGAACCCGTCGCTGGCGGTCGCCGCCAGCCGAGGGTCGGCGGCCAGGTCCAGGCCGAAGAACAGATTGGCGCTAGGTCCGTGACGGCGCAGCGTGACGAAGCCTTCGGCGTTCCGGTCGGTCGGGGTGCCGTCCGGCCCCAGAATATCGACGCCGACCGTTTCCTCGAAATCGGTGCGCCCGGCGGCAGGGACCCAGGTCGCATAGGCCAGGCCGCGAAAGGCCGTTCGGCCTTCCATCAGGTTCAAGGCGGCGGCTTCCGTCGTGAAGATGGCGTCGAACCGGCCCGCCTCGCGGTCCTGCCCGTCCGGCAGGCTGCGGGCGAAGGCCAGCAATTGCGCCTCGGATTGTTCCAGCATGACCGCGACGGATTCGGTGACGTCGGCGGCTTCCTCCTCCGCCAGGACGCGCCAATGGGCCATGGCGTTGCGGTCGGCCTGCCAAGCCGCGGTCCATCCCGCGCCGACGCCCAGGACGGCGATGGCGATGGACAATGTCATCCATCCGGTGGAACGCCCAACCTTCAATACTGGCTGCTCCCGCTACCGCCGTGCCCGCCCGTACAGCGCGCCAGCATGCCCCTGGTCCCGAATTGCACCAGTCCGACAATGATTGGTCAAGCGCGCTCGCCTTGTGTACAACCCGCGGCGAAGCACCAGCCTGAACGGAGAGTGGCATGCCCCTGGACCGGCGCCTCAGCGTCGCGCCAATGATGGATTGGACGGATCGGTTCGACCGGTATTTCCTGCGCCTGATCACGCGCCGGACCGTCCTCTACACCGAAATGATCACGACCGGCGCGTTGCTGATGGGCGACGCGCAGCGGCATCTCCATTTCGACGCGGCGGAACATCCGGTCGCCTGCCAATTGGGCGGGTCGGAGCCGGACCAACTGGCGCGGGCGGCGGTGCTGGTCGAACAAGCGGGTTATGACGAGGTCAATCTGAATGTCGGCTGCCCGTCCGACCGGGTGCAAAACGGCCGTTTCGGGGCCTGCCTGATGGCCGATCCGTCCTTGGTCCGGGATTGCATCACGGCGATGCGGGACGCGGTCGACATCCCGGTGACGGTGAAATCGCGGATCGGGATCGACGGGCGGGAAAGCTATGACGATCTGGCCCGTTTCGTCGCCTGCGTCGCCGAAAGCGGTTGCGACACATTCATTGTGCATGCGCGGATCGCGATCCTGGCCGGCCTCAGCCCGAAAGAGAACCGCGAGATTCCGCCGCTGAAATACGATTTCGTGCACCGGCTGAAACGCGACTTCCCGGATCTGTCGATTTCGATCAACGGCGGCATCCAGTCCTTGGAAGAGGCTGAGGCCCATCTGCCGGACCTGGACGGGGTGATGATCGGCCGAGCGGCCTACCAGGACCCCTACTGCCTGGCGGAGGCCGACCGCGTCATTTTCGGCGATACCGACTGGGTGCCGCCCAGCCGCCACGATGTTATGCGCGCCATGCTGCCCTATATCGAGGAACAGCGGCGCCAGGGCACGGCCCTGCATCACATCACCCGCCATGTCCTTGGCCTGTTCAACGGCTTGCCCGGCGCAAGGCGGTGGCGGCGCTATTTGAGTGAGAACGCCTATGGCGGCGCGGCAGGGCCGGAAGTGGTGGAACAGGCGATGGCGCTGGTACCGGAAGACGCCGCAGCGCAAAGCGCTTAAAGACGCCCGGCCTTCACCATAGCGGTATAGACCGCCTTGGCGACCTCCGACGGCTTGTGCCGGCCGATTTCGATCTGCTCCCGCCCGTCCTTCAGCATCTCCGCATCCGGTTCCAACGGGACGATGCCCCAGCCAGCCTTGTTGACGGCCTTGATGACCGACGCGGCCTGTTTGGTATAGTTTTCGTTGAAAATCGTCCAATCGGCGCGTTTGATGGCCTTCGCGATAATGGTGTGGATGTCGTCGGCCATCGGTACCCGGTGCTCCTTCAATAAGGTTAGAGGATCGCCGCGATTCGCGAATGGGGGCAAGGGTTTGAGATTGCGACACGGGCTTAGCCGCCCATCCAAATCCGGCCGGGGGCCGGGAGCGTGACCGATACCATCCCGGTGCGGGTCTGGCGGGGCGGGGACGCGGGCGTGTTCCAAACCTTCGACGTCGCATTGCGCGACAATCAGACCGTCCTCGACATCGTCACCGATATTCAGCGCCGCCAGGACCCGACGCTCAGCTACCGCTTCGCCTGCCGGGTCGGGGTCTGCGGATCGTGCGCCATGACCGTCAATGGCGTGCCGCGCTGGACCTGCAGGACCCATGTCGCAAAGGTCGCGGCGGAGGGCGTCCTGACCCTGGAACCGCTGCGCAATCTGCCGCGCCTGAAGGATCTGGCGGTGGATATGACGCCGTTCTTCGATAAATGGCAGAAGGCGGGTGGCACGTTCGAGGGGCGCAAGACCCGGGACGACGCGGTCGATCCGGTCAAGCCCGGCAGCCGCGCGCGCAAGGCAGCGGACGCGGCGATCGAATGCATCAACTGCGCGGTCTGCTATGCCGCCTGCGACGTCGTCGACTGGGACCCGGACTATCTGGGACCGGCCGCGCTGAACCGCGCCTGGACCCTGGTCAACGACCGCCGCCATGCCCGCCGGTCCGATACGCTGGACAAGGCCGCCCAATCCGGGGGCTGCGGGTCCTGCCACAGTCAAGGCGCCTGCATGCGTCACTGCCCCGTCGGGTTGAGCCCGACGGAAAGCATCGCCGGTTTGAAGCGTGCCCTGCTGTTCTCCCTGCTGGGGGGACGATTGTGAGCGAGCGTAGCCTGATCGTTCTGCAGCGCTTGACGGCGATGGTTCTGGCGCCGTGCGTCATCGTGCATGTCGCGGTCATCGCCATCGCCTTCCGCGATGGGCTGACCGCCGGGGAAATTCTCGGCCGCGTTCAGGACAATGTCGGCTGGGCGGCGTTCTATGCGCTGTTCGTGATCGCGGCGGCGGTGCATGCGCCAATCGGCCTTAGATCGGTTCTCGTGGAATGGGGGGCGTTGCCGCGCCGCATGGTCGATATTGTGATGGCGGCCTTCGCAATCCTGTTGCTGATCACCGGATTGCGCGCCGTCTTCGCGGTCGTCTGGGGGGCGCCATGATCGCCCGGCACAGACGGGACCGGGCCTATCTTGCTTTCCTGGGCCATCGCATCTCGGGCATCGGCCTGGCGGTATTTCTGCCGCTGCATTTCATCGTGCTGGCCGAAGTGCTGTCGGGGGAGGCGGCGCTGGATTCCGTCCTGGCCTTTACCGCGCATCCCGTGGTCAAGGCGATGGAATGGCTGCTGCTGGTGCTGGTCGGCGCCCATCTGATCTTCGGGCTGCGACTATTGATGTTGGAATTGCGGCCCTGGCGCGGTCGCGGGTCCGACCGGCGCGGCTGGATCCTGCCGGGGCTGATCCTGGCGATGGCGGTTGGGACCATTGCCATGTTGGGGGCGGTCTGAATGCGGATCGATACGGTCGACACCGATATCCTGATCCTCGGCTCCGGTGGGGCCGGTCTGTTCGCCGCCCTGCACGCCCTGCAGACCGATCCCGACCTGGACGTGACCATCGCGGTCAAAGGATTGCTGGGCAAATGCGGCTGCACCCGCATGGTTCAGGGCGGCTATAATGTGGCGCTGGCCCCCGGCGATTCCGTCGAACGCCATTTCATGGATACGATCGAAGGCGGCAAATGGCTGCCGCGTCAGGATCTGGCCTGGGCGCTGTGCCTGTTCGCGGTCGAGCGGGTGCAGGAGCTGGAGAACGAGATCGGTTGCTTCTTTGACCGCAACCGCGACGGCAGCCTGCACCACAAGGCCTTCGCCGGACAGACATTCGACCGGACGGTCCATAAGGGCGATCTGACCGGCATCGAAATCATCAACCGGTTGATGGAACAGGTCATGGCCCGGCCTGTCCGGCGGTTGGAGGACCATCGCGCCATCGACCTGATCCCGGCGAAGGACGGGTCGGGCATTGCCGGGGCGCTGCTATTGGACATCCGCACCGGGACCTATCGGATGGTCCGGGCGAAGACGGTGCTGCTGGGCACCGGTGCCGGGCCGACGATGTACAAGTACCACACGCCGTCGGGCGACAAATCCTGCGACGGGCTGGCCATGGCGCTGCGTCTCGGCCTGCCGCTGCGCGACATGGAAATGGTGCAGTTCCATCCGACCGGCCTACTGGGCGGGCCGGATACGCGGATGACCGGCACCGTCCTGGAAGAAGGATTGCGCGGGGCCGGGGGCTACCTGCTGGACGGGGCGGGCCGTCGGTTCATGGCGGATTACGATGCGCGGGGAGAGCGCGCCACGCGCGATGTGGTCAGCCGGGGCATCTATGCCGAAATGCGTGCCGGACGGACCGGACCGATGGGCGGCGTCTACATTGAAATGAAACATCTGGGACCGGACAAGGTCGCGGCCCAGTTTCCCGGCATGGTCAAGCGCTGTGCCGATTGCGGTTTCGATCTGGCGGGCGACCGGGTGGAGGTCGTGCCGACGGCTCATTACATGATGGGCGGTGTCGAATTCGATCCCGACGGTTCGACCGAACTGCCGGGCCTCTATGCCGCCGGGGAGGATTGCGGCGGGGTCCATGGCGCGAACCGGCTGGGCGGCAATGGCGTCGCCAATTCAACCGTGTTCGGCGGTATCGCGGGCGAAAGCATGGCGCGGTATGCGGCACGGCGGAAATCGCCGGCGGATCCCGATCCGGCCGCCATCGACGCCGCCATCGCGCGGGCAGAACGGCCTTTCGGCTTGCCGCGTGGTGCTGGATTGGCCGATTTGCGCGACGCTCTGGCGGAATGCATGTGGGACGATGTCGGTGTCATGCGCACCGCCGACGGCCTGCGCCGTGGGCTGTCACGGATCGCCGATCTGTCTGGCGCGCTGTCCGAGGCCGGTCTGGCCGATGGCGATCGCGCTTTCAATCTGACCTGGCAGGACTGGCTGAACCTGGACAGTTTGCTGGCCGTCTCGACTGTGATTGCCACGGCTGCCCTGGACCGGGATGACAGCCGGGGCGCCCATTTCCGGGAAGACTATCCGGAAACGGGCGACCTTCTGGCTTCCGCCTATACCCGTATCCGCACGCCGGACGGGGCGGCGCCCAGTCTGGAACGGGTGCTCGTCGCCTTCACAAGGGTCCGGCCGGGGGAAAGCCTGATCGAGGATGAAGATTTGGGGGGCACCGCGCCGTGATACCCGCCGCCCTGGTCGTCCTTTTCGTCGCCGCCGGATTGATCGCCGTCGCGGCGGAGCCGAATTTCGCAACGCCGGCGGCGCTGGCGGGCGTCTTGATTCCGGTCCTGTTGCTGCGGCGACGGGCGTTGGCAAAAGCGTCGGAGGCGGCCCCGGTTCTGATCGCCCTGGCCTTGTTCGTGGGCACGGTCTGGGCCGCGTCCTTCTGGGGCCTTGCCGGGCCGCTGGAACTGGCGGAACGGGCAGGCAAAATCACCCTGTTCGCCCTGGCGGGCGGTATCGCGCTCTGTCTGCCACTGTCGGGACGTGGCGCGGTGACGGTTCTGATCGGCCTCGCGCTGGGTGCGACGGCGGTCGCCTTGGCCTTGGCCGAGAACAGCCTGGTCGGTGCCTTGGCCGATCTGTTCGTGCCCGCCGACGCGGGGGAGCTGGAGGCCGTCTTCATCCGCGCAAACCTGCACAAGGCGCCCGCGGTATTCCTGGCCCTGGTCTTCTTCCCGCTCGCCCTGCTGGCGCTGTCGGCGCGCGGCCGGAACGCCGGGCTGGCGATCTGGGCGCCCGCAGGCGTCACCGCCGCCGGGGTTGCGATCTCCGGTCATGAAACGGCGCTTTTGGCGATCGCCGCCGGTGCAAGCGCGGCGGGGCTTGCCTATTGGACGCCAAGGCTAGTCGGTGGGTTGGTTCTGTTGACGGTTGGGTTCCTGATGTTCGCCGCGCCGTCTCTGCTCCACAACGGCGACCTGAAGCCACTCCTGGATGCGACCCGCGCGTCGACCAGTTTGCAGCATCGGGTGTTGATCGCCGATTTTGCCGCCGCCCGGATCGCCGAAAAGCCGGTTCTGGGCTGGGGGCTGGATTCGGCACGGGCAATGCCGGACGGGTCGAAAGGCATCGCGGAGACGCCGTCCCGCTTGGCCCGTTTCGCGGTTGACGATCTGACGCCGAAGGTTTGGAGCCGGGGTCAGAACATGCCGTTGCACCCGCATAACATGGCGCTTCAAGTCCGATTGGAACTGGGGCTGCCGGGCGCGGCGGCGGCGTTGATCCTGCTGGCGGCCGGGGTGGCGGGGGTCGTGCGGCTGCAATCGGCCCGGGGGCGGGCCATGGCATTCGGCATGATGGCCACCTATCTGGCCATCGCCTGTGTCAGCTATGGCGCATGGCAATCCTGGTGGATGTCTGTGCTGATCCTGACCGTCCTTTTGGGGCGCTGTGCCTTGGCCGCGTCGGCGCGCTTGCGGGGGACTTCGTGACGCGCCACTCTGCGCCGAATGCGACGCGACAAGAGGGCGGAATGGTTCAGATAAATCCCAACATCGCCGCGACGGCGGAACCGCCGATCCCGGAAGCGATGGCATGGCTCAGCGAGGCGCGGCCGACACCGGAGCGGCCGCTTCTGAACTTGGCGCAGGCGGTGCCCAGCTATCCGCCCGATGAATCGCTGATGCAGGCGATGGCCCAGGCGGCGCTGAACCCGGAGACCGCCTTCTATACGCCGATCCTGGGGATCCAGCCCCTGCGCGACCGGTTGGCGCAGACCTTGTCGCGCGATTACGGTGCGGCGGTCGACAGCGCGGATGTCGCGATCACGGCGGGTGGAAACCACGCCTTCTGTATGGCTGTGCTGGCTCTGGCCGGGCCGGGCGACGAGATCATCGTGCCGCAGCCCTGCTACTTCAATCACGAGATGTGGTGCCGGATGCAGGGGATCCGGACGGTGCCGCTGCCCTGCCGACCGGGCCCGTCCGGGATGCTGCCCGACCCGCAGGACGCGGAACGGCTGATCGGCGCGAAGACCCGTGCCATCCTGCTGGTGACGCCGAACAATCCGACAGGCACGATCTATTCTCCCGATCTGCTCGACGCGTTCCACGAACTGGCACTGCGCCATGGCATTGCCCTGCTGGTCGACGAGACTTACCGCGATTTCCTGGACGATGGCGCGCCGCCGCATCGCCTGTTCCAGTTGCCGGACTGGCGCGAGGGTTTCGTTCATCTCTACAGCTTCTCGAAAGTCTACAGCCTGACCGGCTATCGCGTCGGCGCGCTGACGGCGGGGCCGACCATCATGGGCGCGATCGGCAAGATTGCCGACACGGTCACGATCTGTCCCAGCCATATCGGTCAGTTGGCGGCACTCTACGGTCTGGACCGGTTGGACCAGTGGAAACGTGCCAGGCGCGACGAGATGTCGGCCCGTGTCGTGGCGCTGGATGCCGCCTTCGCCGACGATCCGGGCGGGTATCGCCTGATCTCGCGCGGGGCGTTTTTCGCCTATCTGGAACATCCCCATGCGGATAAGGGCGCGGCGGAGGTGGCACGGGCCCTGGTCCGCGAAAAATCCATCTTTGTCCTGCCCGGGCCGATCTTCGG
Organism: Pacificispira sp.; assembly: GCF_965228185.1. Taxonomy (NCBI): domain Bacteria; kingdom Pseudomonadati; phylum Pseudomonadota; class Alphaproteobacteria; order Rhodospirillales; family Aestuariispiraceae; genus Pacificispira; species Pacificispira sp. The sequence continues at coordinate 650,652 of NZ_CBDDHE010000002.1, read as the reverse complement.
TGAGGGACAGGAGCGCTTCCTGCGCGCCGCCTTCGCCAATGTTGACGAGGCCGGGATTGCGGCCCTGGGTGCGCGCCTACACCTCTAGCGGAGCGGTCCATGCGCAATGTCGAGATGCCCGATGTGCATATCGAGAACCCGCGCACCCGGCGCTGGGGCATTCTGGTGCTGCCGAATTTTCCGATGCTGGCCTATTCGTCGCTGATCGAGCCGTTGCGCGCCGCCAACACGGTTACGGGCCTGCCGCTTTACGAATGGATCACGGTGTCGCCCTTCGGCCGGATCCCGAAATCCTCCAGCGGCCTGGGCATCGTCGTCGACAGCGTCGCGGAGGACGCGCCGTCGGTCGACCGTCTGGTGGTCGTGTCCGGTGTCGATGCCCATGAGTACAATTCCCAATCCGCCTATAGTTGGATCCGGCGCGAATTGCGGCGCGGCGCGGCCATCGGGGCGGTGTCGGACGGGGCTTTCTTTCTGGCGCGTGCGGGATTGCTGGACGGCTATCGCTGCACCCTGCATTGGCGGGTGCAATCCTCCTTCCGGGAAGCGTTTCCGCATATCGAATGCAGCCGCGATCTGTTCGTCATCGACCGTGACCGGTTTAGCGCGGCGGGCGGGGTCAGCACTTTGGATATGATGCTGGCCATCATTGAAACGGATTACGGGCCGGATCTGGCGTTGGCTGTGTCGGAATGGTTCCTGCACAGCCGCATCCGCACCGCCGATCAGCCGGAACTTCTGTCCATCAGATTGCGGACGGGGGTGCGGGACGGGCGCGTGCTTCAGACCATCGTCGACATGGAAAAGAATGTCGAAGAACCCCTGTCCGCCGAAGACCTGGCCGACCGCGTCGGCGTCTCCGTCGACACGCTGGAGCGCGCCTTCAAACGCGCTGTCGGGCAGACGACAATGCATTATTACCGCAGCCTGCGGTTCCGCCGTGCCCGCGATCTGCTGGAAGGATCGGGATTGAGGATCAGCGAGATCGCGGTCGCCTGCGGCTTTTCGGATAGTTCCAGTTTCGCACGTGCCTATCGCACCCAGTTCGGGGTTTCCCCGCGCCAGTATCGGCAACGGATGTTGGATCGGTCAAAAGCGGCGCGATAGCCTGCAATGTCGCATTGTGCGGGTTAGTGTATAATTTTTGCGGGTTTTACGGCATACGACGCCCCTGATTTCTTCCAAGCTTAACGAAGTCGCTTGGGAGACGATGTATCGCATGACTGGATTTCCATGCGGTTTTCCGATGGGCTTATCACGGGGCGCTACGACCCCGGAAAGCAACGGGGAGACGGAGAACCAGCGCGTACCGACAGCTGTCCATGCACAGCGTGCCGTCCGGCGCGGGGCCGTCTTTCGTGTCATCGGTTCACAGGCAATTCCGAATAGGTTGATTGGCTTAGAGGTAGAAACGAAGCGGACCGGACATCCGGTGTCGCCGGCGAATGGGAAAGTGTGACGACGCGTTTAAAGAATAGCCGAAACAGGCTTCAGACGGCCCGCAGGGGGCCAATTCGAACAAGGAGGCGTAACTTCGATGCGTAAACTGAACGAACCGAATTTCGAGGGCTTGAGCGACCGGGATCGCGCGACCGTCGTCGAAATGGTCAAAAAGGGCGCGACCCGCCGTGAGGTCATGGCCTGGATGATGGCGGCCGGCGCGACGGCGGCGGCGGCGGGTTCCGTCTTCGGCGGAGCCAAGGAGGCCTGGGCCAACACCCCGAAAAAGGGTGGCCGCATGGTGATCTCCAGCGACCAGCACGGCCCGGCGGATACGCTGGACCCGTCGGCAATGACGGCGTCGATCGACTATATCCGCAGCCGTATGGTCTATAACGGCCTGGTCCGTCTCAACAAAGATTTGTCCTTCTCCCCCGAGCTGGCAGAAGAGGTACTGCCGAACAGCGACGCCACCGAATGGACGTTCAAGCTGAAGAAGGGCGTCGAGTGGCACAACGGCAAGACCTTCACCGCGGACGACGTCGTCTACACGATGAACCGCCATTTGGGCGAAGACTCCAAATCTGTCATGAACTCGCTCTACGAAAGCGTGGAAAGCTGGCAGAAGGTCAACGACTATGAGGTCAAGGCCGTCCTCAAGACGCCGAATGCCGACCTTCCCGGCATTTTGGGCATGTTCCAGTCCAAGATCGTGCAAGACGGTCAAACCGATTTCTCGGCGCCTCCGGGGACCGGGCCTTTCAAGGTCGCGGAATTCAAGCCCGGCGTCCGCTGTGTCGTGCAGCGCAACGAGAACTATCACGAAGACGACGGTCCGTATCTCGACGAGATTGAATCGTTGGGGATCGGCGACTCGGTCGCCCGCGTCAGCGCTCTGTTGGCCGGCGATATCGACATCATGGCGAACCTGCCGCCGAAATCGATCGAACAGATCGAACAGGATTCCGGTACGGAAGTCTGGTCGAACCCGTCTTCGGCTTACATCACCTTTGCCTGCCGTCAGGACATGGAACTGTCCGGCAACCGGGACCTCGTTCGGGCCATGCAGCTGCTGATGGATCGCGAACGCCTGGTGAAGGGCGTCTTTAAGGGGCAGGCGTCGCTTGGGAACGATCATCCGATCGGGCCGGCCTATTTCGACCACTGCGCCGACATCCCGCAGCGGCCGATGGATCCGGACCAGGCCAAGTTCCACTTCGACAAATCCGGCATCGGCAATACACCGGTTCCGGTCATTACGTCCGAAGTGGCGCCGGGCTGCGTTGAGATGGGCACGTACCTGCAGCGCGAAGCCAGCAAAATCGGCCTGAATATCGACCTGAAGAAGGTTACGACCGACGGCTACTGGAGCGCGGTGTGGCTGAAGGAAGCGATCTGCGCGGTGTCGTGGAACATGCGTCCGACGGCCAATATCATGCTGACGCTGGCCTATGCCAGCACGGCAACCTGGAACGAGACCTATTGGAAGAGCGAGCAGTTCGACAAGCTGCTGGTCGATGTCCGGTCGGTGATCGATCCGGTCAAGCGTAAGCAGATGTATTGCGATCTGCAGACCCTGATCTATGAAGATGGCGGGTCGATTACGCCGGTCTACCGCAACTATGTCGACGCGGTCCGGACCCATGTGAAGGGCCTCACCTACGTGCCGCTGAACGCGTTCGGCGGGGCGGAGTGCCCGCAGTATCTGTGGCGCGACGACGCGTAAAGCCTGTCGCCAGCGGGCCGCCTTGGGAGGGCGGCCCGCAAGCCGCGGATAAAACAAGAAGCATTCTCAAGTTTCTGGCGGCGATTGTGCCCTTTACCTGACGGTTATCCTGGGGCGGACCAAGGGGGAGCCGATGCTGTCGCTCATCGTTCAACGCTTGTTGATTGGCGTGGTCACGGTCTTTGCCGTGTCGTTAATCATCTTCATCTGTACGCAATGGTTGCCTGGCGATGCCGCGGAAATCCGGCTCGGCCAGTCGGCGACGGAGGCAAACAAGGCGGCGCTGCGCGCCGAGTTGGGCCTCGATAAACCGCTGGCGGTTCAATACATGAACTGGGCGACGAATTTCCTGCAGGGCGATCTGGGCAAGTCCCTGGCCGGCGATCGGTCGATCTCGGAATCGATCGGCGACCGCTATCAGTCGACGGTGACCGTCAGCGTGCTGACCGCCGCCATCGGCATCCCGCTTTCCCTGTTTCTGGGCATCATGGCCGCGATGTTCCCCAGTACCCTTTACGACCGCATCCTGACCTTCGTGTCGGTGTCGCTGGTCGCAGTGCCGGATTTCTTCACGGCCACCTTGATGGTGCTGATCTTCGTCTTCGCCTGGGATGCGCTGTTCGGGTTCCAATTGGCGAATGTCGTCGTGATCGGCAACACGCAGGATATGGGTGTGTTCGAATTGATCGGCCATTACGCCCTGCCCATCGCGACCTTATGTTTCGTCATCGCCTCTCAGGTCATCCGAATGACCCGCGCGGCGGTGCTGAATGTGATGAGTTCCCCCTATATCGAAATGGCGATCCTGAAAGGGGTGCCGCGCAAACGCATCATTCTGCGCCACGCGCTGCTGAACGCCATCGGCCCCATCGTCAACGTGATCGCTCTGAACCTGGCCTATCTGGTTTCCGGCGTCGTCGTGATCGAGGTGTATTTCGCCTATAACGGCCTGGCCACCTTCATGGTCCAGGGCGTGCAGCAACGCGATTTCATCCTGGTGCAAAGCATCGGAATGCTGTTCTGCGCCACCTACGTGATCCTGATGCTGATTGCCGACATCGCGTCGATTGTTTCCAACCCGCGCCTGAGGCACCCGAAATGAGCGATTTCACGACCGACAAAAAAGCCGGGCACGGTGAGCACTATGTCCGGCCGTTCGAAAGCGAGGAGATCGCTTTCGAGGAACTCCAGGACGCCGCCCCGTCGGCCCGGTTCAAACTGTCCGTATCGGGTTGGATCGGCGCGATTATCGTCAGCTTCTGGGTCTTCATCGGCATATTCGGCCCCTTCTTGGCCCCGTATCATGAGAACGACCTGCCCTTCCCGGACGATTACAGCGAGTATCAGTCACCCAAGGAAGGGGCCTTCCTGGGCACCGATGTCGAAGATCGCGATGTGATGTCGCGCATCATGTACGGCGCCGGGCGGACCATCGGGATCGCCTTTGCCGGAACCGTACTGGCCTATTTCCTGGGCGTCGTCCTGGGAATCGGCGCAGCGGTGGCGGGGCCATGGGTCGACATGATCGTCAGCCGGATCAACGATGCCTTCATCAGTCTACCCACAATCATGCTTGGGCTGGTCGTCGTGACCGCCGTCGGCTCGTCCATTCCCGTCCTGATCGTGACGGCGGGGCTGATCTATATGACCATCGTCTATCGTCTGGCCCGCGCCATCGGCATGGAAATCATGGTCATGGACTATGTCGAAGCCGCCAAGGTGCGAGGTGAGGGCATCTGGTGGATCGTCACCAAGGAAATCTGGCCCAACGCCGCGATGCCGCTGATCTCGGATTTCGGTCTGCGGCTGATCTACGTCATCCTGTTCATTTCCAGTCTCAGCTTCCTCGGCATGGGGGTGCAACCGCCGCAAGCGGATTGGGGCCTGATGGTTCGCGAGAATCTGGGCGCCTTCCAGACCTACGGCGCGTCCCTGCTCCCCGTCGTCGCGCCGGCCCTGGCCATCGCGACGCTGACGGTCGGCATCAATCTGATCGTCGACGACATCTCCGCCCATGCCGGCGGCAAGCTTACGAAGGCGATGTGAACCATGAGCGACGAGGATATCGTATTCGAAGTCGACGACCTGCGTATCCACGCCATCCGCGACGACGGCAGCGAACTGCCCATCGTGAAGGGTGTCGATTTTCAGGTGAAGCGCGGTGAGGTCGTGGCCCTGATCGGGGAATCCGGGTCGGGCAAGACCACGATCTCGCTGTCGGCGCTGGGTTATTGCAAGCCTGGGCTGAAATTCGCGGGCGGCGCGGCGCGGTTGCTGGGCCAGGACGTCACCGGTATGACGACCGAGGAGCTTCGGCCCTATCGCGGCGAGCGTGTCGCCTATCTGGCGCAAAGCGCGGCGGCGACCTTCAACCCGTCGATCAAGATCAACGAACAGGTGACCGAGGCGCCGGTCCTGCACGGCACCAAGACCCAGGAAGAGGCGAACAAGAAGGCTCTGGCGCTATATCGCGCGCTGGAACTGCCGAATCCCGATACGATCGGCGACCGCTATCCGCACCAGGTGTCCGGCGGACAGTTGCAGCGGCTGATGGCGGCCATGGCGCTGTGCGGCGATCCGGACCTTCTGGTCCTGGACGAGCCGACCACGGCCCTGGACGTGACGACCCAGATCGAAGTGCTGAAGGCCTTCAAGAAGGTCATCAAGGAAGAAGGCGCGGCGGCGATCTATGTGACCCACGATCTGGCGGTCGTGGCCCAGATCGCGGATTACATCGTGGTGCTCTATCACGGCGAGATCCAGGAGAAGGGGCCGACCGACACAATCATCAACAATCCGAAACACCCGTATACCAAGCGGCTGATGGCAGCGGTCCGACCCAGCCCGGCTGCCGGACAGGGCGACGAGGATACCGGCGATCACGGCCGCGAGGTTCCGGCCCTGGAAGTACGGGACGTTACCGCAGGCTATGGCAAAGGGCCGCGCGGCGGGCCGTTGGTGACCATCCTGCGCGACATCAACCTGTCGATCGAACGCGGCAGCAGTGTCGGGATTATCGGGGAATCGGGTTGCGGCAAGTCGACCTTGGCCCGGGTCATGTCCGGCCTGTTGCCGGCGGCCGAGGGCGATGTGCTGTTGGACGGCCAGTCGATGCGGGCGAGCTATCGCAGCCGGTCACGCGACAATCTGCGAAAGGTCCAGTTCGTTTATCAGATGGCGGACACGGCCCTGAACCCGCGTCAGCGTATCGGCGACATTCTGGGTCGGCCGCTGGAATTCTATCACGGCCTGCGCGGCAAAAAGAAGCGCGAGCGGGTGGCCGAATTGCTGACCCTGGTCGATCTGCGCCCGGAATTCGCGCAGCGCCTGCCCCATGAATTGTCGGGCGGCCAGAAGCAACGCGTGAACCTGGCCCGGGCGCTGGCGGCGGAACCGGAAGTGATGCTGTGCGACGAGGTGACCTCGGCCCTGGACAGCATTGTCGGCGCGAATGTGATCGAACTGCTGAAACGTCTGCGGCGCGAAACCGGCGTGTCCTTCGTCTTCATCAGTCACGATCTGTCGACCGTGGCCTCCTTCGCGGACGAGATCGTCGTGCTCTATGCCGGGCGTGTGGCGGAGAAGGGGCCGACCGATCAGGTCCTGTCGCCGCCCTATCACCCCTATACGCGACTGCTGATTTCCTCGGTGCCTGAAATGCGCGTCGGTTGGCTGGAAGAATCCATGCAGACCCGCGAGGCGCTGGCCGGGATCGCGCGCGGCGTCAAGATCACCGATATCGGCTGTCCGTTCTTCGAACGCTGTCCCCTGGCAATCGAAGGGACCTGCGACAAGGTCGACCCGCCGTCCCGCAAGGATGGCAGCGGCCATGTCATCGAATGCCACCGGGAGATCTCCGAACTGGGCGGCTAGACCGGTATGCGTTCAGGTGATTCCACCTGAACGCATACTGCTTTAGGCGAGGATCGGAATCCCCGATCCGGTCAGGAAAGATTTTCATATCAGCGTTTGGCCTGACGCGCCGGCCCGGTTACACTGTGCGAGGCGATAGGGCTTCGTGCCCGGCCGGACATCGTTGGGGTTGGCACCAGGATCCAAAAGGATCGCCAACCTTCGATGCGTGGTTTCGCCGCGCAGGGAGGCATGACAGAGCGTTGCAAGAACCCAAAGAATGGGGCGGTTTCATCCCCCGTTGAAGCCGCGCGCCGGATGTTTTCCCTGCAGAGAAAATTTTCAACAGGAGAGACAGGCACATGAAAAAATTGATCCAAACGGGGCTCAATAGACGACATTTTCTCCAGGCGAGCGCGGCGACCGGTGTTGCGGCCAGCCTGGCCGGCGGCAAGTCCGCCATGGCCGCGCCGAAAAAGGGCGGGGTCATGCGCATGGGGAAGGCCCATGGCCAGACATCCGACTCGCTTGATCCGGGACATTCGGAAAACGGCTTTACCATCGCACTGCTGTTCGGCATCCACGGCTATCTGACCGAGGTCGGCACCGACGGCTCGCTGCAGCCGGGCCTGGCCGAAAGCTGGGAAGCGTCAGCGGACGCGACGTCCTGGACCTTCAAGCTGCGTAAGGGCGTGACCTACCACAGCGGCAAGAGCTTCGGTGCGGACGACGTGATCGCGTCGATCAATCACCATCGCGGCGAAGCCTCTACCTCCGCCGCGAAGCCGATCGTGGCTTCCGTTGTGGAAATGACCGCCGACGACCCGCATACCGTGACGTTCAAACTGGATGGCGGCAACGCGGACTTCCCCTTCGTGCTGAGCGACTATCACCTGTCGATCTGTCCGGTGAAGGACGGCAAGCTGGACTGGCAGTCGGGCGATGGTTGCGGACCCTATAAGCTGCGGGAATTCAACCCGGGCGTCGCCGCCTATTTCGACCGCGCGGACAACTATTGGAAGCCGGACGCCGCCTATTTCGACGCGATCGAAATGCTGGCGCTGGTCGACCTCAACGCCCGTACCACGGCGCTGGTTTCCGGCGAGGTCGATGCGATCGATCGCCTGGACCTGAAGACCGTCGGCCTTCTGGCACGCAAGCCCGGTATCAACGTTCACTCGGTAGCGGGCACGCAGCACTTTACCTTCGCCATGTCCTGCAAGACGGCGCCCTATGACGACGTCAATGTGCGCCTGGCGTTGAAATACGGCCTCAACCGTCAGGAAATGGTCGACAAGATCCTGTTCGGCTATGGCGCAGTCGGCAACGACCACCCGATCGGTCAGGGCCAGCGTTATTTCAACAAAGATCTTCCGCAGCGCGAATACGATCCGGACAAGGCGAAGTTCCACCTGAAGAAAGCGGGCCTCGAAACCTTGAAGGTCGATCTGTCGGCGGCCGATGCGGCCTTCGGCGGCGCGGTCGACGCGGCGGTGCTGTTCCAGAACTCTGCCAAGGAATGCGGTATCGACCTGACGCCGGTGCGGGAGCCGAATGACGGTTATTGGGCCGATGTCTGGATGAAGAAGCCGTTCACCGCCGTGTACTGGAGCGGCCGTCCGGTCGAAGACCAGATGTTCGCGACCGCCTACAAGACCGGCGTCGACTGGAACGACACCTTCTGGTCCAACGCGCGGTTCGACGAGTTGCTGGTCCAGGCCCGGGCGGAGCTGAACGAGGATACCCGCCGCGCCATGTATTACGAGATGCAGGAAATCCTGCACAATGACGGCGGCGTCATCGTTCCGATGTTCGCATCCTACGTCTTCGCGACCGCCGACAAGGTCGTGCATGGCGATTTCGGGTCCAACTGGGACCTGGATGGCGAACGCTGGATGGAGCGTTGGTCCTTCGCCTGATCTTTGGGATCGGATTGAACGGGAACGGGCGGTCTTCGGGCCGCCCGTTCTTCGTTTCGGCCTCAATCGGGCGGCAGCGGCACTTCCGGCCGGTCACGCGAAAATTCCGCCACGACCCTGACCGAGGCGTGGTTGGTAGAAATCGAAATCATTGCCGTGGCCTGAGGCAAAAAAATCGCCGGTCAAAATGTCGAATGCGTCGCGGCGCCGTCGACTAGGGGTATCATCCGATCATGAAAGGAACATCGCGATGCGGTATGCGTGCCTGATTTATTATGATCCGAAACAACTTTTCGGTGGCGACCCGGAATCGAACGCGGCATTGGCGGAATGCGAAGGTTATGACGAAACGTTGACGCGGTCGGGCCATTTCGTCGCCGGCGAGGCGCTGGAACTCCCCGACGGGGCAAAGACGGTGCGCAAACGTGCCGGCCGCCAGGTCGTCACCGACGGACCGTTCAGCGAGACCAAGGAGATCCTCGGCGGCGTCGTGATTATCGAGGCTGCGGATGTCGATGAGGCCGCCCGCGTGATTGGCGAGCATCCGCTGGCGCGGATCGGCGCAATCGAGGTTCGTCCCCTGGTCGATTTCAGCGAACCGCGCCCCGAACTTTAGGTTGGCGGCTGGCGGTCGGTTATCCCCGGCCGCCGTCCACCACCGCCCAGGCGATGGTCTCGTACGCGCGGGAATAGCCGTTGCCGCCGTGAAACTGCAGTATCCGGTCGACCTCCCGGCCGCGGATTTCCGATGCCGCCGGTTTGGCCATGGACGCCTCTTCCGCGACCCGGTAGCCCTCGTCCAGCCGCCGCGCGCGGCTTTACCGACTTATGCAACTTCAATATAAACGGCGGGGTTTCAAGTGACGGCGTGTCGGGTCCTGGGCCCGTCCGAAGTGAGGGGGACGCGTTCGGGGCAATGGGGATCGGGTTTGAGTTGATCCAACGGCTGCTGGATCTGAAACGCAGCGGCAATCTGGATCGGATCGAGGCAGTTGCCGAGATCGGCAACCAGCAATTGGGGCACCGCCTCATCGTCAGCGGCGTCCTACCGGAATTCTTGAGAGAGTTCGGGGCATCCGACCGTTTCGACGTTTCGGTTCTGGATACCCAGGAAGGGCATGTCGTTCATGGCGATACCCGCCATCAGGTGCCGACGCAGCCGAACTCCCGCGTCATTTGGCAGGCGATCGGGGCGCGCTACACCGGCTTCGACCTGGACGACGACCCCGATACGGTAAAACTGGATCTCAATTTCGACAGCATCCCCGATGGCCATAAGGGACAGTACGATCTGGTCACCAATCTGGGCACCACCGAACATGTCCTGAACCAATTGAACGCGTTCAAGGCGATGCACGATTTGTGTCGTCCGGGCGGGTTGATGATCCACGAATTGCCCGCGGGCGGTTATCTGACCCACGGGTTCTTCCTCTACAGCCCGAAACTGTTCTGGCAATTGGCCAAGGCGAACAATTACATCGAGGTCGACAGTGGCCTCGAGGTGGGCCTTGAGCCCAGTAACGATTACCGGATTTTCGCGTCACAATCGCACCATTACTCCCGGCGGATGTGGGCGCCATGGGTCTCGCGGCAGGTCCGAACCCGTGATGTCGGGATTTGCGTGGCCCTGGCAAAGATCCATGACGAGCCGTTTCGGGTTCCGCTCGATGTCGGGGATTTCGACGTTGGGGAGGATTTCTCTCCGGTCCTGCAATCGCGCTATCCGTCGTATTTCGGCCCGAAGACCTTTTGGAACGATGTCGAGCGGCACGGTCCGTCCTACAAACAGGTTTTCCGTCATGCGGTGGATGAGGATTTCAGCCTGCGTGTCGCGGCAAAATTGGGCCCGCAGTTCGAAGAAGAAATCCAATCGTTGATCTTTTATTCGGAGGTCGGAGAGGCCCGTCATGACACGGTCAGCCGCTATCTGGACAAGGTGGGGGATATCCTGACCAAGGCCTATCGGCAGGCCGCGCCTGCCAAGGTACGGTCGGCGACCATCGATTTGTCCGGCGAGGACTTCGTTGGCGTTGAGTGGGGCGCGCGGGTGTCGAACAGTTTCGGGCAGAAATGGCGCTACCTCGGTCCGCGCGACCGCTCCGATGTGTTATTGTCGCTGGAGCCGGGCAATGACTATGACGTGGTTTTCGAAATTCTGGATTTGAAGCCGGGCATGGCAGAAGCCCTGGCCATCGCCTGCAATGGGACCGTATTGCGTAGTACTTTGGATTCTACGAAGGATGCCGTCCGGATCTCCGCGCGTGTGCCCGCAGAGCTCGTCGACGCGGATACGGATCTGACCCGGATCGGCATCGTGGCCGTCGGATCGCCGAACGAAAACCGGCCCGGCAACAGTTTGACGGATGTACCGCCGAATCGTGCGTCACTTACGGAATTGCGCGTGCAGCCCGCAGGAAGCGAGACTTGAGACCATGAGCAAATTTAAATCCGTTCTGGCAATCATTCTGGTCAACGTCTTGTTGGTCCTGCTGCCCTTGGCGGCGGTTGAGGGGTATTATCGCTATTTCCGGGACGATCTCGAGGTCCCGGCGAACGCGCTTTGGCAGCGTTTTCAGCCCTATGTGATGTTCACCACGGTTGCGCAGACCTATACCGGCTGGTCCGACACCTTCACCGGTGAACACATTCCCGCCGAAGTCACGACCAATTCCATTGGCTTCCGTGACGATCGAGAATTCGATTTCTCGAAGCCTTATGAGAAGGGACCGAAAGAGAAGGTCGTGCTGTTTACAGGCGGTTCCGCTGCCTGGGGTGTCGGCGCGACCCATGGCGACACGACCATTCCCGGACGCATGCAGCATTACCTGAACGAAGCCCAGGACGAATACAATTACACGGTCGTCAACCTGGGGATGGGTAGCTACATCGCCTATCAGCAGGCCATTGCCCTGGACCTTTGGGGGGAAAGCTTCGACCCGGAATGGGTCGTTGTCTTCGACGGGTTCAACGACGCCAGCGTCGGCTGCGGATATGCCCAGGGCGCCATGTATCCGATGTATTTCGCGATCATGAAGTCCTACATCGAAGGCTATTTGCTGAACAGCACCAACCCGCCCTTCTATCGCGGGGAGTTTTTCAACGAGTTGCTGAAGCACAGCCACGCCGTTCGGAAAATTTCGGGCGAGAGCTATATCGAGAAGAACCAAGCCTACGACGAGAACAATACCGAGGCGAGCTATCGCGGGGTGATCAATCCGGACGCCAAGGTCGGCGACGCGCCCCGAATGACGGAGTTCTACGTCAAGGCGCAACGGACCATCGCCAACCGTTTCGCGGATGCCAATGTGATCTTCACGACCCAGCCGTCGACCCAGCAGGTCAACAACCTGTGGAGCGATTACTACCATCAGGCGGGTACCAGCCTGTACCTGACCCGGCGTGAATCGCTGATTAAGCGGTATGACGAATCCATCGCCCCGATCGCCGATCAGCCCTGCAACAAGGCGACCTATAACCCGGTCATGTACTATGTCTATGCCATGGGCGCACTGGGCGTTGAAGCCTATGTTGAGGAGTTGCGCCAGGGCGGTCGGAACGCGTCTTACTACAACACGTCGATGCTGCTCCCGGCAGGAATTCCGGAACGGCGGAACTACTTTATCGATGTCGTGCATCTGAAGGATAACGGCATGGATATCGTTGGGCGTTTCCTGGCCGGTCGAATTCTGCGGTCCGACCTGGGCATCGAAGTCCCCACCGATTACCTGCCGCACGAATTGCTGGGTCATTTCGCGCCTGAGGCGGCGACAGCCAGCGCTGAGGCTTTGACCGGGATTAATGCCGTCGCCGCAACCTATGGCGCAAGCTGCGGCGCGGTGCCCGGTAATGCCACCGCTTCGGTCGCAACGGACTGCCTGGGGAAAGAGCAGTGCGAATATTCGATCGATGTCTATCGCCTGGGCGATCCGGCCGGCGGGTGCAGCAAGGACTTCAAAGTCGATTGGCAATGCACCGGCGATTCCGAACTGCATAGCCTCTATGTCGAGGATGAGGCCGGTTATCCCGCCCAGACAATTCAGCTCGTCTGCGGCGACTGATCGGGCGGGTCGATCCAGCGGGTCCAGGCATCCCAGCTGGCCGCCGCGTGATACTGGTGCGGGCCGTCTACGGAGATGGCTTGCACCCTATCCGCCGCGCCGCATAGCGCGAAGTAGGGGCGGGCCTTATCGACCACGGCCTCAACCCCGGCCGCCGGGAAGATATGGTCCCCGTCGCCGCTGAGCCCGACAAAGACGCGCGGTGCGACCAGGGCGATCAGGTCCGGTGTGTCGAACCAGTTCAGCAATCCGGGCACGATCCCATCGCCGCCGCCGGCCCCGCGCGCACCGATGGTCTGCCGCACCGGACCGACGGAGCCGCTGGCCAGAACGCCCTTGATCCGGACGTCCAGTGCGGCGGCGTATTGCGCCAGGGTCCCGCCTGCCGAATGGCCGAACAGAAAGATCCTGTCCGGATCTGCCGTCAGCGGCCCATTCCCCGATAGCAGCCAATCCAGCGCGGCGGACACATCGCCCGCGCCGTCCCCCATCAGCGTTCGTCCCAGAAGCAGCAGATGGTTCGCCGCATCGATCGTGCGGTTCGGCGACGGTTTCGCCAGATGCCGTTCGCCCCGCTCTCCATAGCCGATCTGTTCGATACAGACCGCCAGATAGCCGCGTTGTGCCGCCTGGCGGGCCATATCCGCGCCGATGGCGATGCGCTGGTGATCGATCGGCACTTTCGCTTCGCCCCAGCCGAGATGCACGCCCGATGTCGATCCCGCCAGATGCAGGAAGACCAGGGCGGGCTGCGTTAGACCCGGTCGATAGACCAGATGGACCGGCAGGTCGGTATCCGGCCGGATTCTCAGGTAAACGCTGCGTCGCACGATCCCGTTGCCGACCGCGACCTCGCCCTTCTGGATCGTTACCTCGGGAATGGGGCGCGTCGCCGCATAGCCGGTCAGTTCGGCAAGCTTGGCCCTGGCTTGTGCCTGCCAGGCCTCGGGCGACAGGGTGCCGCGCGCCGGAAATCCCAGACGCCGGGGCGCGCCGTCATAGGCGGCGGCGATGCCGAGTGACGGGCTGAGCAGCGTGCCCTCCGGCAAGGGCAGATAGGGATCGGTTCCGCGCCCCAGACGCCGCGCGATCTTGACCTTCAAGGCATGGCGGTAAACGGCGAAGGGCAAGCGCGGCATGGGGAATCCTCAAACGGGGTGATCGATTGACGGCATAGCATGCTTCGCTAATCGATGCGCGGCTCAGTGCTTTGGTGCGGGCCCTTCCGTGCCAGGGACGCAACCTCGGTCAGGGCGAGCTTCCAGGTGCCGAGATCGGCGGCGGAAAAGGCGATCCGCACGCCCGGCGGCGCGTTGCCCGGTGTCACCGCGAAGCTGTGCCCGGGTGCGACGGCAATGCCCAGACCGGCGCAGGCGGCGGCGAAGCTTTCGCCTCGCCAGGCGCCGGGCAGGGTCAGCCATCCATGAAGCGCATCGGGCGCGCCCCGGAAGTCCAGCTCCGCGAAGGCGGTCCGGGCCAGATCGTACATGGCCGCCGCATCCCGGCGTTTTGATGCCTCGACCGTCATCGGCACGTCTTCCTGCAGCCAATGCCGGGCCAGGGCGACCGCTAGAGAGGGCGCCATCCATCCCCCCGCACGCAGCGACCGGGCCAGCGCCTCCTGAAACCGCGTCGGCGCAACGATCATACCCAGCGCCAGACCGGGCATCAGGCGTTTGGACAGGCTGTCGATCTGAATGACATGATCCGGCACGAAGGCTGCGACCGGCGGGGCGGGCCTCAGGAAGCCATAGACCCGATCCTCGATCCCGGCCAGGTCGTGCCGAATCAGGATCGCCGCAATGTCTTGCCGCCTAGCCGTCGATTGCGTCAGGACCAGCGGGCTTTGATGGGTCGGCTGCAGATAGACACCCTGCAGCCCCTCCCGCGCTAGTCGGTCCAAGGCCGCCGGATCGATCCCTTCCGCATCCACTGGGACCGGCACCAGCTCAATCCCCAGCAGGCGTGCCGCCGCGATGGCGAAAGGATAGGTCAGCGCCTCGACGGCGATGCGGCCGCCGCGCGGGGCCAGGGCCGAAAAGGCGGCCGCGATGGCTTCCTTGCCGCTGCCTGCCAGAAGCAGATTGTCGGCTGTGACCTGAAAACCATCGACCGATGTCAGGCGGGCCAGCGCCGCCGCCGTCTCCGGGTCTGCATGGACGGAAGGCGGCAGGGTCGCGCGATCCGGCAATCCGGATTTGAAGAAGCGGGCGGTCGACTGGGCGATCGTATTCTTGGCGTCGGCCGACAGCCGGAAGACGATCTCCAGATCGACCCCCAGGCCCGGCGGTTCCTGCTGTGCGGGATCCAGCGGGGTGAAGCGGTTGGCGACATAGGTGCCCCGCCCGACCTCGCCGGAAACGAGCCCCCGCCGTCGCAACTCCTCATAAACGCGGCTCGCGGTCGATACCGCGATGCCCTGGTCATAGGCGAAGCGGCGCTGCGGCGGCAGGCGCGTTCCGACCGGCATGTCGCCGGACGCGATCCGGCGGGCGATGCCGTCGGCGATCCGGGCATAGGGTTTCGACAATTATTGCTCCGAGATCAATATACAGATTGCTCGGATCAATATTGCAGCCTCATATGCCTGAAATCAAGGAGGTGAGCTATGTCCGACCCCAATATCGTACGCCGGATGACCGCTTATATGGCTTGGGCCGACGATGTGATGCTGAAGAACGCCGAGGCCTTGCCGGATGCGGAACTGACGGCATCGCGCGACGCGCTGTTCGGATCAATCTCGGGGACTTTCGATCATATTCTGGTCGTCTGCGAAATCTTTCAGGCGCATCTGGAAGGGCGCACCCATCCCCATGCCGCCCGCCACCGGGACGCGGTTCTGCCCTTCGCGGAGGTCGCGGCGCGGCTGAGGGCGATAGACGGGTATTACGTCGCCTGCGCGGAACGTTGGGATGGCCGCGACCTGACGGAGGTTATCGATTTCGAGTTCGTCGGCGGCGGACGGGGCGCGATGTCGCGCGCCGACATCCTGCTGCATCTGACGAACCACGCCACCTATCACCGCGGCTTCATCAGCGCGTTGATGCACCCTCTGCGTCCCCGCATGGCGTCGAACGACCTGACGGTCTTCCTGCGGGACGCCTGGTCCGAAACCTCACACCGCGGCAAGGAGATCGAGACATGAGCATGATCGGATGGATCGGTTTGGGCGTGATGGGCTTCCCGATGGCGGGGCATCTGGCGAAGGCGGGACATACCGTCCGCGTCTATAACCGCACGGCCGCGCGCGGCGCGGATTGGGTCCGCGAGTTCGGGGGCAGCCAGGCCGCGACGCCTGAAGAAGCGGCGGCGGGTGCGGATATCGTGTTCAGCTGTGTCGGCAATGACGACGACCTGCGCGCCGTGACCCTGGGCCCGGATGGCGCCTTCGGGGCTATGGCGACGGGCGCCTACTATGTCGACTGCACGACCACTTCGGCCGATGTGGCGCGGGAACTGGCGGGAATCCTGGCGGCGCGCGGGATCGGCTATCTCGACGCGCCGGTGTCCGGCGGTCAGGCCGGTGCCGAGAACGGCAAGCTGACCGTCATGGTTGGCGGCGAGCAGGAAGTCTTCGACCGGATCGCCCCGGTCTTCGACGCCTTCGCCCGGAAGGTGACCCGCATTGGTGATGTCGGGGCCGGACAAACGGCGAAGATGGTCAACCAGCTTTGCATTGCCGGTGTGGTACAGGGCCTGTCCGAAGGCATGGCACTGGCCCAGGCCGCCGAACTCGACATCGCCGCGGTCATGGAGACGATTGCCGAAGGGGCGGCCGGATCCTGGCAGATGTCCAACCGCTGGAAGACCATGGCGGCAGGCGAATACGGTTTCGGCTTTGCCGTCGACTGGATGCGCAAGGATCTGGGCATCGCCTTGAAAGAGGTCGCCCGGCTGGGCGGCACCGCGCCGCTCGGCGCGTTGGTGGACCAGTTCTATGCCGATGTTCAACGGAACGGTGGCGGCAAATGGGACACGTCCAGCCTGCTGACCCGATTGCGCTGATCGGCACAGTGGATCTTGAGGCAGTTGCCGCTAACGCATGACGAAGGGGTTCGCCATCGGCATGTCCGACAGGCTTATCCAGGTTGTCTTGGTACGGGTGTAGTCCAGCACCGATTCCAGACCGGCTTCGCGACCATAGCCTGACTGATTGAAGCCGCCGAATGGGGCGATTGGCGAGATCGCGCGGTAGGTGTTGACCCAGCAGATGCCGGCCCGGATGCGTTTCGAAACCCGGTGTGCCCGGGCTATGTTGCGGGTGAACACGCCGGAGCCAAGTCCGAAGACGCTGTCATTCGCCAATGCGACGGCTTCCGCCTCGGTGTCGAAGGGCAGCAGCGACATCACCGGCCCGAACATCTCGACCGACAGTGTCGCGGTCCGCGCGTCCGGGCATTCCACCAGGGTGGGCAGAAAGTAGTTGCCGCCGCCCAGTCCGGCCGGCCGCCTTCCGCCGAACCGAATCCGGGCCCCCTGTTCGACCGACTGGGCGAGTGTCGCTTCGATTCGTTCGATCTGGGCCGGGGTACAGAGCGGTCCGACATGCGTCGCTGGCTGGAGCGGGTCACCGATGACGATGGTCTGTGCCTTCTCCTCGATCCTTGCGATCAACTCGTTCAGTATCGGACGATGGATCAGGCCCCGCGTTCCGGCCACGCAGGATTGCCCGGATGCCCCGAAATTCCCCGCGATCAGCCCATTGGCCGCCCCTTCCAGGTCAGCGTCGTCGAAAACCAGGATCGGCGATTTGCCGCCAAGCTCCAGCGTCGTGACGGCAAAATTGGCGGCGGAGTTGCGAATGACGTGGCGGGCGGTCTCCGGGCCGCCGGTGAAGGCGATACGGTCGATGTCGGGATGCGAGGTCAGCGGGACCGCACAATTCTCCGCATCGCCGCTCACGACCTGCACGACACCGGGCGGGAAACCTGCCTCCTCAATCAGACGGGCCAGTTCGAAGAGCGCCGCCGGCGCGATCTCCGATGCCTTCAGGATCACCGTGCATCCGGCAGCGAGGGCCGGGCCCAGCTTGGTCGCGGTCAGGAACATCTGGGCGTTCCACGGCACAATGGCGGCGACCACGCCGATCGGCTCGCGGCTGGTGTAGACATGCATGTCCGGCTTGTCGATCGGCAGCACCGCCCCTTCGATCTTATCCGCTAGTCCGGCATAGTAGCGATAGTAGTCGGCGACATAGCGGGTCTGTCCGATGGTTTCGGTAGCCAGCTTCCCGCTGTCGGTCGTTTCGATCCGGCCGATCCGCTCGGCATTGGCCTCGACCAGATCGGCCAGGCGGGCGATCAGTTTGCCGCGCTGGGTCGCGGTCATCGCCGGCCAGGCGCCGTCGGTCAGCGCGCGGGTCGCCGCCGCAACGGCACGGTCGATATCGGCCGGTGCCGCGCAGGCGAAACGCGCCCAGGTATCGCCGGTGGCGGGATTGACGGTCTCCATCACCTGACCGCTCGCGCCGTCGGTCCAGGTGCCGTCAATGTAGAGGCGGTAATCGGGCTGTTCGGTCATCCGCTCGCTCCCCCCTTACGCAAAGGCCGGCATGACGTCGTCGATGAAACGCGCCAGCGAGGCCCGTTTGCGTTCCGCGCTCATCCCGCTGTCGATCCAGAAGGAGAACTCGTCATAGCCCAGATCTTCGTACCGCTTTAGCCGGTCTGTTACCTCCTGAGCCGTGCCGATTGCCAGATTGGCGCGCATTTTGGCGGGTGCCATCATCTCGTTCGACGCGATCTCCTCTTCCGACAGGGTCTCGATCAATCCCTGGCGGACCGGTTTCTCGTTCTTGAACCAGGCGCCGAAATAGCAATAGAACCGACTGAATGCCTGGGCCGCTTCCTCGGCATCCGCCCGCGATCCCGCGACGTAGGCGTGCTGCAGCAACATGATCTTCGGCCGGTCATTGCGGCCATTACAGGCGCCGTTGAACTTGTCCATCAGGCTTTCGATCTCATCCATGCCCTGCCATAGCGGGGTGACTTGAACGTTGAAGCCGTTGTCGACGGCGAATTGGTGGCTGTTCGGATCCCGCGCGGCGACCCAGATCGGCGGGCCGTCCTTCTGCACCGGCTTCGGTGAGGCGGTGGTGCTTGGGAAGTTGTAGTAAATGCCTTCATGAGCACAGTCACCGGACCACAGCTGACGCAGCAGCGGTGCCGTCTCGCGCATGCGCTGACCGGCATCCCAGGCATCAAGGCCCGGGGACAGCCTTTCGTATTCGTAGGAATAGGCACCGCGCGCGATACCCAGCTCCAGCCGGCCGCCGGTGATCAGGTCCGCCATCGCCGCCTCGCCGGCGAGTTTGATCGGGTGCCAGAAAGGCGCGACGATCGTGCCGGTGCCCAGACGCACATTCTTCGTCCGATTGGCCAAATCGACCAGACTGATGAAGGGGTTGGGCGCGATGGTGAATTCCATGCCGTGATGCTCGCCGGTCCAGATGGCGTGCATGCCGCCTTCGTCGGCCATATGGCACAGATCCAGGAACTCCTGATAAAGAACTTCATGCGGCTGGTCGGGGGTGATCCGTTCCATATGGGCGAACAATGAGAACTTCATCGGAGTGCCTCCTGTGGAAATGCGTGGATGTCGCCGGTCGCCTCATCGCCGACATAAAGGCCGAAGCACCGGGTCTGTCGTTCCAGCGCATAGCGGCGCAGCATGACTGCATGGGCGGATGAGATGTGGCGCAATCCGGCGATATCCCGAGCCGGGACCCAGCGCCCCGCGGGATAAGGCGCCGGGCCGGTCAAGACCGCGCGGAAATAGGTGAAGGATTCGCCGCTGCCGCGATCGTCGAAGATCGAATAGACGGGCCCGACCTCCGCCTCGATTCCGGTTTCGGTGAGATACCGGCGGGTCGCCTCGCGGGCACCGACCCGGGAATCCAGGGCGATCTGCAACGGCCGGAAGCCATTCGGGGTTTCTTCCAGCAGAAGGTTGTCCCCGTGCTCCAGAATGGCCCCGGCGACGGCACGACGGCCGGGCGGCGGCGCGGCCTCCGCCCGGCGTTCCAGGCCCAGGCTGAAATAGCCGCCTGCGGCATACCCCAATCCGCGCGAACCGGCATGGTTGAAGGTGTCGATCCGGCCGATCAGGATCATGTGATCGCCTGCGTCGACCCGTTCGTGCGCGCTGCAGGAGAATTGGGCCGCGGCGCCATCGATCAGCGGACTGCCAACCGCGTCATCCTGCCAGGCAACTGCCGCGAAGCGGTCTCCCTTGAAACCGGCAAAGGTGTTCGAAACGGCTTCCTGTCCTTCCGACAGGACATTGACCGCGAAATGGCGGCAGGTCTCGAACACGGGGAAGCTGTTCAGACTCCGGCCCGGGCAGACCAGCAGCAAGGGCGGGTCCAGCGAGACGGAACTGAAAGAGTTGGCGGTGAAGCCGACCGGCGAGCCGTCGTCGGCACGGGCGGTGACGACCGTCACCCCGGTGGGAAAGGCGCCGAAGGCCCGACGCAGGGCGTGGCCGTCGAGCGCGCTCATGCCGCCCCCTTGGTGCCGCGGCATTCCTCGAAGAATTCTGCCAGCGCCGCGTTGACGGCCTCGCAATGGGTCATAGGAACCATATGCGCGGCCCCGTCGACGATCCGCAGTTGCCCATCCGGCACGAGCGCCGCCATGGCTTCGGACATCGCCGGGGTCGAATTGGGATCCTGTGCGCCGGTTAGGAACAGGGCCGGCACGCTCAGGCCACGCAATGCCGCCAGTGAAGGACCGTCATGCCGAGCGAAGGCCCCATAGGCGGCGGCATACCCCGCGCGGTCGACGGTGCTGAGCCAATCGCGGCAGGCGTCCGCCGCCGCCCGGTTGCGGCCATCGGGACAGTCGCCGAACCAACGGCGCAACGGTGCCTCGACCCCGTTGTCTTCGGATTTCGCCAGTGCCTCGGCCCGCGCCAGTACGGCCTGACGTGCCGCGTCTGGCCGTTGGAAGATCGCGTTCAATGCAACGACACCGCAGCACAGGTCGGGACGGCGGATCGCGAGGTCCAGCGCGATCATCGCGCCCATGGAATGACCGACGATAAGGGCGGGGACCCGGGCCGTCTCTGCAATGGCCTCCCCGATTCGGTCGGCAAAATCCCGGAGGTCCGGAGCAGGGCCGCCGATCGGCGCGCTGCCGCCATGGCCGGGCAGTTCCGGGGCAATCAGGTCGTGGCGGGCGGACAACCCCTCGATCTGGGACTGCCAAGCCTCCGCGCGCAGCCCGACCCCGTGGAGCAGGATCACCGGCATGCCGGTGCCCGCCCGAAGATAGGCAATGCCCTGCCGGGTCTCAGACCGAAGCGGGATTGTCGACGTCATGGCCCATCGCCTCCAGATCCTTGTAACGGTCGCCGATGCGGTGGTGCGGCCGCCCGCCGGTCGCGCCGCCCAGGACGACGACGATCTCGTCGCTGCGCGGGGCGTCAGGGATAGCGAACTGAACGGTCAGGTAGTGGGAGCGCCGCCCGGCATCGTTGATATCCATCAGCGGCACCGCGATCGGCGCATTTGCCGGGCCCCGCGTGTTGGTGAAGGCAAGATAGGACTTTGCGCCGACCGCCTGGCGGTAGTGGTTCCCGAAGCGCAGGGTATGGATCAGTCCGGATGCGTGTTCGATCTCACCGTCGAGCCCGGCCACCGCGGCCTTGCCATAGGCTTCGATGGCATCGGCACCGCCCGCCAACCGCGTGATCCGGTCGGTCAGCAACTCACCGATAACCGGTCCAAAGGCCTGAATCTCCGGCGTGAGGTCCTCAACATAGCGACCGGCCCAGGGATTCCTTACCACGGCGGCGACGGCGAACATGCGCCAGGGCTGCGAAGCCGGCTTGAAGCCCTCGATCCAGGTTTCCTCTTCGACGGCGACCAGTTTTCGAATTTCCGGTGTCATGCGGCGTTTCCATCCCGACCTTGGCCCGGCGAATCCCGGGGTTTCGCGGCTTCGCGCCGCTGATTTCGTTGCGACGGAGGATCGAGGGAACCCGTTCAATTGACAAACGAGGTATTTGTGGCCATTGCCATTAATGAATCTAATGGTGAGGTTGAGGCTATGGCGCGCGCACTTCCGCCCCTGACCTGGTTCCGCGCTTTTGAATGCGCGGCAAGGCATCTGAACTTCACGGCGGCTGCCGACGAATTGGGACTGACGCAATCGGCGGTCAGTCAGCATGTTCGGTCGCTGGAAATGCGGTTCGGGGTGCCGATGTTCCTGCGCAAGCCGCGCGGTCTGGCCTTGACGGATGCCGGCCGCCGTCTGCTGCCCTATGCGACCAAGGCGATCAGCAGTCTGACGGCTGCCACGGCGGTATTCGAACCGGTCCGGTCGGATGGCGTGCTGACTGTCGCGACCAGCCTCAGCTTCGCGCAATGGTATCTGGCCCCCCGCATGTCGGCCTTTCTCGACGCCCATCCGGGCGTCCAGATCAGAATCCGCAGCACCCTCTGGCCGGATGACTTTGTTCTGTCGGACGCCGACGTGGAGATCCGGTTCGGATCAAAGGAACTTGTCGGGGAGGGGGCCGCTCCCTTCCTGGAGGATCGTTTGATTCCGGTATGCGCGCCGAAACTGTCACCGGGTTCGCTAACTTGGGAGGAGGTGCGGGGATTACGGCTTATTCAGGCTGTCGGTACATCGGATTCCTGGCAGTCGTGGGCAGAACATAACGGATTGGATGCGCCGATTGAAATTGCGCAGCTTGTCGATTCCTACGGTCTGGCGGTCGATTTGGCGCGGTGCGGGGCCGGGGTCGCCCTGACAAGCGCAATTCTCGCGGCACCGTGTCTCGCAGATGGCAGCCTGGTGGTCGCGTTCGATCGGTCGGCACCTGCTCGGGACGGATATCATATGGCCGTCAGGAACCGTCGTTCAGACGCGACCCCCGAGTTATTCTCGCACTGGCTGTCCAACGAAGTGAAGACCTGCCTGAGCAAGATTCCGTCGTCGCTCATGTCTCATTAGTGGGCAGTTGTGGAGGGCGCTATTTCACAATCATTATGCCTTAACGCGATTGTGTTCAGGTCGGTCGACTGTAAATTTGCGCGCTCATCTGAGGAGCGTGATTTGTGAGCATACTTCGTTCGGTCGGTCCGGTCGTGGCGCAGGTGTCACCGCAAGAGGCCATTCGGGCCGGGTTCGGTGCATTCGTCGGCTTGTTTGTCACGGGATTGTTTGTCCTGTCGCCCCACGTCGATATGACCACGGGCCTGTATCTCGTCGCGCCGTTCGGTGCGACTTCCGTGCTTCTATTCGCCATTCCAAACAGTCCCTTGGCGCAGCCCTGGTCGGCCGTCATTGGCAACACGGCTGCGGCATTGGTGGGCGTAGCAACATGCATTCTGGTGCCGGACGCGACCCTTCGGATTCCGATCGCGGTCGGCGTGGCGATTGCGGTGACGATGCTGTGCAGGGCGGTCCATCCACCCGCCGGAGCGGTTGCCATGACCGCCGCGATGAGTCCCGATGCAGTAGCCCATCTTGGGTTTCTGTTTGCCCTTTTCCCGATCGCAACCGGTACGTTGGCGCTTGTCGGTATCGCGGCAATCTATGCCCGTTTGACGGGCCGACGGTATCCGTTTCGTCAATTCGAAGAACCGAACAAGCACGGCACAGCCTCACCTGAACCGTCAGAACGGTTAGGGCTAAGCGAAACCGAGCTTTCGGAAATTCTGGAGCGGTATCGGCAGTCATTCAATTTGGGGGTCGAGGATCTGGCCCGCCTTATCGGTGCCGCCGAATTACAGGCGGCCGCCCATGGAGTAGGCCCGCTTACGGCGAATGATTTCATGTCGAAGGACCTGATCACTGTAACACCGGAGACGACTCTCCCACGCGTTGCCGAACTGTTCAGAGAACATCGGTTCACATCTCTGCCGGTTGTAGGGCGTGAGGCGGCATTCCACGGTGTGATTTTCCAGATGCATCTTATCGATTGGGCCGGTCAGGATGCCCGGAATCGGGGCCTAAGCGGCGCCGTGGCACTGAAACGCCTATTTGGACGTGACACTCGGCGGTCAGTCCGTGCCGGCGATATCATGAAAACGACTGGTCCAAGGGCCTCTTCGGACACGCCGCTCGCCGCTCTCCTGCCAATGATGGCGAATGGTGACGTTGATGCGGTGCCGGTGCTTGAGGCCGGGCACATTGTCGGAATCGTCACACGAACGGATATTATCGCTGCTATGGCCCGACAACTCGTGCGCAAAAATACGGTAAGCTAAAAGCAGGTGGAAATGATCCATGCGTACAATCAGGCCAATGCGATAGGAAGCGACCTCACGGTTTGCTATTGATGGCGGCGGTGCCGAAACACCGCAATCTAACCCAGTATTGATAATTAGTCGCATTTAAGGCAGAGAAACGGCACACTTCCATGGTATGAACCGGACTGGCGTGCCGGGCGGAACTGCGAACGGGATAATGCCGGACGATCCCAAAATCCTTGCCCTGTATTTGGCGCATAGAGGCGAACTGGTGAGCTATGCCAACAAGCTGATCGGGGACATGGCCCATGCGGAGGACGCCGTGCAGGAGGCCTATCTGCGTTTCGAAAAGGCCTCCGGGGACCGCGTCCTGGAGGAACCGCTGGCCTATCTTTATCGTATCGTTCGAAATCTTTCCTTTGACCAAAGCCATCGCGCAGGTGTCGAACGCGGCCGCCAGATCGATAACTCGGCCGCCGTACTGCCGCATCTGAGGGACTGCCGGCCATCCCCCGAGAATGAAGCCGAAGCGCGGCAAGAACTGATGGCCTTGTCCCTGGCGATGGCCGACCTGCCGGAGGCGAACCGCAAGGCGCTTGAACTGCATCGCTTCGACGGCCTGACCGTGCGCCAGATCGCCGAAAGAATGGGTATTTCCGTCGGTTCCGCTCATGCACTTGTGGTGAATGCTCTCGACCATTGCCGCGAAAGGATGTTTCGCCGGTGAGAAAGACGAATTTCTTTGAACAAGGGGGACTTTCGCCTGTCTACAAATTAGAGGCGAGTCGCGACCGAAAGCGCGCCTGCGCCCTCGGCGGTCTTCGTCCGCAACGGCGATCTAAGTGAGGCAAGGGGATATTCCCGCGATGAACGAACCGAGCGAGCCTGTCAGTGCCAGCGAATGGTTGGTCGCCCTCACGGACAACCCGCAGGATTCCGACCTCAAAGCGCGTTTCGAGATCTGGCATGCATTGCGTTCGGAGAATGCGCGGGCCTGGGAAGAGACGACCCGGATGTACGCTCTCCTGGGGCGGACAAGAGATGCCGGTCTGACGGACCCCTTGCCGCTTGGCCGAAGCGCAGGTCGTCTCTCCGAGGAAGCAGGGCGCCGATCGGAACGATCTCGCGGTGGAAGAAGTTCGCGACGCCGGACCGTCCGTACCGGTCGGTTCGGGTTTGCCGCGGCCGCCCTTGCCGCTTGCGCCGCGTTGCTTTTCCTGGTGCTGGGCCCGATCACGCCTGCCGGCGATTATACGACACGGACGGCCGAGATCGGAACTTTCACCTTACCGGACGGCAGTACGCTCAAACTTGCGCCAAAGGGGGCGGTCGCCCTGCTGCCGGAAGGGCAGGGCCGCGGCATCCGCCTGCTGGAGGGAACGGCTTACCTCGACGTCAATCATGATCCGGACAATCCGTTCCGCGTCGTGACCGAGGATCTGGAGGTTACGGTCCTGGGGACCCGTTTCGAGGTCCGCTCTTGGGAAAAACTCTCTGAAGTGGCTGTGCGGGAAGGGGCGGTCGCGGTGACGGAGCGGTCCGGGTCGGGGCGTCACGATACGATCTTGAAGGCCGGCGACTGGTTGCGCATTTCCGGCGAAGGGACCCGTTCGGAACACGGCAAGATTCCGCCCGAACAGGTGGCGGACTGGCTGAGCGGCAAGATCATCGCCCGGGACCGTCCTGTTGGTGAGGTGGTCGACGAACTGCGGACCTACTATACCGGTGTGGTCGTTCTGCAGGGGGATGCGCTGGCGGCCCAACCTCTGACCGGTGTCTTCAATCTTGCCAACCCACAGGCGGCATTGCGGGCGGTTGCCTCTTCGCAAGGTGCGAAAGCCTACAGTTTGACCCCCTGGATGACCGTGATGATCGCCGACTAGAGCGGAATGCGTTCAGATGGAACCGCCTGAGACGCCGGCACGCCATTTTTCTTTCGAATTGTAGAACTTTTTTTGAACGCCGAGCGGGGTCCTCCTGTCCTGAAGTATAGAAGGTGCGAGTGCGTCGCAGTCGCATGATTTTTTGCCGCTGAACGGCGGTTGGGATGGGAGCAGTAAAATGGTTGATGAGTATCGTCCGGTTCGTCTGTCCGCGGTTGCCATGGCAATTTCTTTCGCGGCGGCGCTTGGCACCGGTGCCGTGGCGCCTGCGATGGCGCAGGATGAAGCAACCCTGTTGGCGCAGTCTGACGCGCGGCATAGCTTCGATATCGCTCCGCAGCCTTTGACGGACGCGATCGCGCTGTTCAGCGAACAGGCGAATATGCAGATATCCGCGCATGGCGATCTGGTGCGGGAAGTCCGGACAGGCGGCGTGTCGGGCACAATGACGGGCGCGGACGCGCTGCAGCGACTCCTGGCGGGTACCGGTCTCGTCTATCGCATCACGAATGACGGGGCGATCATCCATGCTCCGGGAACCGGTCAGGAAAGCAGCGGTCCGATGCGGCTCGGAACCATCGTCGTCGAAAGTGGCGGGATGCAGGACGAGCACGCGCTCGCCGCGGATCGTGCCTCGTCGATCGGCGTGTCGGCCGCGGATTTGGAACGCCGCCGGCCGCGAGACCTGCGGGATGTCTTCAAAGGCGAATCCGCCGTTTCGGTCGGCAACTCCATCCCCAGCAGCCAGAAACTCTATGTGCGTGGCGTCGAGGAAACCAACCTGGCCGTCAGCATCGACGGCGTCCGTCAGAACAACAAGGTGTTCCACCACAACGGCACGACCCTGATCGATCCCAGCCTTCTGAAGCAGGCGCGGGTCGATCCCGGCGTGGCACCGGCCGATGCCGGTCCCGCCGCGATGGGCGGCTCGGTCGTATACGAGACCGTCGATGTCGGGGACGTATTGAGCCCGGACCGGAATGTCGGCGGCTTCACGACCCTGTCTTTCGACACCGATAGCGAAACCTTTACCAATGGCTATTCCGCCTATGGCCGCCACGAAGGGTTCGAGGGGCTGGGCTTCTTCAAATTCGCCAAAGGGGACGAGGTCACGGACGGGAACGGAGAGTTCGTCAACGGGTCGGAAAGCGATGTGCTGAGCGGCTTGGCGAAGCTCGGATATGAATCGGACGAAGGCCATCGTTTCGAGGTTTTCGGAGAACGGGTCCGCGACAGCGCCAAGCGTCCGTTCCGCGCCAATATCGGCCGCCTCACCACCGGAACCAACCCGGTGACGCGGCAATACACCACCAACCGGGAAAACTATGGCGCTCAGTTCAGCATGCCGCATGCAGACGGCCTGTTCGATCCCGAAATCGTCGTCGGATACAGCGGCACCGAGCTGAAAGTGCCGGTTCCCTTCGGCAGTATCGGCGAGACGACCAGCCTCTCCGCCAAGGTCCAGAACGATTTCAACCTGTCCGAAGGCAACACGATAACCGTCGGCACGGATTTCTATGACGACAAGGCGCGTTACTACGATCCGGGCGTCGACATGCACGAAAGCTCCACCAATGCCGGTGTCTATGGCCAGGCTCGTCTGACACCGATGGAAGATTTCCGTGTGTCCTTCGGTCTGCGCGGCGACTACCAGATTTTCGAAGGCGTCGACGGCAGCGACCTGGAACAATCCGGCACCAGCGGTAACGTGTCGGCGGCCTATGACATTCTCGATCACGTGACGGTCAAGGCCGGGTATTCGCGGGTTTGGGGCGGTGTCGCCCTGTCCGAGAATTTTATCATGAACCAGAACTGGGACTACACCGATGGGATCGAGCCGGTGACGTCCAAGAACTATACCAGCGGTTTGGAATTCAACTACGAAGGCTTCTCGGCGGGGGCCGGAATCTTCCGCAGTGATTTCAAGAATGTCCGCGATCCCAGTTTCAACGGCGGACCCGGCGTCGTGACCGACTTCCGCACGCAGGGTTACGATCTGTCGCTCGGCTACGACTGGGGGGCCGGGTTCGCGCGGGCCACCTATACGGACAGCCGAATCAAGGTCGAGGGCAATTACGCGGATTCTTTCACGACGAACTATCTGGGCATGCCGCTCGGCAAGATCATTGCGTTGGAAGTCGCGCATCGCTTCGACGGTCTCGGATTGACCCTCGGCGGGACGATGGATGCGGCGTTGACCAACCGGGATACCGAACTCGCGGGCAGTGAAAAGCAGAACTCCTACAAGGTCTTCAGCAGCTACGCCGAATACGAGCCCGAGGACCTCGACTTCCTGACCCTGCGCGTTGAGGCGAACAACATTCTCGACGAGGTCTATTCGGACCGTGCCACCTATGGCCAGGAATTCTCGACGGTGGAGCCGTTGCGGGAACAGGGCCGGTCCTTCCTGCTTTGGGCCCGGGCGGAGTTCTGAGGATGATGGGGAGCGCGTTGCTTCGCGTCACAGGCGCCCTCTTGCTGGCGGGGATCTGTCTCTCCCCGCCGGCAGCGGCCGAGCCGATCCAAGTCACCGATCTGGCGGGACGGGTCGTCGAGATCGATCAACCGATCGAACGGTTCGTCCTCAGCGAGGGGCGCTATGTTTCCGTGCTGGCGCTGCTGCGGCCGGAAAACCCGGTGGAAGGTCTCGTCGGGATGATGTCGCCGCTTTGGTGGACCCAGCCGGACCTCGAACGGCAACTCTTCGAGAAATTCCCCGAGGC
This sequence comes from Pacificispira sp., assembly GCF_965228185.1. Lineage (NCBI taxonomy): Bacteria > Pseudomonadati > Pseudomonadota > Alphaproteobacteria > Rhodospirillales > Aestuariispiraceae > Pacificispira > Pacificispira sp. Next base: position 621,851 of record NZ_CBDDHE010000002.1, on the reverse strand, counting down.
CCGAGATATCCCTCTATTCGCATCCAAGTCCGAACACAGCGTTTCGGTCGAGAAGATCATCGACTTGAAGCCGCAGCTCGCGATCCTCGGTTTGAGCGATCACGGCCCCAATGCACGCAGCGCCGAACTGATCGCGCAAGTCGAAGCCGCCGGGGTGAAGATCGTGTTCATCGACTTCCGCCTGGACCCCCTCAACAATACGATCCCATCCATCGAACTTCTGGGCAAGTTGCTGGGGGCGGAAGAACAGGCCGCGCGCTACATCGAATTCTACCGGCAGCGTCTCGCGGCCATCGAGGCGCGTATCCCGGAGATCACCCATCGGCCGACCGTGTTCCTTCAGGTCCATCCGGGACGTCGGGACTGTTGCTGGGCCATGGCTGAGGGCATGCTTGGTCCGTTCCTGACCTTTGTCGGCGGCCGAAACATTGCCGACGAACTGGCGCCGGGGCCGACATCCCAGCATACGGAAGAGTATCTTCTGACCGAGAATCCCGATGTCTGGATCGGCACGGCCTCCGGTACGGTGGAGGAATTTCAGGAAGGGCAGAATGTGGTCGCCCTGGGGGTCGGGATGACGCGCGAAACGGCGCAGCAAAGTCTGGCCCGATACCTGTCTGCGCCGGCCTTCCAGGCCATGGGTGCAGTCCAGAACGGGCGGGCCCATGTGGTCTGGCACAATTTCTACAACTCGCCCTTCAACATCGTCGCGGTCGAAGCCTTTGCCGCCTGGGTTCAGCCGGAACTGTTCGGGGATCTCGACCCGGATGAGACGATGCGGACGATTTTTCGGGAATTTCTGCCCTTCGATCTGAACGGTACCTACACGGCGTCAATTCCGAATGAGTGAGCAATCCGTTCTGCTTTATGACCGGTTCGGCCGCATTGTTCGCCGCCGGCGGCTCTGCCTCGCCGGTCTGGCCCTGGCGTTGCTGTGCAGCCTATGCCTCGACCTGATGGCCGGCCCCGCGGATCTGGGCCTATCGGATATCGTGTCGGGTTTGTTCCGGCCGGACGAAATGGACATGCGGCATCGGATCATTCTGTGGGATGTGCGGCTGCCGGATGCGCTGATTGCGTTGGCCGTCGGGGGCTGCCTCGGTCTTGCCGGGATCGAAAGCCAGACCATCCTCGACAATCCTCTCGCCAGCCCGTTCACCCTCGGCGTTTCGTCGGCGGCGGTCTTTGGTGCCAGTGTCGCGATTGTCAGCGCGCCGGCCCTGGCCTTCCTGCCGGTTGGGGTGGCGGTTCCCGGGATGGCCTTGGTTTTCGCGCTCGGATCGGGGGCTTTGATCCTGATGGTCGTCCGGATTTCGGGCGGCGCGCGCGAGACCGTGGTGTTGTTCGGCATTGCGCTGGTGTTTCTCTGGACGGCGACGACATCGGGCCTTCACATGGTCGCCGATGTCGATGCGATCCAGGAGATCGTCTTCTGGTCCATCGGCAATTTGACCAAGGCGGGATGGAACGAGGTGGCGATCGTATTCGCCGTCTTCACGCTGGTTCTGCCGTTCAGCCTGCGTCAGGTCTGGGTGATGACCCTGCTGCGCGGCGGCGAGGCGCAGGCCCGCAGCATGGGCATCGACATATCGCGGTTGCGCGTTTGGGTGATCTTCAGGACATCCGTCCTGGCGGCCTTCGCCGTGTGCTTTGTCGGTACGATCAGCTTCGTCGGTCTTGTCGGGCCGCATGTCGCGCGCCTGATCTTCGGCGAAGATCATCGGGCACTGGTGCCCGGCGCGGCCCTGTGCAGCGCCCTGATCCTTTCCCTGGCGTCGTTTCTGTCAAAGACCCTGATTCCCGGCGCGGTCATACCGGTGGGCGTTCTGACCGCCGTTGTCGGCGTTCCAGTTCTGTTGAGCCTGCTTGCCGGGCGCAGGAGGCCGCGATGATCCGGCTGGGCGTATCGGGTCTTTCCGCGTCCTATGGACGGACGCGTGTTCTGCACGACGTGGCTCTGCCGGATCTGCACGACGGGCAGTTGCTAGGACTGCTGGGACCGAATGCATCGGGCAAGTCGACCGCGATGCATTGCCTGGCCCGGCAGATGAAGGCCGATGGTGAGATCCGGATCGACGGCGACCTGGTGTCGGACATTCCACATGCCACGTGGCTGCGTAAGGTCGCGATCGTTCCGCAATCGCCGCCGGCGCCGACGTCGCTGACACCGACCGAGTTGCTGTGGAGCGCCGTGCGGGCCCTCGATCTCGCACTCTCTGACCGAAGCCTTGCAGCCCGAATTCAGGATATCTTTGCCGAGCTTGGGCTCTCCGAGCTCGCCTTTGCACCGCTGCATACTCTCTCGGGCGGAAAGCGCCAGTTGGTCGGCATCGCGCTGGCTCTTGTTCGCGACCCCCAGATCGTCCTGCTCGACGAACCGACCTCCGCATTGGATCTCTATTGGCGTTTGACGGTTCTCGATCTCGTCCGGTCCAGGTTGGCGAGACAGGGGGGCGCGGCGGTCATTGCGTTGCACGACATGGATCTGGCGGCACGCTACTGCGACCAGGTCGCGCTGCTTAGCAACGGGCGTATCGTCGCGGCCGGTCTGCCTGCCGAGGTCATGACACCGGATAACCTCGCGTCCGTCTACGGCGTGGAAGCGAAGACCCGCATGGGGGAGGACGGTCGGGTAACGATCAATGTGCTCCGGCCCATTAGGGTCTCGTGAACCCATTAGGCGACGTCAAATGCGCGCGGCGTGTCGATGGTCTTCGGGCACCTACGCCGCGTCCCTGACGCAGGGTCTTGAAGCGAGCCAACAGATTCCGCCCCTGGCTAGCCGCCGTAATAGGGCGGTAGGTGTGCTGGATTCAGATTGTGGGCTGACAAGTGAATTTGATAATGCCCGGCCGAAGCAGGAAAGCTCTATCCAATCCCTCTTCTTCTGATCGGTTCAGGATGAACCAGTAAATGCAGAGTTCATGAGGTTCGACGAAGTCCTGAGTAAGACAGAACCAAGTTTGTCCTGAACCGGGCAGGCGGCAAGGCATCCCGACGTGCTAGCCATCCTGGGGCGATGGTGTTGCAAGCTTCGTATGCAGTGCACCGGATGCCAGACATTCGAAGGCAGCGATGGCCTTTGGCAATGTCGAATGGGCATCATCGCTGGAGGCCACCCAAAGGGCCGCGTTCAAAGCCATACCATTCAACAGGCGCGCGAGACCTTCGATATCGACAGACTTGATCTGGCCCTGGGCCACAAGCTCGTTCAGAGTAGAAATCGTTGCTTGCAAACATTGGTTCTGACTAGGCCAACGGGACGGATCTCCAAGCACTGCCGGGCCGTCCAGTAGCACGATCCGCTGAACCTCGGGCTCCAGCGCCATCTTGATATAGGCCGCACCCTCCGCCAAAAGGCCGCTCCAACCTCCGCCTGCTTTCCGTCCTGCTTCCTGTGCTTTGGTCGCCATTGCCGTATCGATCTGATCTACAACGGCGGCCAGCAGGCCCGTCTTATCTCCAAAATTGTGATACAGCGCTCCTCGTGTGAGGCCCGCATTTGCCGTCAATTCATCCATTGACGCTGCATGATATCCATTCTCTGCAAATGCTTTTCGGGCAGCGGAGATAAGTCTCTTGCGAGTCTCTTCCATTTTTTCTGCCCGGGACTTTCCAGACACCATACTCACGCCTCCATATACGCCTCGTATGTGAGTTTACATACGAGGCGTATGTGAATAAATAGACATACGAACCGTATGTAATTCGGATAATGCATCCTCTCAAGACGCGAGAACCTCAAATGCCAGCTCAGAATGAAGCCATCTTCCCCGCAAACCGTCATGCCCTATACGAACAGCATCGTTATTCCGCAGCGATCAGATCCGGCGACCTCGTTTTTGTCTCAGGCCAGGTGGGAAGCCGCGATGACGGCTCGCCGGAACCGGATTTCAAGAAACAGGTCGCTCTTGCCTTCGACAACATGAAGGCCGTCTTGCAAGCCGCAGGCTGCACCACCGACCACATCGTTGACGTAACAACCTTTCACACCGACCCGGAAAGTCAGTTTGGTGACGTCATGGAAGTACGGAACACCATGTTCAACACAGCCCCTTATCCAAACTGGACGGCCGTCGGCGTAAATTGGCTGGCCGGTTTCGATTTCGAAATCAAAGTCATAGCACGGGCACCGGCAGCGTAGCGGAGAACAGGCGCTCCCGCCTCCATCGGCAGGTGGGTCACATAGTGTTACGATTGAGAGGTATCGAGACACGCAAGTCTCTGCGAAAGAACGCGCCGCTTAGCTCGCGGGGGAAAGTTGGAACCGGATCGGGACACGCACGGTCGTCTTGACGGGGAATCCCGCTTTGCGGCCGGGTTCGAAGATCCAGCCCAGAACCGCGTCCCGCGCGGCATTGTCGAGGGTGCGGCGGCCGGCGCTTTCGGCGATCTCCACGGAGACGACGCGGCCGGTGGCATCGACCAGAACCAGAAGCACGACGCGACCCTCCCATCCCTTGATGCGTGCGGAATAGGGATAGCGGGGCGGCGGATTGTTCGCGCTGCCAAGCATCCATCCCGGTTCGGCGCTTTCGCCGGCCCCCGCCGCTTCGCCGGTGCTTCCCCCGGAATTGGCCGGTCCATCGATCCTGCGTTCCAAGCCCGCGCCTGGTTCATCCGATGACGCCGACATCGCATTGGATAAGGGCTGTGCGGTCATGTTGGGCTCCGGGGTGGGTTCCAAATGCGGTGAGGGGGCGGGAACGGCCGGCTTCTCGGGCGACAGGCCATGTCCCGCTCGAACGGCATCCGCGTCCAATGGCCGTGCCGGCATCGGCGGTTTCGCGGCGGGGCGGAAGACCGGGCGCGGTGCGGGCGCGGTGTCGGCCAGCGGCATATCCGGGGCGGCATCTGTCGCGGACGGTGCGTCAGGCTCGACAGGATGCGGGGTTGCGGTCGGTTGAGCAGGTACGGGTTCGGTCGGCGCTTGGACCGGATCAGGGTCCGGAACGACTGAATGTGCGGGCCCCGAAGGTTCTTGCGCGGCGGTGCTTTCGGGGTTCTCAATCCCGTCCATCGAACCGGAGCCAGCCCCGCCGCCTTCGAATGCCACTTCGAAACCGATTTCCGGTGGCTCCGGCGGCAGCGGGTCGACGCGAAGGACCGTCAACGCCGCTGCGAGCCCGACATGCATGAGCAGCGCCGCCGTGACGAACCGCGCCATCCGGGGCGGCTCCGGGACCTGCGCATCGGTATCCCGCGCACCGGCGTCGAAGGCCGCACGCATGCCGTTCCGGGACACCAGGGTCAGGGCGGGGCGCGCCGCTCTCCCCAACTCCTCCGGCCATTGGACAGCTTCGCTCATCTTGGCCCCGCCCGTCGGTGCCAGGGCAGCACGATTTCGGTCAGTTCGTCCGGATCGGCCGGGACAACGCCGTAGGTCTCCGCCAGGTGATCCCGTGACAGGACCGCAGTCGGAGTGCCTTCCGCCCGGATCCGGCCGCCCTGCATCAGGATCAGCCGGTGGCAGAACCGGTGCGCGAGGGCGAGATCGTGCAGCACGACGACGACGGCACGGCCCTGATCCACGGCCTGATCGCGCAGCATCTCCAGCACGTGCAGTTGATGGTAGGGGTCCAGCCCGGCAATGGGTTCATCGGCGAACAGGATCGGCGCACCGACCGCAAGCGCCCGCGCGAAATGAACCCGCGCCCGTTCCCCGCCGGACAGGGCCGTTACCGGACGATCCGCGAAGGCTTCGATGTCTGCCGCCTGCATGGCATGGCGCAGGGCCGTGGAGTCTTCCGGTCCCGGACGGCGCCAGGGTTCCAGATGCGGATGCCGGCCGAGGGCGACGAACCGGTCGACGCGGATCGGCCAGGCTTCCGCTCCGCTCTGCGGCATATAGGCCAGGGATCGGCCCAAATCGCGGCGATCCCAGGCCGATAGGTCGCGGTCCAGTATGCGGACCGACCCGTCCTCCAAAGGCTGCAAGCCCATTGCGGCGCGCAGCAAGGTCGTCTTGCCCGCCCCGTTCGGCCCGATCAGCCCGACCAATTCCCCCATGAGGATATCGGCATTTATCTCCGACAGCACGGTTCGGGTGCCCCGGCGAACTGTCGCGCTTCGGATCGTGATCGCACCGTCGGTCATTGCCCGCGCCTCCGCACTTCCATCAGCAGAAGCAGGAAGAACGGCGCGCCGATCAGGGCCGTGACGACCCCCAGCTTCAATTCCTGACCGGGGGACAGGTAGCGCACCAGAACATCGGCGTAGAGGACAAGAGCCGCGCCCCCAAGCGCGCTGGCCGGCAGCAGACGGCTGGGCATGTAGCCGACGAGTGGGCGCAGCAGATGCGGGATGACAAGGCCGACGAAGCCGATAATGCCGGAGACGGAAACGGCCGCCCCGACGCTCAGTCCAACACCGAAGACGATGCGCCAGCGCAGCCGGGTCAGGTTCACCCCCATGCTGCGCGCCGCGTCCTCGCCCACGGTCAGGGCATCCAGTGCGCGCCCGGTGCCCGCCAGCAGAACCCACCCCACCACCGTCATCGGCAGCGCCAGCCAGACATGTTCGAAACTGCGGTTGGCGAGCGACCCCATCAGCCAGGTAATGACTTCCAATGTGGCGTAGGGGGACGGCGCAAGGTTGAGCGCAAGCTGGGTCAGGGCGCCGGCGAAGGCCGTCACCGCGACCCCGGCCAGAATTACGGTCAGGACACTGGGATCGCGTCCGACCAGAAGCAACAGCACACCAAGCCCCGCCATGGCACCGATCACGCCACCGGCCGGCAGGGCGAACTGCGACAGACTGCCCAGCCCGAAATAGAAGGCGATCACGGCGCCCAGGGCCGCCGCCGCGCTGGCGCCGATCAGCCCGGGCTCCGCCAGCGGATTGCGCAGCCAGCCCTGCAGGGCGGCACCGGAAAGGCCCAGCGTACCGCCGACGATGGCGCCGAGAACGATGCGCGGCAGGCGGACCTCCGTCAGGATGGCGAGGGCTGTTTCCCTGTCCTCCGACAGAAGCGTCAGGAAGCCCGCGAGGGCGGTGGCGGAGATGCGATCCGCGACGAGCCCCAGCCCGGCGGCGATCAGCCCGGCCAGTGCCAATCCTGCCAGCAGCAAGGGGAAGGGGATCTCCCGCGACCGGCCGGCTGCTATGCGCGTTTCGCCGATCATGACGTTCCGCCCGGCATTCCCAAACGTCGGTCGATCAGTCCTTCAACGATGTCCAGCGCGGCCGGAATGCCGCAGGCCCATTGCCGGGTCGGCACAGTCTCGATGCGGGGCATGCGATGACGCAGGGCGGGATGTTCGGTTACGTCGCGGGCCAGAGACGCGGCGTCTTCACGATACACCCCGACGACCAGCAGGTCGGGCTTCAACTGCAGCACCGCCTCCACCGGGACGGCGCCCCAGCCCGTGATGCCATAATCCGCAGCCGCGTTTTGGTACCCGGCAAGATCCAGCAACGCGCCGGCGAAGGTATCGCGGCCCAAGGTGAACCCGCCGGCTCGGTAGATCAGGGCACGCGGCCGCTCCAGCCCCTCGACCCGGGCCGCCAGGGCCGCGATACGCCGATCCATCTGCCGGATCAGCGCCTCGCCGCGTTCTTGGGTGCCAAGCGCCGTCGCGACGGCACGAATGTTGGCCCGGACATCGTCGAAAGTCTCCGCCGGTGACAGGTCCAATACCGGCACGTTCCGGCGCTGCAGAACCTGGACCGTGAATCGCGTCGTATAGATCCCGGCGACCACCAGATCCGGGCGCAGCGGGAGGACTTCCTCCGTCTGGCCGTGATTGAGCATGAGACCCGCCGTCCGTTCCGCCAACAGGGAGTCTTCCGGACGTGCCGCCAGATAGGAGACGGAAACGACCTGCCCCGGGTCGGCCAGGAGCAGCACCAGTTGGTCGGTGCAGAGGTTCATCGACACGACGCGCTTCGGCACGCCTTCAGCCTGCACGGGGACGGCGACGAGCAACAACAGGAAGGCGGCCAGGCGGAGAGCATGGCCCATGATCTAGCCCCGAAATCCCTTGCCGGTGCGGTCGGCCTCGTCCAGTTCCCGGCCGAGATAGGTGCGGCCGATCGCTTCCCAGGTCGCGAGCCGCGTCCAGTCCGGCTCGTCCGCCAGCCCGTCGGTATCGGTCAGGAACGGGTTGGGGAAGAAGATCGTGATCAGCTGCTCGTCGTGACCGTTGAAGAGGCGAAGGCCCCAGGTCAGCGCGCAGCCCTGCTTGTCGAAGCTGCGATAGATTTCCGCGCGGCTGGTGCGGCGGCGGTTCTTCAGTGCCTCCGGCGTCGGGTTCTTCGGCGATCCCTTGTTCTCACCGATGCACAGATGGAAATGCGTGCCCCCGAAATGAACAGTCAGATAACCGTCGAACAGCGTCACCGATTTCGGGGCGCAGGGGCAGCGGAACTCGAAAGCCCCCCCTTCGATGATCGGGCCGAAGACGATGCTCCGCCAGTGGTTCTCGAAAATGTCCTTCAGCAGGGTATGGAGATAATCCTCCTCCGTCGGCAAGACCCAGATTTCGGTCTCCCGGCCGGTTTCATTGACATCCCGTTTGCTGGCGACGGCTACACTCATGCTTCATTCCTCATATTGACTGCAAAACGGCGACGGGGCGGAAAAGGGCCCGCCCCGTCTCCGTTTCAGAATTTCCAGTTCATGCCGGCATAACCGGCGATGCCCGGCGTGCCGAAGGTCAGAACTTCTTCGTACCGTTCGTTCAGCAGGTTCTCGCCGCGGGCATAGAGCTCCAGCCCGTCGATCACCTCATAGCTGCCCTTCAGATTGACCAGCGTGAACGAGCTCATGTCGACGACCGTGCGGTTGAAGGCCGCGTCGAACTCGAAATCCGTGAAGCTGCCGTTGAAGTCGACCCCGAGATTGAGGTTCGCCCGGTCGTCCAGGAATCGGTAGTTCACGTTGAGGCTGGCGAGGTTGGTCGGCCGGCGGACCTGTTCGGTCCCGTCGGACGTTTCCGCGTGGGTCCAGGTATAGCTGGCGCCGATATCGAGCTGATCGGTCAAGGCTAGATCGCCCGAAATCTCGACACCCCGTGCTTCGGACACGCCTTCCAGATTGCGTGACGTATTGCCGGAACCGGTGATCAGGTTTTCCACGTCGCTGCGGAAGAAGGTCACATCGACCCGGGCCTTTTCCTGCCAGAATCGCTGCTCCACCCCGACATCCCAACTGGTCGCGGTTTCAGGCTTCAGGTTGGGGTTGCCGACGAAGTTGTTCGTGAAGCCGAACAGTTCCGTGAGCGTCGGATTCTTGACGCCGGTACCGTGACTGGCATGGAACCGGGTTCCCCAGGAATCGACCAGATAGGCCGCCGAAAGGCGATGGGTCTGTTCATTCTCGAACCGGTCATTGTAGTCCTGACGCAGGCTGGCTGACAGGAACAGGGACTCGAATAGACCCAGATTGTATTCCCCGGCGAAGGCATTGTTGGTTGTGTCGATCTTGCCCTGTCCCAGGAAGCTCGCCTTCATCGTGTCCTTTTCGGATTCCGCCAGCAGCGTGAAGTCGTGTTCCGCCTGGGCGAGCGACGGCGTGTCGAAGGATACCGTCGTCTGGTAGGCGTATTTGCGTTTGCTGCCGTCGGCAAAGCTGGACAGCGCCCCATTGGTTCGGCTGTCATCCTTGTCGCTGGAATAGGCCGCGTCGAACCGGTGGGTCCAGGCGCCGTCGAAGGGATCGACCGACAGGCCGATCCGGCCATAGCGCTGATTGGTCGTCGTATCCGAAGCCTGGTCCACGGCACCGATTCCGCCGGTGAACCCGTCGGTTTCGAAATACGCCTTCGTCGCGCGGATTGTGGTATCCAGGGTCAGCCAATCCAGTGGCTGGACGTCGGCGTTCAGCGACAAAGTATCGTTCCGGTAGCCATCCTTTTCGGGATTGCCGCGGTCCTCGGCGGCATTGGAAATCCCTTCGGTCCGGAACCGGTTCGCGGTACCTGAGATGCTGAAACGCTCCCCGCCGTAACGCAGGGAAACGCCGGCCTCGCCGGTCTGGAAGCTGCCGCCTTCTGCGGACACCTCACCGCCAAACCCGTCACGCCCCCGCTTGGTGGTGATGCTGATCACGCCGCCGATGGCGTCACTGCCGAACAGGGCGGACTGCGCACCGCGCAGGATCTCGATCCTTTCGATGTCGGCGGTCATTAGGCGCGAGAAATCGTATTCCGATCCGGCGCTTTGATCGTTGATCTCGATCCCGTCGACGATGACCAGCGTATGATTCGATTCCGCCCCGCGGATCCGGACTGCGGTTTGGGCGCCCGGCGAACCGGTCCGGTTTACGGCCAGCCCCGGCACGTCCCGCAAGACGTCCGAAACGAATTTCTGCCCGCCACGCTCCAAATCTTCGGCGGTGATCACCGTGACCGAACTGCCGACACGTTCCGCCGGCAGGGCGATCCGGCTGGCGGAGACGATGGTGTCCGGTGCCGTCACGACGGTACCCGTGTCCTGTTCCTGCGCCGCGGCAGCTCCGGCAAGTCCCAAAAGGGCTGTCATTGTGAACGCCCCCACCCAATACTGTGCCCGTATCCTGGGCGTGGTCCTGGCGACCGTTTTCATGTGCTCCCTCCAATCGGTTGATGCCGACAGGAAGAGCCGCGAGGCAGTCATCGCCCCGACGAATCGAAACCGGGATGGGAAACAAAATCCGATACGACCAAGGCGAACCGGTGCCCCCAGCCCGGCGCGACACGCCCTGGTCGATGCATACCGGACCGCGGCCCGTCCAAATCGACGGTCCACGTCCTGAACGGGTTCGGCTTTGACGTGAGAGAGCGTTGGCGGAAATCGCCGTCGTCACACCTCACGGGCCGCGTCCCATTCGCCAGACGCACCTAGCAAGGCGCCACCGCGAACGGGATCAAGCCCGCGCCCCCGGCAATCCCCGACCGGAAGCAAAGGTGACGCGGCCTCTGGCAGGTCTCCTGGCTCGCGGGTCAGGGACGGGCGGCCGGTCTTCCCGACTGGGCACCCGATCAGGGCCCGGTCAGTGACCGTCACTTGGCCGCCGTCTCGCCGCTCACAGTTGCGGGGACAGCCCCGGATCGCGCGTCCCTGTTGGGTAATGCGCTACCGGTGTTCCCTTTTAATCCCCCCAGCCTGATGCCGGTCAGGGGAACCAAGGGCCACATCCAAATTCGTACATCGTCAAATCCTATCGGCGCAAGGCCAATGACGAATGCTGCAACATGGTGCGCGTCCAAGTCGGCGAAGAACCAGATTGGAACACACAATATTCAGAGAGAGCTGCTTGCAAATTCAATGTTATGATATAACGTCCGGCTCAAATTCACACTAGAAACCGGAAGCCGAAGTATCTCGCAGACTCGAGATCTGATCCTCGTTCCGCCCGCCAATCCAACATCCCTTGATTCCCTTCCCATGGAGGTACACATGCGTGCGTTCACCAAAGCAATGTTCGGCGCGGCTATCGGCGCCGCCGCCCTGATCGCTACAAGCACGGCATCGACGGCACAGGGCCGGACCGACGTCGTCGTCGCCGCGCCCTGGCACGTCAACGGCATGGACCCTGCCTCGGACGGCTACACGTTTCAGCGGATGGAGGTTGCCGAAACCCTGGTGGATGCCGGGATTGACGGACAGTTGCGCCCGGGCCTCGCAACCGAATGGCAGGTCGGCGGCGATGGTCTGGTCTGGCGCTTCCAACTGCGCGACGGCGTCCGGTTCCATGACGGTACAGAGTTGAGCGCGGATGCCGCCGTGGCCAGCCTGAAGCGCGCTGTGACGCAACCCGGCGTCCTGCAGAACCTGCCGATTGCGGAGATCGCCGCCGATGGCGATGCGGTTGTGATCCGCCTTGCGGAGAAGTTTGCCGCATTGCCTGCTGTCCTGGCGAACTATACGGCCCTCATCCTGGCTCCGGCGTCGTTCGACGGTGACGGGAAGGTGGTTTCCGTGATCGGCACCGGCCCGTTCCAGGTGGCACAGATCGATCCGCCGAGCTCCCTCAGCCTGAAGCGGTTTGACGGCTATTGGGGGGAGGCGGCCCATCTGGAAGCCGCCCGTTACATCTCCACGTCCCGGGCGGAAACGCGGGCGTTGATGGCCGAAAGCGGCGATGCCGATCTCGTCTTTACCCTGGACCCGGCCGGGTACAGCCGACTCAGCCAATTGGAGCCGGTCGAGGTCAAGGCGGTCCCGATCCCTCGCACGATCGTCCTCAAGCTCAATCTTGCCCATCCCGCGCTGACGGAGGCGGAAGCGCGCCAGGCGCTCAGCCTCGCGATCGATCGCGACGGTATCGCCGCGGGCATTCTGCGCTTCCCCGACGCCACGGCCAGCCAGTTGTTCCCGCCGGCCCTTGCCGACTGGCACGATCCGACGCTGACACCGCTGGCCTACGATCCGGACACCGCGCGTCAGTCGCTTGCCGCCTTGGGCTGGGCGCCGGGCGAAGACGGCATTCTCGTTCGCGACGGGATGCGCTTTGCGTTGACGTTGCGGACATTTCCCAACCGCCCGGAACTGCCGCTGATCGCAGCCGCGCTGCAGGATCAGTGGCGCCAGATCGGGGTGGCGCTCGACATCTCCGTCGGCAATTTTTCCGAGATCCCGTCCGGGCATCAGGACGGCTCGCTCGATGTCGCCCTGTTCGCGCGCAACTATGGCCTGACGCCGGACCCCGTCGTGAACGCGGCGGAAGATTTCGGGGCCGGTGGCGCGGATTGGGGTGCCATGAACTGGGATGCGCCCGACGTTGCCGAAGCGCTGGCCAAGGCACGGGCGGAAAGCGATCCTGCGACGCGCGGTCCTGCGATAGATTTGGCCGTGGCGGCCGTTCACAAGGATCTGCCGGTCGTTCCGATCGCCTGGTACACCCATACGGTGGCCTATCCCGACGCCCTGCAGGGCGTGATCGTCGACCCGCTGGAACGCAATTACGAATTGTCGAAACTGCGGTGGGCCGAATGACGGTCCGGTCCGGATTTTTACCGGATTCGATCCGGAATTCGGGGCCTCTCGCGACGCTCGGGCGCTTGGCGCTCGGGCGTCTCGTCCAGGCCTTACTGGTGGCGCTCGTCATCGGCATCGTCAGCTTTGCAATGATGGAGGCGTTGCCGGGAGACGCCGCCTATCGCATCGCAGCCGGCCGGTATGGCTATGACATGCTGACCGGTGCAGCGGCGGAACAGGTCCGGATCGAGTTGGGGCTCGACCGGCCGGCCTGGCAGCGAATCGCGGATTGGGTCGGCCATATCCTGATGCTGGATCTGGGCCGGTCGGCCGTGACGGGCGATCCGGTTGCGCATGCCTTGTCGCATCAACTGGGCCATAGCATCGCGTTGGCCGTCGGCGCACTTCTCTTCGCATTGGTCATCGCCGTGCCAACGGGCACCTTGGCCGGACTGCGACCCGGCGGTGCGTTCGATCGTATCCTTGGGGGGCTGACGGTCGTGTTCAGGGCGCTGCCGGCCTTTCTTCTCGGCATTATCCTGATGCTCTTCTTTGCGGTTCAACTCGGCATTCTGCCCGCCGCCGGACACGGGCATGGCGGGCACTTGCTTCTGCCATCCCTGACCCTCGGGATCGTCCTGGCAACTGTACTCAGTCGCGTTGTGCGTAACGCCGTCGCCGAAACGGTCGCCAGCGAGGCATTTCAGTTCGCTCGGCACAAGGGGCTGTCGATGGGCACAGCGCTTCGGCGGCACGGCGCGCGCAATGCCGCTGTGCCGGTGGTCGCGTATCTCGGTGTTCAGGCCGCTCTCCTGGTTGAAGGTGTGGTCGTGGTCGAGAGCATTTTCGCCTGGCCCGGTATCGGCCATGCGCTGACCCATGCAATTTTCGAACGCGACGTGCCGATGCTTCAAGGCACCGCGCTGATGCTGGGTCTTGGCTTCGTGCTTCTGAGTTTCACCGTCGAGGTGATCTGTCTGGCACTGGATCCGCGGAGGCGGGCATGAGGGCGCTGCGCATTGCAGGTATTGCCGGTCTGACGGGGCTGGCGATTGTAACCGTCCTTGGGCCGGACATCACCGGCTATGATCCCGCGCGTCAGGATCTGCGGGCGATCCTTGTTCCGCCTGGAACCGGCGGGCACATGCTCGGCACGGACCATCTCGGACGCGATCTTGCCGCGCGCCTGCTGGGCGGCGCACAGATCACCCTCGGTCTGGCCGGGTTCGCAGTGGCCAGCGCGGCATTTCTCGGTGTCTCTCTGGGTGTCGTCGCGGGCTGGCGCGGCGGATGGGTCGACCGGCTCTTCGGACTGCTTTCGGATTCCGTGTTGGCACTGCCGGGTCTGCTGCTGGTTCTGCTGCTTGCGGCGATCCATCCGAACAGCTGGTGGACCCTCTATATCGGGCTCTCCTTGACGCTGTGGGTGGAATTCTTCCGCGTCACCCGCGTGCGGACCCGGATCGTGGTTGCGTCTCCCGCCGTGGAAGCGGCCGAGCTTCTCGGCCTGGGCAAGTGGCATGTCCTGAGGCGTCATCTGGTTCCGGATTTTGCCGACCAACTGCTGACCCTGGCCGCATTCGGGGCCGCGACGGTCGTTACGGCGCTCGCCACGCTGGGTTTCATCTCAGTCGGTTTGCGTCCGCCGACCCCGGAATGGGGCGTCATGATGGCGGAAATGATGCCGAGTTGGCGCGAGGCCCCGTGGGCGATCGCGGCGCCGGTCCTTTGCCTGGCGTTTACCGTGCTCAACCTGCGCTTTGCCGCGGGCGTGGAGGAAGAACGATGAGTCTGGCTGTTGACGATCTGGAAGTAAGGGTCGGGTCGAAGCGCCTGGTAACCGGCATCGGCTTTACCGCCGCGCCCGGACGGGCACTGACAATTCTGGGCGAAACCGGCGCTGGAAAGAGCCTCATCGCCCAGGCGGTGATGGGGGCCCTTCCCAAAGGGCTGGATGCGTCGGGGGCGGTCCGCCTGGACGAGAGGCGGCTCGATACACTGCCACGCCAGGACCGCGAGGCCCTATGGGGGCGCCGGATTTCCATGCTGCCGCAGGAACCCTGGCGGGCGCTCGATCCCCTGATGCGCAATGCGATCCAGGTTGCCGAGACCCATGTGGAACTGGCGGGACGGAGCTGGGCCGATGCCTTGTCACGCGCGCAGGCGTCGCTTTCGGCTCTGGGACTTCGCGCTACGGCGCTGGCCGGTCGTCCGGGTACGCTATCGGGGGGGATGGCGCAACGCGTTGCCTTTTCCGCGGCAACGGCGGCCGGTGCCGGCGTCCTGCTTGCCGATGAACCGACCAAGGGGTTGGATCCGGAATTGTGCGACGACGTTGTGGCCTTGCTGAAGGGCTTCGTGGACGGTGGCGGAATCCTGGTGACGATCACCCATGACGTTTCTGTCGCGATGGCCCTTGGCGGGGATGCGATCATTCTGCGCGCCGGTGAGATCGTGGAAAGCGGACCGGTCGACAGGGTCCTGACAGCGCCGCAAAGCGCCTACGGGCGGGAACTGGTCGCCGCCGATCCGTCGAACTGGCCGGACTTTCCGCCGTCTGCCGGTGCCGCCAACGGGGAGCCGGTTCTTGCGGCGGAAAACCTTGGCATCGCTCGGGCGGGCCGAACCCTGGTGGACGGTCTGACATTCACGATGCAGGCCGGCGCCAGGCTTGCGGTCAGCGGACCGAGCGGGCTCGGCAAGACGACACTTGTCGACACGATGGCCGGTTTGATTTCGCCGTCCCAAGGCCAGGTGCGCCGCCTTGGCCGGGCCCGGTCCCGATTTGCCATACAGAAGCTCTATCAGGACCCGCCGGCCGCCTTTCCGCCACGCGTCACCCTTCGTGGCGGGTTCGAGGATTTGGAACGGCGTCATACGGTTCCGGCCGGCCGGTTGGTCAATCTGATAGAGCGGTTGGGGCTGACCCTCGACATGCTGGACCGCAAACCGGCCGAGGTTTCCGGCGGTGAATTGCAGCGGCTCGCCCTGGCGCGCGTCCTGGCGCTGCGCCCCGCCGTCATCCTGGCCGACGAGCCGACATCACGCCTGGATCCCGTCACGCAGCGCGCCGTCATGGAAATGATGACCGACGTGGCGGCGGAGACCGAGACAGCGATCCTTCTGGTCACTCACAGCGCTCACATCGCCAGCCATTGGGCAGACCGGACGATTTCTCTCGAGCAATTCGCCTCCCGCGCCGATCAAGCCGCCTAAGGTCAGACACTCGAACCTCAAACGGCTCAAGGAGCTACCAAACGAATGGCTGGTGCAACGCCATCCCTTGAACGATGTTGCTAGCTTCATCGTCTTTTTTCGTTGAAGCATCCGGGACGGGATACTTTCGCCGTCCGGCCTAGTGCACCGCGGCATACATGATCTTCTCTTCGGTCGCCTCTTCGATCATCATTTCTTCGACAATACGGCCTTGGCGAGCGACGAGGATACGGTCAGACAGATTGAGGATTTCCGGTAGGTAGGACGATATGACGACGATTGCGGCGCCGGCATCCGCCAAGCGTTCGATTGTCTGGTGAATCTCCGCGATAGCACCAACGTCCACACCGCGCGTCGGCTCATCGAAAATGACCACCGACGGTTCTTGGATCAGCGATTTTGCGATCACAACCTTCTGCTGGTTCCCACCGGACAATTCGACCACTTTCGCATCATTGCCGATCGCCCGCACCTTCAAGCGTTCGATCCATTCCTGGGCCTGGCGCTGTACATCGTCCATCTTTACGAACTCCACCGGGTTGGCGCCGTTGGCAAGTTTCCCCTGATAGACGTTCTGCATCACACCCATCGTGGTGAATAGACCGTCGTGTTTCCGATCTTCCGTGACATAGGCTATGCCTCTGCTGACCGCTTGTCGCGGCACACGGAAACGGACCGGCGTGCCGTTCAGCCGGACCACGCCGCCATGGAAGAAATCGCGTTTCAATACGCCGGCGGCGATCTTCATCATCTCTGTCCGACCCGCCCCAACCAGGCCGAACAGGCCCGTCACCTGACCTGCGAAGACCGATAGAGTGGCGTTGCGCACCGCCTTCCCCATGGAAAGGTTCTCGATGGCCAGCACCCGGTTCCCGGGGGTACGGGCGATCCGCTTTCTTGCGCCTGACCCGTAAAGCTCATCCGTCAGTTGCCGTCCGACCATGGCCTGAATGATGGAATCCCGGGTGAAGGTCGCCGCATCGTTCGTCACGACCAGCTCTCCGTCTCGCAAGATGCTGATCCGATCGGCGACGCCCAACGCTTCCTCCAGCGCATGGGAAATAAAGATGATGGATGCGCCTTCACTTTTCAGCCGGTCCATCAGATCGAAGAAATGCTGCTTTTCCTCGGGCGTCAGGGTCGCTGTCGGCTCGTCGAAAATAAAGATCCGCGCCTTGTGATGGACGGCGCGCGCGATCTCCACCATCTGTTTCTTTGCCGCGCCCAGGCTGGAGACCAGCGCCGTCGGTTCGACATGAAAGTTCATCCGCTGCAGATGTTGCTGTGCCTGGATGTTGATCCCACGGATGCGATTGAAGAATTTCTCGTCCCCAAGGAAGATGTTCTGCGCGACGGTCATGGAGGGCACGAGGTTCGTTTCCTGAAACACCATTGCGACGCCATGTTCCATGGCCTCGGCGGGAGATGCAAAGGACAGAGACTTTCCGTCCAGCAGCATTTCGCCGGATGTCAGCGGGTAAAGCCCGGCAAGAATCTTCGTCAATGTCGACTTGCCAGCCCCGTTTTCCCCCAGCAGAGCGTGGACCTCACCTTGACGCAGGGTGAAATTCACATTCTTGACCGCAGGATTGCCGCGAAACGACTTGGTCGCATTCTTGAAAGCGACGACATCCGTCATTGCATACACCCCCCGTCGTCGACCAGGCGCAACAATTGGCCCGCCCCCTTGGAGATCGCGAATACGGCATCACCCCACTCGCAGAGTGCCGTAACTCCGTGCCGCGCCCCATCCGCGCGGCTGTGCCAGCTTTCCAGCGGCGTCATCGACCCGTCGCACCGTACAGCCAGCCCATAGGATCGGGACGGAGCCCACGGTTTCAGGATGCCCATTTGGCGGACGGACCCCTGCTGCAGCGGCTGATTGGGGTCTTCGGTCTGGCGCAGGTCCGGCCCGACCCATTCGGACGGGTCGATTGTTTCCATCATTTCCAACCGGTACTCGTCCTCGATCAGGATCATCTCAAAGAGCTGACGCCGCGGCGCGAAAAGGGCCAGCAAATAGCCTCCGCCCGCCGAGGGAACGATCCGCGCCGGATAGGCGGGTAGGTTCGACAGTGTCGGCACAGAACTGCCACCATTGGCACCAATCTTCACGACCCGATGCCGCCAACTTTCGCTTACCGCAAGATCGCCGGTTTCCATCGGAGCTACGCCATAGGGAAATGCCAAGCCGTCCGCCAGAATACCAACGGATGCACCATCGGCCGCAACGGACAGCACACATCCCGATGCGCCGTGTTGCATCAGATCCTTTTTCCATTCCGAAGCCGGATTCTGTGTCGACCCGACGCAGAGCGCCAATCGGCCGTCGGGCACAAAACATCCGGCGGTCAGACAGCGGGCCTGGTTGTCCGGAAGGCCCACGCCGCGCCACGAACCTGGTCGTCCGATCCGCAGGCCGCTTTCCTCAGTAGCCAGTGCCAGTGCCCCGTCCGAGCGTCGCGCCAGAAATGTGATGGGCCCGTCCAGCCGGTCGAGTACTTCGAACTGCGGGTTGTCCGAATCGAAGGAAATACGAACGAGCTCGTTGCCGGCGCTGCACAGAAATCCGTCCGCGGTCGGAACGATATCGTCCAGACCTTCGGCCCGGGCGATAAGCTTCGCTATTTCCAGCCGATTGTTCGGTTTGAACATGTTGTCCATCGGCGGAACGCTGATGCCCGTATCGCTGAACCCCAGAAGGTTCCGCACAAGGGAGGTGATCAGTTCGGTCATCCCGCACCCCCCCAATAGTCGCCCGAGGCGGTCCAATTCGGATCGGCGTCGGCGATACGCACACGTCCGACACGATTGTTCGAAACGCCGCCGAGGAACAGATAGCCGCGATGCTCGCGCATCGAAGTGATGGAGGGGTGTTTCTCCCCGCCGGCGTCCCAGTAGGAATCGGTGATAACGCCGTCGGCGGTCATACGGATGACACAGCCGCGATTGATGTTCGGGAACAGCCAATCGTCCGCCGCGATCCGCTTTGCCATGCGCCGCCGGAATCCGGGCTTCCGCATAGCCAGGTCGAAAGTCTTCGTGCGCATCCCCAGGAGAGCTACCCAATAACCGCCGTTGGACGCACGGTTAATGTTGTCGGGATAGCCGGGAAGGTTGTCGACGAAGGTTTCTCGCTTTCCCTTCTTCGGACCGTCGAACCAATAGCGCGTGATGCGACAGGCCCAGGTCTCTGCAAACAGCAGTGACTGGCCGTCGCGGCAGATCGTGATCCCGTTTGGGAATACCAGGCCGCGCAGCAGCGTGCGCGTTGTCCCTGTCTTCGGATCGAAACACAGCAGGCGCCCATTGCCGCGCCCCTCCAATGCGTCCACTGCCCATTCCGACATCTCGTAGCGGATCGTGGCCTCGCTGAAGAAAATCCGGCCATCCGGTGCGATATCCAGATCATCCGGAAGGCGTAGGCGGGAATCATCGATGATCGAGAGGGCGCTGCGGTTGGTTTCGTCCGTCACCTTGTGCACCGTCCGGTCCGGCGTCACCCGATAGACGCCCATTCCCCCTGCACAGGTAATAAGATCTCCGTCCCGAGTGAAGGCCAGGCCAAGCGGATGGCCGCCAACCCGGGCGAAGATCTCGTGCCGTTCGTAGTCGGGCGCAAAGAAGCGCACGATATTGCCGTGGCGCGTCCCGGTATAAAGGTTCCCATCGCGGTCCAGAATGACGTCCTCAGGCCCTTCGACCGCGCCGAGACCGATTTGCTGTGCATCGCCCAAGCGGTCGTTTACCGCCAATACCGGATCTTCCGCGACCGGCACGCGATCCTTCAACGCCAGATAGGTTGGCGAGACATAGACCTTGCTTAGAATCTTGCCGCGGTTCTTGACCCATTTTGCGTCAAACAGAACCGCCGCGATCAGCACCACGCCCAGGATCAATTGATTGAGCGATCCGGGTACCGCCATTCGGATCAGGCTGTTGCTGAGGATCAGCACCAGCACGGTCCCGATTATGGCACCGCCTACGGACCCGCGACCACCGCCCAACGAGACCCCACCGAGGACGACGGCGGTGAGGATAGCAATTTCAAGCCCAATTCCGGTATCGGCTCCCGTGCTGCCCAGCCGGGCCGAAAACAGGAAGGCTGCCATCGCCGTCAGGACACCTGACGCCGCATAGGCCATGCAGACCGTTAGCTTCACGTTGATCCCGGCGTTGAATGCCGAGCGGCGCGCGCCGCCGACGGCCCTTAACCGCCAACCGGGTCGCATTCGCGACAAGACGATATGCACGGCCAATGCGATCACCGTGAAGACCAGGAAAGAGATAGGGATTCCGACAAAATTGCCGAAACCGATGTAATCCCAAAGAAACGAGGATGGCATGCTGGCGACAATGGAACTGGCCAGTTTCGGGAAAACGATGTCGTAGACCGCCCGAAAAATGACAAGGGTCACCAGCGTCGTGATAAAGGCGCGGAGCCGAAGGTATCCGACCAGCACCCCGTTCAGTAGACCGCAGACCAGCCCAACCCCCAGAGTGGCCGTCAGGGCGATGCCGATAGGCACCCCCAATACGTTCATGCAGACAAGGGCCGTCAGGACAGTCAGCGCGAACATGGATCCGACCGACAGGTCGATGCCGCCGGACAGGATCACGATCGTCAGTGCAATCGCGATCAGCCCGAACTCAGCCACTTGCCGGCCCAGATCCGCCATGTTCCCGGCCGACAGGTAGCCGGGGATCAGGGCGGTCATCACCAGAACCGTGACCGCCAGCACAAGCGCCGGGATGACGTTGTCTATCCAGCTCTTGGTCAGAAGTTCACCGAACAGCCGATCCGGAACAAGCCGGTATCGAAGCCGGAGAAGCGTATCGCTGGCGGCCATGATCCTTACTCGCTCTTCTTACTGCAGGTCTTCGAGAGTCCAGCAATTGCGCTGGTTAACATCGTCCTTTGTGATCAGCGTCAGCGGGTTGAAGTACATTGCCTTCGTTTCACTCGCATCCGCATCGGACCGCAGCAGCCGCGCGATTTCCGCGTTCAGGATGTCGCCCTGGAGCGGCACATTGTAGCTGATATAGAGACTGAACAGACCTTTGGAGACGTTCTCGCAACCGACCATGTTGCCGCCGCCACTGGTGACCAGGAAAACCTGATCGCCCTTGCCGGCTTGCTGAATGGCGGAGGCCGTACCAGTGTCCTGGTTGTCCCATATCCCGATGGCCCCGCACAGATCCGGATGCTGCTGCAGCACGGTCTCCATGATGGAACGCGCCTTCTCCGGATTGTATTCCGTCGCCTGCTGCGAGACGACTTCGATTTCCGGGTACTGGTCCAGAACGCGGTAGATTCCATCCAACTGGAAGACGTCAGACGCGGCCGTCGGAACGCCCGTGTCGATCGCAACCTTGGTGGAAACACCCTTACCCTGGGCGCAACGATCGACGACGGCCAGAGCGGCCTGTTCCCCGATTTCCGTCCAGTCGGCACCGACATAGGAGTCTGTCTGCGTGTTCGATTCGAGGTTGATCTGAACGACCTTGATGCCTTCGGCCTGCGCCCGGGCCAACAGTCGGGCATAGGACTGAATGTCTGGGTTATGGGCGACGATCAGATCCGGCTTTTCACCAATCAGGGACTGTAGCGCGCGGGTGCCGGCATCGGTGCTCCACGCGGGATCCCGGATTTCGAAATTGTAATTCAGGCGGTCGGCCTGCTGGCGCATTTTCGCGGCCCAGCCTTCCGTCAGATCGAAGCCCATGGACAGCGGCAGGAACACCACGTTCTTACCTTCCAGTTCTCCATGGAAGGCCGTGCTGCGAGGGTTTTCCAACCCCTTGTTTTGGGCCTGCGCGGCAAAGGGAACACAGACGACCCAGGCAAGGACCATCATTTTGACCAGTATCGACTTACGCATAATGTCTCTCCCTCATTTTAGTTAACTGTTCTTGTTACGCATTTTCGTCACAGGTCGCCCTGCTGCGACGTTTGTTCGTCGCGCGGGTTGACCAAGGAATCGATGATGATTGCCAGGAGCAGCACTACGCCCTTCACGAGGTTCTGGACCGTGAAGGGGATGTTCATGATCGTCATACCGTTCAGAAGGATTCCGACGAACATCGTCCCCAGGATGACGTTTCGGACCTTCCCATGCCCGCCGTTCAAACCGATACCGCCCAGAACGACGACAAGCAGGATGTCGTAGATGAAGGTTGAGTTGTAGAGCCGCGCATTGATCGCCGAGGCCGAAGACGCCAGGATCAGGCCTGCGCAGAAGGCGACGAACGCACTTATCGCATATTGCGCGACCACCATCGGCCGGAAGGGCACGCCGGTGATCTTTGCCGCTTCCGGATTGTTGCCCATGGCATACAGCTGCCAACCAAACCGGGTGCGACTCAACAGGATATGGGCAACGACGCACAGGGCCGCGAAAGCGACAACAGTGACTGGAATACCGAGTATCCGGCCTTGGCCGATCAACGCGAACCAGTCTTCGCCCGGCGGGACGTTCTGCATTTCGAGTGTAAAAAAGAAGGTACGACCGAGGCCATAGATGATCGAACCCGCCGCCAGGGTCGCAAAGATCGGAGGCACCTCGCCAATCGCGATGACGAGTCCGATGATGATGCCGGCCAGCAATGCAAACCCGACCCCGATCAGCAGCGCAACCTCCAGAGGATAGCCGGATCGTGATAGGGCGAAGGCCCAGGACACGGAAACGACCATGGTCGCAACCATCGAAACGTCTATCCCGCGCCCAACGACGACCAGGGCCATGCCGAGCGCGAGGATGCCGAGGATCGATACACTACGGATCAATGTAAGCAGGTTCCCCGGACTGAAGAACGCCGGCAGGAACAGCGCGAAAGCGATGAAGGCAAGCAACGCCAGCAAAAAGACGATGCCTTCCTGGCTCTTCACAATAGACGCGAGTTTGGGCGCCAAGGATCGCATGGGACCAACCCTCCTCATCCCGCGACGGCTCTACTGGCCCGTCAGGCGGCGGAGGATTTCCTTCGCCCGGTCGACGCGAACGTCGTGACTTTCGGCAAGTTCGCCGGCCACGATCTCAATCTGGTTTCCGGTAGCCCCGGCGACGATGGCGATGTTCCGCGCATGAAGGGTCATGTGACCGCGCTGAATTCCTTCACTCGCCAATGCTCGGAGCGCCGCCATATTCTGTGCAAGCCCAACCGCCACGGTGATTTCGGATAACTCCTGAGCCGATTTCACTCCCAGCAATGCCAAAGAGGCCTGGGCTGCCGGATGCGTGCGAGTGGCCCCGCCGACGAGGCCCAGTGCCATCGGCATTTCAATGCTGCCCACCAGCGTATCGTTGCCACGCACTTCCCAGCGCGTCAGGGAAGTATACCGGCCGTCGCGCGCGGCCCAGGCATGGGCCCCGGCCTCGATCGCCCGCCAATCGTTCCCCGTCGCCACAACGACGGGGTCTATCCCGTTCATGATCCCTTTATTGTGGGTCGCGGCACGGTAAGGATCGACAATCGCCATCGCACAGGCCTCGACGATACCCTGGGCGATCCGATCGCCCGAGTATTCCTTCGTCGCCAGCGACTCGAAAGTCAGTTCCACTCGCGCGCGAGCCAACCGCCGATCCGCTAGGTTCGACAGAATGCGAAGCCGAACCACCCCCCCGGTGACCGCTTCGATCATCGGCGCCACGGCCTCTGCCATCGTGTTGACCGTGTTTGCCCCCATCGCGTCACGAACGTCGACCAACAGATGCATCACGACCATCGGACCGACGGGCGACGTCTCAAAAACGTTCACTTCAATATCCCGGCATCCACCGCCCAACTCGATCAGAACCCGGTCTTGCTCATTCGCGGCTGCGACGATTTCGTCGCGATGCTCAAGGATCCGCTGACGTACCCCGTTCGGATCCCGGACGCCGAGAATCTGGACTTGGGCGATCATCACCGGTTCGGTGCTGGATGTCCGAAAGCCGCCATTGTCCCGCGCCAGCTTCGCCATGAATGATGCGGCGGCGACAACGGACGGTTCCTCCACAGCCATGGGGATCAGGTAGTCGCGGTCGTTGATTGTGAAGTTCGTCGCCACGCCGATCGGCAGTTCGAACGTACCGACGACATTTTCGATCATCCCGTTCGCCAATGGCAGGGGCAGCACCCCGCCACCACGCAGCGCATCGGTGTCCGATTGGCTGAGGCCGGTGATTTCGGCAAGTTTCTTCAGTCGTTCCGACGGGTCGAGATCGCGGAAGCCAGTGATCCGCGAATTGACCTGCCGGCGCGGAAATTCCGCATCGGTACCAACGCCCACGTTATCCTCCCTACCTTGCGCCGGATTGGTTCCGACGACGTTGTCACCAATCTGACACCGACCTCAGGACCGCTCGCAAGGCACAGATCCAAGAAACGTCCCTATACTGTACCAGGCACAGATTTCCGCACTGCACCATGGGCCGGCTTGCCAATATGGAGTGGAACAGCCAATAATTTCATTTGCGGAGAGGGAGGCGGCAAGGGCGATGCCGGGGCGATATGGCTGCGAAACCTTCTTCGGATTTCCGTCGGCCGATCCGACGAGACGGCTTTTGGAAATCAGATAACATATTGTTTAGAAAATAGAAAAATGACCCTAACCGAATCCATTGTGGAAAAGCTGACGAAGCGGATCGATAGTGGCGTGTTGGCGCCCGGAAGCCGTCTGCCATCTATCCGGCGCGCCGCCGAAGAGTTCGAGGTTTCCAAGAACACCATTGTGGAAGCCTATGATCGTATGGTTGCGGCGGGCTTGATTTCCTCCCGACGAGGGTACGGATTTACGGTCGCAGATAGGTACACCCAACTGGCGTCCGAACGCTCCCAGCATGTGGCCGAGGCGGTGGATATTGCCTCCTTGTTGAGCGCGCAGTTGGAACAGAACTATTCGATCCGGGTCGGCGACGGCCGCCCGCCCGCCTCATGGACCGAAGAATCCGAATTGCAACGCCATCTCGGTCGGTTCAAGCCGCCCGCCTCGTCTCGCGAAGACGGATACGGTTCGGCCATGGGATATCTCGGTCTGCGAGACCGGCTGGCGATGAACTACATGGACCGGGGGGTAGAGGTCGGGACCGACGGAATACTTCTGACCTTCGGGGCCAATCATGCGCTCGACCTCGTGATTCGCCGATTGCTCCTTCCTGGCGACACGGTCCTGGTCGATGACCCTGGGTATTATCCCCTCTTCGCAAAGCTGAAACTTTCGCAAATTCGGATGGTCGGCGTGAACCGGCTGTCGACAGGACCGGATATCGACGATCTGCGCCAAAAGGCGGAGCGAGAACGCCCAAAGATTTTTTTTACCCAGTCGTTGGCGCATAATCCAACGGGCGGATCGATGACCCTGCCAACCGCTCACGCGGTTCTGACGCTTGCGGAACAGCACGGCTTTACCGTTGTAGAAGACGAGCCATTCCTGGACCTGCCGACCGTGAACGGGCCGTTCCTGGCGCAACTGGATCAGTTGCAGAACGTGATCCACATCGGCACCTTCTCCAAGACGTTGTCCGCCAGCCTGCGCTGCGGCTACGTTGCCGCGCGGCCCGACGTCATCGCTTCCCTGGCCGAATTGAAGATGCTGACCAGTGTCAACAGTTCCAGTTATGTCGAACGCCTCGTTCACGGCCTTCTGACCGACGGTCACTATTACCGGCACCTGAAGCGCCTGTCTCAACGCATTCGCCGGGCAACCGATGTGGTTACTCAGAACTTGGAGCGGATCGGGTTGTCTACCCTGTCGCCGCCGTCCGGGGGCTATTATGTCTATCTTCGTTTCCCACCCGGGGTCGATGACATGCAATTGGCCCGGCAGGCCATCGGCGAAGGAATCTTCACCGCACCGGGCAGCCTATTCTGCGTCGATCGAAAGCCGAACCGGTCCGGCATGCGGGTCAATGTCGCCTGGGCGGAGTCGCCGCGCTTCTACGACTTTCTCAACCTTGAAATTCAAAATGTACTATCGCGGTGATCCGCTCCCAGATCCGGAGGAGCTATCGGGGCTTATGGCAAGACATTTGCCAAGATTAGCCGGATTCATCGCCGGCAGACACGTCTCCGGCAAACGGCACATCCGAGTTAACCCGGAAGGCCGGGCTGCTGAGGCAGATCTGCTCAATACGGCAAAATCGGGAGACTTGTCGGTTCTCAAAAACGCTGCCTGTCACGACGTCAGTAAATCAATCACTTAACGGAAATCGTCTCACCTGATAAATCGCCGCGTCTCAGAAACGCCACACTTTGTGGCTTCCCCCAAAACCGCCGAGAACATAAAGGGATTTCAGAAGACTTGTTCTCATTCTTTCGGGTTTGATTAAGTCCGGCTTTTACACAGAACCGGGACCAATTTAATCCCGCCAGTTGGTGACCGATTAGCCATTAACGGACTCTCTCGAAATGTGGAGGAACCTCCAGAGTCCATGTCAGTCCGAGTAACTAACTAAGCCTGATAAGAGGGCTGGGGTTGGTGCGCGGTACCACAAGTCTCAACGAATGTTTCGCTCGGGTTAAAGCGACATACAACATGCACCGTTTGTAGGGAGTATCTCTAAAATTCTGATCGTCACACGGTATGAGCATGGAGTGATCACACTCCAGACCCTTTGCCTTGTGAATACTGCTGATTGTTTTCGATGGAGGTGAGGGGCGGACATAGGCCCGTTTGCGAGAAATCTCTGCAAATGCGCCCTGAGCGCTCGGATATCTATCCAGTTGCTTCGCTTCGTTGAACTCGGTGCGGTAGTCAATATACACTGCATCGAATCCTGCGGCTCTTTGATTGATTAACTCGCCGATAAGGCGGATGGCGGCGCTCGCTCCTCTGTGATCCGGAAATTCGAGAACGCACTTGGCAATGAGTTGGATATTGGCCGGCTTGCCAGTCGTCGATTTGGCGCAGCCGTTTCGGACCTCCTGGATCAGCCTCCTACCATGACTGCTCTCGCTAAAGCCCTTGGCGGTAGTACTAACGAAGGCAGCCAACGCTGCGGCTATGGCTTCAGCATTTCCCGCGCGCTCGTCTAAGGCAGAGACGAAATCGGCCAAAGCATTGCGGGTATGCCCTTCCCATATCGGGATGGAACGATTCCAGAAACTTCGCAGTCCACGGGCAAGATCGGTCTGGGCCGTGAGGATCATGAGTTGAGATTGAGATTGTACATTCTGATCGATTTGGCGCCGATCTTCTTGTGAAAGCATATAGAGGCCGTGTGTTTGAGCGGTGTTGTCGGCTCGTATGATTTGCACGGAGCGAGGCACATTGCTCGTGAGATCGATGGGATTCCCGTTTTCAAGATTCTCACGCGCTTTCCGGAGCCAATGCCCCAGTTCCCGATCTCCGTCCTCCCACCGATGTGGATGGTCGAGACGATCCCACGCTGCTTCGGATTTCAAGGTTTCCCAGCGCTCTCGATTGGCCCTGGCGGCTTTTGCTGATTTTGTGTCGTAGATGCTCTGTAATGGGTCGCCGAACACACGCAGCATGGCTCCGCTTCGGTGTAGTGCCATCACGACCGCATGCTGGTCGGGAGAGGAATCCTGGTGCTCGTCACAGACGATGAAGGGATATCGGCAGGCGAGGGCGCGCGCCACCATTGGCCTATTGCCGAGGAAGGAAGCGACCTTAGACGCCATGATGCCGAAGCCTTTGCCTTCGTCTTGCCAAGCCCACGCTGACACATCGGCGGGTAAATCGAGCACGGCATGGTAGGCGGTAGCGATCTGAGCGATGAGCGCGTCGATGGTCTTGATCTCGACGGAGCGTCCTGCTCCTGCGGTACGTTCCGCGAATACGGTGCATGCTGCATGGGTGTGAGTGAGGATTAACAGTCGGCCCGATCCAAGGGTCACTGCGAGATCACGAGCGTATGCTGCACCCTGGTATGTCTTCCCCGCGCCTGCTGCCGCTTCAATCACGACAAGAGGCTCGTCGGATCTCAGGAGTGCGGCCACGCTTTCATCGCTCATGGCTGAAGGTCGTCGCGTTCTTGCATCTCCGAAGCTCGCAAGACCGCATTGATCAGAGGCATCAACGACGGACGCAGGTTAGGCCATGCGCCACCGGACAACATCCTCTTGGCCAACTCACGTCCACCAGCCTCGGATTTGAACCAGCACCGGGCATGTGCTTTCCACTCCTTCTCTGAACCTTCAGGAGCGCCGTCTTTGTCGCCGGTTGCCGCGGCGATGATGAGCGTGCGCAGGCTTGTTCCTGTCGCATCTAACGCTTGTCGGATTTTGTCCAGGCTCTTGTCCTGCGAACCGAGCCGATCGGCTAGTGTCCGCAGACGCAGACCATCTTCGGCACCGTCTGTGTCAGTGACCAACTTGCCCAGTTGATCGTCCGGTATGTTGGCGATCACCTGCTCTTCCGTGCATCCCGTCGGCCATTGGAGCAGTGCATCGCCAAGTTGATCCTTTAGCGCCTTCCATCGTTCAGGATTTCGACCTTCGTTGTCAGCAAGCCCGCAGAAAAGAAGGCCGCTGGAGGAGAGCGCTTCGAGTAGGCCGAGAGTCGCGTCATTGCCCTGCCCGTCGCAGACCCGAACGCCACGGTCTAGTGGCTCGCCTGAAAAAGCACATTCTAGAAGATATCGAAGGAACCCTACTTCGGTTGCGCCTTCAGCGATCACGGCAACCCGTGAAAGGAAAGTTTCTGGATCACGACGCTGTTGCTGCTCGATCTTATGACGGGGCAGCGGTCCAATTTGCCCACAGCTATCGAGATACCAGAGATCTGCCTTTTCGGTGCAGGCGATCGCGACTGCGCTGTGTGTTGTGACAAAAGACTGGCAGAAGGAACCGATTACACTGCCTATGAGCTTGCGCAGGCGATACGGCTCTAAGCCACGCTCAATTTCGTCGATCGCAGCTATGCTGGTGTTAGTCCGATTCACCGACGCTGTTTCAAGGGCGGCCATTCGGCGTGTCCCTGCTCCCCAGCTGGATAAGGGAAGGTCGGTATCGTCTTTCTCGGCGTGAAGCCCGATAAGCGCGCCGATTGATAGGCCGTGGGTTGTCGTCAACCCGAGTGACAAACCGTGCGGGAGCGAGGCCTTCTCGAAGCGCGCGCTTAGGTCGTCAATGCTTTCTCTGCCGTCATCCCCCAACGGCGCGTTCAGATCGATCTTTGAGACCTCCTTGCCGATACGCGCGCGAAGGGACACATCTGAGAACAACCGATCTAATGCGGATCCGTAAACTAGGCGTAGATCGCGGTCATTGCGATCATCCCCACTCAGTCTAACAAGACCAACCGCGCGCCGGATTCCGGTCGTGAGAGAGTCCGCATCGCCGTTCGGCTGGACTAACTCCCACAACAGTTCAAGCTCAGTTGTCCCACGGAGTCGGAACCAATACACGGGATTGTCTGGGGGCGCATCGGCATCGCCCCCCACGTCTGTTGGCAACACCGCATTCTGACCGTCCCAGTTCCATGGCCATGCGAATTTCGGCTGTGTGCTCATTTCCGATGATTCCGGAAGAGAGAAAACGCCGTCGATGCAGAATTCCTCGGAAGCGTCACGCTGCCAATAGTCGGACTCGGAGACGATGGTTGAGTTAGAAGGGCTCAGGAGAAGGCCGATCGCCTCGAGAATGGTCGTTTTGCCGGTGTCTCCGCCCCCAATTATGACGTTCATACCGTTTGCAGGTTGCCAACAGAAGTCCTTCAATCCCCGAAAACGGCTGATAGAGAGCTTTCGTAGGATAGGTGCTTCCGTCATCGAGCAATCTTTCAATTAGTCTCATACTGTTTCACAGTTCACTGGTATCACGTTTTGATTGAAATTTAATCCACCTTGCTCTTGGTGTCGCCAAAGAGTCCGCTCCGAGTCAGCTGTGAGCCTGGTTCCGACCGCCCCTCGCCGACGACCGATAGCCAGGAACGGACGATCCGGACAATAGTAACAACACAGGCGCCCGTCAGACGAATTCTTGGGGCCGTACTTTATGGAACTGATTGCATGCGGGCCCATTTCTGGGGGAACGGTTGAAGGGACGCCGAGAGCAACAAAACCGGGCGGGGAACCGTCAAGTGTATGCCTCACCTCATCATTTTAGCATTTCCTGACGCTAGTCCCGGCCGGACGGAGCTTGGTTTTGCAGCCTCGACAACCAGACCATCAAAATCAGGCATCCCAGCACGCCAAAGGGTGCAAGAGCATTGCCGAACTGTCTGTGAAACAGAAGTGTCGCCGCGGCAGCGGTCATAACCGCACCGCCGACGACACACCCGACGAGGCGTGTCGCGGGTAGAAGTAGCAGAACGGCAACGCTCCATTCCATTGCCCCCGTGACATAGTGGAACCAGGCCGGGTACCCCCATCTCTTGTAGTCAGCCAGTACCGCCGCGGAAGGGAAGAGGTTCAGGGTCCCTCCAAGTACAAAGAAGGCCGAGAGCAATACGGCCAGGACGTGATGCCAGGGGAACTTCTTCATCATGGATACCTCTTCCGTGTTGATACCAGGCGCACCTGATTTACAGGCTGTTGGTTATGGCGCGGGTGTCTGCCCCGCACGAACCAGCAAGAATGAGCAAGCGGGCTCCAGCCCCGGTCTCCAACCTCATTTACCCAAGAGCGACAAGGGAGACGCCGATACTGGCCAGGATTGTCGCTGCCACGATGTAACGACCGGGACGAGGCTCCGTTTTCAGCAAAAAGGCGGCAAGGTAGATCCCAACGAAAATCTCTGTCGTACCGATTATCGCCACAACGGCCACGGCGGTGTACTTCAGAGCAAAGAAAAGCAACAACTGGCCCAGGGACATTGAGATTGCCGCTATCCATTGCCAGGTGCCCGTATCGCTCAGAACCCGGAACAGGCTGTTACGAAATCCTCTGCTGAATGGCGCGGCACCGACGTACCAAACAACCCCAGTCGCCGCGCCGACCATCGCACCGAACGCAGCATCCGGGACATGCTCCATCGCTAGTTTTCGCGCCACATAGGCCAGGGCATAGAACAGGGCACACAATGCGCCGAGCATCGCCCCTGTCCGAATGCGGCCTTGGGTGAGCTGGGCGAAACCTCCGAAGTCTGCAGGCGCCTTCTCCCGCAATGTCAGCGCGACACTGACGAGTATGAGACCCATGCCGACTGCGGGGATCAGGCCATAGCGCTCCCCCAGAATCACGACCGCGAGTATCGTTGAAAACACAGGAATGAGCCGTCGCAGCAACCCGGCGCGAATGGCACCGGCGAGGGCGATCGACTTGAAATTCGTCAGACGCCCGAGCACCGTCGCCAGCACCCCCGACGCCACGAAGAAGGCAACGCCTGATATCAGGGCGTCCCCGTGCACAGGCAATCCTTCGACAGATCCACCGGCAAGCCAGACAATCGCGGCAAACAGCAATGTTAGCACGATCGACAGGAAGGCGCCGTTGTCACCCCGTGCTTGCGGCGCCCCTTTCGCTATCGCAGCACCAGCCAACCCGAAGAAAGCCGCCGATAGAAGGGCGAAGGCTTCACCTATCATCGATACCCGACGTTCTGATCCTGCTCTCTTGCAGAGCAATCCGTCAGTGACCCTGTCCTCTGCATAGGCCGCAGCATCGATTTGCCCGACATAGCGGGGAAAGAGGTTCTATTCCCCTTGGGATAAGCATGGAGTGGGACGGTTGCTTCCATTGTTTGGAAAGGCATCTATGGCTTAAACGTCAGCCGCGATAAGATCGCCCACCACGCCGTCGGTATGGAGCGTTGCGCCGGTCTGCGCCTGAAGATCTGTCAAAGAGATATCCGGAAGCTTCTCACGTAGAACAAAATGGCCGTCTTCGATATCGACGACGGCTAGGCTGGTATAAACCCGGGTAATACAGCCGACACCGGTCAATGGGAAGGTGCAGCGTTCAACCAGCTTGGGCTGACCATCCTTAGTGACATGTTCGGTGATCACGGCAACCCGTTTCGCGCCATGCACAAGGTCCATCGCACCGCCGACGGCCGGTACACCCTTGGAGCCGACACGCCAATTCGCGAGGTCCCCGTTTTGCGCGACCTGATAGGCGCCCAGAATGGCGACATCCAAATGCCCGCCCCGTACCATCGCGAAACTGTCGGCATGGTGAAAGAAGCTGGCACCCGGTTTCAGGGTCACCGCCTTCTTACCGGCATTGATAAGGTCCCAGTCCTCCTGCCCTTCCGGCGGCGCCTCGCCGAAGCCCAGGATGCCGTTCTCGGTGTGATAGACGGCCTGACGACCCGGCGCCTGATACTTCGCCACCATCTCCGGGAATCCGATACCCAGATTGACATAGGCGCCGTCTTCGATGTCCTGGGCCGCGCGCCAGGCGATCTGGGCGCTTGTCAGTTTCGCCGTCATTCGTATCTCACTCCCGCCCGAATCAGGGCCTCTTCCTGTCCCGGATCGGGCACTTCGACTACCGCATCGACGAACAATCCCGGTGTAACGACGGTCTCAGGATCGAGTTCGCCCGGTTCCATAATCCGGCT
This sequence comes from Pacificispira sp., assembly GCF_965228185.1. NCBI lineage: Bacteria > Pseudomonadati > Pseudomonadota > Alphaproteobacteria > Rhodospirillales > Aestuariispiraceae > Pacificispira > Pacificispira sp. Next base: position 589,286 of record NZ_CBDDHE010000002.1, on the reverse strand, counting down.
TGCCTGCACGATGGTCCGGGCCGAAGCCATACACATGATCGGGCCGAAATTTCTGGCGGCGTGGCGATAAGTCAGGTTGCCGTGCCGGTCCGCGCATTCCGCCTTCACCAGAGCGAAGTCCCCCTTCAGCCAGCGTTCCTGAACACACATCTTGCCGTCGAACTCCGCCGTCGGCTTCCCTTCGCCCACCTCCGTCCCGTAGGATGTCGGCGTATAGAAGGCGGGAATGCCGGCACCGCCGGCGCGAATCCGCTCTGCCAGTGTGCCCTGCGGGATTAGTTCCAACTCGATCTCGCCGGCAAGGTACTTCTCGGTAAAGGCACGCGGGTCCGATGATCGCGGGAAGGAACAGATCAGCCGCCGCACCATGCCTGCATCGATCATAGCGGCGAGGCCGACACGTCCGTTGCCGGCATTGTTGTTCACGACGACCAGATCGCCAGGGCTCCCGGTCGCCTTGTAACGGTCGATCAGCGCATGAATCAATTCAATCGGCGCGCCCGAACCGCCGAATCCGCCGATCATGACGGTCGCGCCGTCGGGAATGTCGGCGACCGCAGCCGCCAGACTTTCAATGCTTTTGTCCATATCTACGCCCGGATTGTAATTCGATTTCGGCTTTGGGAGACTGGAAGGTACTCCGTCACAGGTCGAAGAACACCGTTTCCCCGTCACCTTGCAGACGGATATCGAACGCGTAAACACCGTTCGACAGTTTGGTGGCGATCAATGTCGCGACCCGGTGCTTGTGTTCGATGCGCGACAGGATCGGGTCCGAGGTATTGTCTTCGTCATCGAAGTAAATCCGGGATTGAAGACCGGTATTGATGCCGCGGGCGACGATCCATACAGCGATATGCGGTGCCTGCCGCTTTCCATCCCGGTTCTTAGTGGACCCCGGCTTGATGGTCTTTAGGGTCCACTTCCCGCTTTCGGGATCGGCACAGACACGGGCCCATCCTGTGACCTTCGGATCGGCACCGTGCTGTCCGGGATAAAGACCGCGGGCGTCGGCCTGCCAGACTTCGAACATCGCGTCGCGAACGACCCCGCCGGTACCGTCGATCACCGTCCCGCTGATTTCAATCACCTCGCCACCGGCCCCGTCGTCGAAGGTCGACTGACCCAAGTCGTGTTGGTAGATGCCCGTCAATCCGGCATAGCCGGGCACGGTTCCAATGTGAACGAAGGGTCCTGCCGTTTGCGAAGACGTTTCCCGAAGCGTCGTCAGTTGCTGAACCATGTCACATACCTTCGGGCTTGTTGTCGAACAGGGTCTGACGCCGCCCGCGCAGCACGATATCGAACTTGTAAGCCAAGAAATCATGCGGTCTGGAATGTGCAAAATCGAGCGGCGCGACCAATTGGTCGATCCGGCCCCGATCCTTAACGGTCGCCACGATCGGGCAGCGGGCAATCAGAGGGTCGCCTTCGAAATACATTTGCGAGATTAGGCGCTGACCGAAGGCGGTTCCGAAGATCGAAAAATGAATGTGCATCGGCCGCCAGTCGTTGCCCCGGTTCGGCCAGGGATAGGCTCCCGGCCGCACCGTGAGGAACTGGTACCGCCCCTCGGCATCCGTCAACGTTCTGCCGCAGCCGCCGAAATTCGGATCCAGCGGCGCGAAATAGGTATCTTTGATGTGCCGGTAACGGCCACCGGCATTGGCCTGCCATATCTCGACCAGCGTATTAGGGACCGGTCTGGCATTTTCGTCCAGTACGCGGCCATGCACCAGAATCCGCTCCCCAACGGCGGGTGCCCCACCGCCGGTGAAGTTAACAATCAGATTATTGTCAAGCGGCCCGATACAATTGTGACCGAAAACCGGCCCAGTCTCCTCGGTAATTGTGCTCTCCATCGCCAATAGGGGCAAAGACGGGGAGCGCGTCACACTGGTTTTGTAATCCGGGTCATAGGCAACCGGATGAACCGACCTATCGCGCGGGATAAGTGGCCCGTCGGAGCAAGCGGAGGGTTGCTGCACCATCATTATTCCTCCTTCAGGACGGCTTTTGTGCCCGTCTGGCCGCGCCGGGAATGGAGATAGGTCGTAGCCAGAAGGAAGGCCGTGCCTGCCATCCCGGCCACCGCGATCATTGGCTGCGGAGTGACGGCCGCTACTGCGCATACGAACAGCGCGATCCGCATCGGCCAAGCCATGGCGCCGCCACCGGGAAACTTTGCCCATTCCAACGCCACCGCGATCGCGGAGACAGCCGAAATCCCGCCCAGGATCGTCAAGGTGACGGCAAATGCGTCCCCCTGCCCCAAAATCGCCGGGTTCCAAAGGAACACGAATGGGATCAGGAACCCGACAACGGCGAGACGTACCGCGTCCAGCGCAATGATGATCGGGTCTTCCTCCGCAATCGCCGCCGCCGCCAGGGCCGCCACCGCAATCGGCGGGGTGAGCGCCGACAGGATCGCGAAGTAGAGCAGGAACATGTGGCTTTCCAGGTCGGGATACCCGATCTTCGCCAAGGCCGGCCCAACCAGGACCGCCGCCAGGATATAGGCGGATGGTGTCGGCATCCCTAGGCCGAGGATGATCGTAACCGCAGCCGCGACGAGCAGCGTGATGACCTCGACACCCGCGGAGACTTCCAGAATTACATTCGCGGCCTTCATACCCAGCCCGGTCATCGACAGACCGCCGATCACCAGCCCCGCCGCCGCGCAGGCGCCTGCGACGGGAAGGATGCGCAATGTCGTCTCGGCCAGGCCTTCGACCACATCGCGCAGAGACATCCGCGTTCGCTTTGTAAACAGACTGGCGACGATCACCGCCATCGCCCCGGCCCCTGCGGTAAAGACCGGCGAGTATCCCGCAACCAGCACTACGACAATAATCGCGATGGGGACCAGGTAGGGCCACCCATCCTTCAACGTCTTCGCCAGCGGCGGGACCGCGTCTTCATACGGGCGGTAACTGTAGCGCACCGAACGGAAATGAACCTGCAGGAAGACGCCGAAATAGTACAGCAGCGCCGGGATGATGGCGGCGAACACGATCTCGCGATAAGGAGTGCCGGTGTATTCGGCGAGGATAAACGCAGCCGACCCCATGATCGGCGGCATTGCACTGCCACCGGTGGAGGCCGCGACTTCGACAGCGCCGGCGAAGCGTTTTGTGTATCCCAGACGCCGCATGATCGGAATTGTGATCGATCCGGTCGCGACAACGTCCGAAGTCGGGCTGCCGGACATTGTGCCGTACAGGCCCGATGAGATGATCGCGACTTTCGCAGGACCGCCCGCGCTCTTACCGGTTAACGAAGCAGCGAGGTTGAAGAAGAAATCGCCGCCGCCCGCCTTGGCCAGAAGCGTCCCGAACAGGACGAACAGGAAGACATAGCTGGCCACGACCTGCACCGGCACGCCGAAAAGACCGTCGGTGGTGAAAACCAGAATATCCAGAAGATAGCTGAAATCTGATATGCCGTGCCCGAATGGCGGTGGCAGCATGTAACCGAACTGATTGTACAAAAGGAAAACGCCGACCACGGCTGTAAGTCCAAGCCCCGTCGTCCGGCGGGTCGCCTCCAAAGTCAGCGCCAGCAAGGACGCGCCGAAGAAGAATTGTGCCGGGGTAAAGGGATCCAGCAGTGTGATCCGGTCCGAGATTTCCTTGGCATTAATGAAGAAAAACACACCGGCTGCTAGGCTAAGGGCCGATAGTCCCCAATCCAGGACCGTCGGCCTGTCCGATGCATTCGGCGAATGGCCGATGACGATAAACAGAAGCGTATAGATACTGGAGACAAATAGAATTCCAAGCACCAGCGGGTCGGATATCACGAAGATATTCGCGTAGATGACCCAGCAGGCAAACGCCGCCGCCACGAGGCTTAGCAGCGTAAGCGGCGCACCTTTGAAGGTGCGCCGCCGACCCGTTGCGAGGAGGGAAATCCTCATTTAATTAGGCCCGCTTCTTTGTAGGCGCGCTCTGCGCCGGGGTGGAACGGAAGAACGGTCTGACTGACCATCAACGCCGGATTCAGCTGCTGCATCGCCTTATGCACGCCCCGGATTTCATCGATATTCTCGGCAAAAGACTTCGCCAGCGAATAGGCGGTGTCATCCGACATGCTGTCGGTCGTGACCACCATCGCGCCGAGCGCCATGGTCTTCACATCGCCTTCCTGCTTCGAATAGCTGCCGGACGGGATCGTATAGGCGGATGTGCCGAATTCTTCGTTCGTCGCATCGATCACGTCTTGCGGAATCTGCAGCAGAATGACGTCGACATTCTCGTCAATCGCCCGGAACGAGGAATGGCCGATGAAGATCCCGTTGGTCGCCATGCCAATGCGGCCGTCCTTCATCAAGTCGCCCTGTTCGTTGGCACCGGCGCGAACGAAGCTGCCACCGTTTTCAGTCAGCTTGGCTTCACTTAGCCCCGCCTTCTCCAGCATGAACAGTGCCACGTTCCCGGTGATATTCCCCGACCGGTTGATACCGATGGAAATCGGCGCGCCGGAGGTCGCGATATCGTCCAGGCTGTCGATGTTGTACTGCTCGGCCAGATCCTTCCGCAGGAAGAAATGCATTGGCGCCCAGTTATACATGTAGCCGATGGCCATCATGTTCGTGACCGGCGCATTGAACGGTTCCTGTCCGGTCAGCGCGAGTTTGACCTCGGCGTCATGGACCAGCCCAAGATCGGTGCGGTTGGCACCCAGAAGACCGATATTGGCAAACCCCCCCCCGGTCGCCTGGTAGGTGATCACGGAATCCCCATCGGACACCTTGACCGCCCGATCCATACCGGCACCCAGCAGCGACCAAAGGCCGCCGGGGTTTCCGCCGGACAGGGTCAGGTTGACCGGCTCCGCCTGGGCCGCCCCGGCCGTCAGGCCAATACAGGCGGCAATTACAAATGCCTTAAGTTTCATCGAACGTCTCCCTTCCTCACCATCATGGGTGTTTTGATTGTTTCGGAACGATCGTGACCGTCTTCTGCTCGGTGTAGGCGAGAAGCTCCTCCAGACACTCTTCGCGTCCGATTCCGGAACTCTTCACGCCGCCGAACGGTGCGCCGAGGTAATGGTCACTCGAATCGTTGACCCAGACGTATCCAGCCTGGATGCGATCCGTCAGGCGCATTGCGGTATCGAGGTCCCGGGTCCAAACAGACGCGGTCAGTCCGACATCCAAGCCATTGACGACGTCGAGCATCTCGTCTTCGTCTTGCCAGGAAAGGACGGACAGAACCGGCCCGAACACCTCTTCACGCGCAATTCTCATTTGCGGCTTCAAACCGGTCACCAGCGTCGGACGGACGAAGTATCCGCCCTTCGGTACGCTGGACGGCTCTCCGCCAGCGGCAAGAACGGCGCCTTCCGACACCGCCTGCTCAATGAAGCCGCACACTTTCTCGTATTGCCGGGCCGTCGAAAGACAGCCCATCTCCGTAGCGTCGTCGGTCGGATCGCCGACCCGAACCTTGTCGAAAGCCTGCGCGATACCGTCGACGACGCGGTCATGCAGAGATTGATGTACGAGAACCCGGCTCGTGGAACCGCAGGACTGTCCGGCGGTCCAACCCAGATTCATGCCCTTAACAGCACCAGCGATCGCCGCGTCGATATCGGCGTCCGGGCAAATCACCAGGGCATTCTTGCCACCGAGTTCTAGCTGTGTGCGTTTCAGCGTATCGGCACCGCCACGCAGCACGGCCTTGCCGGTCTGCACACTGCCGATCAGGCTGACCGCGGAAATACAACGGTGCCCACAGATGGCCGAACCAAGCTCCGCGCCCCCCGTCAGCACAGACAGTATTCCGGGCGGGAAGATATCGGCGATCAACTCCGCCATGCGCAGCGCAGAGAGCGGCGTTTCTTCCGAAGGTTTCACGATGACCGCGTTTCCAGCGGCCAATGGCGCCGCCATCTTTGCGGCCGCGAAGAGAAGCGGGTGATTGAAGGCCACCAGCCTGGCAACGACGCCCAACGGTTCCCGCGTCACATAAGTGATTTTCCCATCGCGCTGCGGAATCGTCTCGCCCTTGGCTTCCGTCGCGATGCCCGCAAAATAGTCGATCAGTGTCGCTCCAAGACCGACGTCGAACCGCATACCGGTGATGGGATTTCCGCTATCCAGCGCATCGATAAGCGCCAATTCCTCCGCATGATCCCTGAGACGTGCCGCAGCCTGACGCAGTGCCGCCCCTCGCGCGCCGGGACCGGCGCGGCGCCAAGCGGACTGAGCCGCCTTAGCGGCATCGACTGCGGAACTGAGGTCGGATAGGTCGGCATCGCGAATGGTGGCCAGCACCGTTCCGTCACTGGGAGAGCGAATGTCTCGTTCGCGGCCCGCCCCTTGGCGCCATACCCCGCCGACGAACAGTTCCGTTCGTACGACCGGCAGACTCCGCGCGGGTGCTTCCTTGGCGTAACCAGGCACTGTACCCTCCCATCGAACGGGCCCAGGGGCCCCACGTCTTTTCGACGCTTTTTAATCGTTGCATCGCGGTGACTGGCACCGCACGGCCGCGCGTTCGTTGACGGCGGCCGCTATCTTTCCGTTACTCGGCGGCGTCCGCCGGTCTTTCCTGACCCAGGCTCCGCCAATCGATTTCTTTGTCGTATACGCCTTCCTTGGACGAGACCGTGACATGGGGGACCAACGGTGCCGTCGTTCCGATCGCCGGCCCGCCCTCCAGCACCGTGCGTGCCGCCTCGCTCATCAATCGTCGGAATTCTACGACCGCGATATCCGATGACCCCAGCAGGTCCGTCGATCGGTCGACCCGGGCACCCATCGACACCCACATCGCAAGATCCTGGTTCGGAATTCCTTGAATGCCGGTGAAGTTGCCCAGTTTCATAGCCTGACGGTCTTGCAGGAAATTGTTGTCCTCGTTCCGCTTCGGTACCCATCGGTCATCGACATCGATGCCTTTCTGGGTATGGGTAAATTTTCGCCATTGCTCGGTCGACGGACAGGCCTTGCCGCCCCAGGCGATGAAGTGAAAATGGCTGGTCTCGTCGTCGATCGGGACAATCACCGTCGCGACGTTATAGTTGTTGTTCGGCGGGATCAGCGATGTGAACGGGGCGATGTATTCGGTGATCCGCAGATAATTGCGAGTCGCGGCATGTTTGATCGGCTTGCGGATCGCCGCGTAGTGAAACCCGTAGGGCGTCCGTTCCGTCTGCATGCGCGGCGACTTGTCGGTCGACGGACGGTACCAGGACGCATCGTCCGCTGCGGCACCCGGTACGCGTGCGGGAACCATGTCGGAGGAATGCAGCGAGGAGGAATGCGCGCTGTCGATCTGGCCTTCCGTGATCTGCGCCCAGTTCGCCGGGATACGCATTTTCAGAATAGAGACCAGCGTGTCGTCATCCGGCGAGAAGGCAGGCCGCTGAAACTCCGGCGCCTCGCTCTCGGTATCGAGCCATGCCCAGACAAAGCCTGCACATTCGTGGACCGGATAGGCCTGATGGCGAACCTTGTCGATCATCGGGGACCCTTCGGGCTCCGATGCCATGGACACGCAATTACCCTCTACGTCGAATTTCCAGCCGTGATAGAGGCAACGCAGTCCGCAGTCTTCATTCCGGCCATAGACCAAGGACGCCTTCCGATGCGGGCAAAGCTCGTTGAGCAGCCCCACGCGGCCTTCGGTATCGCGGAAACAGACATAGCGCCTCCCGATCGCTTCGATTAGCAAGGGCTTGCCATCGGGCTCGGAGACTTCCTCGGAAAGACAGATCGGGACCCAATGCTGACGCATGAGCTTGCCCATCGGCGCGTCGCCTTCGACCAGGGTCAGAAGATCGTTCTCTTCCTTGGAAAGCATGCGTTTCTCCCGTTTCTCTTCGTTTCATCTTCAGGGCAATGCTCTTGACGAAACGTTAGATTTCTAATATTTAGACATCTAATAACATGAGAATCTGAGATTTGACAAGGGGGATTTCGTGGAAGCGCCCAACGACCGGATCGAGATGAAGGTGGCGGAGCGCCACAGCCTGACCCCGGAAATCATGGAATTCACGCTGGAACCGGCAACCGGATCGGCCCTGCCGGCCTTTACGCCCGGCGCCCATATCACTGTCGAGACCCCTGACGGCGCCATGCGCCGATATTCGCTTTTGAACGACGGAACGGCCCCTTCCGCTTATGTGATCGCCGTTAAACGAGAGCGAAACTCCCGTGGCGGTTCGGCGTCGATGCATGAGCAGGCGCAGGAAGGAACGGCGCTGTTAATCGAGGCTCCGGAGAACGACTTCGAGTTGGTCGACAGTGCGAAATACATTCTGATCGCCGGCGGGATCGGCGTGACCCCGATCCTGTCGATGGCCCGGCATCTCAGCCGTGAAGGAAAACCCTTCACCATCGTCTACTGCACACGGACCGCCGCAGACACCGCGTATCTGGACGAGATTTCAGCCTTCAAGGGCGCCACCGTCCACCACGATGAAGGCGATATCGATCAGGCTTATGATTTTTGGGACCTGCTGGAGAAACCCGGGACGGAGCATGTCTACTGCTGTGGCCCGTTCGGCCTGATGGAGGAAATCAAGGCCCTGACCGGACATTGGCCGGACGGTCGCGTTCATTTCGAAGAGTTCAGCCCGGTTTCCGTCGTTCGCGACGACGATGTCGCGTTCAACGTAACGCTAAAATCGAAAGGCCAGACGATCGAAGTTCCCGCCGATCGCTCCATTCTGGAAGCCTTGCGGGACGCCGGAGTGCAGACCGTTAGTTCTTGCGAAAGCGGCACGTGCGGCACCTGTAAATGCGCCTTGATCGAAGGCGAAGCGGATCACCGCGACCTTGTCCTTATGGACGAGGAAAAAGCCGACCACATCATGATCTGCGTCTCGCGCGCCAAGACCGGGGACCTGACGATTGATCTCTGACCCCATCCGTCTGGGGGTCGCCGGACTCGGACGCGGCTTCATGTTGACTTTGCCGAGTTTGCTGGCCGATCCCCACACCAAACTGGTGGCCAGTGCCGCCCCGCGGGAGGAATCGCGGCAGGCCTTCCGAAACCAGTTCGGAGGAAACGCTCACACGACTGTCGAGGAACTGGCGAAAGACCCGGATGTCGAAGCGGTCTACATCGCCACGCCGCATCAGATGCACCGCGACCATGCGGAAATTCTGGCGGCAGCCGGAAAGCACCTTCTTGTCGACAAGCCGCTGGCCATAGACATGGCGGATGCGACGGCGATTGTGGACGCGGTAGAGCGGGCCGGGATTCGTCTGGTCACCGGTCCCAGCCATAGCTTCGATCAGCCGGTCGTCGCCGCCCGCCATATAATCGACACCGGGCGCTTCGGAACGGTGCGCATGGTCCACGCCCTGAATTACACGGATTTCCTATACCGCCCGCGCCGGCCGGAAGAACTTTCAACGGCATCGGGCGGCGGTGTCGTGTTCAGCCAGGCGGTTCATCAGGTCGATGTCGTTCGCCTGCTGATGGGAGGGACGGCGCACGCCGTCTCCGCCGCGACCGGCAACTGGGACCCGGCGCGGCCGACCGAAGGCGCCTATGCGGCATTGCTGCATTTCGACGGGGGCCGATTCGCAAATCTCGTTTACTCCGGCTATGCCCATTACGACAGCGATGTCCTCCAGGACGGGATCGGCGAACTGGGCCAGCCCAAGGATATGTCGACCTATGGCGCGGCCCGCCGGGCGCTGGCCTCCGTCTCCTCTCCGGAGGAAGAAGCCGCGTTAAAGTCGAAACGCACATTCGGCGCCACCGAGGTCCCGGCCGCCGCCCCCCATCCCGAGCATTTCGGGCCGGTCTTCATCAGTTGCGACCGTGCCGACCTGCGCCTGACCGGCAAGGGGATCGAGATATGGGGCGATTCGAAGCGGGAATTCGTCTCTGTCCCCGCCATCCCGGCGCCACGCACCGAAGTTCTGAAAGGTCTCTACGACGCGATCCGGTTTGGTAAGGCGCCACCGCAGAATGCGCGGTGGGGCCGTGCCAGCCTGGAAGTCTGTCACGCGATCCTGGAAAGCGCGAACACCAACGAGCGCATCTTACTGCGCCATCAGTCCTAGATATCAGGGAGGAAAGACCGAATATGGGTACGCTGAGATTATCGATCGCCATGGGCGATTACGACCGCACCCGGCCGATCCACGACGGTCGCGTCAAGATTGACGGTGTGGAGCCGGTGACGATGCTGCTGTCGCCGGAAGAAATGTTCTTTCGGGCCTTCCGGCATGAAGCCTTCGATGTCAGCGAGCTTTCCTTCTCCTCCTATTGCGTAAAGCATTCGAAGGGAGAGAGCCCCTATGTCGCCGTGCCGGTATTCCTGTCGCGGGCTTTCCGGCATTCCTCCATCTATATCCGTACCGACAAGGGAATCAAATCGCCGGCGGATCTAAAGGGCCGCCGGATCGGGATCGCGGAATGGCAATTGACCGCCAATGTCTGGGTCCGGGGAATCCTGGAGGACTACGACGTCAAGCAATCGGAGATCAGCTGGGTGCGCGGCGGTATGCACGCAACCGGACGCCCCGAAAAGATTCCGGTCAACGTCCCGAATGACGTCACGATCGAAGCGGCCCCGGACGACCGGACGCTGGATCAGATGCTGCGCAATGGAGAGATCGACGGGTTCATCGGCCCACGGTCCCTGCGCTGTTTCGACGAGGGACATCCGAATGTCGGACGGTTGTTCGCGGACGGCATCGAGGCGGCGTCCGCCCATTTCGAGCGTACCGGCATCTTTCCAATCATGCATGTGCTCGGCGTGAAGCGGGAGATCGCGGATGCCAATCCCTGGCTGCCCGGCGCCCTGCTGAAGGCCTTTACACAATCCAAGGCAATGGCACAGCAGGCCCTGCAGGACACGTCGGCGACGAAGGTCACGATGCCCTTTGTCGAAGATACGCTAACGCTTGCCCGGCGCCTGATCGGGCCGGAAATCTGGACCTATGGCGTTCCCGGCAACGAGACGGTGCTGGAGGCGTTTCTGGACCTGCATCACCGGCAAGGACTTTCCCCGCGCCGCCTAAGCATCGGCGAGATTTTCCATCCGGCGACCTATGAGGCCTACAGCCTGTGATCGGCTACTCCATGAAGCTGGAACGCGTGGCCGGCATTTTCAGGCCCCGCGCTTCGGCTTCAATCTCATCCTGTTCAAGATTGGCGAGGATCGCGATCAGGTCTTCGCGGAGCCGGTCACGCCGCTCTTCCGGGATACCCGCAAGGGCGACCTCGTTCGCTTCGACCGCAAGCGGCTCGAGCAGTTTTTGCAGGTCGCGGCCCTTGGGACATAGGAAGACATGCTGCCGCCGCTTGTTACCGCCCTGCGTCCGGCGCTCGATGATCCCCAGCCGCTCCAACTTCGTCAGGGCGGTATGGGTGGTAGGTGCCGTAAGGTTTGCCGCTTCGGCCAACTGGCTTTGCGAAATTCCTTCGTGCTTCCACAGGATGCGCAGGAAGACCCATTGGCCGAACGAAATTTCATGCAGGGCCAACCGGCGTGCAAGCGACCGATTGAAGCCGCGGGCACACAAACGGACGAGATGCGCAATGCGTTCGTCCTGGTACGACAGAAGGTCCTTCGCATCCGGGGCGGCGTCGGGTTTCGGCCTTGGCGTGGACATCCGGTCTCCTGGGCTCGATGCGAAGAAATGCGATACCGTCACGAGAAACGCGATCCGGACGGGCTATGTCGCAGCGCGAAAGATGCAGCACAATAGCGAAGGAAGCAGGAATTGGTAAACCCGAGGAAAGACGACCCCGCCGAAACGCCTGTGCCGAGCTCCGGCGACACGCTATGGGGCAGCGATGCCCTTGCCGAGACGCTGCGCCGCCTTGGCATTGAATATGTCGCGCTGAACCCGGGCTCCAGCTTTCGCGGACTCCACGACAGTCTGGTAAACCATCTGGGCAATACCGATCCCAAAATGCTGCTCTGCCTTCATGAAGAGCATGCCGTCGCAATCGCACATGGCTGGGCCAAGGTAACCGGCGAGCCGATGGCGGTCATCCTGCATGCCAATGTCGGCCTGATGCATGGCTCCATGGCGATTTACAATGCGTGGTGTGACCGGGTTCCGATGCTGATTCTGGGCGCCACCGGTCCGGTCGCCGCCGATTTACGCCGACCGTGGATTGACTGGATACATACGTCCCGCGACCAGGCCGCGATCATCCGACCCTATGTGAAATGGGACGATCAACCCGCCAGCCTGCCCGCCTCGGTCGATGCGATGGCGCACGCCTTTTCGATTTCGAAGACCGCCCCGCAAGCACCCACCTATGTCTGCTTCGACGTTTCGGTGCAGGAGGCCGCGATATCGGACATGCCGTCGCTTCCCACATTCTCCACATACCCGACGCCGGATGTCCCGACACCGTCGCCCTCGCAGCTCGCGCACCTCAAGGACATGCTGAAGCAGGCGGAACACCCGACATTCATGTTCGGGCGCATGACCCGCTCTGCCGAGGACTGGTCCGCGCGCGTCGCCCTGGCAGAGCACTACGGGGCGCGTGTGGTGACCGACGTAAAGACCGGCGCGGTCTTTCCGACCGACCATCCGCTGCATGTCGGGCCGCCATCCTTCTTCCTGTCGGAGCCACAAGCAGCGGCGTTGCGGGAAGCGGATTTGATCGTTGCTTTCGATTGGGTCGACGTCGCGGGATCGATAGGCCACACGCAATCAACGGCTCCGGTGGTGAACATTTCCATCGATCATCATTTGTCGAACGGCTGGTCCTTCGATCATACCGGTCCGGTTCGGGCGGAATTGCACATCGCCACGCAGCCTGACCTCTGCGTTGCCGCCTTGCTGGATGACCTGGGAATCCCGCGGCCGGACGCCGTTCCCCCAATTCCTGTGACCGCCAATTCCGCTTTCGACGAAGCCGCCGACGCAATCTCGATGCAGGATTTCGCTAGCGCGCTCGGCGCAGGCCTTCGCGGAGAGCTAGCGACACTGATGCGCCTGCCGTTGGGATGGGATGCCGGACGTTGGGATTTCCATCATCCGCTGGACTATCTGGGGTATGACGGCGGGGCGGGTATCGGCTCGGGGCCCGGCATGGCGGTCGGCGCGGCACTGGCCTTGCAGGAAACCGGGCGCCTGCCGGTCGCGGTCATCGGTGACGGCGACACCATGATGGGAGTTTCCGCGTTATGGACCGCGGCCCGCTACCGGATCCCGATGCTGGTCGTCGTCTGCAACAACCGCTCCTTTTACAATGACGAGATACACCAGGAGAAAGTTGCCAAGGCGCGAAACCGCCCCACCGAAAACAAGTGGATCGGCCAGGCCATCGCCGGGCCGGATATCGACTTCGCGGCGATGGCCGAGGCGCAAGGCATGATCGGCATTGGCCCGATCTCCAGGCCGCAAGACCTGTCGGATGCCATCCGATCCGCCGCCCGCCAGGTCCGCGACGGCCGCTGCGTCCTGATCGATGCCCGCGTCGAACCCGAATACGCTTCCTCCATGTCAAAGGGCATGACCGACGATGGGTCATAGAAACATCTTAAATCGGCGGGCAACCGGGGAAACTCCGGGCGCCTCGAACGGTCTCACGAGGTCGACCTCGACGTCTGTTAAGGGTCAGGGACGGAAACGATAAGCGACAGTTCAGCCTGTCCGCTTCCCAAGCAAAATCGAACATTCCACCAACAAGCCGCTTTATCCTTAAACAATCTCAGACATCGATTGCCACTGCACGTCGTTGCCAACACCACTTTGAACTCAAAACCGAGCTCAGACCCAATTCTCATAAGCGCTGCCATTCTTAGCAGCCCCACCTATCGCTGAGAATTCGGCGATGTCCGAACAGTATAAATCACTCGATAGGTGGAATAACCTCAATACGGGCAGAGTTTATGAGAATCGTGCGTAATAACTATAAAAATGGACAATTATGGTCTTGTGCACCTAGTACTTCCTATTGATTTCGAGCATCAGCATCCGTAACGTAATAATGCTCTCGGTAGGAGCATGGCCCCCGTTGTTTCGAAGCTGTCGAAGCGCTACCGCGACTGATAATCCGGCCACATCTTGATTGTTTTGGCTCGGTTGCGGTTGACGGGAGACGCAAGCTGACGGGCCGGGAGGAAAACTATGTCGACTGATGACATTCGTCCTAAAACTCTCGGTGGAATCAAACAGCTCGCCAAGCGCCTGAAAAAGCGTGAGGGCTGTCCGCACCACGTTGCATTGGATATGGCCGCGCAAGCGGCGGGGTTTAGTAACTACAAGCACGCATTTCAGCATTTCGACATGAACCAATCCCTGTCGGCCCGCCGAGATGCCACAGAGTAATGAGTGCCGTATCGAGGTCTTCGTAAGTAGCGCTGCGCAGTTTAGGCGATACTAGCCGGATAGCACGCAGCTTCGCTGGTAGCTTAAACAACTTGCCGCGGTGATCGGCAGGTTGATGGGGTAAGGTGCCCGTAGCATGCTAACAACCAGCAATCGAGCGGCGAAAAACGTAACTGGATGCCCCTGACGCAGACACCTTATCCCAAGGCACGAGCCAAGGTCAGTGTGGATCTCGCCCCAGATCAACGGACAGAGCCATGGAGAATGATACCTTCGATATTGTTGAGTACCTGGATAGTGAGGAAACGATCTCCGAGTATTTGACCGTTTCCTTTGCAGACCCGGATCCTAGCGTGTTTCTGGCAGCGCTAACGGATGTCGTGAACGCACGAGGGGCTACAACAGTTGCCAATAAATTGGGGTGTGATGCCGACAATCTATCGGAGACATTAAACTCGGAAGCAAATCCGAGCTTTCAGGCGGTAATAGGAGTTCTTCGGGCAGTTGGTATGGAATTGCGATTTCGGCCGCCGAAAGAGGACTTAACCCTAGGCTAATTTATCCACGGAGTTCCGAGTCCAGATAGCTTAGCACCTCTCTTATATCTTTGATCCGGCCGGAAAGCATTTTGTCTAGAGCAGAGCTCCCTTCGAAAGGTGCTGCTGAATTTGACCTTCGTATCCAGCCATCCGCCGCCTGCTCATTCGGCAGCAATGTCTCAAGTGCACTGAAGATACCGAAGACGCAGGAAATGCGCTCCAATACGTCCATTGGCACCATAGAGTCCCCAGATTGCCACCCCAATAAATCCGACCTTCGTGAAGCACCGAGCAAAGCCAACCGTTCTCGCTCGGTAAGCTGCCATGCATCAGCAATCCGGTCGAATGTTCGCATGGCTGGTCCGGTTAGATCCGATTCAGAATTCATACGTGGCGCATTCGAACAGTGCTCGCCAATACGTCGATCGTCAGGAATAACTGAGTAGGCGCCGTCAGCATCGGCTTGCCCTAGATAGCGAAGGGTGAGGGAGACGGGCCGCCCGTCCCCCTTGTTTCTTGTCTCAAAAACCATTGTTTCCAAAGCGCTCTCAGTGTTGGGGAAACCTGACCGCGACCAGCCATGCGCTTCGATAACCCAACGCCTTATTTGGCGCTCCACGCCGTCAGGCGGCCGATCAAAGTCATTCTCCCAGCGAGCAATGATGAAGTTCTCCTTCACCCCAAATCGGGCCGAGATATCCTCTATGGTCAACCCAAGGGATTTCCGCATGAAACGCAACTCGACGCCACAAAGTTGTAGTGGGATCAATGCTCTCGCAACAGCAACTGTCGCGATCAATGCCCGGACCTCCGGAATTTCGACGCTTCCATCGGAATGTCGAACTACCCCGTCCTCGACAATGACTGGGAGCCCGACCTCGACCGAAGCATCGTAGCATTCAAGAGTCTCGGCCTTGGCCATAGACCATCTCCAACTCTGTTACTGGAACAGCAAAGAACTTTAGAACTCCTAAAGCACCCTTACCGATACATCTTACAGAGAGCCTCCCTCTGAGAATGTCCCGCAACAGGACAGTCGCAGTGACCCCAGACGCGTTGTACTTCATCAGTGCCTGCGGGATGGTAGCCTGCTTCTCGCGTTTGAAATTCGGCGATCTAGAGCAGGCCTCACGCAATCCATCGATCAGCTCATCGACGGATTTCCGGTCAGCCATGGCAGCCAGACTTTTGTCTGCAATTTGATGCGCCGGCACGCGGGTAAGCACCCCATCCTTCAACAGCTGCGCTGCTGTCCCTTTGGCGATTCCCAAATAGGTCGCCGCTGCAGCACCATTCAGTGCCCGCGCTCTGAGACGTGCATAGCTTTCAACAGGGTCGCGGTCGAACCAGTAGAACCGACCTCGTGAGGTATTGTACCAACGCCCCGTCAGCACGCCGTGACGTACCAGCATCTTTGCCTTGTGTTTGGACAATCCCAGAATCTGACAAGCGGTCTTGAAACTGATGTGCTTCGGGTCTTTGACTTCTAAAGCGATCATGGAATTTCCCCGTCGACTGATTGGGCGATTGCTTTCTTCGCGCTGAACAAAGCCTCGGATTCCCTCCCATAGCAGACCGAAGCCGGGTTCGTGTCGGCGGTCCTGGATCGTCACGTAATGGGTGCGTAGTGGCCCGAAAAGTTCGAAAACGGCGTGTTTGCCGATACTCGCAACAAGCAGCTTACGGAGGAAGGCCTCGTAATTGTGCGGCCAGTCACACAGCAGCTCGTAACCTTGCATCCAGTCCGAATGCGATATCGATTTGCGGCTGCGTGTATCGGTATTGCTCGCACTGTGAGCAAGGTACCTGAGCATATCGATCTGGGACTCGGCCGGCAGAAGACCGTAGCCTGGAGGCAAGCCGATCGCGTCGAGATCGAACTCGCGATCGGCATCATGGCTCCATCGGCGGATATGCCAAATTAAACTCTGCTGCAGGTCGCTCGTAAGACTAGGGGGTCTTCTAGCCCGACGGGCCCGGAAACCGCAGCTACAGTGAACGCCCGGCCTTAGATAACGATACCGTTTGCCGCAGCCACTGCATTTCTGAACCAGTGGCGTCCCATGATAGGGACATATAGGGATTGCACGGATTACCCAATGCCATCGAACGTAGCCGTCGTGCGTAAGACATTTCTCGCATACTCGTACATCTCGTGTAGACAGTTGCTCGTAGAGAAGGATGTCCTTGGACGGCAGGAGAATTCGATGGTGGTCGCGATTGACCATCTCCAACATCGTGCGCCGAAGTAGGTTCGGAGGCTGCTGAACGCAGTCCGCAAAATCGTCGATATGCTCCGAAAGAGTAAGCGGGCTGCGCTTCCCAAGATCGACTCCCCAAGATCGAGATATCCAGTTCGGTGTCTGATATCCGTTCATCTCTGAAAGGCGAATGATATACCCCATCAGACATTCATCCTCATGGGGCGGAGATTGGATCGGAATGCGAAATGAAGCCCCCATCAGAAAGCCTCCCGTCGCTTGCGTATCACAGGGCGCTCCACAGGTTCTCTACGGTACATTCCTGAAAACGGATTCTGTTCCGCTTCGATTCCGTACGACTCCAGATCACGGAAAGCCTTCCTAAAATGCGCCGTTTGAAGCGTGGTATGGCCATGGGCCAATGCGACCATGGACGCACGTAGGATCAGCCTCATGACGAAGGCGACATAGCCGTTCGAAGCCATTATGAGTTGTTTGGGAAGCGTTTCCTGCCTCAGTAACCCCCCTGTATCTTCAAAGGGCAGCATCTTCTCGACAACCTGCAGGAACTTCAGAAAGTGCGCTTGATCGCGCTCGGAATCCCAACCGAATGGTCGCAGTTCAAATCTGGATTCGACACGACGGCGCCATTGATCGCTGGTTCGAATAACACGTTCAAACTTCGGCAAACCGACCAGCAGATATCCACGCCTTAGCAGATTCATCTGCGTTTTCAGCCAGTCGGCCGTCGTATGAACAACCCGATCACGGTCCGGATCGATCATGTGCTGAAACTCGTCAAATATCACGAGTTCCACCTTCCGGGCGTCCATAAGCTTCTTGATCCGGATCTCCATGCTTCGCTTGGTACCCTGCTCGGCGCAGGGATCGCCAAGCGCGATGAGAATTTGGACGCACAACTCCTTGATGGAGCATTTCTCGGGAAGAGTGACGAGCAGAGCCGGCATTTCGTCTTGAACATTCCGGTTGGCCGCTCGTATGGCATCGTAATAGGACTTAACGATTGTCGTCTTTCCCGACCCGGAATCCCCGACAAGCGTCATACAGCCACCACGCGACGAAGACCTTGTCATCGCGTGAAAGTCTGAAATCTCATTCAGTGCGACATTGACCTGATCGTACGCCACATAGAGCTCTCGTAGCTTGGTCAGATTGCTGATGTCGTAGTCAGACAAATTACCAGCGAGCGGGCGCGTTCTATTGGACATTGTTCAGTCCTCCAATTCGTCGGAGAGGCTTCGAATCTCCCAGTTCTGATCATCAAGATCAGGTTCGGATCCAGAGAGATCATCCCAATCATTCGTAGAACCGTATGGTATCGATGGATCATCAGGCCTTGGGAGGAACACTGGCTCCTCGCCGTAGGTCACACGGCCGAGTGCCTTGTTCGTCCGGCCCTTTCGTTTCGATCTTTCGCCTGAATCCAAAATTTCTTGCTGTACGTGACTTGTCGCCCCGTACAGTGAGCCTTTCGGCCTAGGCCTGGGATTTGAGGCACGTTCGACTTGAACACGCCTAGCCTCTCTGATCTGCCAGAGAGGGATTCCGTCCGTGGCATCAAAATCTATGCAAGGGACTTCAACTGGTGCTTCGTTGGGAATCGCATAGACCCAAATCCGACCCATGTCGGAAGAATCAAATTTGATTTTTACCTTTTCGCTGTGCCGGTTCTTGGGAAGCAGTGCCATTCGCCGACGGCGGGCCAGGGCCAGTTCTTCTGAACCATATGTTAGCGTTTTGAAGTTGATCCCTTCCCGACGCAGGGTCCTAAACTCGACCGCACCCAAAACTGCGGAGAGTGGCGTATTTCCAATGTAGGGACGGACTGGCGTTTCTCTGACACCATCAACCCAGCGGTCGAGCGGTGCCTCCAGGATCATACGGTGAGAGCGCACCATATATTGATCAACGATTGTCCTGGTTAGCAGCCTTTCTAGCTCTTCCCTAGTAATCACCGCACGCTTCGTTGGGTTCTCATCGGGATTGTCCCGGGGACTGGAACGAGTGGTACCGGGCAGATTGTGAAACAGCAGGCTATTCAGAGTACCAAAGTACCTCTCAACCACTCCCTTGTAGTTCGGCTCTTTCCCGGGGCAGTAACGGATTTCCATACCCAGGATTCCCGCTGAATCGATTAGAGACTGCGAGTGAAATTCCGGCCCATTGTCTACGACCAAGATGCTCGGGATTCCATAGCATGGCCAATCGAACTCAGTGCCGCCGATCTTGGACAGCAAACCGTCCTTGGGTCGAATTACATTGGCCAGACACCGCATCACCGATACCCATCCCGGAGGATCGAAGGAGAGGTGGAACCCCACAACGGCTCGACTGTAGCGGTCTATAGCAACCGTCAGGTTTGGACGACCAAGAGGCGTTCCGTCCGGCAGTGTCAGGATGACATCCGCCACCGTATGATCGATTTCAACGATGTGCAGCGGATAGCAGGCCACTGTTCCTTTCTGAACGTGTTTGAACCGTCTATCTGCCTCACGTCGGCCGTACCTCGCGGACACGACTCGGTACGGATCGAGACTCTGAATCACTCTATAAAACGTCGCTCTGGATGGCGCCTTGAGTTCTTCACCGGGAGGCGCACAGTCAATGTTCTCTTCCAACTTCTTACTTAGGGCTTCGTACACACGTGCCGCAGGTAGTCGTTGCCGATTAAGGTAAAGGTCCAAAATCACCTTTTCGACTATGGCTCGGACCGCAGGTACAAGTGCCATACGCCGCGGCCGACCAGTTTGACGCGGAAGTAGCGCCCAAACGCTGAAGTCGGCGTTTCTCCAAGCCTTCCACCACCTTCTTACCGTTGAAATGTCTGGTCTCTTGCCGTCAATGCCCGACACCGCCTCCTCATAGACCGCAACAGAAATACGGTCATGCCCACGGTCCTTTATCTGCTTCAACAGGTGAAGCTTGAAACGAAGCAGATCCCGCTGCTTGGCTGACAAAGTCTCTACATCAAGAACCTCGTCATGCATCTCCAAGGGAGCCAGCTGTTTGATCGAGATCGCTGATGAGCCGTTCTGTGCATGTGTTTCAATATTGCTCATAGCGTGGCCTCCCAAACGGGACGCCAAATTACGGACTTGGCCCCAAAGGGCTCTGAAAAATTCATACGTGCGAGCCCAAGGGAGATCAGCGGCAGCACCGCATGCCGCACGCACTTCATATCCAAATGATTTGTTATTTCCGCGGCAGTCGTCCGGATTCCGCAATCCAGAATGCGGTTTAGTATCGCGTAGGCTCTCGGAGGTGGATCATAGTTCTCGAACCGATACCTATTCACCAACTCCGCATTCTGGAGGTAGGGTCGCCGGCGGATCTCGGCTTCGAGAAAGAGCCGAAACCGGGTTCCGCGCGATCGAAACATTTTGGCGATACTGCGAAGTCGCGAGATCTCATCGGGATCATTCAGGACGTCGTCTGGCTTCACTTCGACTAGGAACTCACCCAGTTTTGTTTGGACATGGAAGTCCGGCACATACGTTCGGAAAGCACCCTCGTGGAAATAATTGCATCGACTTGGCTGGGCCCGATAGCTCTGTACAAACGGGCATGCTTCCAGCCGATAAATCATGTCCCGTTCAATCTGTGACTCATACTCAACGGGGCGGCCGGACTTGCGGCTCGGGAAACGGCCCACAACACGTTTCGTACTGCGCGTCACAACGCGCCTGACCATTCCTGACATTGGTGTCTCCTAATTTAGGCAATAGTTTTCGGTTGCCGGAATCGCGATTCCGACTTGATTTTCTGGCGACACCGATGTACTTAGGAGTTGAGAAATGCCTAAGAGATCAAGTCGTCAGAACCTTCTGGCGGCTTTTTCTTTTTTTTGGCTGATATCACCTCCATCTTGCCAAGCAGAGTGGCCATGGTAGGCGAGTCACATTGCGCACTCAAAGAAATAAAAAGAATTAGAAAGTCTTTTCTAAGTACAACACATGTGTCTTGCAGCATACTTTAAATTCCAAAATTAAATACTACATAATTTTTATTATATCTATGAAATCAATACACAAACTTCATTTCATAAAAAACAACCGACACAAAATGACACGCTCGCCCACATAAGATTTTGAACCCCATCGTGAGGTTCACGAACACAGCAAGTTCGACGAATTTGCATTTTTCAAGCTGTTTCGACAGACACACCAAGAGCCCTGATCTGCCCCCAAAGAAGCGGACTCTACCGAAACCTGGAGGAAAGCTTGAGGTCGCGGGTCACATGTCGCTAACGGGCAAGCCTCCGCTTTGTCTCAGCACGAGCTAATTCAATTTGCTTTTTCACTTCATGCAAATTCTCAAGAGAGACTTGAGCTCGTTGAGGGGGAAGATCGTCGAGATCGAGGTTCATCCGCATAATAAAGTAGTAGGCCAGCGAAAGACGCATCTCAATAGAGCGGCAATTCCCCTTCATGCCATAGTCACGCCGGATCGCTGCAGCCTGTTCGTCACTGAGGCCCGGGTGAGGACAGAGCCGTAACGTGGTGAGAGTATTCCATTCGATATCGTCAGCGACATCATAGGTCGCCGCTTCCGACTTCCCAATTTTCTGCACCCGACTTATGACGAAATCTCGAAAATCCCCTCGGTCGCAGGCCCAAGCCCGCATATGCCATCGATAACCGTCGAATGCCAATGCGTGAGGTGCGACCATCCGCCACCGGGTATTTGTCAATGATTGATAGAGGACGTTGATCGCCTCTTGGCGCTGGATCGCGCGCAAGATCGCCCTCAGCATTTTAGGTTCAACATGCCGGACAATGTCCGGCGCAATCGCGACAGGTGGGGGTGTTTTGAACCATAAGTCTTCACGTGGAAGAGCCCCGGACAACCACGCGCGAATTTGCAGCAGAAGCCGATCGGCTGAAGCTTTGAGAAACCGTGGCTTTAGCCCTGGTGCTGAGACAAAGGACTTTACCGTCGCGTCGTATGAAATGTTCTCAGCCGCAGCCTCCCGATAATTGCGCAGGTCGACGGAGGCTTGTGGCGTGGAGATGTCAAACTGGTCCTCAAGGTCACTGCGATTGAGAAATCCTTCCCAAAAAAGTTTCCATTCGATGAATTCAAAGCGCCGGATCTGGGTCCAAGAGCGGCGGTTCTCGTCGTCTGCCATTTTAACCCCTTGGGAAACTTGACGGGTCAAGTTCCAATACCTATATAGTTTCACGACTCCTCGGTCCACCCCCTTTGATACGCTGGAGGATACTCGATCGAAAGGCGAGAAGCGATCAGTCGGTGGCGGATGGGCCATCACCGGACCCAACGGAAGGTTAGAAGATGACTGCTTCAATCGTGTTTTTCCCTGTCGGCAACGGCGATATGACCTTGGTGACGCTGGATAACGATCAGAAGCTTTTGATCGACCTTCATGTACGTAAGGCTGCTGATATCGACGCCGACGACACGCCCGACGTTATTGCCGATCTGCGCCAACGGCTGAACCGGGACGACGAGGGGCGTTTGTATGTGGACGGGTTTCTGCTCAGCCATCCCGACAAGGACCACATATCTGGGCTTGAAGCCCACTTTCACCTTGGCCCGCCCGAGGATTGGGACGAAGATGATGACAAAATCCTCATTCACGAGATGTGGTCGTCCCCTGTGATTTTTCGCAGGGCAAGCAAGAGTCTTACGCTCTGCTCAGACGCCAAAGCGTGGGCCAAGGAGGCACGGCGCCGCGTCGCGATTTTTCGTGAGAATGGAACTATCGCAAGCTTAGGCAACCGCATTCAGATCATGGGCGAGGACGAGGATGGCAAGACGGACGACATCCTTGGCATCGTTGTGAGAACAAACGAAAGCATCTCCAAGCTCAACGAGAACACTTCTGGCGCCTTCGAAGGTCGGCTGCTTGCTCCACTTTCCCAAGGTGACGACGAGGGCGCCGAAGAATTGCTCGCGAAGAACCGCTCGTCGGTCATTATCCGCTTCTCAATCCGCGGTGGCGGGATCTTCGACAAGTGTCGCTTCTTGTCAGGTGGCGATGCCGAGGTAGCGATCTGGGAGCGACTGTGGGACAATTTAGGTGACGAACATGCCGACTGGCTCGACTACGATATTCTTCAGGCGCCCCACCATTGCTCGTGGCACAGCCTGAGCTACGACAGCTGGTCCAAGATGGGCGAGGACGCGAAAGTTTGCGAGGCGGCCCGTAACGCGCTCGGTCAGATCCGGAAGGGCGCGATCGTGGTGGCGAGTTCAAAAACAATTAGTACTGACGATTCTGACCCCCCCTGCGATCGAGCCAAGCGCGAGTATATCTCTATTGTTGAGGGAAAAAGTGATCGATTCATCTGCGTGACCGATGTCTGGGAAGACGAGGAACGCGCGCTCGAGTATGAGATTACCGCCAGCGGCATCATCAAGACCGTGAAAAGCGTCGCCATGGCCGCAGTGGCTGCCATGGGTATCGGCGCCACCGCTAGCCAGGCTCGCGCCCATGGACGCGCAGATGGTAGCCTATGATGAAGCCAGCGCGGCCGGTCATGTGCTTCGAGTAGCACTTCAGCACTCGGAGTGTGTAGGCGGTGAAGTTCTCGAACGAGAGCACGACCGCGAACGGGTTCGTCTTGATATGAATGTCGAGATGCCACTCGACGCGAAGGCGGATGGCGTAAGCTCGAGTGGCGTCCGAACCTGCGAGCCCGTTGTGCTCAAACTGCCGGCTAACTGGCCATGGCAGTCTCCTCGCTTTTACCTGCGTGAAGATTTCCCTCGCAACTTTCCGCATCTGATGCCGTTCTCGACTCCGCCGCGCCCATGCCTGATCGACGGCGATCAGGATGAATTCTTCTTGCAGTTCGGGCTCGTCGATTACGGTGTGTTTCACCTCGTCGATCAGCTAGCAGTTTGGCTTCGCAAAGCGGCGATCAACGGTCTGATCGATCCTGATCAAGGGTGGGAGCCCATGCTGCGGCACGGTTATCGTGACATAGTCGAATTCGATGCCGAGCGTGCGCGATCTCTCGTTGATCAGAAAGGCGGCTGGACCGTTTGGAAAGCCAAGTACTACCGCAGAGGCGATCCGAGCGGTCGGCTCGGCCTCGATGCAGAGGCATGGCTTACAAGCGATGGAGAGCGAACTCCGCTCAAGAAGAGCGAGGGTGATGACACCTTCTCCGCGAGCCCTATGCTTGGCGGCATCCGCACGGGCAATACTGTCGTCGCGATCATCTGGCCGGACAAGAATCCGGACGGCAGTGCGCGCGTCCATTCGAACTACATGCCCGAGGATGTGGAAACGCTTGGGCAGCTTCGCGCCCGCGCCGAGGAGGTTGGGTGCGCAAGGGGCCTGAATGCCTTCCTAAGCAATCTTGAACGCAGCTTCGACGGCTTCGTCCTTGCGGCCCCGATTCCCATCGCTGTGATCCTATGCATCCGCAGACCGGTCCATCTCATCGGCACTGAATCGGACATCGAACTCTTACCTTACATCGTCGAAATCCGTGCAGGATCGCGGCGTCAGTCGCTGTTCGCACAAGGCGATGACGAACCAACTTCGCCTACTGCACACTATCAACAAATCAGTGCTCCACTAATGCGTTCACTCTCTGGATCGCCGGAGCGGTCACCTCTTGTTATGCTCGGTTGCGGAAGCGTCGGATCCAAGCTTGCCCTCCATGCCGCACGTAGCGGACAGGATATCATGCTGGTTAGCGATCAATCGAGCCTTCGTCCGCATAATATGGCCCGGCATGCACTTGGTCCGTCACACGTCACCCAAAACAAGGCAGAGGCTCTTGCCGCGGAGCTCGCCGGGTTTGGTTTACGGCCTGAGAAGCATAAGGGCGATCTCGGCATTGACTTGCATGATCCGAAGTTTGCCAAGGTTCTTTTGCCGAAACAGGCTGGCGCGATCATCAACTCGACCGCATCGCTGTCGGTGCGCGAGGCACTCGTCGCTGCCGCGACGTCACACCACCGACCGCGGCTCTTCGAAGCGGCGTTGTTCGGACGCGGGCGCGGAGCTTACCTCTTAGCCGACGGACCACGGCACAATCCAAACCATACCGATCTCATGGCCGAGATGTATGCCACGATCGGTGACACTAGAGCCGGCAAACTGCTATTCGATCCAGACGAAGGACTTGCAGAGATCCGGATCGGACAGGGCTGTGGATCACTAACAATGCAGATTAGCGACGCGCGGCTTTCGGCGATGACCGCGAGCCTTGCACTGGAGATCGATGACCTGCTGACGGTACCCAATACACACGGTATAATTGTTACGGGTGCAATGGGCGACGGTACCCCTGACACCAGTTGGGCCCGGCAAAGAGTTCCCCCATTTGAGACCGTCGCTATCGCTGGTACCGATGGCTGGGAGCTCAGAATATCGAAGCGTGTAGCCAACCGCATTCGTGCGGAAGCAGAATCCCACCTGAAAGTCGAAACGGGCGGGGTGATGATCGGCTGCACAAGCGCGCGCCTCAAGGTGGTTACCGTCGTCGATCTTCTGGAGGCACCGCCTGACAGCCAGCGGAGTTCCGACCTCTTTGTGCTTGGCACTCAAGGTCTCCACGCGGCCATCGAGGCACGACACGAATTGAGCGGAAGAACGCTGTTCGACGTAGGAACCTGGCACAGCCATCTTCAGGATGATGGTCCTTCAGGAACCGATTGGAATACCGCGGCTGAGTTGGCGGCAGAGCGCACTCCGCCGTCGATTTTGCTGATCGTCACGCCGAGACGCTTTCATGCTCTAATGCATACGAAGGAGCCCGATTGATGACCGAACGCAAATCCCTCAAGGAGCAGAATGCTTGGCTGATCAGAGCCGCGATGATTTGTCACGTACTCGCCTATATTTGGGTTACGGTCGAACCAATGAAACTGCTTTCAGTAGGCCGAACTAGTTTGGCGAAACAGTTGGAGACATTTGCCGCACCCGGCACAGTAGGTCTTGGAATCATCGTAATCGCCTCACTTCTTTTGCTGGGCTTCGTTCCGCCAAAATGGCGCGACCGGCTGATGCATTGGCGCTGGAAAGACCCATTGCCCGGATCGCGCGCGTTTTCGAAGATCGGTCCTGAGAGCGGCAACGTCAATATGCGCAAACTACGAAGAGAGCTAGGAGTATTTCCTCGGGCCGGCGATAAACAGAACGCGCTGTTCTACCGAATCTACCGTAACCATCAAGAAGAGGTTGGCGTGCGAGATGCCCACGGGCGCTATTTGGCTGCACGAGACATCGGAACAATCACGGCTCTAATGTCCGTCACCTTGCCATGGCTGGCTTGTTGGGCGACAGAAGACTACGTTAAAAGTGCAATTTATGGAGTATGCTTGTTGGTAGTTTTCGCACTCTGCGTTATTGCGGCGAAGAATTACAGCCTACGCATGGTGCAGAATGTTCTCGCTGCAGCAAGCTCAGCGTAAGTGGTTGGATCAAGACTTTTCGCAGGCGCAGTTGAGTCATGACATAATTCCTGATCGCTCGGTTGAGGCTCTACACTTGTGCAGCGCAAGTCCAGTCGGAGCATTTGGGCACTGATATGGGACCATCAGGTTATGAGCCTGACCGACGTCCCTTTTGGGTCAGGGACGGAAGCCGATCGCGGTAATGCGATTTAAACGCTCCACAAGTTAAAGCGGACACTCTCTGATCTGCTGCCGTGTCCTGAAAGGGTCTCAGACTTCGATTGCCTCAGACATCGGCGTCCAAACCTACGTTCAACGTAAAACTGAGTGCAGAATCTGGAATCTCATAAACGCAGCCATTATCGGCGGCACTGCATCTCAACGAGAAATCATGAAGTTGCTCGCATCTTAATGCGATCAATAGAAGAACAAAGCGCCATATATGCAGAGTTTCTGAGACTCGTGCGCAAAAACGATGAGAATCGACAAGACTGGATGGTGGGCCCGGCAGGATTCGAACCCGCGACCAAACCGTTATGAGCGGTCCGCTCTAACCAACTGAGCTACAGGCCCACCGGGGTCGGGCTGGCCGACCACAATCGGCCTATAGCAAAGGCGACCGGGTTGCGCCAGCATGCGGTGGCATGGCTGGCGCAACAAAGTTTGCGATTTCTAACGCGCGGCCTCGATCCGGCGGATGAAGTCCGAGACGATGGTGCGCCACAGCCCGTCCTTCAGCACCTTGTCCTCGACGCCGGCATCCAGATTCGGATTGTCGTTCACCTCGATCACCACGGCACGGTCGCCGATCAACTTGGTATCGACGCCGTAGAGCCCGTCGCCGATCGGCCGGGCGGCGGCCAGGGCGGCGTCGAGAATGGCCGACGGCACGGCGTCGAGATCGACCGTTTCGAACCCGCCCTCGTCCGGCGCGCCCTTGGCGGCATGGTTGATGATCTGCCAGTGACCGCGCGCCATGAAGTATTTCGACGCGAAGATCGGTGCGCCGTTCAGAATGCCGATGCGCCAGTCATATTCCGTGCGCAGATATTCCTGGGACAGGATCAGGGCCGAGCGGCTCAACATCTCCCGGCCCAGCGCGATCATCTGCCCGGCATCGTCGGCCCGTTTGACGCCGCGCGAGAAGGCGCCGTCCGGCACTTTCAGGACGATGGGATAGGCCGTTTCCTGCGCGACCTGTTCCAGATTGTCCTTGTCGATCACGCGGGTGCGGGGCGACGGGATGTTGTTGGTTCGGAACAGTTCGGCCAGATAGACCTTGTTGGTGCAGCGCAGGATCGACATGGCGTCGTCGATACACGGAATGCCCTCGGTCTCGGCGCGCTTGGCGAATCGATAGGTATGATGGTCCAGCGCCGTCGTCTCGCGGATGAACAGGGCGTCAAACTCCGCCAGGCGCGGCAGGTCGCGGCGGCCGATCGTTTCCACCTTCACGCCCATGGAGGCACCGACGCGCACAATGCGCTCGATCGCCTGCGGGCTGGACGGCGGCATCGCCTCTTTCGGGTCGACCAGAACGGCCAGGGTATAGCGCGGGCCGCGCGCCAGGGCCGGGGTGGGGCGGTGCCGCTTGGTGTAGGCATCGAGACCCTTTTCGAACAAGGCCCGGTCCGCGGCCGGCAGCTTCTTCCAGTTCGGAACCCGGACATCGGTGATGCGGTACACGACCTCTCCACCGGCGGTTTCCGCGCGTTCGTAATGGACCCGCAGGATCGGGCAGCGGAAAGCGTCGAACACCGCCCGGGCCAGATGCTGGAACCGGTTTTCGGCACAGACGCCGAAGCAGACGGTGACCGGCCCGCCGGGGGCGTCATCCGGATCCGGGCTGCGCCGCAGCGCCTTGGTCAGTTGGCGTTCCATATCGCCCAGCGCCCGGCGGTAGATGCGCTTCCAGCCGACCCAAAGCATCGCTTCCGCCGAGGGCAGGATGCGGTCGCCGCGCGCCTCCGCCGTCAGGGCGCAGTAATACCCGAGGCCGAGATAGCTGTAATCGCTGCACAGATTGACCACCCGCGTGCGCTTGGCAAAGGGCTTGGCGCGCATCAGGTAGTCATGGGCGGACACGGCCTCGCGGCCCGGGCCGGGATAGGGAAATTCGGCGCCGTCATCGATGATGAAAACGGTTCGGCTCAACGGAACTCTCCTTAACGCTGCAGGATGAGGGCGGCGCGCTGGCGGGCGCGGCCATAGCGGGACATACGTTCGAAATCGTCGCGCGGGATCGGCACCGCCATGCGGTCGGTCTGGCTTTGAATGACATCGGGATCGACGAACGGGTCGTGCACATAGACGAAACGGTCGTCCATCGCGACGACGACGACCCAATGCGGCACCTTCTCGCGGTCCAGCGCATAGGTGGAGATGAGGACGATCGGCACGGCCCCCTCGGCCAGCAGGTCCTGCAACTCGCCCAGGGTCAGGGCGATGTTGTCGACCGGGACGCCTTTCTCCTCAAGCTGGGCCAGGTAATCCTCCTGCACCAGACGGATCACGTCCTTCTTCTCGGCGCGGCGGACCGTATCGATGAACATCATGTCCGGATCGCGGACATGGACGCCGACCTTATAGCCGCGTTCCGCCGCCGCCAGCGCCATGCCATAGGGCGAGCAGCCCGCTGGGCCGCGCGTCATGAAAACGGTCGTCGATTCGCGCCACAGGCGCAGTTCCTCGATCCGGTTCATGTCATAGGTCTTGTCCAGCGCGGCCATCGCCATCATCAGGCAGGCCGGTCCGCAGGTGAAATTCAGGCTCTGGGCGTAATAGGGGAAGCTTTCCACCCCGGACGGTCGCTTGCCGATCAGCGCCTTGTCCAGGCGCAGCGCGTCGCCGCCATCCTGGTAATAGCCCGCGATCCGGCCGAAGGGCTTATAGCCCGACTGGCGGTACAGCGAGATCGCGTCCTCATTCCCGGCATGCACCTCCAGGCGCAGATAGGCCGCTCCGTCTTCCGCCGCCGCTGCTTCCGCCGCCGCCAGAAGCGCCCGCGCATAGCCCAGTCCGCGCCGTTCCGGCAGCACGGCCAGGGAATAGAGCCGAGACAGGGACGTTCCGCGATGGAACAGGACGACGGCATAGCCCGCCGTCACGCCATCGGGTGCGATCAGGACACGGGCCGCCTGATGCCCCTTGGTCAACAGGTGCCGGAAGCTGCGGCGGCTGATCCGGTCGGTTTCGAAACAGCGCGCCTCCAGCGCCACCAGATCGTCGAGATCCGTTAGTTCCGCGGGGCGAATTGTGGCGCCCGCCGCCAAACCATCCAGCTGTAACCCGTCCATGGCCGTCCTGTAGAAAAGCCGCGGGCCGAACCGTGATCGGTCGGCACCGCGATGGCGCTATATCGATGATAACCGATTTTTCTCAAAGGATAAAAACCGCGCGTGTTCCGCGTGGCGGTCCCGCGAATTACGCATGGGTGGGGATCAGCCCCGCATCAGCGCCAGCCCCCGGACCAGCGGTTCCGGCGCGGCGGTCAGGCCCAGGGCGACGGAAAAGTGGCCCTGGGGCCGGGTGAAGACATTTTCGTCCCGAAGCCCCCAGCGCGTGACCAGGTCCCGGCCCGACGCGATGGGCGTGATTTCGTCGACATCGCCCAGCACGCAAAGTATGCGCGCCGGATCGATACCGGGCGCGTAGCCCGCGTCCAGAAGCGGTGCCCAGCGCGCGGCTTTATCCTCGTCCCAGCCTGCGGCGCGCAGCGCGTCCGGCACGCCCAGCCCGCCTGTCAGAGAACCGCGATAGGTGACCTCCGTCAGGGAGGCGGCCGGGGCGATCAGCATCGCGAAATCCGGCTTCGCAGCGTCGGGCCAATGGCGTGCCCAACTCAACAGCTGCATCGCCGTCAGCGCGCCCAGGCTGATTCCGGCGATCATCACCGGCCCGTCGCCGAAAGCTTTTGCCCAGGCGATCAGGCGGCCCAACTCACGCAGGTGGGCCCAGGAATAGTCCAGCAATCCGACAGGGCCGCGCGCCAATATGGGTTCCCCGCCGTAATAGCCAGGGCGCCGGCGATAGGCGTGCCACGGACCCTGCGGTTCGACCACGCGGTATCCGTGCGACAGATACCAGTCGGTGACGCTGCCGCGATCGCCCCAGAACTCGCTTTCCATCCCGATGCCATGGGCGAAGATCACTGTGCCGCGCGGCCGTTCCTGACCCGGAAGCCGGACCCTGGCCTCAACCGGCGCATCGGTCCGGAATTCGGCCGGCGGATCGAAACGCAGCCAGGACCAATGGGCACCATCCAGCGTCACCCGCCTGCTTTCGCGAATCGGGATGCCGAGATCGGGGAGGGCGAGGCCGTCCGGGGCCTCCAAGCGGGCGGCGTGACGGGCGGAGACGGCGGCTTCGTCCGCGATGCCGAATTTGACGGAAGGGAAGGGGCGCTCCAATTGTCCGGGCAGAAAGGCGGCCCGCAAGGCCATCAACCTTTGCGCCGCCTTCAGCCGCGCCCGTTCCAGATAGGCGAGATTGCCCCGCCGGTCGCCGAAAAAGGCCGTGTCCCATGTCGCGCGAGCGGAATCATGGGCCAGGGCGGCCGAATGAACCATCCGCAAGGTGCCGGCCCCCAGGGTGCGGCGTGGCGGTCCGTCGTCCAGAGATGCGTGAAACCGGTCGAGATCACCCTGCGCCGCCAGCGCGGAGGCCCAGGCACGGGACAGGGGGAAGAAGACCTTGGCGACGGCGGGGGTTGCGACCTGATCGTACCAGGGGCGCCAGAGATAGGGCCCAACGGCCCGATCCAGAACCGTCCGCAACGCGCCCCCGCTGTATCCCTGCATCCCGCTTGCCTTTCCTACAGCTGCCGCTCCATCCGGATATAGGGGAACGGCACGCCGTTGATTTCTTCGCTTTCCTGACCCAGCGCCTGAAAGCCGAGCGCCGCGTAGAAACCCTCGGCGTTGAGCGCGGCTTCGGTTACCACGCGGTCATAGCCGAGCGTGCGTGCCTCAAAGGCGCAACGGTCATAGAGGGCCCGCCCGACGCCCCGGCGCATGGCGCCGGTCCGTACTGCAAAATGACGCATATGGGCCAGCCCAGGTTCCATCCCGACCCCGCCGGGCGCGGCGTTCGACCAGCCGCCGCAGCCCGCCGGCCGACCGTCTAGGGTCGCGATAAAATAGGTCCCGCGAGCCAGCATGACCGGATGGGCCAGACACATCAGCGGCAGGACGGCGTCGAGAATTGCAGGCGGGTAATGGCTGGCGAGACCGGCCGGATAACTGTCCTTCAGGATTTCCGACACAGATCCTTGTCATCCGGAGCCGCGATCCTGAGGGACAGCATCGTTCGAGCGATCAGTAATCCAGGAAGCTGCGCAGTTTGCGGCTGCGGCTCGGATGTTTCAGCTTCCGCAGCGCCTTCGCCTCGATCTGGCGGATACGTTCGCGGGTGACGCTGAACTGCTGACCGACCTCTTCCAATGTGTGGTCGGTGTTCATGCCGATGCCGAAGCGCATGCGCAGCACGCGTTCCTCACGCGGCGTCAGCGAGGCCAGGACCCGCGTCGTGGTTTCGCGCAGGTTCGAATGGATCGCGGCGTCGGACGGCAGGATCGCGTTCTTGTCCTCGATGAAATCGCCCAGATGGCTGTCTTCCTCGTCCCCGATCGGGGTTTCGAGAGAGATCGGCTCCTTCGCGATCTTCAGGACCTTGCGTACCTTTTCCAGCGGCATGGCCAGCTTTTCGGCCAGTTCCTCGGGCGTCGGCTCGCGGCCGATCTCGTGCAGCATCTGGCGGGAGGTGCGGACCAGCTTGTTGATCGTCTCGATCATATGGACCGGGATACGGATCGTGCGGGCCTGGTCGGCGATCGAGCGGGTGATCGCCTGCCGAATCCACCATGTCGCGTAGGTCGAGAACTTGTAGCCGCGGCGGTATTCGAACTTATCCACGGCCTTCATCAGGCCGATATTGCCTTCCTGGATCAGGTCGAGGAATTGCAGGCCGCGGTTGGTGTATTTCTTGGCGATGGAGATGACGAGGCGCAGGTTGGCTTCGACCATTTCCTTCTTGGCGCGGGACGCTTCGCGCTCGCCCTGCTGCACCGTCGAGGTGATGCGGCGGAATTCGGGGATCGGCATGCCGGCTTCGTTCGCGATCTCGGAAATACCGGAGCGCAGCTCTTCGACCTTGGCGGCGTTCTTGGCGGCGAATTTGGCCCAGTTGTTGGACTTGTCCGCCATTTCCTCCAACCAATTCGGGTCCAGTTCGCGACCGAAATAGCTGTTCAGGAACTCTTCGCGGTCGATCTTGCTGTCCAACGCCAGGCGCAGCAGCTTGCCTTCCAGCGTGATCAGGTTCTTGTTGATCGAATACAGTTCTTCGACCAACTGCTCGATGCGCATGTTGTTCAGGCGCACCTCGTCCATCAGCTGGATCAGTTCCTTGCGGTGCTTGTCATAGGTCCGCTCGGTCGAGCGGGACACCGCCTCGCCGCGCTGCATGGTCGACACGCGCTTGTCCTGGGCACGCTGCAGCTTGGCATAGGTCGCCGAAATATTCTCGAAGGTCTCCAGGACCGTCGGCTTCAGCGCCTGCTCCATGGCGGCGAGGGACATGTTGTTTTCTTCATTGTCCTCGTCGTCGCCGTCTTCGCCGCCGGTATTGGCAGCCGGCTCGCCGTCCTCGGCGTCGGCCTTCTGCTCTTCCGGTTCGGCTTTGGCGGCGGGTTTCGCGGCCGTTTCGGACGCGCCGTCTTCGCCGTCGTCTTCCCCGTCGTCCTCGTCGTCGTTCTGGTTTTTCTGATTGCTTGCCTTGACCTCTTCGACCTCGCCAGCCTCTTCATCGCCGGTTTCGATGTCGGCCATATCGTCGGCGTCGGGGCCGGAGGACATGGTGGCGTCCAGATCAATGACGTCGCGCAGCAGGATCTGGGCTTCGACCAACTGGTCGTGCCAGTCGGTGATGGCGCGCATGGTCAGCGGGCTTTCGCACAGCGCGCCGATCATCTTTTCGCGGCCGGCCTCGATGCGTTTGGCGATGGCGATTTCGCCTTCGCGGGACAGCAGCTCGACCGAACCCATTTCGCGCAGATACATGCGCACCGGGTCGTCGGTGCGGCCGACTTCGTCATCGGAGATGTTGCCGGCATCGGACGTGCTGGCCTCGCCGCGCTCTTCGGTCGGGCGCGCTTCGTTGTCGCCGTCCTGCTCGTCGCCGTCGACGACGTTGATGCCCATGTCGTTCAACATGGTCATCACGTCTTCGATCTGTTCCGACGACACCTGCTCCTGCGGCAGCGCCTCATTCAGCTCGTCGATCGAGATGAAGCCGCGCTCCTTGCCTTTTTGAAGCAGTTTCTTAACCGCGGAATGGGAGTCCTCGAGGACCGGACCGTCGCCTTGTTCTTCGGTGTTCTCGGTCGCTTCGTTCGATTCCGCTTTGGTCGCCATATTGCCCGTTTTCCTTCCAACGCCGCCGCACCGCCCGTGAGCGCGGCCGCAATGATCAGTAATCTTCGCCATCGTCCGACAGCCCGGCTCCGAGCCGGCCCTCGCCGGCGTCGACCGAGCGCCGGAGCGCTTCCAATCGCAAGTCCCGCTTGTCGGCCGCCGTGCCTTCCTCCCCCGGAAGTCGGCCGGCCGTCCGGTATTCCCCCACCAAAACCGACTGCTGACCGATCAGCAGAATATGTTCCAACAACCGCCGGGCCTCCAGCGGTTCGGCGCCGGCCTTGGCCTGCGGCGCCAGTCGGAACACGTCCGGATGGGTAACAGCAGACAAAGGCGCTTCCGCCCCACCTGCGATCAAGTGGTGCGTAAGCGCCTTCGGGTCAAGCGTATCGCCCGCTAGGGCGCGTTTTTGAAGTTCCGCGCGCAGCTTGTCAAGGTCGGGGTCGAAGGCGATGCCGTCCAGGGCCTCGTCGAACTCCTCGATCAGGGCCGGATGGTTGACCAGGGTGGCCAGCACAATTTCCTGACGGCGGCGTACCAGACGCTTCGACGCGGTCTCCAGAAGTTTGCGGCCGAAGGGCTGTTCCGCCTGAGGTCCGCGCGCGTCATTTCGCGTCGCCCGCATCTCGCGGATCGCCTGACGCCGCGTTTGCTTCAGGCGGGTCTGGCTGTGTTTCCGGTGCAATTGCCACAGCTTGTCGCGGAAGGCGCGCTGATACTCTTTACGGACGAGTTCATCCTCGATCCCGCCGATCAGTTGGAACAGGTCCGCTTCCAGCCGGGCCCGGCGCTCCGGCGTATCCAGGCGCACGCCGTCGCTTTCCGTCTCGAACAGGAAGTCCGACAAGGGCTGCGCCTGTTTGATCAGCGTATTCATTTCCCGCGCGCCGCCCGGCCCGTTGACCAGACTGTCGGGATCGTCGCCTTCCGGCATGAAGGCGAAGGACAGGCTCTTCCCCGGCTTCAACCCCGGCAATGCGCGTTCGCCGGCGCGAATCGCCGCCTTCTGACCGGCCACATCCCCGTCCAGGCATAGGACCGGCTCGTCATGGAAGCGCCACAGCTCGGCGATCTGATGTTCGGTCACGGCAGTGCCCAGCGGGGCGACGGCGGCGACGAACCCGGCCTGCCACAAGGCGATGACATCCATATAGCCTTCGACCACCAGCAGCGGCTCGCCCTGGCGCGCCGGTTCGCGGGCGCGGTCCAGATTATAGAGCGTGCGCGACTTGTCGAAGAGCGGCGTGTCCGGGGAGTTGATGTATTTGCCGACCCCGATCGCCTTCGCGTCGCCCATAAATCGGCCGCCAAAGGCGATGGGCCGCCCGCGCCGGTCGTTGATCGGGAACATGATGCGGTTGCGGAACAGGGGGTAGGGGCTGCGCCCGTCATCGGGCTTCCGGTACAGACCGGCCTCGATCAATTGCGGCATTTCGATGCCCTGCGCCTTGGCGGCGGTGGCCAGAGATTCGCGGTCGTCGGGCGCGAAGCCCAGGCCGAACGTCTCGACGGTCAGTGCCTCCAGCCTGCGGCTTTTCAGGTAATCGCGCGCCTCGCGCCCGGCGGGGCCGTCGAGCTGCTTTGCATACCAGCCCGCGGCGAAGGCGACGACATCGGTCAGATCCTTGCGTTTCTCTTCCCGGCGGCGCTCCTCGGGGGAGGATTTCGGCACCTCCATCCCGGCGAGGCCGGCCAAGGTCTCCACCGCTTCCGGGAAACTCAGCCCCTCGACCTGCATCAGCCAGGAAAAATGATCGCCATGCTCCCCCGACGCGAAACAATGATAGAAGCCCTTGTCGTCGCGGACATGAAAGGACGGCGTCTTTTCGTTGGAGAAGGGCGACAGGCCCCACCAATCCTCGCGCCCCCGTTGTTTCAGGGACACCCGCCGCCCGACAAGCTGCGTCAGCGGCACGCGGGCACGGATTTCATCCAGAAAGGGCTGCGGAAACGCCATGGCGAAAAAGGAACCGTCAGTCGTAAAGAAACGCGCGCCGGATAGCGGTCGCGCAGCATATCGGATGCCAGGGGTCTCGTCATCCGTCGCCTCGCGCCGAATGACCCTGGGAGCATAGCATCTCCGCTGCCGTCACGGAACCGTAACCGAAGCCGGGTTAGCTATCGCCCGCGCGTCCGGCCGGTCGCGCTCCGTTTCGAAGGGGATAGCCGCCATGGCCACTTTTACCGCCCGCCTGGTCGACGCCAAGACCGGCAATGAAGGCTCTTACGATTTTGACGGCCCGGACGATCTGATGGACCGCACGCCGGTCCGTGTCGTGCGCCACTTCATGGAATTCGTCGACCAGACGGTTCTGCCGAGCCAGCATGTCGATTACGAATTGAACGCCGCGATGAAGAACCGCGAGCGCCGCATCGTCACCGCGATGGGGGACCTGCATTTCGAACATGGCGAAGATCCCGCCCCGTTCATGTTGATGATCGCCGCCAAGCGGGAATAGTCCGCACGTTTCCTAGGCTTGGGGGGGGCGGTAAAAATCGCGCGGGCCGGGGTCCAATAGCATCTTGCCCATTCCGGACGCCCCGATTAGATTGCGCCCCATCGCAAGACCAACGCGATTGGGGCGTGGCGAAGCGGTTTAACGCACCGGTTTTTGGTACCGGCATTCCTAGGTTCGAATCCTAGCGCCCCAGCCATTCTCTCGACGATCTCAGCAAAATCTAAGCCCTTGATCGGCCGGCATCCCGCGATTCCGGGCCGGACCCTGCGACGCCGCGCTGACTGGCAGGCAGTATGTCAGACGGACGGGCATCGCTGCTGGAACGCCTGAGCAATCGAATTTGCTCCGGCGGATATTGCGGGTAACGGTGAAGTCCGGCGACGCTGGTGGTCTCATGCCGCCCGCGCAACGGCGCGGCGACTTGGCGACACCCTCAACCGATTGAGTCAAAAGATGCCCGCCGAACTCAACCAGAATGTTCTCAAGTTTCGCGCCCTCGCTGATTCGAACGCGTCGTTGCAGCGTGAGTTGTCTGAGCATTTCAAGGGTGACGCCTGGGATCCCGGCGCGGTCGTGGCGCTTGCCGCCGCTCACGGTCTGAGCTTTTCGAAAGAGGAGCTGATTGCGGCGTTCGAACAGGATGATGCCTTGTCGGATTTCGAGCTTGAGCTCGTCGCTGCCGCCGGTGTGGCACCGAACTGCGGCACCGGCAACAATGTCTGACCCTGTGTCGGAGGCGACCGGCTTTTGACGGTCCGGTCGGAACGGTGGGCGAATAGCGCGGCCGCTGCCGGCAGGTCGCCGTTCTTTGCCTGTATGGACAGCGGATGAAACCTGTGCCCCTGCATTTCCAGACGCAGTCTACGGAATGCGGTCTGGCATCCATGGGGATGATCCTCGCCCATTTCGGCCGCCATGTAGAGCTGGACACGCTGCGGCGGATATCCGGTGTGTCCCGGGATTGCGTCGACGCCAAGGACCTGCTGCGCATCGCGGATCATTACGGCCTTTCGGCACGGGTCGTGCGAACCGAGCCGGAGCGGCTGGGCCGTCTTGGCTTCCCTCTGGTCGTCTTTACCGATTTCATCCATTTCACCGTGGTGGAGGCGCTGGACGACCGGACGGTTCAGATCGCCGATCCGGGCTTCGGGCGTTACACCATGCCGAGGGAGGAGTTCGACGAGAGCTTCACCGGCGTGGCGCTGTCCTTCTCGCCGGGCGACGGGTTCGTGCCGGGGGGGCGCGCGATCCCATTGTGGCGGCGTATCCTGCGGCAATATCGGCATTGTCCCCCCGGTCTTCTGATAGCGGCCTTCGTGACGCATTGTGTCTGGGCCGTGCCGCTGCTTCCCGCGCTTCTCTATCTTCCTCTTTCCGGCGGCGGCGCGGAGGCGACATGGATACCCTGGGGGTTCGCCGGGCTGGCCGGGACCGGCGCTGCCTTGGCCGCGTCCGCCTGGGCGTCGTCACGGGCGGAGGACCATTATTGCCGGAACCGGCTGACCGGCATGGCCCGTCATATCCTGACGCAATCCCACGCCTTCTTCGTCTATCGGGTCCACGCGGTGATGGCGCAGCGCGTCGGGTCCCACGATGCCGTTGCGGAGATGCTGTTCCGCAAGGTCCTTCCCGCCGTCGGGGCGCTTCTTGCCATCCCCATGATCCTTCTCGCGCTCGGCTTTGTGCATCTTCCCACGGCTCTTGCGGTAGCCGGCCTGGCAGCCGCCCATGCCGGTCTCAACTTTGCGGCGGACCGGGCGGCGGCGATGCGCGGGCGGGCGCGTCAGGACGACCGCGACATTCACTGGATGAAACTGTCCCACAGCCTGGAGAACTTCGAATCCTTCAAGACAAGCGGCGGCGACCGGGAATTCTTCAACCATGCGATGGGGCTGTGCGCGCGTCGGCTGGATGTCCGGCAGCGCGTCGGCCTCTTCAAGCTCGGTGCGGAAGCGTCGGCGGATCTGGTCTTCTGGCTCATGCTGCCGGTTCTCGCGTTGACCCTGCAGGTCTGGCCGCTGACGCCGGGACGCGAGACGGAAAGCCTCATTTCCATCTTCTGTCTGCTTGCAATGCTGCACCTGCCGCTGCGGGCCGCTTCCACATTGCATGGGACCTTGGATACGCTGCGCATCTCTCTGCCGGCGCTCGACGATCTGAACGACAGCGCCTCGGAACCGGCCCCGCCAAAGGAAGGCGCGCGCAAAATTGCAGGCGGCGCGGCACTCCGCGTTCGCGATGCGCGGTTCGGCTTCTCTCCGGTGAAGCCGCCCCTGTTTGAGCGGATAACGGTATCGGTCGAACCCGGGGAGTGGATCGCGCTGACCGGCCCGTCGGGCGGCGGCAAATCCGCCCTGGCCGCCCTGATGATCGGCCTGCATCAACCCTGGACAGGAGACGTCCTCCTTGATGGCGTCCCGGTCCGGGACATTCCGCCCGCGGACTGCGCGCGCCGGATCGGCTGGCTGGACAAGCATCCGTTCTTCGCGCCCGGAACGATCCGGGACAATATCCGGCTTTGGGACGAGACACTGACGGAGGCGGATCTTCGGAACGCCGTCGCGGATGCCTGTTTGGACGATGTGATCGCGGGCCTGCCCGACGGGCTCGACACGCCCTTGACGCCGGGCGCCGGCAACATCAGTGGCGGCCAGCGGCAGCGCATCGAACTCGCACGGGTCTTGGCGCGCAACCCGGGCCTGATCGTGATCGACGAGGCGACCGACGGGCTCGATCCCGACACGGAGCAGCGCCTGTTCCGCAATCTTCGGCGGCGCGGGACGACGGTGCTGATGATCAGCCATCGCGCGTCGACCATCGCCGCCTGCGACCGGGCGCTTCGGTTGTCGGACGGACGTTTGGAGGAAGCCGGGGCCGAAGAACGGCAAGCGCGGCCCCTGAAGCATGGCACGAACCCCTTCCAGGCCGGGGATGCCGATGCGGTCGATCCCGGGGCAATGCCGCTGCGCGATCCGGCCGCGCTGACATTCGCATTCGAAAGCGTGGCCACGGCGTCGGGCATTCCGTCAGTCGTCGTCTCGCGCCCTGGCGGCGCTACGCTGCGGGCGGCGTTGTTGAATATGGCGCGGCAGAACCGGCTGATGCTCCGTCCGATCCGCTTCGTCGTGGCGGATTGGTGGCAGCGGGACTGCGGACCCTTGATCGCCTTCACGAAGCAGGATGGCCGGCCGGTCGGGATCGATCGGGATGCGTCGGGGCGATGGCACATCCTCAATGCGGACGGTAGCGCGGGGCCGCCGGTGGACCCGATGGACAATCTGATACCGGCCGCGTATCGGCTCTATCCGTGTTTCGCTCCGGCCGCCGTTCGGGTCCGCGACTTCTTTCTGGCCCCGCTGAAACCGATAGCGGGGTGCCTGACGGAGGGCCTGATCGCCGATCTGCTTTTGGCGTTCCTTCTGGTCGGCGCTCCCATCGGGGTTTACGCGCTCTTGTCCGTCGGTGCACCGCCCTTGGCCTGGATCGGGGGGGTCGCGCTATGGGCGGCTGGCGTGTTGGTCCTGTGCGGCACGAGGCTGGCCGCCGGTCACAGGATCGAGGGCGTTCTGGAACTGTCGGCGCATTCCGCCCTCTATCAGCACCTGATGCGCATCCAACCGCTGTTCATTCAAGGTCACGCACCGCAGGAGGTGAACCGAAGCCTGCAGGCCGTCCCCGAACTGCTCGCCCTCCTGCGCGGGGGGGCTATGCGGCGGCTGGCGCTGGGGTTCGGGACCGTAACCTGCCTTGCCTTTGTCGCCTGGGCTGCGCCGGACCTGACCGGGCTTGCCTTGTTGCTGATGCTGCCTTTCGCCCTGGTGCCGGCCGGACTGGCCGGGTTGCGGTCGCGCCCGGCCACCGCCTTGCTGAGCCGCCGTCCGGCCGGCCGGGTTATTCTGGCTGCCCTGATGAAGAACGCGGCCAAGCTGCGGCAGTCGGTGCGCACCGAACAGGCGCTCGCCGAATGGGCGCGGCTGGTCGATGCCGAACGCGGCCCCGCCGGATTGGTGCGCCGATGGGAGGCGGCGGCAGACGCCGCGTTGAACTGGTACGTCCTTGCCGCGGCCGGTTTGTTCGTGGTCGCGGTCCTGCGCGATGTGCCGGAATCGCCCCTGCAAGCGGCGACGGTGTTGGGCTTCCTTCTGGCCGCCATTGCCGCACGGCAGGCATCCGGTGCCTTGTGCGAGATCGCAAATGCCCGGCCGGCGCTGCGCCGACTGCGCCTTCTTGCCCAGGCCCCGGTCGATCCGACCCCGGTGGCTTCCCTGGGGGACAGAGAGGGGGTGAATGACGGCAGCCTCGACCTCGTCCGTGTCCGCTACCGGTATCCGACCGCGCTGCGGCCGGCGGTCGACGACGTTTCCCTGCGCGTCGGGCCAGGCGAGATCGTCGCGCTGACCGGTCCGTCGGGCTGCGGGAAATCCACGCTGTTGCGGCTCGTGCTCGGCTTCCACGCGCTGGAGGGCGGCGAGATCCTGCGCGGCGGGGCCGGAGCGAAAGAATTGGATATCTCCACCTGGCGTGAGGAGATCGGCGCCGTGCTTCAGGACGACGAGTTGGAGCAGGCGATGACGATCCGGGGGCATATCGGCGGCGAGGTTGGTTTTACCTTGGCGGAAATCCGCGAGGCGGCGCGAATGGCGCAGTTGGAGGCGGATCTGGATGCCATGCCCATGGGCATTCAGACGATCGTCGATTCCGAACGCATTTCCACCGGTCAGAAGCAACGAATCCTGATCGCGCGGCGGCTGGTCCGGAAACCGAAGTTGCTGATTCTCGACGAAGCGACGAATGCCCTGCCCGATGCCATGCAGGCAGAGATTTTCGGCGCGATCCGTGCGCTCGGAATCACCTGCCTTGTCGTGTCGCATCGGGCCAGCGCCCTGGCGCTGGCCGACCGTGTGTATCGCATGGCGGAAGGCAGACTCGTCGCGGAAAAACCGGCGGGCCCCCTTCCAAAATCGGATGTAGTTTCTGAAAGGAGCCCCGAATGGACGCCTTGAAGTTCCGTAAGCGGGCGCTGTTCCGGCAGCAGGCCGTCGATCACTTCACCGGCGTGCATGGGCAGGGCACGATGCCCGAACTGCTGCATCCCGGTCGGCGGCGGACCTTGAGGGTGTTGCAACTCGCTCTGGCCCTCGGCGCCGCCCTGTGGGGGACGTTCGCTCTGCTGTCCGTATCCGATGCCGGGGCATCCGGCCGGACGGCAACGGAGGTGCGGCATGATTAAGATTGGACCCGTCCACGGCGCGGATGCCAAGGCCTTCGCGGCACTGACCTATCCGCGCTTCCGGGAACTTCTAGGGGCCGAGTCGACGGCTGATGGGACGGGCCGCCGTGTTACCTCTATCGGCGCGATACTGGAGGGACGGCCGGTCGGTCTCGCCCTGTTGCGTCATCGGGCGGCGGGTGGCGATGTCCCGGGCGAAACGCGGATGCTGTCGATCATGGTCTCGCGGGGATACCGGCGCCGCGGCATCGGATGGGGATTGATGCAGCATGCCATTTCGGCGGCACGGGGCGCAGAGTCGAGGAAGCTGACCGCCTATCATTCGAACCGGACCCGCGGTCGGGAAGTCTTTGAAGCCTTCTTGGGGGCATCCGGCTGGACGCCCCCGAAACTCGCGGAGTTTCGGCTGGGCGGCCATGCGGATTGGACCGAAAAGCTGACGAAAAGCTGGGACCCGATGATGCGGCGCCTTGCCGGTCTTGGATACGCCGCCGAACCTTGGGAAGACATCACGGATGAAGATCGTGCGGTCGCGGACGCGCTGGTTGGGGACAGGGAATCCTTCAACTACCGGACCTTCGAACCGCATATCGATCCTGCGATCTCGCTCGTCCTGCGCCGCCATGGGCGTCTGGTCGGCTGGATCTTCGGCGAGAGCCCGGAAACGGAGGGCTATCACCATTACACCAACGGCTATGTCGTCCCGGAACTGCAGGCGTTGGGTTGGGTCGTCGCCGGCTTGCACGATGTCTGCCGGCGGCAGGCCGAAATCTACGGCCCGAAATCGATCGCGGTTTACGAGACCGTCGGCGAGAACGCGCGGATGATCGGCTTCATGAAGCGGCGCCTCGTCCCGGCCGGGCCGCTTTGGGTGGACGAGCGATACTCCAGCGCCCTGGCGCTGGAGTAACAACTCTGAAGGCGGCAACCCGATTGTGATATTCGTCAAATGACGATTATGCGTCTGTGTTGACGCATTCATTCGGCATAGCGGCGGCGACCAGCTCGAGTTCGAAATCCGACAGTTCGTCGTCCTCTTCCACGATGGAAACGAGGTCTTCCGTCGAGAATTCGAGCCCGACCTTGCGGCCGATCTCAACGATCGCCTCGCTGTTCCAGGCACCGTTGCCGACATGCTGCGCCACCTCAGCCTGAAGCATGGGGTTGGTGTCGACAAGGGATCGAAATTTCAGGACATTCGCCTGCCCCGCATCATTAACGGTCATTCAAACCTCCTATAGTGAGACATGTTCGGGACCTCTCGCATATCAAGAATGCCTGTCCCAATTCAGCCGCCCAACAAACCGAGACCGAGCCGGTCTCAATCGTTTAGCGATTAGACGTCATTGCCGTAGCAGTTCGCAGAATCGGCGGCGGCAACCAGTTCGAGTTCGAAGTCCGACAGCTCGTCGTCCTCTTCCATGACGGAAACGAGGTCCTCCGTCGAGAATTCGAGCCCGGCCTTTCGGCCAATCTCGACGATTGCGGCACTGTTCCAGCCGCCGTCGCCGACATGTTGCGCCACGTCCGCTTGAAGCGCGGGGTCGGTGTCTATGAGGGAACGGAACTTAAGTACATTCGACGTTCCTGCATTGTTATCGGTCATTCAAACCTCCTGGCGTGAAATATGTTCGGGACCTATCGCATATCAAAAATGCCTGTCCCATTTCGGCCGCCCAACAACCCGAGACCGGGCTGGTCTCAATCGTTTAGCGACTAGACCTTACCGTCGATGCAGTTCGTGGCATCGGCGGCGGCGACGAGTTCAAGTTCGAAATCCGACAGTTCGTCGTCCTGGTCCATGACCGCCTGAATGTCCTCGGCCGAAAAATTCAGGCCCCGGGCTTGCCCGATCTCGACGATCGCGGCGGCATTCCAGGTTCCGTTGCCCACATGGCGTCCGACATCGGCCTGCAGGGCAGGGTCCGAGTCCACGAGGGATCGGAACTTCAGGACATTGTCCTGTCCGGTTGTGTGTTCGGTCATCACTTCCTCCACATAAAATCTCAGCAACTGGCCGAATTGGACCGGTTCCCGAACGACGCCCCTCTATTGAGATCATCTGTGCGATTGGCGGAAAGTGGCCATGCCCAGACATCCAGAATGGCTTGCGTCCGGATTTCAGAATGTGGGGATACCGTACTTCGGCGGGTTGGTTCGCTGCGCGCCTTGTTTAGGCACCGTCATCATTGCAGGACACGCCCGCCGCCGCGACCAGTTCCAATTCGAAGTCGGAAAGCTCGTCGTCCTCGTCGAGAACATCGACAATGTCGTCGGCACTGAAATCCAGACCCTTGGTGTGCGCCAGATCGACGATGGACGCGGCGTTCCAGGTCCCGTTCCCGACATGTTGCGAAACCTCGGCCTGAAGGTTGGGATCGGAGTCCACCAGGGACCGGAATTTCAGAACATTCGCATGCCCAGCAGCGTGATCGGTCATCATTCTCTCCACATTGTACCGGCCGAAGGTTCGTCCAAGCCGGACGCGATCGGCGCACGCCCTCCCAATGGCAGGGAAATCATCGCTGTTCGGAGATGTAGCGACCATGTCCAAGCATCCAGAAGACGTTGCTTAGTCGTGCCCGGCCCGAGGCCGGTTCGAACAGGCGGGAAAAGGGGCCGACGGATCGGTTTCCGGGCCCGAACAACCACTGTCCTGATTTACAGGCCGTCGTTGCCGCACTGCGTAGGGCCACCGGCAGCAGCCACAAGTTCCAATTCGAAATCCGACAGTTCATCGTCTTG
Source organism: Pacificispira sp. (assembly GCF_965228185.1). Classification (NCBI taxonomy): domain Bacteria; kingdom Pseudomonadati; phylum Pseudomonadota; class Alphaproteobacteria; order Rhodospirillales; family Aestuariispiraceae; genus Pacificispira; species Pacificispira sp. The sequence goes on along the minus strand of NZ_CBDDHE010000002.1, from coordinate 545,035 downwards.
ATCTATGACGGTTTCGATGTCGTTTGCGGTGAACTCCAGTCCGTGATCGCGCCCGATCTGCACGATGGCGGTGGCGTTCCAGCTTCCGTTGCCGACATGCTGCTCGACATCGGCCTGAAGCGCCGGATTGGTTTCCAGCAGGGATCGGAATTTTAGGACATTCTCTTGCCCGGCAGAGTTATCGGTCATCAATTTCTCCAGTTTCTTTGGCTGGGGACGGTCCATGTCACGCGTCTCCGGGTTTTGCCCTCCCAAGGCGTCGCCACTATCGCCCCTGACCGGCGCGATACCCATGCCTCAACATCCAGAACTGGTTATGTCACAGTTCTCGGATCCAGGATGCGAAGCGCTGCCGATAGTGTTGTCCCAATTCGTCATCCTGCGCGTCGGTCGGATACGTGTCCAATGCCTCGCGGCGGAAGGCGCTGGGGCTGACGCCGAAGCGTTCCTTGAAGCTGCGGCTGAAATGCGGCTCGCTCGAAAAGCCGCAGCGGAAGGCGATGGAACCGATGGCGAGTTCACTGAAGATCGGGTTCGACAGCATGCGCATGCTCTTGACCATGCGGCGTTCCCAGAGATAGCGCGAGACGCCTTCATAGGGCTTGAAGATGCGATAGAGTTGCGATCGGGACACCCGGAACATGGTGCATAGGAGATCGGGCGACAGGGCCTCTTCTATATGGGCGTCGATATACCGGAAGATGGATTTGGCCAGGCCGGAGGATACTTCGGGCGACAGATCCTCACTGAACTGGCGCTGCGACAGCCAGCATTCCATCAGGCCGATTGTGCCCTTCAGCGTAGCGCCGGAATCCTGCACCGTCATGTCGCCGACATTGTGCCAGATCGATTGCAGATGGCTTGCTAGAAGCCGGATGACCGGGCTGGTACTCGGCAGGCGGCGGGCGTGCAAACGGGCCAGTATGTCCGACAAGGCGGGATGCAGTTCGCGCGGCAGAACCAGCGTTAGGTTCGAGAACTCGGTCGTTACCATGCTGTGCGGCTGATCCAGATCGATGATCAGCATATCGCCGGCCTGGATCGTCTCGCCGTCGCGCGTGTGGCCGCCGCCATGCAGGAAGACCTGGATCAGGAAGTGTTCCATCTCGTCCCGCGCGACACGCTGTTCGGAACGCTCAAACAACTGTGCATCGGCCGTGGTCACACCGAAGACGGTGCCGGCCATGCTGCACGCGTCGATCCGGGCGCGGACGACATCTTCCTGGCGACCACCGTCGGCCGCCGACAGGTCAAAGAAGACCCCGATATTCTCGCGCCAGGCGTCCAGCCTGTCCGCCGCGCCGAAACTCTGGGTGTCGAAACTCAGCCGAGGCACCGGAATGGGGGCGTTTGTGTCGATAATCTGGTTCATGCGTGCGCGGTCGGTTCACCGAGAATGTGGATCATCGAATACAATATCAGGTCTGTTGTGAAGGTGGTCTGAAAAATATCCGACAGGCCGGTCTGGCATGTTTTTGAAATTTCCGAGCAACTCATTTGGCACATACAGTCAAACGTGGCCGACCGCCAGGCCCCGGCGTGGTGATAGAATCTGCCGGGATTGCAATAAGATATGCCTGATCGCTCCGGTACCGTACCACGGCGAATTGGGCTGGCGGCGGGACAAATGGCACGTCAGATTTTTCGCCAGGCGGCACTGGATAGGCTGTCGTCGCCCGAGCAACTGGACCGGATCGTGCCGGTATCCGATCCGTTCGGCTGGGTCACGCTGTCGACCCTTCTTTTGGTTGTTACGGCGATTCTCAGTTGGGGGATCTTCGGACATATTCCCGATCAGGTTGCCGGCAAGGGCATCTTCGTGACCTCGGGCGGGCGCATCCTCGACGCGATGGCGCCGTCCGACGGCACCGTGACCGCGCTTCTGGTCGCGCAGAACGGGATTGTCGAGAAAGGCCAGGAAATCGCCGTGATCGAACAGGACGCGTTGCGCCAGGAGTTCGAAAGCGCGGGCGAGGTGCTGGCCGGAAGACTGCGCGAACGGGAGGTCATCGAGCGCAATTTCGACCAGGAAATCGCCTTGAAGACCGGCAATTTCGACAAGCAACGTGCGGCCCAGGAAGGGATCATCCGGGCGGCGCAGGCGCGGGCGGACTCGCTGTCGTCCGGATTGGAGAAACTGGAGGCCCTGGCGGCCAAAGGCTATGCGACGCGCGATCAATTGGATGCCAAGACCGCCGAATTTAACGCCTCCCTGCAGGATATCAGCGCGGCCCGGAACCGTATTCTGGAACTGGAATCCGAGATTCTGACCCTGCGCACGGCCCATACCAGGAACCTGACCGAGATCGATCTGCGGATCGACGAAGCACGGCACCGCATCCGGGAACTGGAGGCCCGGCTGACCAAGGAAGCGCGGGTTCTGGCGCCCACATCGGGGAGGGTGACCGAATTGAAGGTCTTCGAAGGCGCGGTGGTTCGGCGCGGCGCGGCAATCGTCAGCATCGCGACGGATGGCCAGGTGCTGCAGGCGATGATGTTCGTGCCGACGGCAGACGGCAAACGCGTCGTGCCCGGCATGACCGTCCATCTGGCCCCGTCTACCGTGAAGAAAGAGGAATTCGGCGCCCTGATTGGCCAGGTAATCGAAGTGTCCGATTATCCGGCGACGCGCGAAGGGATGTTGAGCATCCTGCAGAACGACCAGCTCGTCGCCGCCTATTCCGAGGAAGGTGCGCCCTATGCGGCGCGTGTCGACCTGTTGCCCGACGCCGACGCGGCCAATGGCTATCGCTGGACGTCCGGTCTCGGCCCGCCGGTGCCGATCACCGCGGGGACCACATTGGAGGCGGAAATCACCGTGTCCGAAGATCCCCCGGTCAATCTGATCGTGCCCTTCATCCGAAAGCATACCGGTATCGGGTTCTGGTCCGGCTGGGCCTCCTGAATCATGGGCGGGGAAGCGGAAGGGACCAGAAGGCGTAGCCCGCGCCGCCCGTTCCGGGGCCGGGCCCGAACGCCCACCGTGTTGCAAATGACCGGGGTCGAATGCGGTGTCGCCTGTCTGGCCATGGTGCTTGGCTATCACGGTCGCTGGGAATCGATCGACGCGCTGCGGGTGGCGGCGGGGGTGACCCGCGACGGCAGCAAGGCGAGCAATCTGCTGAAAGCCGCGCGCCGGTTCGGGCTGTCGGCCAAGGGGTTCAAGAAAGAGCCGAAGACCCTGACCGACCTGCCGGTGCCGTCGATCATCCATTGGAACTTCAATCACTACGTCGTGTTCGAAGGGATTCGGCGCGGCTATGCCTATATCAACGACCCGGCGTCCGGCCCGCGGCGCCTGCCCCTGAACGAGTTCGGCGAGTATTACACCGGTGTCGTTCTGGCCTTCGAACGCGGTCCGGATTTCCAGCGCCAGGGTGGCCGGTCCAGCCTTGTCGGCATTCTGGCGCGCCGCCTGCGCTCCTCCCGGTCCGCGCTGGCATTCGTCGTCCTGACCAGCCTGGCCCTTGTCATTCCGGGGATCGCCATCGCGGGCTTCTCCAAAATTTTCGTCGACGAGATCCTGGTGGACGAGAAAGAGAACTGGCTTGTACCGCTGGTCATCGGAATCGTTGTCGCGGCCATGCTGCGCGGGGCCTTCACCTGGCTCCAGCAGCGCTATCTGCTGCGCCTCGAAACCAAGCTGGCGCTTACCATGGCATCGCGCTTTCTGTGGCGGCTGATCCATCTGCCGGCGTCTTTCTTCGCGCAGCGGCATGCGGGCGATCTATCCGACCGGATGGCGGCGAACGACCGGATCGCAATGCTGCTTTCCGGTCAACTGGCGACGAATGTGATGAATCTGGGGATGGTCGTCTTCTACGGCCTCGCCATCGCGGTTTACGATTGGATGATGTCGGCGGTCGGTTTCACGCTCGCGGCCGCGAATCTCGTCCTGCTGAAGGTCCTGTCCCGCCGCCGGGTCGATATCAACCGCGCGCTGATGGCCGACGGCGGCAAGCTGGTCGCGGCCACGGTCGGCAGCATCCGTTCATCCGAGAGCCTGAAGACCAGCGGCATGGAGAATGACGCGTTCCGGACCTGGGCCGGCTATCAGGCGAAGATGCTGGATTCGCAGAGAGTGATCGGCCTGACCAATGTCCTTCTGACCGCGTCGCCCGTCCTGACCGGCGCGCTGACCACGGCGGCCATTCTGGGGATCGGCGGCATGCGCGTCATGGAAGGGGCCCTGTCGATCGGCTCCATCGTCGCGATCCAGTCGCTGATGCTCAGCTTTATCACGCCGATCGGCGCCCTGGTCGATCTGGGTGGGCAGTTGCAGCGCGTGCGTGGCGACATCGCGCGTCTCGACGATATCGAGGCGAACCCCATGCCCGCGCCGCCACCGCCGGAATCGGAGTGGCGCGGGCCGCCGGTCCTGGACGGGCAACTGACATTGACCGATGTCACCTATGGCTACAGTCCGTTGGACCCGCCCCTGCTGGATGGAATTTCGCTGACCGTCGCGCCGGGCGCACGGGTCGCGCTGGTCGGCGGGTCGGGCAGCGGCAAGTCGACAATCGGCCGGATCGCCGCCGGTCTGTTGGAACCCTGGAGCGGCACCGTCGCCGTTGACGGCCATCCCATGGAGATGATCCCCAGACATGTCCATGCCGGGTCCGTCGCCTATGTCGATCAGGATATCTTTCTGTTCGACGGCACGGTGCGCGACAACCTGACCCTCTGGGACGACGACGTCCCGACCCAGGATCTGACACGCGCTTTGGGGGACGCGGAAATCCGCGACGACGTCATGGGGCGGTCCGGGCAGCTTGACTGTCATGTCGAAGAAGGCGGGACCAACTTCTCCGGCGGGCAGCGCCAGCGGCTGGAGATCGCACGGGCCCTGACGCAGGACCCGCGCATTCTGATCCTCGATGAGGCAACGGCGGCGCTGGACACGGTGACGGAAAAGGCGATCGACGACAATCTGCGGCGGCGTGGCTGCACCTGCCTGATCATCGCCCATCGCCTGTCGACGATTCGCGATTGCGACGAGATCATCGTCCTGTCGCGCGGCAAGATCGTCGAACGCGGGACCCATGACGCTCTGATCGCCGCCGACGGCGCCTATGCCGCCCTGATCGCGGACGAGGGGTGACGCGGCATGGACCGGACGCAGTCCCAGCACCACCGGGCGAGGAGCCCCTTCGCCCCATCCGTAGAAGAGATACGAGAGGTCGGATCGAACAATCCGATCCTTCTGGTCCATATCGGCGACGCGATACGGGTCGCCGAAGGTCAGGTCGATGTGTTCGCCGTGGAGGTCGAAGGCGAGGGCGCGGCCGGGAAGCGGTATCCGTTGTATCGGGCGCGGGCCGGGGATGTCGTGATGGGCCTGCAAGGCATTGCGGCCGCGGCCCCGTTGGCGGAGGAGGAGGGGCGGCGCTTCGCTCTGCTGGCCGTCGGCACGGTCGGGACGCGCGTCCAGGTCGGCTTCGATATCGCCGGTCTGGAACCGTCGCAAATGGCGGAACGGCTGGACCGTTTCGTTGCCGGCCTGTTGCGGGGTATCGAACAGGGTCGGCCGACATTGCGCGAAGTGGTGGTGGAACCGGGCCTTGCCGGCAATCTGAAGCAGGGCGAGGCAGCATTCGCAACCGGCCGCCGGCCGATCTGGCTGAGCTGCGGTTCGGCGGGCGGCTCCGAAGGGGGGCTGCTGTTGCAGGGGCGGGCCGGATCCGGCGCCGACTACCTGCCGGTCACGGCGTCTTCCTGGGTCAGTGTCTCCGACTTCCGCGAGTTTGAGGCGTCCGATTTTTCGGCGCTGATCGCGCTCGGCCGCTGGCAGGCGGCGCTGTCCGGGTTCCTGACCGCCTATCAACCGGCGTTGGCGGAAATCCTGTCGGCGTTGGACGCTGCCGCCCGGCGGCGTCTCGAAAGGGCGGTGTCGGCGGACTCGGCGGCCCTCGACCGGTCGATCCGGGACCTTGCGGCGATGCTGGGCCGATCCGCTTTCGATCTGTCCGATATCGATTTCGGTGGCGACGGTCTGCATGCCGCCTTTCGTGTCGCCCTGCGGGCGCTGGGGGTCGACCTCGGCGACGCCCCGCGCGCCCCGCCGGCGCGCCCCGGTATCGATCCGGTGGAGAACCTGGCGCTGACCTATCGCGTTCGGACGCGCAAGGTGTTGCTGCGCGAACGGTGGTGGCGGCACGACAACGGCCCCCTGATCGGGTTCTTGGAGCAGGGGGGCGAGGCGGTCGCGCTGGTTCCGGATAGGGACGGCCGCTATGTCATGATCGCTGGAACGACGGGACGGCCGGTTCCGGTCGACCGGTCCGTCGCGGACCAACTCTCCGCCGATGGGATAATGGTCTACCGTCCGCTGCCGTCGTCCATCGCGTCGCTGCGGGATGTTCTGTCCTTCGTGCTGCCGTCCTTGAAGTCGGATTTCCGGCGTATCGCGCTGATGGGCCTGTGCGGCGGTATCATTGCGGCGATGACGCCGGTGCTGACCGGTTACCTGATTGAAACCGTGCTGCCGCGCGCGGACTATCCAGGCCATTTCCAGATTGTTCTTGCCCTCGTCGTCGCCGGGATCGGCGCTGCGGCGTTTGAGGCGGTGAAGGTCATCGCGCTGCTGCGGGTCGAGGGGCGGGCGGATCTGATCCTGCAATCTTCGCTGTTCGACCGCCTTCTGCGATTGCCGACGCATTTCCTGAAACGCTTCACGACGGGCGATCTGACCGACCGGGTGCTCGGCGTGCAAACGGTCCGGCAAACCCTCAGTGGGACGACGGTGCAAAGCCTGCTGGGCGCGGTCTTCTCGGTCTTCAGTCTCGCTCTGCTGTTCTATTACAATTGGCGTCTTGCCATCCTGGCCTTCGGACTGATCGTCCTGTCCGCGTTGGTCGTCGGTTTCCTGGGCCACCGTCAATTGATCCATGAACGGGCCCGTATCGCCCAACAGGGCAAGGCGGAAGGATTCGTCCTGCAGGTCCTGTCGGCGATCGGCAAGTTGCGCGTCGCCGGGGCGGAGAAGCGTGCCTACGCCAGATGGGCCGGCCTCTATGCCGCCCAGAAGCGGTGCTTCGTGCGGGCACGGGCGCTGGCCAATATTCAGACCGTGTTCCAGTCGATCTTCCCGGTTCTCGCGACGGCGGTGATATTCGCGGTGACCGCCGTCGTCCTGGAAGAGGCGGCCAAACAGCAGCAGCTCGACATCATGACGGCCGCGATCGGCGAGGAGCAGGACGAGCTGATGTCGACCGGCGACTTTGTCGCCTTCAACGCGGCCTTCGGGCAACTCATGCTGTCGATCACGACCCTGGTGACGGCCCTGACGCGGGCGCTGGTTGCGGTTCCGATGTTCGAGCGTCTGCGGCCGGTGGTCGAAGAGCCCTTGGAGGAAACCGATACCGCCCGGGCGCCGGTTCGACTGCGGGGCGGGGTGGAGATCAACCATGTCAGTTACCGCTATGCGCCGGACAGCAAGCTGGTGCTTGACGATGTCAGCCTGTCGATCGACGCAAATGAGTTCATTGCCATTGTCGGACCGTCGGGCAGCGGCAAGTCGACCCTGGTGCGGCTGCTGCTCGGTTTCGCGGAACCGGAGGCGGGGGAGGTTCTGTTCGACGGCGTGCCGCTGCACAGTCTCGAACTGTCCTCCCTGCGCCGCCAAATGCAGGTCGTGCTTCAGCACGGCCGGCTGTCGGGCGGCAGCATCTTCACCAACATTGCCGGCAACGCCACGCTGACCGAGGAAGATGCCTGGCGTGCCGCGCGCATGGTCGGTCTGGCGCCGGATGTCGAAGCCATGCCGATGGGCATGCACACCGTTGTGACCGAGGGGGTGAACACCCTGTCGGGCGGTCAGCGTCAGCGCCTGCTGCTGGCCCGTGCCTTGGCACAACATCCCGCGATCCTGGTTCTGGACGAGCCGACCAGTGCGCTCGACAACACGACGCAGGACTTGGTGATGAACAGTCTGCGGCTTCTGACCGGAACCCGGATTGTGATCGCCCACCGGCTGTCGACGGTGCGGCATGTCGACCGGATTGTGGTCATGGATCGCGGCAGGGTGGTTCAGCAGGGGCGGTTCGATGCGCTGCTGGCCGAAGGCGGGCTGTTCGCCGAAATCGCCAAGCGGCAGATAATCTAGCAAGAGGGCAAGGGTAACATGCGCAAGGTTCTCGTAATCCTCGGTCAATTGAAGGACACGGACGCGGAATGGATGGCGCGCGCCGGGGAAAGGGTGAAACACGAAGACGGCACCGCCCTGATCCGTCAGGGCGTCCGCAGTGACAGCATCTATTTCCTGCTGGATGGAAAGCTCCGCGTCGAGGATGAGAAGATCGGCGTCATCGCCAGGCTCGGCACGGGCGAAATCGTCGGTGAGATGTCCTTCGTCGACGATTCGCCGCCGTCGGCGACGGTGGTCGCGGACGGGACCGTCACCGTTCTGCGACTGTCCCATTCCGAGATCGAACGCCGCTGTCAGGAAGACCCCGCTTTCGGCATGCGCCTCTACAAGGCCCTGTGTTTCTTCCTGGCGGATCGTCTGCGCGGCACGGTGCGGCGTCTCGGCTACGGCGAAGCGGCGACATTGGACAGCGACGAGGTTCTCGAGGACGAACTGGACGAAAAGCTGCTCGATCAGGTTTCCCTGGCGGGCGCCCGCTTCGACCGCATGCTGAAGCTGCTGTCCGGAGCTACCTCCGTTCAGGGTTAAACGGTATGGGTTCAGATGTAGTGGATTGCCGATAGCCGGGGCTTGGCGGTCAGATTTCGTTCGCTGGCTCGTGGATCGGGTCGATGACCAGAACCAGCCGGGTTTCGCCGGTACCTTCAATGGGCGGGGAACGGTGGACCAGTCTGGTGGGCGGTTTTCCTTCCCCTGGATCGCTGGACCGGTTCCGCCATTGATTGCCCCGGAAGATCATCGGCGATCCCGTCGGCGTGCTCAGAATTGTCTCCGGGTCTCGCCCATCGGATGCCAGACCATAATGGGTACCGTGGCCCCTATAGGTGCAGATCAGGCGGGCGGAAATGGTGTCGGTGTGGAACTTGCAGCAGGCATTCGTGTCGATGACATCGAAGCGCAGGCGCAGATAGGGCGCGCCCATCACCCCGGCGAACATCGTGGCCAGCGCGGCGGCATCGTCGATCAGCCGGTCCCGTTCCGCATGATGCGGCGTTTTGCTGGCGTCACAGGCGGCGGTCAGTATATCGCGAACCTCATCCGGCCGGAAAATGGCGCGCAGCGACGGCAGCGTGTCGGGCGCCAGCCCGTCGATCCAGTTCTGGAATGCGGGCAGCGGCGCGCGCCGCCACAGGACCGCGTCGACATCCGGATCGCGGATCGCGGATAAGTCCTGGGGATTCTGAACGACCCGGACCTTCGGGCATGCGGACATATCGAGGGTGACGGCAAACGGCGTCATGCCGCCTCTTCCTGCCGCCGCCATTCCGGGAACGGGTCAGGCAGATTTTTCAACGTTGCCCAGTCGACGGTCTCGGCCTCCGCGACCAGACAGGCATCCAGTCTGCGTTCCAGGGCGGGGCGGTCCATGTCGGAACCGATTAGAACGATCTCCTGCCGCCGGTCGCCCCAGGGGTCCTGCCAGTGCTTGGCGATATAGGCGCGTCCGTTGTCATCCTCCGGCCATCGGGATTCGGGAACGGTCGCCCACCAATTGCCCAGCGGCGAAATCGACGAAAGACCGCCCGCCAGGGAAAACTCGGCGACCCAGTCCGGCCGCGTCGCGATCCAGAAATGACCCTTGGCGCGGATGACGCCAGGCAGGGGGCCGGTCAGCAGGGCGTTGATCTTCGCCGGATCGAACGGCGCGCGCGCCCGGTAGACGAAGGAGGTGACGCCATAGGTTTCCGTTTCCGGGGTATGGCTGTCGAACCCATAGAGTTCCTTTGCCCACATCGGATGTTCATGGGCCTTCTGGAAGTCGAACAGGCCGGTGGCCAGAACGGCGCCGGTCGGCACGTCGGAATGGTTCGTTTCGATGATCCGCGCGTCCGCGTTCAGGCTGCGGACGATCTTGCGGGCCGCGTCCACACTGGCGGGATCGGCATCCGAAACCTTGTTCAGGATCACGACATCCGCGAATTCGATCTGATCGGTCAGCAGATGGACCAGCGAGCGGTCGTCCTCCTCGCCCAGGGTCTCCCCACGATCCTGCAGGAAGTCGTGACTGGAGTAATCGCGCAACAGGTTCGCCGCGTCGACGACCGTCACCATTGTGTCCAGCCTGGCCAGATCGGACAGGCTGTGCCCATCCTCGTCGCGGAATTCGAACGTCGCCGCGACGGGCAACGGTTCGGAGATGCCGGTGGATTCGATCAGCAGATAGTCGAACCGTTTCTCTTCCGCCAGGCGCCGAACCTCGTTCAGAAGGTCGTCCCGAAGCGTGCAGCAGATACAGCCGTTCGACATTTCGACCAATGTTTCGTCGGTGCGTGAAAGGGCCGTTTCGGCGCGGACCAGATCGGCGTCGATATTGACCTCCGACATGTCGTTGACGATCACCGCCACCCGGCGGCCTTCGCGGTTGTTCAGCACGCGGTTCAAAAGCGTCGTCTTCCCGGCGCCGAGAAACCCCGAAAGGACGGTCACGGGTAGCCGTTGGTCGTTCTGGCTCAACGAATTGCCTCCTTGAATCTCACGAATGCTGGATAGCCGTCGTGAAGGTACGGGCCTTTCAGGGCGCCCTTCCGGCGGTTTCGGATGGGGTGTTATGTTATCTTATAACGTATCTTTCGCAAGTGGGCCCGTCGTAATTTTTCGAACGGCGCCCGGCGCCACATCGTGATCGGGATCTCTCTTCAGTGCCTGGGACGGGAGTCCGTAATCTGGCGATAGCGAGATATGCTGACTAAAATGGCCGCAATCCTACGGGCGCCAGGCTAATGGGAAGATCATGGCTCAGAGGCATCTATAGCCCGTAATGGTATGTGGGTAGGAAGCGGGACCAAGAACGGGACTTGTAAATAATCAGTATACTGATTAATGTTCCGAAAACGAGACATGGAGACCAGTCGGGATATGGGAAAAATAGCCTTCGAGGAACATTTCATGACACCGGGGTTCGAGGCCTATTCGAGCTCCTTCATCAGTTTGATCGAGGCCGAGACCGCGCGCGTTCTGACGCGCCGTCTCAACGACTTCGATGACGAACGTATCGCCATCATGGACCGGAACGGGATCGAGAAGGTGATCCTGTCCCAGACCGGCCCTGGCGTTCAGGGCGAACCGGATGTTCAGACCGCGATCGACCGGGCGCGCCAGTCCAACGATTTCCTGGCTGAGCGTATCGCGCGGCATGGCGACCGTCTGGCCGGTTTCGCCATCCTGCCGATGCAGGCGCCCGAGACGGCTGCGGAAGAGCTGGAACGCTGCGTGCGCGACCTTGGCTTCAAGGGCGCGATGGTTCATGGACATACCGACGGTGTCTATTACGACGCGCGACAATTCGACGTTGTCTGGGACAAGGTTCAATCCCTCGACGTTCCCTTCTATCTGCATCCGACCAATGCCAAGCAGGATCCGTTCTGCTTCGCCGACCATCCGGAATTGCTGGGGGCCACCTGGGGTTGGGGTGTCGAGACGGGCAGCCATGCGCTGCGGCTTCTGTTCGGCGGCGTGTTCGACCGGTTCCCGGACGTCAAACTGGTGCTGGGGCATATGGGCGAGGGGCTGCCTTTCCTGCGCTGGCGGTTCGACAGCCGGTTCGAGGCCTATCCCTGCGGAGTGACCCTGAAGCGGAAGCCGTCGGAATATTTCGGCAGCAACATCCTGATCACCACGTCGGGTGTGTGCTCGCATCACGCCCTGATCGGTGCCATCGGGGAGATGGGCGCGGAGAATGTGCTGTTTTCCGTCGACTATCCCTATGAAAGCACCGAGCTGGCCGCCGAATTCCTGGACACGGCCCCGCTGGACGATGCCACCCGCCAGATGATCGGCCGGGACAATGCGGTCCGGCTGTTCAAGCTCTGACATCTGAGGAAGATCATGAAGAAATCATACCGGATCGGACAGATCGTCCCCAGCTCCAACACCACGATGGAAACCGAAATCCCGGCGATCCTGAACGCGCGTCAGGTCATCCTGCCGGAGCGGTTTACCTTCCATTCCAGCCGCATGCGCATGATGACGGTGAAGAAGGAAGAACTGGCCGCCATGGATGCGCAGTCGGACCGCTGTGCCCTGGAACTGTCGGACGCGCGGGTCGACGTCATGGGCTATGCCTGCCTGGTGGCGATCATGTCCATGGGACACGGCTACCACCGGGAATCGCAGGCGCGCCTGCACAAGGCGACCGTCGATAATGGCGGGGCGGCGCCGGTCGTCACGTCGGCCGGGGCGCTGTGCGACGCGCTCGGCGTTTTGGGTGCGAAGAAGGTCGCGCTGGTCGCCCCCTATATGAAGCCCCTGACCGAGACCGTGGTCGGCTATATCGAGAACGAAGGCTATGAGGTCAGCGACTGGCGTGCGCTGGAGATCCCGAACAATCTGGATGTCGGGCGTCACGATCCGTCGAACCTGCCCGACATCGTGGCCGGCCTGAAGACGGCCGATGTTGATGCGGTCGTCCTGTCGGCCTGCGTGCAGATGCCGTCCCTGGCCGCGGTCGAGGAGGTCGAGGCCCGAACCGGCAAGCCGGTCGTGACCGCCGCCATCGCTACGACATACGCAATGCTGAAGGAACTGGGCCTGGAACGCCGCGCACCGGGGGCCGGCGCGCTGTTGTCCGGCGCCTATTGATTTGGGGGAGACCTGAGATGAGCAATTTCCGATATGGCGGCAATGTCCGCGCCAACGGCATCCGGCAGCACTATCTGCGCTATGCCGGCGAAAGCGTCCGTTCGGATCTGGATCCGATCGTTCTGGTGCCGGGCATTACCAGCCCGGCCATCACCTGGGGCTTCGTCGGCGAAAGACTGGGCCGGACCTTCGACACCTATATTCTGGATGTCCGAGGCCGCGGCCTGTCCGAAGCCTCGGACGCTCTGGACTATGGGCTGGACGCCCAGGCGGACGATGTCGTCACCTTCGCCGAGGCGCTGGGGCTCGAACGCTACAGCATCCTGGGCCATTCGATGGGTGGCCGGATTGCAATGCGGGCGGCCCGCCGTCACCCCGGGCATCCGACGCGTCTGGTGCTGGTCGACCCGCCGGTTTCCGGACCGGGCCGCCGTGAGTATCCGTCGAAGCTGCCCTGGTACATGGACAGTATCGCAGAGGCGGTCCTGGGCATGGATCACGACGCGATGCGCGCCTATTGCCCGACCTGGACGGAGGAGCAACTGCGCCTGCGGGCGGAATGGCTGCATACCTGCGACGCACGGGCTATCCGCCAGAGTTTCGAGGAATTCCATACCACCGATTTCCACAGCGATTTTCCGCATGTGGATCAGCCGACCCTGCTGATTCGAGCGGGCAAGGGCGGGGTTATCCTGGATGAGGACGAAGCCGAATTGCGAGGGCTGATGCCGTCCCTGCAATCCGCGACCGTGACCGACGCCGGGCACATGATTCCGTGGGATGATGAAGAAGGGCTGTACCGGGCGCTGGGCGATTTCCTCGGCGCGGCGGTCGCCTGAAACGAACGGGAGGCGTGAGAGATGCCGATAGCCGATTTTCAGATGATCGAGGCCTGGAAGGAGGTGTTGCGCCTGTCCAGATTGGAAGCCGGGCAGACCGTGACCATTCTGACCAGCGTGAACACCCACCCGCAAAACCTGTCGACGGCCAAGATCGCCGCCCAGTCGATGGGGGCCATCGTCTGTCAGATCGATCTGCCCCCGGTGAACGGGGAAAAGGCGCTGAGCCGTGACGCGCTGGCCTATCTGGGCGAGACGCCGCTGACCGGCAACAAGGCCGCGATCGCCGCCCTGGAAGCCAGCGATCTGGTCCTGGACCTGATGACCTTGCTGTTCTCGCCGGAACAGATCGAAATCCTGAAAACGGGTACGAAGATCCTGCTGGCGGTGGAGCCGCCGGAAGTCCTGGCGCGCATCCTGCCGACCGAAGGGGACAAGACCCGCGTCCTGAAGGCAAAGGCCCGGATCGAGGCGGCGCGTACCATGCGTGCGACATCCGCCGCAGGGACCGACGTCACGTTCAAGATCGGTGATTTTCCCGCCATCGCGGAATATGGGTTCGTGGACGAGCCGGGGCGCTGGGATCACTGGCCCAGCGGCTTCACCTTCACCTTTCCTAATGAGGGCGAAAGCAACGGGACCATCGTCATCGATCGCGGCGACATCCTGATCCCTCAGAAATCCTATGTGCAGGATCCGATCATCCTGACCATCGAGAACGGCTTCGCGACCAAGATTGAGGGCGGTGTCGACGCGGCCCTGCTGCGCGAATACATGGCGACATTCAACGATCCGGAAGCCTATGCCATGTCGCATATCGGATGGGGGCTGCAGCCGCGGGCGAAATGGTCGACCCTGGGTCTGTACGATCGGGAAGCCACGATCGCGATGGATGCGCGGGCCTATGAGGGCAACTTCCTGTTCTCCCTGGGGCCGAACAACGAAGCCGGGGGATCGCGGACCACGGCCTGCCATATGGATATCCCGCTCCGGAACTGCACGGTCGAACTGGACGGTACGCCGGTCGTGATCGACGGGCGTGTGGTGGAGGACGCGGCATGACGGGTGCGGCCAACGAAACGCTGACGCCCTACCGCAAGCAGGGGTTCGGTCAGACGCTGGAACCGATCCCGCCCTACGGGTTGCTGATCGTCGATTTCGTGAACGGGTTCGCCGATCCGGAGATGTTCGGGGGCGGCAATATCCGTCCTGCCATTGCCCGGACGGAATCGCTTCTGGCCCATGCGCGCCGGGCCGGGTGGCCGGTCGCGCACAGCCGGATCGTCTATGCCGATGACGATTCCGACGCCAATATCTTTTCGGCCAAGGTGCCGAACCTGCTGAAACTGAAAGAAGCGTCGCCCGCTAGTCAGATCGTCGACGAACTGGCGCCTGTGGCGGGGGAAATGGTCGTTCGCAAGACCGTGCCGTCGGCATTCTTCGGGACGATGCTGGCACCCTGGCTGGCGCAGCGCGGGGTGATTTCGCTGTTCGTCGCCGGGGCGGTCACCAGCGGCTGCGTGCGGGCGAGCGTGGTCGACGCCATGTCCCATGGCTTCCGGCCGATCGTCGTATCGGACTGTGTCGGCGACCGCGCCTTGGAGCCGCATAACGCCAATCTGTTCGACATGGAACAGAAGAACGCCTGCCTGCTGACCCTCAGCGAAGCGCTTGAGCTGCCTGTGTCGGCAACGACGGCCGTGGCTTAGCGCTCTGCACGCGCGCCCGGCGTCTCACGGCGCTGGGCGATACGCCATAGGCCGTGCGGTACTGGCGGGTGAAATTGGAATGCGACGGGAAGCCGGTCGAGGCCGCGATGGCGGAGATACTGTTCGACGTTTCCCGCAGCATCCAGTTTGCATGCTCCAGCCGGATCTGCCGGTAATAGGCCATCAAGGTGCAGTCCAACCGCCGCCTTACCAGCCGCTGCAACGTGCGGATCGAAACGCCAAGCCTGTCCGCGAGATCCTCCGTCGCCAAGGGCGTCTCGACATGCTCGCGCAGCAACTCGGCCAAGCGGGCCATGACATCGCCTTTTCCCGCGGACGGTTCCGGGACCGCTAGGGTCTGACCGGTCAGTGTGAAGCGGTTGCGGTGATACAACAGGCTGCCCGCGACATCGCCCGCCAAGGCGCGGCCCGCGAGCTTCTCGACAATCATCAGCGCCGCTTCGGTGGTCGCCATGCCGCCGGCGCAGGTCGCCAGCCGATCCCCCCATTCGATCAGGGCGGTGCTGTATCGTGAGAAGGGGAACAACTCTCTGAACTTGGGCAGGTCCTTGCGGTGGACGGCGGTTGCCGCACCGTCCGTCAGCCGTGCCGCCGTCAGGGTGAAGGCCCCGAACCCGATGCCGATCAGCATCGCGGATCGGCGACGCAGATCATAGGCGTTGCGGATCGCCGCCGGCGCCGTGGCCCCCAGAATGTCGGGCCCGCCTATGAAACACGCATCCAGTCGGGACATATCGCCGGAAAATACACCGCCCTGAAGGGGTCGGATTGTAAAAAGGGGGCGGCGCCCTTGGGCATTCGCGGTTTCGAACACGGCACGCAGCAGCGCGATGTCCAGGCCATTGTCCGGCATGCCGTAGCAGCCGATCTCGATTTGCGCCGGAACGTCCTGCCGCCGCCTACTCCGATGTCGCATTCGGCTCTCCCTATGTCAGATTGGTTATTGTCATTATCATCAGCATACTGAATAAAAATGATCAAGTGATAACCCGGCTTAACGGAGAGGGGTGCCGTAAGTTTGTCGGGCTATCTGTCGCATTGGAAGGATAAATTGACCAAACTTTGACAAGAATCCGATGGCTGGCTCGCCGACCATGATGTGGTTGAGTTTTGATAAAAACGGGGTATACTGTGTAAAAATAAGACTGGAGAAAACAGATGGCTTGGCTGCGCGTTGCGGCGCTGGAAGAAGTTCGGGACAAGGAAATCCTGCCGCTGACCGTCGATGGTCAGCGTATCGCGCTGTATTGGCTGGACGGTGAGGTCTTTGCCATCGGCGATGTCTGCACGCATCAGGTGGCGATCCTGTCCGATGGTTTCGTCGAGGATGGCTGCATTGAATGCCCGCTGCACCAGGGGCGGTTCTGTGTCCGTACCGGCAAGGCGCAAGGCGCCCCGGTCACCGAGGATCTGCCGACCTTCCTGACCAAGGTCGAAGACGGTGCGGTTTTCGTCGATCCGGACCTGCCGGCGGCCGTTACGGCGGATGCTGGATTGGAATCGGAAGCCCCGGAATCCGTTGAATCGGCGCCGGATAATCGTTGCATGGTGATCGTCGGTGCCGGACAGGCGGGCGGCCGGGCGGCGGAGGCGGCCCGGAAGGCGGGGTATGCGGGAAAGCTGGTGCTGATCGGGGATGAGCCGACGGCGCCGTATGAGCGGCCGCCCTTGTCCAAGGGAATCCTGACCGGGGAGGCCTCGGAAAAGGATCTGCTTCTGTTTTCGCCCGAGGAACTGAACCGGTTGGCGCTGGACTTTCGTCCCGGTCTGACCGTACGCGACATTGACCGGGACGCTCGGCAGCTCACCCTCGGCGACGGCACGGTGCTGGGCTATGACGGGTTGCTGCTGGCCACCGGCGCACGGCCCCGACGGCTGGAAATCGATGGCGGCGATCTGAAGGGTGTTCTCTACCTGCGCAGCCACGCGGATGCGCAAGTCCTCAAGCAAGCGTTGGGCGCGGCGCAGGCGGTCGCGATCGTCGGCGGCGGGTTCATCGGTCTGGAAGTCGCCTCGACGGCGGCCTCGTCCGGGAAGCGGGTCACGGTCCTGGAACGCGACGCGCGTCTGGTGTCCCGCATCCTTCCGGCAGAGATCTCTGAAGAATTGGCCGGCCGGGCCCGCGCGGCAGGGGTCGATATCCGCACGGGCGTCGATGTCGCCGGTTTTGACGGATCGAACGGCACGGTATCGGCCGTGAAACTGGCCTCCGGCGAGACGGTGGTGGCGGATCTGGTCATCGTCGGGATCGGTGCCATTGCCAATGTCGACCTGGCGCGTGACGCGGGCCTTTCCGTCGATGGCGGGATCGTCGTGGACGCGACGGGGCGCACTTCCGATCCGGTGATCTTCGCGGCGGGCGACGTTGCCAATTATCCGCATGCGCCGAACGGTGGGCCGATGCGTCTGGAATCCTGGCAGAACGCACAGGATCAGGCGGCGGCGGCGGGGCGTTCCCTGGTCGGGGCGGAGACCCGGTATGAAGGCGTGCCCTGGTTCTGGTCCGATCAGTTCGGCCTGAACATCCAGATTCTGGGGATACCCGATCCCCACGGCGCGGTTCGGCGGCGCGGCGGCGCGGAGGAAGGTCCGGCCGCCTGGTTCCAGATGAATCCCGACAACACGCTGCGGGCCGTCTTCGCATTTTCGGATGCCGCGGCCATTCGGGAAGGCCGCAATTTGATGAGCAGGGGAGATACCGTGCCCGAAGACATGTTTGAACCACGCCAGTCCGACTCCCGGCCCGAGGGCTGCATCGGCAAGGCGGTGACCCCGGCGACCGCGCCGGTTCCCTACATCTGGCCCGAAGGCGGCCTGAATCGGATCCCGGACTGGGTCTATACCAGCGACGAAATTTATCAGCGTGAGGTCGAGCGCATCTTCCATGGCCGATCCTGGAATTATGTCGCGCTGGAAGCCGAGATCCCCGAGCCGGGTCAGTTCGTGCGCTCCTTCGTCGGGCCGACCCCGGTCGTCGTCGTGCGCGGCGAAGACGGCGCGGTCAACGTGTTCGAGAACCGCTGTGCGCACCGGGCCGCGGAGTTCTGCCGCGAGCAACGGGGCAAGGTGACGGAGTTCGTCTGCCCCTATCACCAGTGGACCTACGATCTGGAAGGCAATCTCAGCGGCGTGCCCTTCCGGCGTGGCGTCGGGGGCAAGGGCGGCATGGCGAAGGATTTCGATCCGACCCAGCACGGTATCCGGAAGCTCAATGTCACGACCCGGCGCGGCGTCGTCTTCGCGTCCTTCCATGACGACATGGAATCGATCGAGGAGTATATGGGGCCGGAGATCCTGACGGATTTCGACGCCACCTTCGACGGCCGGAAGCTGACGATCCTGGGCTACTACCGCAATACGGTGCCGGGGAACTGGAAGCTGTACCACGAAAACCTGAAAGACCCGTACCACGCGACCCTGCTGCACACCTTCCTGGTCACCTTCGGGCTGTTGGTCGCGGGCAACAAATCGGCCATGATCGCCGATGCCACCGGTCGGCACGGTACGATGGCGTCGGCCAAGAGCGACGGAAAGACCGTCGATTCCGCGGCCAAGAGCGAAATGCGGGCCTATCGCGACGGGATGGTGCTGAACGAACCGAAATTCATGGATTTCATTCCGGAATTCGATTCGCCCTGGTCCGTGACGATGCAGACCATCTGGCCGAACCTGATCGTGCAGCGCGAGATGAATACGCTGGGCGTTCGCCAGATCGTACCGAAAGGGCCGAACGAATTCGTCATGAACTGGACCATGTTCGGCTATGAAGGCGACGACGAGGAAATGACCCGTCATCGCCTGCGGCAGGGCAATCTGATGGGCCCGGCCGGGTTCCTGGGACTGGAGGACAACGAGGCGATGAAGTTCGTTCAGGACGGGATGCTGCGCGGCAATGACGGAGAACATCTTGTGGCGCTGGATCCGGAAACACCGACCGGTACGTCCGACACGCTGATCTCGGAATCGGCCATTCGGGGAATGTACGCGTACTGGCGCAAGGAAATGGGGCTGTGATGTCGTTCATGTCGAAACCGATTATCGGGGATGCCGCCGTCGCCGGCGGCTTTCGCAAGCTGACCGGTGAGGAAAGCAGGGCCCTGCGTGCCGAGCTGGAGGATTTCAACGCTCAGTACAGCCTGGTCCTGGACGAGGGCGACCTTCAGGCCTGGCCGGATTTCTTCACCGACGACGCCTTCTATTCGGTGACGGCGCGGGAAAACTTCGATCATGACATGCCTGTCGGCCTGATACATTGCGAGGGCAAGGGCATGTTGAAGGACCGTGCCTTCGCGATCCAGCATACGGCGATGTTTGCTCCGCGCTACCTGCGCCACTACATCACCAACACGCTGGCGATCGGCGTCTCCGATGACGGTGCTGTTGTCGCCAGGGCGAACTACATGGTTCTGGAAACCCTGCATGACGATCCGACCACCCATATCCATCAGGCCGGGTCGTATCACGACATATTCGCGCGGGGGACGGATGGAGCCCTGCTTCTGTGCCGCCGGATCTGTGTCTACGACAGCCTGATCATTCCCACCGCCTTGGTTTTTCCTGTCTAGGGACTGGCATCGGCAAGGCGGGGGGAAGACGCGGCAATGATTAGTTCGGCTTGAACACGGTTCTGCCGTGCTGATTGTTGCCGTCGATCAGTCGGATCAGGGTGGTGATGAAAGCATTGCGCTCTTGCGGCAGCAGCGGTTCCAGCAAGCGTTCCTGTGCGCGCTGCATCGACGCGTACATGGTTTCGGTCACCCGTTCGCCCTCTTCGGTTAGCCGGGCCAGGACCATGCGCTTGTCCTCTTCGCTGCGACGACGTTCCACCAGGCCGCGCTTGGTCAGACGGACCAGAACGTCCGCGACATTGGTGCGGTCCAGTCCCAATTCCTGGCCCAGTGAGTTCTGATCCTGGTCGGGCCGCATTTTTAGGGTCGTCATCAGCCCGTACTGAACCGGCGTGATGTCGAATTCCTTACACTCTTCGAAAAACAGGGCGTAGTGGATCTGATGCAGGCGCCGGACGAGAAATCCCGGTCGGGACCAGAGCGGCATGCGCTCCAGCAATGTCGTCGGCTGCTCGGTTTCCGCCAGGTTTTCTTTTTTCGCTCCCATATCAATTCCTTGCGTTCTTTATAAGAAAAACACTCGCAAACGTCGTTGAAGGCCGCAAGCGTTTGTCCGGTTCTAGCCTTGTGCTGGGCGCAGGTATATGTGCGGTGTCACCCATAATTCAACACATTTTAGACCTGAGAGAAGCAATGTTGTTTTCTGAGAGAATCTATAAACACCTGATTTTCCGTTGAAAAAGGCAAAGTTTGGCAGTTTTCTTTCGTCTGATTGACAGTGAAAAAAACCTCAGTATACTGCCTATTAACAACAGCGAGCTCGGCTAAGCCGGTCGCATCAGGGATCGAAGTTTGGGGGCCTAAGGGAATGAAATTGTTCTCACCTAAGGAATGTGCGCGCGTCGGCGCGGCGGTCATTCCCGGCGGGGTGCACTGATGTCGGCGGCACTGTGGCTCGCCGACAAAATCGACGGACTTGGCCGGGGGATCGGCTATCTGGCGATTCTGTGCCTGCCGGTGATCGTGCTGCTGGGCGGATCGGTCGTTATTCTGCGATACGGGTTTCAGCTCGGCTTTCCGTGGCTTTCCGAAAGCTTCGTCTGGCTGAACGGCCTCGTGATCACGCTGGGCGCGTCCTATCTGATGATCGAAAATAAGCATGTCCGTGTCGACGTGCTCTACACCCGGCTGTCCGAGCGGGCGCGCGCGGTGGTCACCGTTTTCGGTGTCCTGTTCCTGCTGTGGCCGGCCATGTATGTGATCGGCACGGCGTCGTGGAACGCGGTGCTGCGGTCGGTTTTCAGCTTGGAAATGTCGCCGTCCATCGACGGTCTGCCGTTCATGTATGTGATGAAAGCCGCGGTGCCGGCCTTCTGTGTGCTGGTGTCTCTGCAAGGGCTTTCCGACCTGATCCGCGCGGTTCATCTGCTGGGCAATTCTGGCGGAGAAGGGGCGCGGGATCATGGCTGAGGACATGCACGCCCTGTTCATCCTGCTGTTCTTCGTGACGACCTTCGCCGTCCTGCTGACGGGGTTCCCGGTCGCCTTCGGACTGGCAGGGGTCTCCATACTCTTCGCCTTGATCGGCGCCCAATTCGACCTGTTCGTCTGGGGGATGACCTCCTCCATCCTCGGCCGGTTCGTCAGCCTGATGACCGACGAGACCCTGGTCGCGGTGCCGCTATTCGTCTTCATGGGGGTCGTTCTGGAGCGGTCCAGGATCGCCGAAGACCTGTTGCTGACCATGGGCCAGGCCTTCGGAAGCATGCGCGGCGGTCTCGGCATATCGGTGATTATCGTCGGCGCGTTGCTCGCGGCGTCGACCGGCATTGTCGGCGCGACGGTCGTGACAATGGGCTTGATCAGTCTGCCCGCGATGATGCGCGCAAAGTACGATCCCAGCCTTGCCGGCGGCATCATCTGCGCGTCGGGCACGATGGCGCAGCTTATCCCGCCGTCGACGGTGCTGATCCTGCTGGGCATCATGCTGCAGAACGCCAACACCCAGGCCAATCTGGAACTGGGCCGATTCGACGGCGCGCAGGTCACCATCACGGATCTGTTTTCGGCCGCGCTGTTGCCCGGTCTGCTGCTGGTCGGCTTCTATATCGTCTGGCTGCTGATCCGCGCCGCGCTGAATCCGAAGGCCTGCCCGCCTCTGCTGATGTCCGAGGATGAACGGCGTTCCCTGGGCCGGCGGATGGTGCGCGCGGTGATCCCGCCGCTGGTGCTGATCATCCTGGTGCTCGGTTCGATCCTGACCGGGATTGCCACCGCGACGGAATCGGCCGCGGTCGGCGCTATGGGGGCCTGTCTTCTGGGCGCGCTCAAGGGCCGGTTCAGCCGCGCCTTGCTGTTCGATATTTCGAAATCGACGCTGATGATCAGCAACATGATCTTCGCGATCCTGCTGGGGGCGACGATCTTCTCGCTGGTCTTCCGCGGGCTGGGCGGCGACGACGTTGTCCGCGACTTCGTGGCCGATCTGCCGGGCGGCGCGCTGGGGGCGACGGTCTTCGTGCTGTTCCTGATGTTCCTGCTGGGCTTTATGATCGACACGTTCGAGATCATCTTCATCGTCGTGCCGATCTTCGCGCCGATCCTGATCATCATGGGGGTCGATCCGATCTGGCTCGGCGTCGCCATGGCGATCGTGCTGCAGACCAGCTATCTGACGCCGCCCTTCGGTTTCGCGATCTTCTATCTGCAGGGCGTCGCGCAGGGATTGAGCGGCCCGACCATCTACCGCGGCGTCATCCCCTTTGTCGCCATACAGCTTTTGGCCATTGCCGTGATCTGGATGTTCCCGTCGATCGCGACCTGGCTGCCGAAACTTCTCTTCTGATTATCCACGCGTGATGCCTCCAGGGCGGAGACGGGTCAGGAGAAGGTAAGGGGCATCCGCCCCGAGTGAACAGGAGAACGAGGAGACAATGATGAAGCGCAGACAATTCTTTAAGGCCGCCGGTGCTCTGGGCGCCGGTGGTGTGGCGGCAACCGCCCTGTCGGCCCCGGCCATTTCCCAGGGCAAGATCCAATGGCGCATGCAGGCCACGTGGCGCGAAAACTCGCCGCTGCTGTGGACCGGTGCAAAGATGGTGTCCGAAATGGTCGAAAAGGCCTCGGGCGGGAAACTGTCGATCAAGCTTTACGGTGCCGGCGAAATCGCCCCGCCGCTGCAGCTGATGGATGCGGTCGCCGATGGCGGTCTGGAAATGGGCCACGGCTATCCGGCTTACTGGGCGGGCAAGCTGCCGGCGGTTCAATTCTTTACCCCGCTGCCTTTCGGCCTGACGACCCAAGAGCAGAACGCCTGGTTCCGCTTCGGTGGCGGACAGGAAATCGCCGACAAGATCTATGGCGAAATGGGCGTCAAATTCCTGCCCAGCGGTAATACCTCGGTGCAGTCGGCCGGTTGGTTCAACAAGGAAATCAACAGCATCGACGACTATAAAGGTATGAAGATCCGCTCCGGCGGGCTGGGCGCGAAGGTGCTGCGCGAAATCGGCGCGACGCCGGTTCAGATGCCGCTGGGCGAAGTGCCCCAGGGGCTGCAGACCAATGCCATCGACGGTGCTGACTTCGTCGGTCCGTTCAACGACATGGCGTTCGGCCTGCACAAAGTCGCGAAGTTCTGTTACTGGCCGGGCTGGATGGAGCCCTGCGGCGTTCTGGACTGCTTCATCAACAAGCAGGCCTGGGACGATCTGCCGGACGATCTGAAGACCATCGTGCAGTTGGCCAACGAAACCGCGAACAGCGTGGTCCTGTCCGAATTCGTCGCCAAGAACGCGCAGGCCTATCAGGCCCTGCAAACCGAACATGGCGTCGAAATGAAGTTCCTGGACGAAGCGACGCTGAAGACGCTGGGCGAAGTGGCCGGCAAGGTCATCGCCGAAGCCGGTGAAGCGGACGAACTGAGCAAGGAAGTTTATACCAGCCAGATGACCTTCCGGAAGCAGGTGATGCCGTATACCAACACGTCGGAACTGGCCTTCATGAAGGCGCGCGGTCTGGACTTCCCCTACGGGCTCTGATCGGGTGTTCGTGCGGCCGGCATCGCGTGGACGCGCGATGCCGGCCGTCCCTTCTTCGGATGTAAGAGAGTTTTGAGATGGCAAAAGACGGGATCGGCGCGCGGGTCATCCGCAAGGAAGACGAACGGCATCTTCATGGACGGGGCCGTTTTGTCTCCGATATCGCGATGCCCGGCCTGTTGGATGTGGCGTTCCGGCGCAGTGCCGTCGCCCATGGCAGAATCCGCGGGATCACGAAACCGGCCGGCCTGGAAGATCGTGTCTTCACCGCCGCCGACCTGACCGGGGTCAATCCGATCCTGGCGAATTCCGGCATCCCCGGCTTCAAGACGTCGAACTATCCCGCCCTGGCGACGGACAAGGTCCGTTTCGTCGGGGAATGCATTGCCATGTGCATCGCCCCGACCCGTGCGGAAGCCGAGGACGTGGCCGAAGCGGTCGGCCTGGATATCGAGGAACTGCCCGCGGTCGTTGACAGTCTCGACGCCCGGCGCCCCGGCTCGCCCCTGGTCCATGACGAATGGGGCGACAATCTGTTCCTGACGACCGCCGTTAACGGCGACATCGACGATCTGGCGAAAACGGCGCCGGTCAAGGTGTCGCGCGAACTGACTACCGGGCGGCAATGTATGCACCCGATGGAAGGCAAGGGCGTTCTGGCCTATTGGGATTTCCAGGCGGGACAGTTGGTCGTCTATACCTCGACCCAGGTGCCGCACATGATCCGGACCGGCCTGTCGGAAACGCTGGGTCTGGATCAGGCGAAGATCCGGGTCATCCCGCCGGATGTCGGCGGCGGCTTCGGCTATAAGTGCGTGCTGCAACCGGAAGAGATCTGCGTCGCCTGGCTGGCGATGACGCAGCGCCGTCCGTTCCGATGGATCGAAGACCGGCGCGAGCATCTGACCGCCGGGGCGAATTCGCGCGAACATCATTACAAACTGACCGCCTATGCCGACGAACGCGGCCGCTTGCTGGGCCTGGACGCCGAAGTGACCGTCAGCGTCGGCGCCTATTCGGTCTGGCCCTTCACCGCCTGTCTGGAAGCGGCCCAGGCCGGCGGCAACCTGCCCGGCCCTTACGATTTCCGGGTCTATCGCTGCAAGACCTTCTCCGTCGCGACCAACAAGCCGCCCTTCACGCCCTATCGCGGGGTTGCACGGCCGGGCGTGTGTTTCGCGATCGAACTGATGATCGACGCCATCGCCCGCGAGGTCGGCCGGGATCCGATGGATGTGCGCGCCGAGAACCTCGTGCAGGCGGCGCAGATGCCCTACACGAATGTGACCGGGAAGCATTATGACAGCGGCGATTATCCGGAATCGCTGCGCATGGCGGCCGGGTTGATCGACGTGGCGGGCGTGCGCAAACGGCAGGCCTCGGGAGAACCGGACGGCCGGCGGATCGGCGTCGGTTTCTCGACCTTCACCGAACAATCGGCCCACGGCACCAAGGTGTTCGCAAGCTGGGGCATCCCGCTGGTGCCCGGCTATGAACAGGCGACCGTGCGCCTGACGCCGGATGGCAGTCTGGAAATCCGGGCAGGCATCCACACGATCGGGCAGGGGTTGGAAACGACCTTGTCCCAGGTTGCGGTGGAGGAACTGGGCATTGCCTTCGATGCCGTGCGCGTGACCTTGGGCGATACCGCGTCGACCCCCTATTCGACCGGCGCCTATGCGTCGCGCGGCATGGTCATGGCCGGCGGGGCGGTATCGCGTGCCAGCATCGAACTGGCCCGGCGCATCCGCCGTATCGCCGCGCATCTGATGCAATGTTCGGAGGACAGCGTCGAACTGAAGGACGGCGCGATCTATTCCGGCAAGGCCAGCATCAGCTTCGCCGATGTCGGCAAGGCCTGGTATCTGCGCCCGGAACAGCTTCCGGATAATGTCGACACGATGGGGCTGGAAGTCACCGAAGGCTATAAGCCGAAGGTCGACAGCGGCGTCTTCACCTATTCGACCCACGCCGCCGTGGTTGCCGTCGATGAAGATACCGGTCAGGTCGAACTGCTGGACTATGCCGTCGTGGACGATTGCGGGCGCATGGTGAACCCGATGATCGTCGACGGCCAGTTGATCGGCGGCGCGGTCCAGGGCATCGGCACCGCACTGTTCGAGGAATCGCCCTATGACGTTCACGGGCAGCCGCTGGCATCGACGCTGCAGGATTATACCCTGCCCGGCGCCTTCGAAGTGCCCCGCATGAAGATGGGACATATCGAAAGTCCCTCGCCCTATTCCGCCCATGGCATGAAGGGGGTCGGGGAAGGCGGGGCAATTGCGCCGCCGGGCGCCATCGTCAACGCGATCAACGATGCGCTGAAGGATCGCGGCGTCGAACTGACCCGCATCCCGGCGACCCCGGAACGGATTCTGGAAGCCCTGATCCGGGCCGAGGAAAAGGCAGCTTCGGAGGCCGTGGCATGAAGCCCGTCGATTTCGATTATTCCGCCGCGGAGACCGTCGACGAGGCGCTGACCCAATTGTCCGGCGCCGACGTCAAGGTGATGTCCGGCGGCCAATCCCTGGGGCCGATGCTGAACCTGCGCCTGGTACGCCCGTCCGCCCTGGTCGGGTTGGCTGCGACGTCGGCCTTGCGTCGGATAGAGGATGCGTCCGGTGCCGTGACCGTCGGGGCGGCCGTTCGCCATGCCGAATTCGAGGATGGCAAGGTTCCGGACCCGGCCGGGGGCATGATGCAGTATGTCGCGCGGGGGATTGCCCACCGGGCCGTCCGCACACGGGGCACCATCGGCGGATCGTTGGCCCATGCCGATCCGGCGGCGGATTGGGTGACGACGCTGACGACGCTCGATGCGGTCCTGACCCTGCGCGGTGCGGACGGCAGCCGCGACGTGCCCATGACGGGGTTCATGCAGGGCGCGTTCACCACCGCCTTGCGCGATGGCGAGATCATCGAATCCATCCGGATCCCCAAGCGGTCGGAATCGGTTCGTTGGGGCTATTACAAGATCTGCCGCAAGGTCGGCGAATTCGCGGAGGCGATCGGCGCCTTGGTTGTCGACCCGGGCCAGCGCTATTGCCGCGTTGTCATGGGCGCGACGGACGGCGCGCCGGTCGTCCTGGATGATTTCTCCCGGCGGCTCGCGGCCGAGGGGGCTGCGGCCCTGTCCGGTCTTGCCGATACCGTTCGCGCGGCCCTGCCCGATGCGAATCCGGTCTCGCTCCGCCAACATGAAGTCGCGCTGCGGCGTGCGATCCAACAGGTCTATCCGTCATGAAATCGATCACCCTTACCGTGAACGGGCAGCCGGTCAGCGGTTCCGTCGAATCCCGGACCCATCTTGCCGATTTCCTGCGCGGCCAAATGGGGCTGACCGGAACGCATCTAGGCTGCGAGCAAGGGGTCTGCGGTGCCTGCACGATCCTGATCGACGGACAGCCGGGCCGGTCCTGCATCGCCCTGGCCGCCGCGTGCGACGGGGCCGATATCCGCACCGTCGAAGGGTTCGACGAGGACCCGACCATGGCCCGGCTGCGCAAGGCCTTTTCCGAACGCCACGGGCTGCAATGCGGCTTCTGCACGCCGGGCATGCTGGTCACGGCGCGCGACATCGTGAATCGGCTGGATACGCCGGACGAGGCCCGGATCCGTCATGCGTTGAGCGGAAATATTTGCCGTTGCACCGGTTATCAGGGGATTGTCGAGGCGATTTCCGATGTGATCGCGGAAACGGCGGCGGAGAAGGCGCCTTGCGGGGCACCGATCGTGCCGCTTGGCCGCGCCGCGCCGGACGCGCCGCCACCGAGTTTTGAGATTGCGGAGCGGAAGGATGCAGCGGCCGGTTCGGGCGCGGTGTCCGCGACGATCAGCAAGCCCGTCATGCGGGTGGACGACGATGGGTGGACCGTCCTGACCCTTGTCATGAAGGCCGAGCAGCCCCGCACCAAATTGTGGGAGGTCATGACCGATATCCCGACCGTCGCCCGCTGCATGCCGGGTGCGGAGGTCATGGCCGTCGAGGGTGACCGGATCCAGGGCCGCCTGACCATCCGCTTCGGTCCGATTTCGGCCG
Source organism: Pacificispira sp. (assembly GCF_965228185.1). Classification (NCBI taxonomy): domain Bacteria; kingdom Pseudomonadati; phylum Pseudomonadota; class Alphaproteobacteria; order Rhodospirillales; family Aestuariispiraceae; genus Pacificispira; species Pacificispira sp. The sequence goes on along the minus strand of NZ_CBDDHE010000002.1, from coordinate 517,095 downwards.
GGTTCAACGGGACGCTCGACCAGCAGGTCGATGCCAGTGCCCGACGCGTCGTCCTTTCCGGCGAGGGGGCGGATGCCAAGAGCGGCACCAATGTTCAGGGGCAGCTCACCTATGCACTGCGCACCGAGGCTGAGGAACGGACCGCCGTCGATATCGAGGTGCGGTTCAAGCTGACCGGCCCATTGGCGCAGTTCGGCCGATCCGGCCTGGTCCGGGATTTCACGTCGCGCTTGTCGTCGGATTTCGCCGGAAATCTTGGCCGACTTCTGGCCGGCGAGGACATCGGCGAAGCCCAGCAACGGCAACTCAGTGTCCTGGCGCTGCTGTGGGGCGTTCTGCGCGACCGGCTGTTCCGGCGCTGACAGACCTCCGCTCTAACGGTACCCCCGCTAACACACCCGGATGGCTTGGCAATTGCTCTGCCGAGCGCTTCCGGGTGTTTCGGCTATCCTGACAAAGTGTTGCGATGCGAAGCCAGTCAGCTCGCTTCGGCCAGGCAGGTCTTGATCGACCGCGCCATGCCGCGGATCAGTGCAAAGTAAAGATCCGGCCCGTTATCGAATTCGCTCCCAAGCGGGTCCAGAACGCCGGTCTTTGCAGGCGTTCCTTCGACGACCGTCGCGACCAGCTTCGGTTCGAATTGCGGCTCCGCGAAGACGCAAGCCGCGCCGAGTTCCGCCACCCTCGCCTGAATTTCCGCAACGCGTTCCGCGCCCGGCATGACTTCTGGCGAAATCGTGATGGACCCGGCGGCCGTAACGCCGAACCGGTTTTCGAAATAGCGATAGGCATCGTGGAAGACGATGAAGCCCTTGCCTTTGACAGGCGTCAATTCGCCGTCGATCTCAGTGATCAGGCTGTCGAGGCGGGCCATCAGGGCTTCTGCATTCGCCTCATAACGTGCCGCGTTTTCCGGATCCGCGGCGGCGAGGGCCTCTTCGATTTCGTGGACCAGGGCCTTGGCGTTCAGCGGGTCGAGCCAGACATGCGCATCGAACTCGCCATCTCCATGGTCGCCGTGATCATGCTCTGCCTTTTTGTCGTGATCGTGGTCGTGACCATGCTCGTCATGACCGTGCTCTGCCTTCTTGTCGTGATCGTGGTCATGGCCGTGATCATGCTCCGCCTTCTTCTCATGATCGTGGTCGTGACCATGCTCGTCATGACCGTGCTCGTGGTCATGCATTTCGAAAGCACCGCCTTCGCGGAAGCCGAGCTTGGTAAGATCATGCGCATCGATCAATTCGACCGATTTCGCATTGGCGCCAAGCGTCTCCAGCGGCTTTTCCAGAAACGCTTCCATCTCGTGCCCGATCCAGAACACGACATCGGCGGACTGCAGCATTTGCGCCTGGGAAGGCTTGAGCGCATAGGTATGCGGCGATCCGGCCCCGTCCACGATCAGCCCCGGTTCGCCGACACCTTCCATGACCGCGGCGACCAGCGAATGGACCGGTTTGATGGAGGCGACCACATTGACTTCCGCCTGTGCAGCGGCGGTCGGGACGGCAAACATGGTGGACGCGAGAAGCAGGGATCGGATCTGTCGCATGGAGCCTCCAAATGGTCGGGGAGTTTGGGCACGAAATGTTATACCGTACCGCAATTGCGTTACGGTATAACGTGTGCCATAAGCGCACGCAATCCCCGGCCATTTAAAAAAATTGGACCTGTGATCACTCCATGCCGAACATAGAAAACACGCTTATCACGCTGGAAAACGCGGGCGTATTCCGGACCGGCCGCTGGCTGGTGCGTGGCGTTTCCATGAAGGTCGATCTCGGTGAAATCGTCACCCTGATCGGACCAAATGGATCAGGAAAATCGACGACGGCGAAGATGGCCTTGGGGTTGCTGCGGCCGGACGAGGGCGCGGCCGCACAACGCAACGGATTGCGCGTGTCCTATGTGCCCCAGAAACTGGCGATCGATTGGACGCTGCCCCTGACGGTTCGGCGGTTCATGTATTTGTCCGGCGGCGTCACCAAGGACAATGCGGCCAAGGCATTGGCCGCGACCGGCATGTCGCATCTTGTCGACGCTGAGGTGCGAACCCTGTCCGGCGGGGAGTTCCAGCGGGTCATGCTGGCCCGCGCCATGGCGCGCCAGCCCGATCTTCTGGTGTTGGACGAACCGGTTCAGGGCGTCGATTTCACCGGCGAGATCGCGATCTACGATCTGATCAAGCAAATCCGGGACGAGCTGAACTGCGGCGTGTTGCTGATCTCGCACGATCTGCATGTCGTTATGGCCGCAACCGACCGGGTGGTCTGCCTCAACGGCCATGTCTGCTGTTCCGGGACGCCGACGACGGTTGCGTCCAGCCCGGAATACAAGGCGCTGTTCGGGGCGCGCGCGGCATCGGCCCTGGCCGTCTACGAACATCATCACGACCATACCCATCTGGCCGACGGCCGCGTCATGCATGCCGACGGCACGATCACGGACGATCACGGCGACCACGGTCATGATCACGGCCACGACCATCCCCATAAGCCGGCGGCGGAGCGACGAGACGAGGAGCTGCACGATGCTTGACGATTTCTTCACGCGTGCCGTTCTGGCGGGAATCGGCGTCGCACTCGTAGCCGGGCCGCTCGGCTGTTTCATCGTCTGGCGCAGGCTCGCCTATTTCGGGGATACGCTGTCGCACGCCGCCCTGCTGGGCGTTGCGCTGGCCTTTCTGTTCGAAGTTAACGTGACCATCGCCGTATTCGCCGTCTCGGCCTGTGTGTCGCTCGCGCTGATCCTCATGCAGCGGCGGGCGACCTTGTCATCGGACGCACTGCTGGGACTTCTGGCCCATTCCGCCTTGGCCCTTGGCCTTGTCGTGCTGGGCTTCATGACGTGGGTCCGAATGGATCTGATGGGTCTTCTGTTCGGGGATATTCTCGCCGTTTCGAAGATGGATATCGCTGTCATTTGGCTGGGCGGCGCCGTGGTGCTGGCCATTCTGGCGGCGATCTGGCGGCCCCTTTTCGCCGCCACCGTCAACCGTGAGGTCGCAGAGGCGGAAGGCATGAATCCGGACCGGGCCAATCTGGTCTTCATGCTGTTGATGGCGGCCGTCATCGCGATCTCCATGAAGATCGTCGGGGTGCTGCTGATCACAGCAATGCTGATCATTCTGGCGGCGGCCGCGCGCCGCTTCGCCTCGGGGCCGGAACAGATGGCCTTGCTGGCCGCGGGAATTGGCGCGGTCTCCGTCGTCGGCGGGCTATTCGGATCATTGAACTGGGATACGCCGGCCGGACCCAGCATTGTCGTGGCGGCGCTCGCCCTGTTCGTTCTGTCGATCTTGCCCGCCTTGCCGCGCCGCCCGGTCAAAGGGGACGGGTCATGAGCGAATCCGGCCAAGAGTTTGACGATCTTACGAAGAACCAATCCCTGGTCATGGGTACCCTGACGCGGACTGACGGGCCGCTCAGCGCTTATTCCATTCTCAACCAATTGCGCGATCAGGGCCTTCGCGCGCCGCTTCAGGTTTACCGGGCCTTGGACAAGCTGGTCGAATTGGGCCTCGTCCATCGCCTCGAAAGCCTCAACGCCTTCGTCGCCTGCCGGCATCCGGGTTGCGATGGCCACGAGACCATCGCTTTCATGATCTGCGAACGGTGCGGTCAGGTGGCGGAGATCGGCGATGACAGTCTGACCCGGCAGCTCGACGGTCTTTCGAAGGACGTCAAGTTTTTGCTGCGCAAGACCACGATAGAGTTGCGCGGGGTCTGCATTGAATGTCAGGAACAGGCATAGTCTTCGACAAGGCCGGACCGCCATGCGCAGCAGCCAGACGATCCATGTCATTTCCTGCCACGCCGAGGGCGAGGTCGGGGATGTGATTGTCGGCGGCGTCGCGCCGCCGCCGGGCGAAACCCTGTGGGAACAAAGCCGCTTCATCGACCGCGACGGGGCCCTGCGCAACTTCGTCCTGAACGAGCCGCGCGGCGGGGTGTTCCGCCATGTAAACCTGCTGGTTCCGCCGAAGCATCCGGACGCCCAGATGGGGTTCATCATCATGGAGCCGGAAGATACGCCGCCCATGTCCGGGTCGAATTCGATCTGCGTCGCGACCGTGCTGCTGGATGGCGGAATCCTGCCGATGACGGAACCGGAAACCCATCTGGTGCTGGAAGCGCCGGGTGGTCTGATCCGGGTTCGGGCCGAATGCCGTGACGGCAAGGCGCAGCGCATCCATGTCCGAAATCTGCCGTCCTTCGCCTGCGCACTGGACGCGGCTCTGGAGGTCGAAGGCCTGGGCACGATCCGGGTCGATACGGCCTTCGGCGGCGACAGTTTCGTCGTGGTGGACGCCGCGGCGCTGGGCTTCGACATCGCGGCGGGCGAGGCGGCCGATATCGCCCGGACCGGATCGCGGATCATCGCGGCGGCGAATGCGCAGCTCGGCTTCGATCATCCGAACAATCCGGATTGGCGGCACATTTCCTTCTGCCTGTTTGCCGGGCCGTTGCAGGAAACGCCGGACGGGTTCGAAGCGGCCTCCGCCGTCGCGATCCAGCCCGGCAAGGTCGACCGGTCGCCGACCGGCACGGCCGTCTCCGCCCGCATGGCGCTCCTGGCGGCGCGCGGCCGGATGACCGAGGGCCAATGTTTCCACGCCCGCTCCATCATCGGTTCGCGCTTCACCGGCCGGATCGTCGGGCATGCAACGGTCGGGGGGCGGCCCGCCATCGTGCCGGAAATCAGCGGCCGAGCCTGGATCACCGGCACGCATCAGCACATGCTGGACCCCGACGATCCCTGGCCGGGAGGCTACCGCGTCAACGACACCTGGCCGGATCGCGGCATCTGATCGCGCCGGCCCGCTCAAACGGCGTAGGAAGATTGGCCGTCGGTATCCTCCACCAGTTTCAGCCGCTGCCAGGATCGGTAGCGCCACAGCAGGAACATCGCCGTCCCCTTCGCCATCTCCTCCAGGATCAACGCGTACCACAGGCCCTTGACCCCGTATCCCAGGTAATCGGCGAACAGCCAGACCAGCGGCAGGGCCAGGGCAAACGTGATCGACAGGTTGACGATTACCGGCCGGTTCACATCCCCCGCCGCCTTCAGCGAATTGAACAGGATCAGGTTCACGGTCTGGAACGGGGTGACGATGATATGCAGCATCAGGATCGTCTGCACCGCCGCGACGACCGCTGCATCCTGGGTGAACAGGCCGATCAGGAATTCCCCGCCCAGCCACAATCCGGCAGCGATGCCGGTCACGGCGATACCGGTCATCACGGCGTTCTTCACGGCGCGGCGGAAGGCGGTTTCGTTGTCGCCGGCGCCCTTGTCGTATCCGACCAGGACCTCGTTCCCGTAGGAGATGACGATGACGATCATCGCCAGAAGCTGCGTGATGGTCAGCGTATAGGACCGGGTCAGGATCGCCGTTACGCCCAGTCCGGCGATCAGCGAGACGATGACAAGCTGGTAGAGCTGATAGCCGAGGGCCTCGCCGACGCTGGGATAGGACAGTTTCAGGATGCGGATCGAATTCGACCAGACATTCCGGGGCAGGGGAAAGATGGTCAGACCGATCCGGTATTGCAGGAACCAGATCAGCAGCAGCAATTTCAGGCTGCGGATCAGGACGGTCGACAGGGCCGCGCCGTAGATGCACATTTCCGGGATGATCCAGAAGCCGTAGACGAAGGCGTATTCCGCCGCCAGATAGGCGACATTGCCGATGATCCCCAGCCACAGGATCTCCATCGTCCGGCCGAAACCGCGCAAGGCGGCGATCGCGGTGTTGATGAAGCCGTAATACACCATGGTCAGCGAGATGCTGTAGATATAGATCAGCACATCGCCGCGGATCTCGTCCGGCGTGTTGATCCAATCCGTGTAATAGGTCGCGCCGCCGCCCAGACCGACGGCGATGATCACCCCGAAACCGACGCTGGCGCAGAAGCCGACGCGGGCGATGTCCCTGGCGTTGTCGACCTCGTTCCGGCCCAGGAATTGGGCGATCAGGATCAAGGCGCCGACGGACATCAGGCCGGACAGGTCATAGCCCAGGCCCAGCACCTGGTTCGCCATGCTGACAGACGCCGCCAGATCGTCGGAATAGTTGGCCAGCATCATCGTGTCGGCGAAGGTGACGCCGATGGTCATGATCCCGAACAGGAACAGCGGCAGCGTCAGTTGGAACAAATTTTTGCGTTCGAAATTTTCGGCCATGGGGATCGGTCTCAGTGGGAGAAGTTTTCGGTGCGGATATCGGCGGGGGCGATGCCCTGTCCGGTCAGGAAGGCGGTCGTGTCGGCAATGAACGCGTCCCGGCCGCAGAGATAGATCAGCGGCCTGTCGAGGCCGGTCAGCGCGGTTGCGACCTTCGGAAAGACGGTCTGGCGGTCGGCGAAGGCGACCTGATCCGGGAATTGCGCCCAGAAGTCCCGATACAAGGTCCCGCGTCCGGCATAGACCAACGCCCAGTTCTGTCGCCCGCCGGCGTCCATCTGGGCGATCAGCGACCGGATCGGCGCGATCCCGATCCCGCCCGCGATGAACAGGACCGGTCGGCCGGCTTCCTCGTCCTTTAGGGTGAAATCGCCGCGAACCTTGAACAGGCGCACAATGTCGCCCGGCCTGGCCTTGCGGAACCGGCGTTTGAAGCGGGAGGCGGAGGCGCAGTCCATGCTGAACAGCACCCCGGCTTCCTGGGGCGCGTTGGCGAAGGACATGTGCCGGACATGGTGGTTGTCCCGGATCGCGCCCGGCGCGATGACATGGGCATATTGCCCGGCGGTGAAATCCGGGGCGCCCCTTGCGTCCAGGATATAGGAATAGACCGCGTCGTATTCGTGGACGATGTCCACAATCGGCAGGCGGTGGAAATCGAACCCCGGATTGCCGCGCCAATGATCGACACGGAAATAGACCGGGCGCAGAAGTGTTTTCAGCCATTCCGGCATCGGATGTCCCCTTCAAAGCCGAAAGGGCGAGCCCTGGGCCCGCCCTTTCGGAACGCTATGAACCGGTGTCAGAACTTGGCGTCCAACTGCAGGCCGAAGGTCCGGCCGTCGCCGATTGAGGCGGACGTCTGGTTTAAGGCGCTGCTGGTCTGGTATTCCTTGTCGAAAAGGTTGTCGACATAGGCCATCAGCCGGACGCTGCCATAGCGGTAGCCCGCCCGGACATTGGTCAGGAAGAAGTCGTTCAGCCGCTGGGTATCGTCATTCGTCAGGGCCGAATTCGAATAGAATTCGCTGGAATAGTTGATGTCCGCGGCGGCGAACAGGCCGGTGTCGCTGTCCCATGCCCCGCCAAGGGACGCCGTGATGGCCGGTGCCTCGGGGAAGTCGTTGCCCTCGCAACTGGCGCTGGCGCAGGTCGAGGCGTTGACTTCGCCCAGCCGGGTTTTCAACAGGCCCAGCGCGCCGAAGGTGCTGAATTCCTCCATCACGGTCGCCCGGCCTTCCAGTTCCGCGCCGTAGGAATAGGAACCCTCGGCATTGAACGAGGACAGGACGTTGTTGTTGGAGATCGTGACCTGCTGATCCTGATAGGAATTGTAGAACACGTTCGCGCCCCAGGTCAGGTTCTGGACGCTTTCGTCGCGCCAGGACAGCTCGGTCGTCCAGACATATTCCGGGGCGACTTCGCGGATATCGTTGACGGTCTCCTCGACCACCTGGCTGAAGCCCTGGCGGTAGCCGCGGGTCACTGTCAGGCCCACGACCTGGCTGTCCGTGACGTCATAGGCCAGACCCAGTTTGGGCAGCAGCGCGACATCGGTGCGTTTCTCGTCCATGTCCTTGGCGAAGGTGATGTCGAAACCCGCCGTGTTGGCGGCCAGCGATGTCACGTCCCGGTCGATGAAGTTGGAGACGGTGTCGCGCTGGATGCGCCCGCCGCCGATCAGGGAGAAACCGTCGCCCAGGTCATAGCGCAGGTCGCTGTAGATCGCGGTCGTGTCGATCGTGTTCCGGGCGTCGGAATGCACATCGACCGTGACCCCCAGACCGGCACCCAGCCCGACGAAGATCGTGCCGTAGGATGCCTTGTCCTGACGCGCGGCATAGAGGCCGATCGTCCCGGTCAGGGCGCTGTCCCCTTCCAGGTTCAGGCGCAGATCCTGCGAGAAGTTCTCGTCCCGGCGTTTGTCGTCGCGGATGAAGGCGGTGTTGCCGGGTGCCGTTTCGATGGTCAGCGAGGCGTCGTGGAACGTCGTGACGGAGGTCAGCGACAGGCTGTCATCGATGTCATAGACGACTTCGGCACTGTAGTTATTGGCGTTCATCTTACGCAGCTCCTCGGTCGAGAAGCCGGACGACAGGGAATTGTATTGCCGCGCGAAATGGTCGTCGCCATTGACGGTCGACGTCGACGGCTTGTCGAAGATGTCGTTCGCCATCAGCGTGACGCTCAACCCTTCGATCCGGCGCGGCTCGATCAGCAGCTTTCCGCGAATGGACCGGTACTGGTCCTCGTTCAAGGCGCTATCCGCCTCGGTGGCCTGGTCGATGTCCTTGTAGTGATTGCGGCTCTCGGCGGCTATGCGGATCGCGACCTGGTCTTCCATCAACGGGCCGTTGACCATGATCGCGCCGTCATGACGTTCGTCATTGCCATAGACGCCCTTGGTCGCCGCTTCCCAATCATAGGTCGGGTCCTGGCTTTCCATGACGATGGCGCCGGCCATGGCGTTCGGGCCATAGAGGGTGGATTGCGGACCGCGTAGCACCTCGACCTGTTCCATGTCCCAGGTCCCGCGGGAACCCCGGCGCAGCGCCTCCGACGATTGGGCGACGCCGTCGATGATGACCGAGATGGTGGGCGCGGAGTTTTCCGGCTCCGAGACACCGTCGGCGCTGACGCCGCGGATCTGCATGCCCTTGTTCGCCTGGCTGCTGGGGTAAAGGCGGACATTGGCCATGGTGTTGAACGTGTCCGACAGCTCGTCCAGCTTGTAACGGTCGATATCGTCGGCGGTGGCGACCCCGACGCTGGTCTGGGTGTCCAGATAGGAACGCTCGATCTTCTCCCCGACGATGGTCAGGGTCGGCAGGACGATCGGTCCGCCGCTGACGCCCTGGACGATGGCGATCCCGCTGTCATCCTGGCGCCAGACCAGATCCGTCCCGGCCAGCAGGGCCGCAAGGCCGACTTCCACCGTCATGGTGCCGCTGACGCCATCCGTCCGCGCGTCGGCGACCAGGGCCGGATTGACCGAAATCTGGACTCCCGCCTGCAGGCCGAAGGCGGTGATCGCTTCCGCCAGCGGCTGGGCCGCGATGTCAAAGGTCTTCTGTTCCTGCGACACGCTTTGGGCCAGCGCGGCTTGCGGTGCGGCATACCCGGTGGACCAAACCAGCATCGTCGCCAGAATGGACGCCTTGAACGGGGCGGCACCAAGCCGGTGCGCCCCCCGGAAACCGGCGGTGAAACTGAACATCTGAACTCCCCTCCTCGAAACAGGCGACCAACTGCATTTGACAATCAGTCGCAATGACCACTGTTTCGTTGACGCTGGGTCGTTTGGCGATGTTCAGAAAAAATTGAGAATTTCTCACGCTATCGCACTGAAGGGGGCGCCGGTGGGATCAGAGGCCGACATGACGACGGGCGACTTTGCGATGAGTCTCGCCCCGTCACGCTCGCCGGCACGGTGATGCGGGAACTGGCGAAATGACGGCCGTTAAATCCGGCTGACGACCAGAAGCCAGGGGGACAGGGCACGGACCTGGAAGCCGTGCGACCGCGCCATGACGGCCAATGCCTTGTCGGGATGGCGCAGGTCGAAAACGCCGGTCACCTTTTCGCCCGACAGATCCCCTTCGGCGATCACGATATAGCCGCCGAAATAGGGTGACAGGTCGGCAACGACCTGGTCCAGCCGGGCGCCGTTCGCGACCAGAAGATTGTCGCGCCAGGCGGCGACCGTGTCCGGGCGCTGGCCGCTGCGGGCCCAGCCGCCGGTGTCCATGCTGGCAAGGCGGTCCCCGGCGCGCAGGGTTTCGGTACTGTCGATCCCATCCGCCAGAACGGACACGATGCCTTCGGACACGGTCACGGCGCGTTGTCCGTCGCGCGCCTCGACCTCGAACTCCGTGCCCAGGACGGTGACTGTCAAATCCTGCGCCTGGACGACGAAGGGGCGGGACGGGTTGGACGCGACGTCGAAATAGGCCTGCCCGGCATGCAGGATGACCTGGCGCCGGGTCTCGGAATACTCGACGGTAATCGCGGTATCCGGGGCCAGCGTGATCACGGATTGGTCGCCCAGAGTGATTTCTTGGGTCGCCGCCGTGCGGGTTTGATGCGTGCCCATTGGCATGAACCGGTCCGCCGCGGCCCAGGTCAGCAGCGCCGCGAGGGCCAGTCCCGCACCGGCCAACAGTCGGCGGCCCGTTCTGCGGGGTTTCACGGGCGGCAGCGAGAAATCCGGTTCGGGAAGGGGGGCGGCCGGACCCGTCTGCGCCGGTGAAAGCGCGGCCAGCAGCGACGCGGTATGTTCCGCTTCCTGCCAGGCGATCTCGTTTTCCGGAGACGCGGCGCGCCAGGCGTCGAAGGCGCGGTGCAGCGCGGGATCGCCTGGCCGTTCGCGCAGTGCGATCAGCCAGTCCGTCGCCGTGTTCGGCTCTTCGATGTCTTTCACGGTATCGTTCATTGTTCCTGGAAATTGCTCTGCGCGGCGATACCCCGGGACGGAAATCGCCCGGTATAGTCTAGACGCTGGACCCCGCCTGGATGTTCAGTGAAAGAAATCCCATCAGTGGATATGTGTCGACCGATTCAGCCGTTGGCGGCAATGTTCCAGCCCGTCCTTGACCAGGGCATGGGCCTGACCCAGGGATACGTCCAGCGCCGCCGCGACCTCCCGCAGGGTTTTCCCCTCCTGCCAATAGAGCGTCAGCGCCCGTTTCGTGCGTTCCGGCAGTTCCGCCACGGCCGCGCGCAGCAGGGTCAGCTCGTCGCGGGCGATGGCGGCCCGCTCCGGCCCCGGATTGTCGCGGTCCGGAACCGTCATCAGTGCCGCCGGGTCGGCGACGACACGCGCGCTTTCCCGCTGTGTCCGCCGCCGCGCGTCGATCGACAAGGTCCGCACGATGGTCCGCAGATAGGCCAGCGGCTCGTCGATCTTTTGACTGAGCGCCACCCGGACGAATTTCATCCAGGCCTCCTGCAGCACATCTTCCGCCGCCGCCATGTCGCCGACGATGGACAGGGAGAAGCGGACAAGCTCCTCCCGGTTCCGGTCGTAGATCGACAACAGTTCACTTTGGGTATGCATCGGGGCCAGGGTCCGGTGATCGACCCGATGCTTGTATCGCGAATCGTTCTTAATTGCAATAAAGGGAAGAAGTCCCAACCTAACGCGCGTCGTGGAAGATGATGCCCAGCGTGTGGCGATGTCCGGAGGTCACCTGCGAAACGCCGTGGCGCAGGGTGACGGCATAGTCGCCGCGCGTGCCCCGGACCGGGCGCTTGTTGACGGCGAACAGGATCGCGTCGCCCTGGCGCAGCGTCGCGACATGCGGCCGGCTTTGCATGCGCGGGCGCTGTTCGGTCAGGACGAATTCGCCGCCGGTGAAATCCCGCCCCGGTTCGGACAACAGGATGGCGGCCTGGATCGGGAAGTACAGATCGCCATAGAGATCCTGATGCAGGCAGTTATAGTCGCCCGCCTGGTATTGCAGCAGCAGCGGCGTCGGCCGCGCCTGGCCCGCCGCGCGGCATTGTGCCAGGAATTCGGCATGGTCCGCCGGATACCGCCGGTCTCCGCGCAAGCGTTCCGCCCAGTCGTTTGCCAAGGGCGCCAGGCGCGGATACAGCGCGCGGCGCAGCGCCGTGACCGGGTCGGGCAGGGGATAGGCGAAATACTTGTACTCACCGCGGCCGAAGCCGTGCCGCGCCATGCGGATATGGCTGCGGAACAGCGTGTCTCTATCGTATAGCTCGGCAAGCGCGCCGCATGCCTGGGGCGACAGCAGTCCGGGCAGGACCGCATGGCCGGTCCGGTTCATTTCGGCCAGGATCAGGCTCCAATCGTATGGTGCGATTGGATCGTCGTGCGGATCGCTCCCCGTAAGGATTGCGGTATCGGTTCGAGGCAAGGCCGGTCTCCCTGTGCGCTGTGTCCCCGGTCAGGTAGCGTTCCGCCGTATCGCCGCCCACCCGATACTTGCTTACCCGTCCCGCCACGCCGTTTGCGGCATGGCCAGCAGGCTGTCGCGCAGCCATTGCCCGGCGGGCCCCAGGGCATGGCGTTCGGTCCAGACCACGTCGATGCCTTCCAGTAGATCGCTCTGCTGAAACAGATAGGACATGACGACCAGCGCCCCGCTCTCCAGATGGGCCGCGACCAGGGAATTCGGCAATTCCGCCCAGCCGAAACCCGCGATCACCAGATCGGCGATCAGGGACGGGCTTTCCGCCTGCCAGATCGCGGCGCTCTTGCGGTCGCCGATCTGCGCCGGGCGGGTGCGCGACCGGCTGTGGGTGATCAACTGCCGATGCCGGCGCAGGTCGCCATGGCCGACCGTATCCAGCGCCGCCAGCGGATGGCCCGGCGCGCAGACCGGGACCAGTTTCGAATGCCCGACGCCCCGGAACTGGAACCCGATCGGATAGACTTCCTGTTCGATCATCAGCCCGATATCCGCCCGGCCGCCGGACAGCAGCGCCGCCGTGTCGTTCGGCCCGGGGCGTAGCAGGTCCAGCGCGACATGGGGGAAGCGCTCTGCGAACTCCCCCAGCAGCGGCAGCAGCGACGCCATGCCGATGCTCTGTTCCACCGCTAGGCACAATTCCGCCTCGACCCCCTCGCTCAACGTGTTGGCCTTGGCGATGAATTCCTGGCTGCCATACAGCACGTTGCGGGCATAGGGCAGCAGCGCCCGGCCATGCGCGGTCAGGACCGGATTGCGCCCGGCGCGGTCGAACAAGTCGACCCCGCTGTCGATTTCCAGATTGGCGATGGCGGTCGACACGGCCGACTGCGCCTTGCGCATCCGGCGCGCGGCAGCGGAGAAAGACCCGGTTTCGGCGGCCAGGACGAAGGCCTCCAGGCTGGTCAGATTGGGCATCAACAATCCATCTGAAAATTAGATAGGTACTAACTATAAACTTCCGTGAATTCCGTTAAAAGGGCCTCAGTTTTTCGGTGAGCACCCCCGGAGAGGGGACAATCGGGTTGGATACGGTCATGTCGAACAAAGTCGCCCTGCGGTCGGGCAAAGACCGCCTGCGTTATTCCATCGCCTTCGAAGGCACGCTGCTGATGGTCCTGGTACCGGTCGGCGCGGTTTTCTTCGACAAGGGGCTGGCCAGTATCGGCCTGCTGGGCGTGCTGCTGTCGCTGAAGGCGCTGGCCGTCAGCGTGGTCTATAACTGGGCCTTCGACCGGATCGACGCGCGGCGCGGCCGCATCGCCTCCGACCGTTCCGCCATCGGGCGGATCCTGCACGCGGTCGGCTTCGAATTCTTCCTCGTCGTCACTTCGCTGCCGCTCTATTGCTGGTGGCTGGACCTGACGATCCTGCAGGCCTTGACCATGGATATCGTCGTGACCGGCTTCGTCGTCGCCTATACCTATGTCTTCACCCTGGCCTATGACCGCCTGTTCCCCGTCCGGCCCAACGCGGCCATGGCGGGGTAGGGGCGCTTACCGGCCCGCAGGGTCGACAATGGGCGGATGGGCCGGGCTGCGGGCGACCGTGCCACACGATCCGGCAGACTAAAGCGGCAGGCTTCGGGCTTCTTCCGCGCTAAACTGTTCAGGCAGAGACGTGCCGATACTTTGCCCAGACCTTTCCTGGCGAAAGGGAATCCCCTATTTTCACTAGGCGTTTTTATCTGTCACATTAACACAAATTAAGGCATTTCCTGATACTTGCCTTGTTTTGGATAGTGAGAATCGCGAAAGGCGGGATTCAGAATGTCCAGTGGGTTATCTGACATTCTCGTTCGGAGCTATATCCCGTTCCTCGCAAATATCGGGGTCCTGGCGCTGCTGGCTTGGGTCGTATCGATCTATGGGCGAGAGCTTTCGCGAACCGTTCGGACCCCGCATATCTGGTTCAGCCTTGTGATCGGCGTCAGCTTCGGTGCCACGGCCGCGCTCTTGATGAATATCCCGATCGAGTTCGAACCGGGCATTTTTGGTGATGCCAGGGCCGTGCCGGTGCTGTTGTCCGGTATTTTCGGGGGACCCGTCGCCGCATTGGTCGCCGGCGCGATCGCGGGCGGGATGCGCATACTTCTCGGCGGCGGCGGCGTGCTATCCGGGCTGATCTATGTCGCAATCTTTGCCGCGTTCAGCATTATGACATTCTGGGCGTTCAATCGCAGAGCCGGCAAACTTCCGGGCCTTGTCGACATGCTGCTGATTGCAACCGTTGCGACCGGCGTTTCAAGCATCGGCATCCTGACATTCAATCCGGCGTCGCGTCTGCCCATTCTCCTGCAGCTCTGGCCACTGCTGCTTGCGGCAAACATTTTCGGTATTGCGTTGCTGGGCGGGATGTTGGGCCGGGAATATGCGCGACGCCTGGCCGAACAGGAATCAGAGCGCGAACGGCGACGGGCGGACAGCGCGGCAGAAGCAAAGTCCAAGTTTCTCACCGCGATGAGTCACGACATACGGACGCCCTTGAATGCAATCCTTGGGATTCACCAGATCCTGGATCGCGCAGACCTGCCCCGGGACGTTAAGGAGAAGATCAAGACTGCCCAGGATTCGGGCCAGTTTCTGCTGGCCCTCATCAATCAGATTCTCGATTTCGCGAAAATCGACGCGGGCTCTCTGCCCGTGAAACCGGCCCCGTTTTCCGTTCAGGTAATGTTGAATGCCTTGCAGTCGATCTTTTTCTATCAGGCGGGGGCAAAGGGCATCGAGCTCGAGGTCAGCTATGACGGTACCGAGAACGACGTGATCGTCGCGGATCGAAACTTGGTGCAACAGATTCTGTTCAATCTGATCGGCAACGCCATCAAGTTTACCCGACATGGCTCCGTGTCGGTCCGCGCCTCGCTTCGGGAGGATGCTGCCGGAACCGGTAGGCTGGAGATCGACGTGACCGATACCGGGCCGGGTATCTCGGAGGAGGATCAATCCAGGATCTTTGAAGAGTTCGAGCAAACCGAGACCGGTATAATGAGTGGAGGCACCGGGCTGGGGCTCGCCATCTGCAAACGAATTGCAGATACGATTGGCGCGTCTTTGTCGGTCAAAAGTCAGCGGGGCAAGGGCGCGACCTTCAGCCTCGCACTGGACGCACCGCAAGGTGAACTGACCGATGCTCCTCCTGGTCCGGTAACCGCACCGATGATGCCCGTCGCGGTTCTGGTCGTTGAAGACAACATGATCAACCAAGAGATCGCCCGCACCATGCTGGAGCAGGACGGGCATGTCGTGGAAATCGCCTCGAACGGGCGTGAGGCGGTGGAACTCCTGTCCGAAGAAGGCGATCTTCCGGACATCGTCTTCATGGATATTCAGATGCCCGAGATGGATGGGGTGGAAGCGACGAAGGCCATTCGACGCATCCATGATGCCGAAACACTGCCCATCATCGCGCTGTCCGCGAATGCGTTTTCCGATCAGCAGGCAGAGTATATCGGCGCCGGGATGAATGGCGCGATCTCCAAGCCGGTTCAAATCGCGGAATTGCGCAACTGCATCAAACGATTTGCCGGAAAGCGTTACAACGGGGACACCCTGCCGATGGACGCGGGGGAAGACCGCACCACCGCGGTCCCGCTGGTCGACCCTGCCGTTCTCGACCCCCTGGTGTCCGTTGTGAACCCCGAAATGCTGGAGGACCTGGTCCGTAAGCTAAGGACAAGCGCGTCGGTACAGTTGACGCGACTGCAGGAAGTCGGGAGCGACCCGGCCCTGGTCGGGGCCATAAGCCATGAGTTGAAGGGCATGTTAGGCAATTTCGGACTGGCCCGCGCGGCGAAGGCGGCGGAGAAGCTGGCCGCCGTTCGGGACGGCGACGAACCGGTTCCTCCGGCGACGGACGAGCTTTTTCGCGAGGTCGAACACTCGTTTCTGGAATTGGAGAGACAGTTGAAGGCCAGAACAGGCCGATCATTCGGCATCGCACAGGCCGTTTCCGACATCGAGCCGCCCGCCAGATCCCATGCCGCCGACGGAGACAGATGACATGCAAAAATCCACGAAAATTTTGCTGGGAGCCACGGTCGCCGTGGGGGTTGGAATCGCCCTGTTTGTCCTCATCCTGGATCGATTGACGAATGACAGTCGCGAAGCGGCGCTTCTGATATATGAAAGCATGCAGAACAGCCTCGGGGAGAGCGTTACGGCCGGTCAGGACAGGCTTCGTTCCGTCATCGATGATCCGCGGGCGCTGTCCGGCGAGACCTGCCATCTGCCGCTTTCGGAAGAACTGCAGAAGAACAAGGACCATCACGACGTATTCCTGAGGATCAAGCCGGATGGAATGCTCGACTGCACCCCGGCCGGCCCGGTCGACAAGAATGTCGATCTGTCCGAGCGGCTGTATTTCAAGAAGGCGATCGAAAGCGGCGGACCGGTCATCGGCGAGTTTCTGGTCGGCAAGGTCTCCAACGAACCCGTTCTGGCCGTCAGCAATGTCGCGAAGAATGAGGACGGTTCTGTCCGGTATGTCTTCGTGACCGGGCTCAAATTGACCTGGTTGAAGTCAGTGATTGAAATGGCATCCCGCGATCACGGTCTTGTGGTCGAATTGCATGACGCCGCCGGCGTGCCGTTGTCCTATTTCGAGGACAGCAGTGCCAAACGCACCTTCGGTCAGTCCTCCAGGGCGGAGCTGATCCGACTGCCGATCCTGCCCGATCAGACCGATGTCCAGGTGGTCATTCTGGAGCAACTTTAAGAGGCTTTTGCCGGGCGTAGGCCCGCCGAGGAACCGAAGCCTGTTCTTCTCACCACACGCGACTGAATCGGCAACGCCGCCACCCATGTCGGTGGCGGCGTCGTATGCCGTTCGCAACTCCCAGCGACCGTGGGTCGCCTATCCATTCAACTCAGCGCGATGGCGCTCTTCGACATAGGACCGCACCAGGCGCAAGCTTTCGTCCAGTTCCCGGCGAAGGGCATCCTTGAGCTGGCAGCTTTCCAACAGGCTGACATTCGCGTTTTCCATGCGCTTTGCCAGTTCGGCGACGCCCGTCATGCCAAACCCCATCGCCATCCCCTTCAACTCATGGGCCGGTTTGGTTGCGGGCTGACCGGCGTCGAACGCCTCGTCGATCCGTCCAAGGATCCGATCGCACTCCCCCTCCAGTTTCATCACCAGGTTCGATACGCTGCTTGCCGAGGCGACATCGATCAGGTTCCTGATCTGGTCATATTCGATTTTCTGGTTCGTGCTTTCCATGAAAGGGTCCACTTCGTCTTGATGTTCCGCCATGTTCCGGGCGTCTGTCGAAAGGTGGTTCTGGATGGCCTCCAGCAGAATTTCCTGCTTGATCGGCTTGGTCAGCACATCCTGCATGCCGGCGGTCAGATATTCCTGTTTCTGATCCTCGAAGGCATTTGCCGTCAGGGCCAGGATCGGCAGGTCGGCTGCCCGGCCGCCCAACTTCCGGATCTCCATCGACGCTTGAATACCGTCCATTTCCGGCATCTGAATGTCCATCAGGATCAGATCGTATGCGTCAGGCCGCGCCCGGATCTCGTCGACCGCGCGCTTTCCGTTATCCACGATCGTTGAGCGGTGACCGGCATGCTGCAAGAAGGTCTCGGCGATCATCTGGTTGATCGGATTGTCCTCGGCGATCAACACATGCGCGCAGCGGTCCTGTGGGATCGTGTCGTCCTCTTCCGCGACATTGACCGTCGGTTCCACCACCAGAACCGGCACACAGCAGGTGACCTTCGTTCCAAGACCGACCACACTTTCGATGTCGATCGTGCCGCCGAGGGCCTGTAGGATCTTGTTGACGATACTGAGCCCCAGCCCGGTCCCGGCACCGCGGGCGTTGGTGGCCTTGGCGAATTCGTCAAAGATCCCGTTGAGATCCGCTTTCGGAATGCCGATCCCGTCATCCTGAACAAGAATTTTCAGCCGCGCCTGATCCCCGGGCGCGTTGACAATGTCGAAACGCACGCTCACCTCGCCACGATCCGTGTACTTGAGGGCATTGCCGACCAGATTGAAGAGGATCTGCCGGATATGGGTCACGTCGCCGAGATAGGTCCCAATGTCCTGCTTGGGGCCAGCGGCCGAAAGCGCCACGCGTTTTTCTTCGAACTGGAACCCGAAAATCGTTTCGATGTCCGACGCGAGGCCATCCAGCGTGAACTCTTCTTCGGCGTATTGAAGTTTGTCGGATTCAATTCGCGAGAAATCCAGAACCTGATTGATCAGGGTCAGCAGATAGAAACCTGAATTCTTGGCGACCTCCAAACGGGTCCGGAACTCGTCGTCGATCTGATACCGGTCCGCCATCTGCAGAACACCGAGGATACCGTTCATCGGCGTGCGAATATCGTGCGAGATCGCGGCGACAAAGCGGGATTTGGCGATCGTCGCGTTTCGCGCGGCCTCCTTCTGCTCTTCCAGCTCAATCTCGTGTTGCCGACGGTTTATTTCATGGCCGATTAAGGTGGCCAGGACCGCCATACCAACGGTGTTTGCGATACAGTTTATGGGCCACAGGCTTACCAAGACGGCGAGCTGCTGCGACTCCGGCAGAAGAAGGACGAGGGGCATTGTCACCGCGGTTGCGACGGCCGCCAGAAGAGTCAGCCGGCCGAGTCTTGTTTTCCCCGGGCGACCGGTACGACGGTGAAATTCCCCCCAGGCAGCGCCGATCAGACAGATCAACACGATATAGAGCGCGCCGGGGATCGCACCGGCGCCGGCGAGGTAGAGCCGCATGGTGGCCCCGATCAGCATCGCGATCAACGCGGCGATTGGACCGCCCACAATGCCGGCCATCAGAAGGGGCGCCCCCCGGCCGTCACCCAGAATACCGGGTTGAATTTCGACCGGAATATTCATGAGCATGGCGGCCCCGATCCCGAAGGTGAGGCCCAGAATCACGGACTTTCGGCCATTGATCCGACCGCCCGTCGGTATTCGCATGGCCCCGGACAGGGAGACCCCCCATGCCAGCAGTGCCAGCATGCCGACATTCGCTACGAGCGGTATCAAATGCGAGGTGAAGTCAAACATGGTATCGGCCTGTCGTTGTGTGGCTGAGGTCGGTTATCGCGTTCCGGCGGAGATCTAGAAGAACCGGCTTTCCGCCGGCAGAGCCAGACGCTCGGCGCTAAGGCGGGAGACGCCATCGGTCAGAAAGTCGCGCAAGGCACCAATGTTCATGGGCCTTGCCAACAGAAAGCCCTGAACGGAACTGCATCCCATTTCGGCAAGCGTTCTGGTTTGGTCGGGGGTCTCCACGCCTTCCGCAACGACGTTCAGGCCGAGGCGGTGGGCCAATTCGATCGTCGAGGCGACGATGGACCGCGACTTGGCACAGCCGGGTAACCGATCGACAAAGGATTTGTCGATCTTAAGCTCGGAGAAGGGGAGGCGCTGAAGTTGGGACATGGTGGAATGGCCTGTCCCATAATCGTCGATCGATACGCTGAAGCCGCGCAGTCGAAGGCGAAGCACGTTCTCGATCGTGTTGAACAAGCGCGCAACGACCCCGTGTTCCGTCACCTCCAGCACGAAGTCGGCCGGCTTCAATCCGCGTTCCGTTGCGATATCGCTCATGCGGTCCGGGAATCCGGGATCGGCAAGTTGCTCGCCCTCGACATTCAGCGCGACCTTGACGTCAAATCCGTCGCGCCGCAGATCGGCCAGGTCGTCGGCGGCCGCGCTGAACATGCGCGAAGCCAGCTCGTCCGAATGCCCCAGGGCAAGCAGACGCGGCAGAAATGCGTTTGGACCGAGTATGCCGTGTACAGGGTGGCTCCAACGCGCCAGGGCTTCCACCCCGCTGCACACCAATTGAGTCAGTGAGATCTTCGGCTGATAGTGCGGATGTATCTCGCCGCTTCTCAATGCAGCGACGATCTCCTCATCGGCGAAGGTTTGCAGTTTGGCCGGGGCGGAACCCTGGTTGGAGCTCGCCGACGGCATGCGCAGCAACGATTCGAGTTTGTCGATCGAAACCGGCTTCTGCAGCGCCCCGATCACGTTCAGGCCCCGCTTGGCGGCGATCTCCCTCGTCGTCTCCAGGATCTGTTTGTCCACACCGCTCATCAAAATGAGATGCGCGGAATAACCCTGTTCCGACAGCCAACGCGTGAGCTCTATCCCGTCGGAATCCGGCATCGACAGATCCAACACGATGACGTCCGGATCGTCCATGTACTGATCCTTGAACTGCGCGAAATCATTCGCCGCCGCGACACGCAGACCGGCCTCGCTGCCGACCTCGCAGACCAGTTCGGCGAAATCGGCCTCGTCGTCCAGTACCAGCAACTTCCGGATAGAGTGAAAGGCGTTCATGGATGGTCTCCATTGACGATCAAACGGTTCTGACCCGTCGGCACCATTGCCTTGTCGGATCCTGGCGCACCGCATTGGCCTGCGGGCAGTTCCCGAACAGTCTGATCGTCTTCATTCGCGACTGTTCCGGCGACGTCCAATGCCTGCCGAACGGCAGAAACCAGTTCGGCCGCGGTGTAAGGCTTGTCGATAAAGTCGACATTGGCTTCGCCGCAGATCTTGTTTGTAAGATTGCCGCTGAACCCCGAAGACAGCACCACAGGAATCCGCGGCTCGCGGCTGCACATCTCTCGTGCGAGATCGGCCCCATTGTGCTTTCCGGGCATGATGACATCCGTCACCAGAAGGTCGACCTCATGGACTTTCAGCGCATCGCGGGCGCTTTCGACATCGACCGCCGTCACCACGCGATAGCCATGATCTTCCAGGATCGCGCATCCGATATCACGCAGTTCGGCTTCGTCATCGACGAAAAGCACGACCTCGCTTCCGCACAGGCTCTCGCATGGTTGGGACGGTCCGGCGGCCTCGGATGCAGCGGCGGTATCGGACTTGCTGCGGGGCAGATATACCTGAACCGTCGTCCCGACCCCGGGTTCCGAGTAAATGTTGATGTCTCCGCCCGATCGCTTGGCGAAGGCGTAGACCATGCTCAGCCCCAGGCCGGTTCCCTTGGATTTCTCCTTGGTGGAGAAGAAGGGTTCCAGGACTCGGTCGCGAAGGTGGTTCGGAATGCCCGTGCCGGTATCGCTGACCGAAAGCACGACGAAATCCTGTGACTGGCCCGGCCGGCGGGCCATGCCGGGAAACCGGTCCGTGGTCTTGTTTGCCATCTCGATATAGATCTCGCCGCCATCCGGCATGGCGTCCCGGCCGTTGATCACCAGGTTGATGATGGCGTCTTCCAGGTCGCCCTGAACGACATCGGACACCCAAAGATCGGATTGGGCATAAATCTGGAGCCGAACGCGATTGGTCACCGAACGCGCGAGAATGTCTTCGAGCCCGTCGACCAGCGTCGCGATATTTGTGGGCTCGCCAGCGCCTTCCTCTTGACGGGAAACACTCAACAGTTTGCGGGTCAGGTCGCTGCCGCGCCGCGTCGCCTTCTCTGCGGCATCCAACCGCCGGATCAGCGCCGCGTCGTCCCCCGCCTTGCGGCGGATGAGATCCAGATTTCCCTGGATGATGCCCAGAAGATTGTTGAAGTCATGGGCGATGCCGCCGGACAGGGCGCCGATCGCTTCGACCCTGTTCGTACGTTCCAGTGCGCCCTCGGAGAGACGCCTGGCCGTAATGTCCTGAACGATCCCGTTGGCGCCGACCAGTCGATTGCGGGAATCGCGAACGGGGCGGCCGACATAGTAAAGGAAGCGTTTGCGGTTGTCCTTTCCGAGGATCTGAAACTCTATTTCGAAGGACTCCCCGTCTTCCAGCAGGCGGGACCGACGCGCCAGAAACGCTTCCCGGGTATCGTTGTCCATCAGTTCGGTGAGCATTTCCATTCTGGGCGCCGAATCCCCCGGCGCCAGGCCCAGAACCGCATACATGCCTGCCGACCATTTGACCGCCCCGCTGGACCGATCAATCTGCCAGCTTCCCATGCCGGCAATTTCTTCGGCTTTCTCCAGGACATCGCGGTCCGCCGCCCGGCGGGTTTCGGAACGTTCCACATTGTTGCGAAGAGCTGCGATCTTCACCGCCGACCGAACGGCGCGTTCCAGGCTTTCGGGGGACAGGGCGGCCTTGGCCAGGTAATCGTCCGCACCGCTTTTCATCGCGCTTGCGGCCAGCATGTCGCTGCCCGCGCCGGACAGCATGATGATGGCGGGAACGCGGTCGGACATGTCGACAAGTTCCGCCAGGAATTCGAGCCCCGTGACGCCGGGCAGACCGTTGTCGATCAGGACGCAGTCGAAGCTTCGTGTAGCATAGATCGATCGTGCCTCGTCCGCATCGGCGGCCTCGTACAGCGCGAACGTAAGGTCGGAGCGATCCAGACAACGACGCACCTGCATCCGGTCCAGGGTCTCGTCGTCGACGACCAGAATGTGGAGCGTCTCAGGCATCGGGCAATTCCACGGTTCGGCTGTAAACATCGAACAGCGATCCGATATCCTTCAGCGCATCGTCATCCCCGCGCTTCAGCAGGTAACCGGCGACATGGCGGCTATAGGCCAAATGGCGGTCCTCTTCGGTGGCGGAGGTGGAATAGACAAACACCACCGCATTCGCGAGATCGGGATTTTCCCGTACCGCCGCCACGAATTCGTGACCGTTCATGCGGGGCATGTTGATATCGGTCACGATGACGGTGTTCTGCGCCTGCCCGGACCGTTCCCCGGACCCGGTAAGGGACTGCAACAGTTCCAGGGCCTCGGCACCGTCGGTCGCATCGACGACTGTGCACTTCGCGCCCGCCTTTTTCAGGGCGCGGTGAAACAGCATCCGATCGACTTCGTCATCTTCAACGAGAAGTATGTTCATCGTCATCTTTCTGTTCCTTTCCTATTACGCTGCGCTGGCCTGCGTTTCGGGGGCCGGCCAATCAATGTGAACCGAGGCACCCCGGCCGTGGTCGTTTCCGGTGATCGACACCTTGCCGCCCGCGACATCCAGGACCCGGCGGACGATGGCCAGTCCCATACCGCTGCCCTCGACGGAATCGCGGGATTTCAAGGTCTGGAACAGGGCGAAAACGCGCTCGCGGTACTGTTCCGGAATGCCGGGCCCGTCATCCGCAATGGTGATGCGCACGAAGGCATCCTGGCGCGTGCTGTAGACGCGGATCCGTCCGGTCTCGCCATCGTGGTGCTTGATCGCGTTGCCGATGACATTCGCCACGACTTGCTGGAATGCGATCGGCGTGCCGCTCAGTGTCGGCAACGGGTCCGGAATCTCCAATTCGAAGCGTTGTTCCGCGTTCAGCAGATCGAAAGCCTCCCGGATCTTCTGCTCCGGCTGAAATTCGGCTTCCTGCAGGTCGGTCCGGCCGATACGCGAATACTGCAGGAGGTCTTCCAGCATCCGCTCCATGCGTTGAACGCGATCCGTCATCAGCGAAAACTTGGATTCGGCATCCTCGTCGACCTTGTCGCCGAGATCTTCCCGGACCCAGCCGATCAGATTGCCGATTCCCCGCAGCGGCGCCCGAAGGTCGTGCGACGCGGTATAGGCGAAGCTTTCCAGATCCTCGTTGGAGCGCTGCAGCTCCTGCGTCATCGCCGCCAAACGGAGCTGCACGGCTTTCCGTTCATCGATTTCCAAGGCCAGACGATGGTTGGACTCGGTCAGGTCTTCGTTCGACGCCTGCAATTCCTCGGTGCGCTGCGCCAGCTGGTCCTTCGCCACCGTATGCTGTTCGATTTCCGAGACCAGAAGCCGATTGGATTCGGTCAGATCTTGGTTCGACGCCTGCAATTCGTTGGTGCGCTGCGCCAGCTGCTCTTTGGCCGTCGCATGCTTCTTCGCTTCCGTGGCCAATTGCTTGTTGGTCTGGAGCAACTGGCTCATGTTCGGAAGGGCATAGAGTTTCGGAAGAATGCGCCAGACCAAGACGGCCGTCGCGATCGAAACGATGGCGGTTGCGAGTTTTACAAGGGCCTGGAACGCATAATTCGGCTCCCAGAGCACATACATGTTCACGGCATGGGTCAGCCCGCAAAGCAGGATGAAGGCGGCAAAGGTATAGAGTACCCACCCGAACTGAATATCGGCCCGGGCCTTGACGAGCTTGTACAGGGCAATCGGGATCGCAAGATAGGCGACCGTGATCATGAGGTCGGCGCCGGCATGCGCGAAGACCAGATCCGGGCGCCAGGCGAAGCAGACGCCATGGGGCATCAGGCCCGCGCGGTCGAAGATGGTGGTCAGCGTATCGATCATATCGAAAAATCACCGGTTGTTTGTTCGTGGCACTCGGATTGCCTGCGAATAAACAGGCTCACGTATAAGGGTATACGTTTGCCTCTTGATCCTGCTTTTGGTGTAATGTGACTGCAGTTTGACTGAGAATGAGATTGTGACTCATGACCGGATCGACGTCGGCGCGCATCCTGATCATTGAGGATGTTATGATCATGCAGGAGTTCCTGCGGCTTCAGATGGAAGCCGGGGGACACGAAGTGACTGCCGTGGGCGAAGCGGAACAAGCGCTTGCAGCGATCAAGAACTCGGCATTCGACATGATCCTGATGGATCTCGGCCTCCCGGACGAAGACGGGTTGGTCTTGATCCGCCGTATCCGGGCCTTGCGCGACACGCCGATCGTGGTCCTGACCGCGCGTGAGGAAGATGACGCCAGGCTGGCGGCCTTCGAAGCCGGTATCGACGACTATATCGACAAACAGGTGAACGCGCGGGAACTCCTGGCGAGGATCCGGAACGTGCTGAACCGCAGCAAGGGCCGACCCGCCCAGGCGGAAGCGACGACCCTCCTACGGTTCGGCACCTGGACCTTGGATTTGGACGCTTACACGCTTCTGGACGAAAGCGGCCAAGCGGTGGACCTCACCCCGATGGAACTCCGAATACTCGGCGCCCTGGTGCGGGCCAACCGGCGCGTTCTGAACCGGGATCAACTGCTCGACGCTGTCTCCGACACCGCCGATCCGCCGACCGACCGCATGATCGATGCCTATATCAGCCGCATCAGGCGGAAGATGGGGGATCCATCGGTGATCCTGACCGTCCGCGGCGTCGGCTATCGGCTCGGCGTGTCATCACAGCAAGATTAGACGCCGTCCCGCTCTCAGACCGCGTCCCGCCGCGCGAAATCCACATAGATCTCCTGCAACCGCCGCGTCACCGGGCCGGGGGTGCCGTCGCCCAGTTGGCGGCCGTCGATGCTCACGACCGGGGTGACATAGGTCGAGGCGCCGGTGATGAAGGCCTCGTCGGCGGTGTGGGCTTCTTCCAGAGTGAAGAGGCGTTCGTCGAGGCGGATGTCGCCTTCGGCCAGCAGGCCCAGCAGCGCCTTGCGGGTGCAGCCGTGCAGGATGTCGTTTGACAGAGGCCGGGTCAGGATCGCGCCGTCCTTCACCGCGAAGAAGCTGGTGGCGGCGCCTTCGGTGACAAAGCCGTCCTGGTGCAGCAGGGCCTCTCCGGCGCCGGTGGGTTTGACGGCCATCTTGGCGAAGACGCTGCCCATCAGGCCGACCGTCTTGATGTCGCGGCGGCCCCAGCGGATATCGGGCTGGGAGACCATGGCGATGCCGTTCTTGATATCCGCCTTCGTGGCCTCAGACTTGTGCTGGGCGAAGCCGAAAACCGTCGGCTTGGGATCGTCGGGCGGCAGGAAATCGCGGTCGCCGGTGCTGCCGCGCGTGAACTGCATGTAGACCAGGCCCTCGTCGACGCCCTCGCGCCGGACCAGTTCGCGCATCACCTCCAGGATCTCGGCATGGCTCAGCGGGCAGGGCATCCGCATCTCCGCCATCGACCGGTCCAGCCGCTGCATGTGCGAGGCGAAATCCAACAGCTTGCCGTCGATTACGCCCGCGACCTCATAGATCGCGTCGGCGAAGAGCAGGCCCCGGTCGAAGACGGAGACGGTCGCCTCCTCCGGCCGGCAATAGCGCCCGTTCAGATAGACCACATCAGGCATCGTCCAGCCCCATCGCCTTGCGGTCCGGCTGGATCAGGCCGCCCGCGCCGACCCGCTCCACGATGGGACGGTAGGCTTCGGGGCGGCGGTGCCGGGCCAGGTTGAAAATCTCGGTCTTGGCATAGCGCGCCATCTTCATGTCGCAGCGCGCGGCGATCAGCTCGTCCTCCAGGGTCGCGGCCTGGGCAACGACCTCGCCGAGGGGCGAGATGATCATGCTCTGGCCGATCATCGGAAAGCCTTCCTCGACCCCGCATTTCGCCGCCGCAGCGACCCAGCAGGCATTGTGATAGGCGCCCGCCTGCATGGTCAGGGAATTGTGGAAATTGGCCTGGGCCGCCGCCTGATAGGGCTCGCCCAGCCCGGTCGGCGTGTTATAGCCCAGCGCGATCAGTTCCACCCCCTGCAGGCCCATGACGCGATAGGTCTCCGGCCAGCGGCGGTCGTTGCAGATGCACATGCCCATCTTGACGCCCATCGTCTCATAGACGGGGAAACCCAGGTCGCCGACGTCGAAATAGCGTTTCTCCAGATGTTCGCCCAGGCGGCTGGGGTCCGGCTCGGCATGGCCGGGCAGGTGGACCTTGCGGTACTTGCCCGCGATGCGTCCCGACGGTTCGACCAGGATCGCGGTGTTGAAGCGCTTGGCCCCGGCCTTCTCGGCATAACCAAGGTAGAAGCCGATCCCCAGATCCCGCGCCATGTCGAACAGCGGCCGGGTCGCCGGGCCGGGCATCGTGTCCTCGTAGAAGGCTTCCAGTTCCGCATCGCCCCGGTCATAGACCCAGCGCGGGAAGAAGGTGGTCAGCGCCAGTTCCGGGAAGACGACGAAGCCGCAGCCCCGCGCCTTGGCCTCGCGCAGCAATTCGATCATCCGCGCGACGACGGTCTCGCGGGTGTCGGCTTTCTGGATCGCGCCCATCTGGGCGACGCCGGTGACGATGCCGTCCATGGCTCAGGCCCCCTGGACGCGCGGGTCGGGATGGGTCGCGGCCCAATGCCGGGCGATGTCGTCGCGCCGGGTGATCCAGACATGCTCATGCGACAGGACATAGTCGAAGATCCGGTGCAGCGCCCCGATCCGCCCCGGCCGCCCCAGCAGGCGGGCATGCAGGCCGACGGTCAGCATCTTCGGCCGTTCCGCGCCCTCGCGGTACAGGATGTCGAAACTGTCCTTGAAATAGGTGAAGAACTCCTCGCCCAGGACATAGCCGCCGCCGTCGCGGGCGAAGCGGGAATCGTTGGTGTCCAGCGAATAGGGCACCATCAGCAGCCCCGGATGATCCGGCGACCAATAGGGCAGGTCGTCATTGTAGACATCGGAGGTGTAGAGGAAGTTCTCGCGTTCCAGTACCAGCGGGATCGTGTTCACCGACGGCAGGCCGGCGTAATAGCCCAGCGGCTTTTCGCCCGTCAGCGCCTCGATCTGGGCAATGGATTTGGCGATATAGGCGCGCTCCTCCTCGATCGTCAGGGTCGAATAATCGATCCAGCGCCAGCCATGGGGGTGCAGGTCGAACCCGGCCTCGATCAGCGCCTTCAGCGCCAGCGGGTTGTGCTCCCCCGCGCGGCCGACCAGATTGACCGTGCCCTTCATGCCCCGGTCGGTGAAGGCGCGCAGGATGCGCCAATAGCCGACCCGCGCGCCGTATTCATAGGAATGCTCGATATTCAGCTCGCGCCCGTCGATCTTGGCATCGACGGTGACGTCGGAAATCCGGGTTTCGGACTGGCCGTCGCCTTCCAGGATCGACCGCTCGCCGCCTTCCTCGTAGTTCAGGCAGAAATTGACGGCGATGCGCGCGCCGCCGGGCCAGTCGGCGAAGGGCGGGTCGTCGGCATAGCCGATGAAGTCGCGGCTCTGCCCGAAGGATTTCGTGGTCATGGCGTTACGGCTGCTCCTCTGTGTCCAGGATGGCGACATTCAGCCAGCGGATCTCGGTCGCGCCGCGCATGCCGGCCTTTGTCGCCGGATCGTTGGCGAAGAAGGCTTCCGCGTCTGTCCGGGTCGCGACGTTAAGCAGCAGGACGCTGCCGTTCTTGGTCACGCCGTCATCCTCGCGCAGGCTGCCGGCGACCAGGATCTTGTCGCGATTGGCCAATTCGTATTGCCAATGCGCATCCATCACCGCCTGGTCCGCGCGGATCTTTGGGCCGTTCTCGTTGTCGTTGCTGACGATCAGCCAGGGCATGTCTCTTCCTTCTCTCTACTGAAGTTCCAATTCGGGTTCTATCTGTCTTGGGCGGACGCTGGCGATGCCGTCCGCCTCGACGGCGCTGGACACGAAACTCGCCAGGGTCCGCTCCTCCTCGTAGTTCCAGGGCGTGCCGCGATGCATCGTCGCCCGCTGATCCCAGATCAGCACGTCGCCCGGCCGCCAGGCATGGGCATAGATCGCCTCCGGCCCCGTCACGGCGTCCATCAGCGCCGATATCAGCGCCCTGCCGTCCGCGTCCTCCCGGCCCACGATACCGCCGGCATGGGCGCCGAGAAACAGGGCGTCGCGCTCGTTGACCGGATTGCGCCAGACCGCCCGCCACAGGACCTCCGGATAGCGCGTATAGATCGGCAATTGCGCCAGCTCCTCATCGACCAGCCGGCGGGAATGCGTGAAGCGGTGCCGCACGACCGCGCCGCGTGCCTGTTCCTTCAGGGCGGGGGACAGGCGGTCCCAGCCGATGCGGGTGGACACGATCTCCGTCGCGCCGCCGCCGGACGGGATGACATAACCCGCCAGCACGTTGGAAATCGCCGGGACCGGCAGAAAGGTGCTGTCCGTGTGCCAATAGAAATTCGCCTTCAGGTCCAGAAGCCTCAGCCGCTTGTCGGCGACCAGGGCGCCCGCCGTCATGGCGTTCGATACCATGGCGCGCTCGATCGGCGCGCCTTCCGCCGCGTCGCGCAAATCCTCGATCGGGCCGAACAGGGTGGCGAGGGCACGGTGCGTGTCTTCGTCGAAGTCCTGACCCCGGAACAGCAGCAAGGAATGCGCCTCGAACAACGCCCTTATGTCCGGAAACAGATGGTCCCGCGTCACGGCGCGCAGGTCGACGCCGCGTATCTCAACCCCGAAATCGTCATGCAGTTTGACCGTATCCAGCATCCCGCGCCTCCATCGCCCGGAAACCCCGAAGGCAGGATAGGCATTGACCCGTTCGCAAAACAAATTCAGAAAATGCGGCGAAACTGCGAAACGGATTCATATATTTATGCCCGCCCTGTCGCTTCAGCATCTGCAGATGTTCGTGGTTCTGGCCGATCAGACCACCCTGGCGCTGGCGGCGGAGCGGCTGCGCATCACGCAATCGGCGCTGACCCATCGCATCCGCGAGGCGGAACGGCGGCTGGGCGTCAGCCTGTTCGAGAAATCGGGACGCCGCCTGCGCCCGACGGCCGCGGCGCAGATCCTGACCGACACGGCGCGGCGGGTCCTGTCCGATCTGGACGAGGCGGAACGGATCGCCGCCGCGTCGTCCGAGGGCATCCGCCATGTCGTGCGGCTGACCGTCGGGAACTATAACGCCTATCACTGGCTGCCGGATTTCCTGGCCTGGTTCCGCGACCGCCAGCCGGGCATCGCGATCGAAATCGAACCCAACGCCGCCGACGCCGCCCTGGACCGGCTGTCCGAAGGGGCGCTGGACATCGTCATCCTGCCTGGCGCGCGGCCAGTCGGGCTGGCCGACGCGGTCGATCTGTTCGACGATCAATTGGTGGTCGCCGTCTGGCCGGGCCATCCTTTCGAAGGCCGGACCCATATCGGTGCGAGGGATTTCCGCGACCAGGTCTATCTGACCTATTCCCTGTCCAGCGAACCGGGTTTCGAGGCCGACCGTCTGTGGGCTGCTGAAGGAGCGTCCCCGCTGCGCAAGCGCAATCTGGGTTCGGTCGACGCGATCTGCGAATTGATCAAGGCCCAGGCGGGGATCTCGGTCCTCAGCCGCTGGGGCATCTCGCGGGAAATCGCCGTCGGCAGCCTGATCGCGCTGCCCGCGACGCAAGGCGGGATCGCTGTGCCCTGGCGGGCGCTGGTATCGCGCAAATCCCCCGCCGGATCCCCCGCCCGCCTGACCGCCGCCGCGCTGGGCGTGTGGTTCGCCACCTAGTCCTTGTAGACCGTGACGTCGAAGTCTTCTTCCGGCGCGGGTGGGGTGAAGTGGCGGGTGACCTGGTCGAAGATCGCGTCCGATACCTGGAACTCATGCCCGCCCTCGGCATTGCGGCGGCGCAGGCGGTCGCGGCAGACATCGTCTGGAATATCCAGATAGTGCAGGCGATGCCCGACCCCCGTATCCCGGATCAGTTCGCGCATCCATGCCCGTTGCTTCGGCGTGTTGGCCGGAAAATCCAGCACGACGGAAAGCCCGGCGCTCAGGAGATCGCGCAGATGCGGCGCCATGGCCGCGCGCAGCCGCCCGGACGCCCGGACGTAATCCTCCAGCCCCTTCAACTCGTCGGGGTAGAGGAGGGACAGCCAGGAATCCTCCGCCACGATCACGGTGTCCGGTGCCGCTCCCAATCGCGCCGCCAGGGTGGATTTCCCCGCCGCGATCTTGCCGCAGAGCAGATGCAATGTCGTCTGGCGCTCGGTCATCCTGCCTCGTCCCGGTCCCTTGTCGCGTGCCGTCGAGATAGGGGGCGGGGCGCCGGGTTGTAAAGGACCGATCCGCCTGGCCGGATTCCGATAGCGAATGGCAAAGTCGAGAATGCGAAGCATTGTCGGCTGTGCTATGCAGGCGCCCTCCGCGCAGCAATCGAGGATTTCAGACCATGCCGAACGACATCGCCCCAGCTTCGGAAGCCGACACCGGAACCGATTACGAAATCCGGACCGAGGAGGCCCTGCGCGACCTGATCGGCCATCCGTCCGGCCTCGCCGCGAAGAAATCGCTGCCGAAGCTGGACAAGTATTGCCGCGACTTCATCGCCCTGTCGCCGTTCCTGTGCATCGGGACGATGAGCGGCGACGGTCGCGCCGACGTCTCGCCGCGCGGCGACCCCGCCGGTTTCGTGCAGGTGCTGGACGACAACACCATCGCCATTCCCGACCGGCCGGGGAATCATCGGCTGGACACGATGTCGAACATCCTGGCCAATCCGTCGGTCGGCCTGATCTTCATGATCCCCGGTTTCGAAGACACGCTGCGCATCAACGGACGTGCGACATTGACCCGCGACCCGGCGATCCTGGACCGGGCGGTGATCAAGAACAAGCGCCCGGAAATCGCTATCCGCATTCAGGTAGAGGAAGCCTTCCTGCACTGCGCCAAGGCCCTGAAACGCTCCCGCCTGTGGGAGGCCGACGCCCAGGTCGACCGCTCCGTCATGCCCAGCCTCGCCCGGATCATCCTGAACCAGACCAGCGAGGGTGAGGCAATCGACGAGGCCACGGTGAAGACCGCCGACGAACGCCTGGAAGAAAGCTACCGCAAACATTTGTATTGAGCGGGCACCACCGTGTTCCTGCGAAAGCAGGAACCTTCCGCGTCCCGGCACCGAGCGATGTCCGAGGAGGCCCTCTGAGTGCCCCCTCACCGTCATCCCCGCGCAGGCGGGGATCCAGGGGGACAGGCACGGTCGTGCCACATGGCGCTGGATTCCCGCCTGCGCGGGAATGACGGATTAATGCGGGGTTTTTGCGGTTTCCGCTCCCTCTCGAGGGAGGGCTCCCGTCATGTCGGAGGCCCACGCTCGCGCGGGATTGACGGATAACCAGCGTGTTCCTGCAAAAGCAGGAACCTTCCGAGTTCTGGCGCCGAGCGATGTTTGACGAGGCTCCTGCTTTCGCAGGAGCACGGATGAGGTTTCAGCCCTTACCCTCGTCATCCCCGCGCAGGCGGGGATCCAGAGGGATCGGCACGGTCGTGCCGCGGGGCTCTGGATTTCCGGATGGAAATGGGCGCTTGTCCCAACCTTTTTCCTCGGAAGGGCGAAATCGCTACTCGCCCGTCTTTTCGCGGGCGGCGAGGGCGGCGGTGACGGCGTCGGTGGTGCCCTGGATATGGGTTTCCATCACGGCCGTCGCCCGTTCGACGTCGCGGTCGATGGCGGCCTGGAACAGGTCCCGGTGTTCCTGGCTGATGTCGCGGGTGCGCACGGTCTTGACCCGTGACAGGCGGCGGTAGCGTTCGTGCTGGTCGAAGACCTGGCGGCGCAGGCGGAACAGCCAGGGGGAGTCGCAGGCGGCGACCAGGGCGACATGGAACGCCTTGTTCCGGCGCTCCCATTCCGACAGGTCGTCGATGCCTTGATTGATCTGGCGCTCGATGCTTTCCAGCCGGTGGAAGGCGGTGATGACATTGGTCTCCCACATCTCGTCGCCGCGCGTGATCGAATCCCGCAGCGCCTCGATTTCCAGCATTTTGCGGACATGGCCGACATCGCGGGCATCGGCGGCCGACATGGCCACGACCTCGCAGCCGCGCTGCCCTTCCAGGCGCACCAGATGGTCGCTGGACAGGCGCGCCAGGGCCTCGCGGATCGGTGCGGCGCCCAGACCATAGCGCTGGCGCAGCATCTCAATCTTCAGCTTCAGGCCCGGCGCCAGATCGCCGGAAATGATGTCGTTCCGCAACAGCCGATAGGCGCGTTCGGAATTTGTCCGCTCCGGCGACTCGGCGCCGATTTCAACCACATTGCTTGCCATCAGACCTTGTTGCTCCGCGTCCCCCAGAGGCCTTTTGCCACCTTTCATAGCAGCATGGCGGCAGGATATCGAGATTTTCCAAAAATATCGATATTTTTATTGACGGTGATGTAATTTCGATTTTTCATGCCGCCAACGAAAGAGGGCGGATGGGATATCCATCGCCCCGGATCAGGAGGGAATGCGTGTCGAACGGGCAATCCGGACCGGACTTTCCGGCGGGGGCCCCGGCCGTGGCGATGGCGCGGGAGCCCGTCGCGGTGACAGGGCCGTTGCAGAATCTCAGCGACCGGATCGTGGTCGTGGAAAAGGCGCTGGCCGGCATGGCGGTGGCGGCGGTCTTCGCGCTGCTGATCACCAATGTCGTGACACGCGCGCTGGGCGCACCCTTCATCTGGATCGACGAACTGGCCGTCTATGTGATGATCGCCGGGGCCTTTATCGGCGCGTCCATCGCCGTTCGGGCGCGCGAGCATATCGCGGTGACCCTGCTGGGCGACGTGCTGGGCGAGCGGCCGCGTGCGCTGCTGGGCGTCGCGGTCGATCTGGCGGTGATCCTGTTCTTCGCCATCCTGGCCGTGCTGCAATGGCACTGGTGGGACCCGGCGGGCGTGTTGCGCGCCGAGAGCCTGACGGCCTATAGCGCGGCGACCTTCAACTTCCTGTATGACGAGCCGACAACCACCATCGGCATCCGCAAGGCCTGGTTCTGGTCGGTGCTGCCCGTCTTCTGCCTGACCGCGTTGGTCCATGCGCTGGCGAATATGACCGCCGGGGTCGCGCGCCTGCGGGCCCCGACCTTGCGGGGGGCGGCCTGATGGCGGTCGCGGGATGGTTCCTGGCCTTCCTGGCCGCCGGTCTGCCCATCGCCCTGGTTCTGGCGGCGACGGCCCTGGTCTTCATCGTGGTCAGCGGCAATACAGTCCTGCTGCAATCCTATGCCCAGCAGCTTTACGGCGGGCTGGAGAATTACGGCCTGCTGGCCCTGCCGCTGTTCATCCTGCTGGGCGAGTTCATGAATTCCGGCGGGATTGGCCGCCGACTGATGGCGCTGTCGCTGGCGCTGCTGGGGTCGGTCAAGGGCGGGCTGGCCTATGTGAATCTGGTCGCCAACATGATGATGGCGTCGATCCTGGGCTCCGCCGTCGCGCAGATCACCATCATGTCGAAGATCGCGGTGCCGGAGATGGAGAAGGCGGGCTATCCGCGCGACCTTTCCGTGGCGATCACGGCGGCGGGTGGGCTGCTGGCGCCCATCGTGCCGCCGTCCATGTTGTTCATCATCTTCGGCGTCATCGCCCAGATGCCGATCGGCGATCTGTTCATTTCCGGCATCGTGCCCGGCGCGATCCTGTTCGCCAGTTTCCTGGCTGCCATCGCGCTGCTGGGCCGCATCCACGGCTTCCCAGCGACCGGCAAGGTCACCGTGGCGCAGCGGGCGCGCGCCTTCCTGGATGCGCTGCCCGCCTTGGCCATCCCGGCGACGATCATCGGCACCATCCTGGGCGGCATCGCCACCCCGACCGAGGCCGCGGCCATCGCGGCGCTGGCGGCGATCCTGATCGGCCTGTTCGTCTATCGCGAGATGACGTGGCGGGACATCTTCCCGGCCTGCGTCAACGCCGCGCGCAGTTCCGCCGTCGTCCTGTTCCTGATCGCCGCGGCGCAGGTCTTCAGCTGGGTCATCACCTTCGAGAATTTGCCCGCCCTGGTCGCCGCCTGGCTGCAGCAGGTCACGACCTCGCCGATCCTCTTCCTGTTGATGCTGAACGTGATCCTGCTGCTGCTGGGGACGGTCACCGATCCGATCCCGGCGATCATTCTGACCGTGCCGGTACTGCTGCCGGTCGCGACCGGGGTCTACGGCATCGACCCGTTCCAGTTCGGCGTCATCGTCTGCCTGAACCTGACCCTGGGCCTGCTGACCCCGCCGGTCGGGACAGGGCTGTTCACCGCCGCCCTGATGGGGCGGGTGCGGGCGGAGCGGATCGCCCGGCTGCTGCTGCCCTTCTTCTTCGCGTCGGCCGGGGTGCTGGTCCTGCTGGCCCTGTTCCCGTCGCTGACCACCGGCTTGAAGGAGGCGCTGTCGTGACCCTGTCCGGAAAGACCATCCTGATCCTGGGCGGCGGCACGATCGGTGCCGGTTGGGCGGCGTGCTTCGCGGCGGCGGGCGCGCGGACCCTGGTCTGCGATCCCGACCCGGCGGCGGCCGGCCGGCTGACCGCGATCCGGGACAAGGCGCACCCGGTCCTGCAAGCGCTGGGCCTGCCGTCTGCGCAGGACACCGCGCCTGAAATCATCCCCGGTCTCGCCGACCTGAGCGCGCCTGTCGATTTCGTCGTCGAGGCGCTGCCGGAACGCATGGCCTTGAAGACCCCCGCCCTGGCCGCGCTGGAAGACGTCATTCCGGCGGATACGGTCATCGCCTCCAGTTCCTCCGGCCTGTCGGTCAGCGACATGCAGACCGGCATGCGCCATCCCGACCGTCTGGTTATCGGCCACCCCTGCAATCCCCCCTACCTCATGCCGGTGGTCGAACTTGTCGGCGGCGCGGCGACGGCGCCCTGGGCGCTGGACCGCGCCGCCGCGATTTTTCAGGCACTGGGCAAGCGGGTGCTGCGGCTGAACCGGGAATTGCCCGGCCATCTGGTCAACCGGCTCCAGGCGGCGCTGTGGCGCGAGGCGGTGCATCTGGCGGCGGAAGGCGTGGCGTCGGTCGGCGACATCGAGGCCGCGATCACCAAGGGGCTGGGGCCGCGCTGGGCCGTGGTCGGCCCGACGGAGATCTTTCACCTGGCCGGCGGGCCGGGCGGGATCGCCAAGTTTTTCGACGATCTTGGGGACGAGGTGGAGCGCTGGTGGGAGTCGCTGGGCGATCCCCGCCTGGATTCCGCGACCCGCGCGATCCTGACCGAGGGCATGGCGGCATCGAAGCCGCCGGAAGAACTGGCCGCCCATCGCGACGCGATGGTCCCGCGTGTCATCGCGGCGGCCGACCCCGATGCGTATCCGTTGAAGTCAAAACCACAATAGGGAGGAAATGTTATGTCCATATTGAAGTCCTGGGCGCACGGCGCCCTGCTTTCCACCATCGCTTTCGCGGGCGTCCAGACCGCGGCGGCCGAGGAACTGCGCGTCGGCATGATCACCCCGCCGTCGCATAAATGGACGATCACGGCCAATGAAGTCGCGGCCGAGGTGAAGGAAAAGACCGACGGGCGGATCGACATGCTGATCTTCCCCAGCGGTCAGTTGGGTAATGAGGCGCTGATGCTGCAACAGCTTCAGACCGGGGCGCTGGATGTCGCCTTCCTGACCCTGGGCGAATTCGCCAACCGCGATCCGAATTACGGTATCTTCCTGGCCCCCTATATCGTCCAGGACGTGGCGGGCGCGCGGGCGCTGCTGAAGGGCAAGACGGCGACGGAACTGCTGGACGGCGTATCCAAGTTCGGCGTGGTCGGCCTGGGCTACGGCATGGCGGGCATGCGTCAGATCGTGATGCGCGGCGCGGTCGACAGCGTCGCCGATCTGGCGGGCAAGAAGGTCCGCACCATCCCGTTCAAGCCGGAACTCGACTTCTGGACCACGGTCGGCGCGACCCCGACGCCGATGCCGTTGCCGGCCCTGTATGACGCCTTCGCCAACGGTCAGGTCGACGGCATGCAGATCGATTTCGAAGGCACCTGGAACACCAAGTATTACGAGCATGCGGGCGCCATTGTGGAATCCAACCACATGATGTTCCCGATGATCGCCGTCGCCTCCGCCCGCCGCTGGGCCAGCCTGTCGGAAGAGGATCGCCAGACCCTCGACAGCGTGGTGAAGGCGCATCTGGACGAGCTGGTGCATTCCTATGCCCAGATCGATGCCGATTATCTGGACAAGCTCAAGACGACCGATGTCCCGGTCGTTAAGATCGACCGTGCCTTCTTCGGCGATGCGGTCGACGATTGGTATGCGGACTGGCGCGAAAAGGCGCCGATGTTGAAGCAGCTCGAAGCGGAAGCGGCGGGCCTGTAATCCGACGGGCGCGGCGGCCCGACGGATCGGGCCGCCGCCGCCGACGGAAAGGATAAGAGTGTGACGGTACATTATCGCGATCTTCGTTATATCCGCCTGGCGGTGGATGACCTAGCGGGGGCGGAAGGCTTCGCCGGGGATGTCCTGGGCCTGCAGGCCTCGGGAGGTCAGGACGGCATGGCCTGGTTCCGATCGGATTCCCGCGCCTATTCGTTGTGCCTGTCCGATAGGGCGGACAGCGCGGTCGCGTTAAGCGTCGCGGACCGGACCATGCTGGATACGGTCGGCGCGCGGTTGCAGGCGGCGGGTGTCGTGGTGACGGAACTGTCGGACGACGATTGCGCCGCGCGCTGGATCAAGGCCGGGCTGACCTGCACCGCGCCGAACGGTGTTCCCGTCGAGATCGTGATGCGGCCGCTGGAATCCGGCTGGCGTTATCATGGGCCGCGCGATGCCGGGATCACCGGTCTGCAGGCTGTCTCGCTGGCCTGCACCGATATCGCGGCGAATGAAGATTTCTGGACCGGGGCCGTCGGCCTGACCGTGTCCGACTGGGCCGGCGACGCCTGTTATCTGCGGCTCGGTGACCGGCACCACGACATCGTGCTCTACCCGTCGGAGCGTGACGGCATCTTCGCCGTCGATTTCGCGGTCGAGGGCATCAACAACGTGATGCAGAACTTCTATCACCTGCAGGCGCGGCAATATCCCATCATCCAGGGACCGGGGCGGCGTCCGGCCTCCAATGCGGTCTTCGTCGTGACGCGCGGGCCGGGCGGCGTGCTGTTCGGCTATGGCGCGGAGATGGCGGAAGGCGACGCGGTGACCGGCCGCGCGCCGCGCCAGTTCCCGGCCGCGCCGGGCAGTTTCTGCGCCTGGGGATCGCCGACGGAGCAGAAGGAGTTTCTGGGATGATCGACCTGAAGGACGTCGTCTATTGCCGCCTGGGCACCGCCGATCTGGAAGAGGCCGAACGCTTCGCCGTCGATATCCTGGGCCTGGAAGTCGCCGACCGGTTCAAGGGCGAGATCCAGTTCAAATCCGATGACCGGGAATACACCCTGTCCTATTTCGCGGGCGACCCGGCGGATCAGGCGACGGCGTTCCATCTGGCGAGCGCCGCCGAGCTGGAGGCCGCCGCCGCGACCCTGGAGAAATTGGGCCACACGGTCGAACACGGCAGCGCCGACGCCTGCGCGATCCGCAAGGTGCGCGCCTTCATCGCCTTCAACGACCCGACCGGCAATCGTATCGAACTGGTCGTCCGTCCGGCCCATTCCGGCCGCCGCTATCACGGATCGCGCGATGCCGGGATCACCGGGTTCAGCCATGTCGGCCTGTGCAGCACCGACCCGGCGCGGGACGAAATCTTCTGGACCACGGTCTGCAACGCCCGCGTTTCGGACCGGATCGGCGATGCGCCGCTGATGCGCCTGAACACGATCCACCACACGATCGCGCTGTTCCCCTTCCACCAGGCGGGCATTCAGCACATTAACCATCAGGTCGCGTCGACCGACGATATCCAACGCTCCTGGAACATGCTGCGCGAGCGCGGGGTGACGATCACCTTCGGGCCGGGGCGGCATCCGACCTCGTCGGCGCAGTTCCTGTATTTCAGCGGTCCGAACGGCCTGACCTTCGAATATTCCACCGGCGTGCGGGAAATCCATGACGAGCCGGGCTGGCGCGACCGCCAGTTCCCGTTCGAGCCCGTCGGCTTCTGCCACTGGGGCGCAAAACCCAACATCGCCGCATTCAAGGATTGAGAGAGATGACGGACAGACAAGACGAGGCCGCCCTGGCGCGGCAGGTGCGCATCGCCGCGCGGGCACTGGGTCGCCACGGGCTGGTCCATGCCTATGGCCATTGCTCGGCCCGGCTGGATGCGGAGACCTTCCTGGTCTGTCCGCCCAAGCCGATGGGCCTGACCGAACCGGGCGAGGCCTGTACCCGCGTGCCGGTCAACGGGCCGCTGCCCGACGGCGTGCTGGGTGAGGTGCGCCTGCACCAGCATATCTATCGCCGCCGTCCGGAAGCGGGCGGGGTGGTGCGCTTCATGTCGCCGAACATGATGACCCTGGCCGCCCTGGGCCGGGTGCCCGCCGCGCGCAACGGCTTCGGCTGCTATTTCAGCCCCGGCGCCGGATTGTGGGACGACCCGCAGCTGATCCGCGATGACGAAAAGGCCGTCGGCGCTATCGATGCGATGGGCGACTCCGCCGCCGTTCTGATGCGCGGCAATGGCGCGGTCACGGCGGGCGACAGCCTGATCGAGGCGGTGGTCCTGGCCTGGTATCTGGAAGACGCCTGCCGCATCGAACTGGACGCCCTGCGCACCGGCCTGGCCGAAACCGCGCCGACCATCGGGCCGGAGGCCGCAAAGGCGCGCGCGACAAAGGCCGGTCAGATCTTCGAACGCATGTGGGCCCATCTGACCGCCGGCGATCCCGAACTGGCCTGACGCTCCCAAAGTTATCTGTACGAGAGGACAGCAAACGTGAACACGTTCCGCAATTTCATCGATGGCGACTTCGTCGACGGCTCCGGCGAGGCATTCGAGGACCGGTTTCCGACGACAGGTGAGGTGATCGCCAAGGTCGGCCATGCCGGCCAGGACGATGTCGACCGCGCCGTGACCGCCGCCAAACGTGCCCTGAACGGCCCCTGGGGCAAGCTGTCCCTGGCGGAACGCATCGGCCTGCTGCGCAAGCTGGCGGACGGGATCAACGCCCGCTTCGACGAATTCCTGGCGGCCGAGATCAAGGACACGGGCAAGCCGACCGGCATTGCCAGCCATATCGACATTCCGCGCGGCGCGGCGAACTTCAACGTCTTCGCCGACCAGATCGCGACCATCCCGACCGAGACCTTCGAGATGGCGACGCCGGACGGGGCGGGGGCCCTGAACTATGCCCTGCGCATGCCGCGCGGCGTGATCGGCGTTGTTTGTCCCTGGAACCTGCCGCTGTTGCTGATGACCTGGAAGGTCGCCCCGGCGCTGGCCTGCGGCAACACCGTCGTGGTCAAACCGTCGGAGGAAACGCCCGCCACCGCGACCCTGCTGGGCGAGGTGATGAACGCCGTCGGCATTCCGAAGGGCGTCTACAACGTCGTGCATGGTTTCGGCGGCGGCGATACCGGCGAATTCCTGACCGGCCATCCCGATATCGATGCCGTCACCTTCACCGGCGAAACCGCGACGGGGGAGGCGATCATGGCCGCCGCGTCGAAAGGCGTGCGTCCGGTCTCGCTGGAACTGGGCGGCAAGAATCCGGGCATCGTCTTCGACGACGCCGATATGGCGGCGACCCTGGAAGGCCTCGGCCGCGCCTGCTTCGCCAATACCGGCCAGGTCTGCCTGGGCACTGAACGGGTCTATGTTCAGCGCGGCATCTTCGACGAGCTGGCCGCCAAACTGGCGGAGAAGGCGCGGGCCTACCGTTTCGGCGATCCTTTCGACAAGGCGACGACCATGGGCCCGCTGATCAGCGCCGATCACCGCCGGAAAGTCCTGTCCTATTACGACAAGGCGCGCGAGGGCGGTGCCGAGATCCTGGCGGGCGGCGGTGTGCCGGATGTCGACGGCTATCCGGGTGGGTACTGGGTTCAGCCGACGGTCTGGACCGGCCTGGCCCAGGATCATCCGGTCGTGACCGACGAGATCTTCGGCCCTTGCACCCATCTGACACCCTTCGATGACGAGGAAGAGGCCATCGCGCTCGCCAATGCCAGCCCCTACGGTCTGGCGGCGACGATCTGGACCACCAACCTGGGCCGCGCGCACCGGGTGGCGGCGAAGGTCGATGCCGGGATCACCTGGGTCAACTGCTGGTTCCTGCGCGATCTGCGCACGCCTTTTGGCGGGTCCAAACGCTCCGGCATCGGGCGCGAGGGCGGGGTCCATTCGCTCGAATTCTACACCGAACTGCGCAACGTCTGCATCAAGCTCTAAATCGGGAAATAAACCATGCTAAGCGAAGAACAGCGCCAACAGGCCATCGAAAACCTGCGTCAGGCGCACCGCACGAAGAAGCCCTGCACCCAGCTCTCGACCACCTTCCCGCAGATCGAGATCGCGGATTCCTATGCCATCTCCTCCGCCATAGCCAATGAGCGCATTGCCGAGGGCCGCCGCATCATCGGGCACAAGATCGGCCTGACGTCGAAGGCGATGCAGGCCTCGTCCCAGATCGACGAGCCGGATTACGGCTATATCTTCGACGACATGCTGCTGAATGACGGCGTGAAGGTGAACCATGCCGATTTCTGCGTCCCGCGCGTCGAACCGGAACTGACCTTCATCCTGAAAGAGCCGCTGAAGGGCCCGAATGTCGGCCTGGTCGACGTGATGCGGGCGACGGAATATGTCGTGCCGTCCATCGAGATCATCGATGCCCGCGTCCAGAACCCGCGCAAGATCACCGACACGGTCGCCGACAATGCGGCGGCGGCGGGGCTGGTCCTGGGCGGCCGGCCGGTGCGCCCGGACGATGTCGACCTGCGCTGGGTCGGTGCCGTCTTCTATCGCAATTCGGAGATTGAGGAGACCGGACTGGCCGCCGGCGTGCTGGGCCATCCGGCCATGGCCATCGCCTGGCTGGCGAACAAGTTGGCCCCCTTCGACGTGACACTTGAGCCGGGACATATGATGCTGTCCGGGTCCTTCACGCGCCCGGTCTGGGCCGATAAGGGCGACACGCTGCATGCCGATTTTGGCCCGCTGGGCGGCGTCGCGGTGCAATTCGTCTAAGGGGAAGAAGCCTTCATGGAATTGAAGAAAAACACGTTCAAGGCCGCCCTGAAGGAAGGCCGGCCGCAGCTCGGCATCTGGAGCAGCTTCTGCAGCCCCGTCGTGTCGGAGATGCTGGCCAATGCCGGTTTCGACTGGACCCTGATCGACGCCGAACATTCGCCGCTGGAGATCGCCGATCTGCTGCCCCTGCTGCAGGCGTCGGCCGCCGGTCCGACCATGCCCGCCGTTCGTCCGCCCTGGAACGACAAGGTGCTGATCAAGCGCGTCCTGGATATCGGTGCCCAGACGATCCTGTTGCCCTTCGTGGAAAACCCGGAGGAAGCCGCCGCCGCCGTCCGCGCCTGCCGCTATCCGCCCGACGGTATCCGCGGCGTTGCGGGCGCGACCCGGGCCAGCGGCTATGGCAAGATCAAGGATTACCTGCACCGCGCCCAGGACGAGATCTGCATCCTGGTCCAGGTGGAAACCGGCGCGGCCCTGGCGCAGCTTTCCGAGATCGCGTCGACGGACGGCGTGGACGGCGTCTTCATCGGCCCGTCCGACCTGTCCGCTTCCCTGGGCCATCTGGGCAATCCCGGCCATCCGGATGTGCAGGCGGCCATCAAACAGGCCGCCCAGACAATCCGCGCGGCGGGCAAGGCGCCCGGCATCCTGGCTGTCAGCGCCGACGATGCGCAGCGCTATCTCGACTGGGGCTACCTCTTCGTCGCCTGCGGCATCGACACCCGCATCCTCTCCGCCGGTCTCGACGACCTGGCGAAGAAGATGGGGCGGTAGTGAACGCTTGAGGGATCAGTTGACGATGCGCCAGGACCCGTCGGCCTGACGGCAGGCGGTGCCGTAGGTGTCGACCACCTCGCGGCCAACCGTCGAGGTTGCCTGATATTCCCGGCAATAGGCGCCGTCCTTGGTCTGGTAGGTCTCCGCCGGCGTCATGGCGTATTGGCGGTCGCCGTTGTCCCAGGTGACGGTGCGGCCGTCCGGCGCGAATTCCATCACCTGATC
The DNA here is from genome assembly GCF_965228185.1 of Pacificispira sp. Lineage (NCBI taxonomy): Bacteria > Pseudomonadati > Pseudomonadota > Alphaproteobacteria > Rhodospirillales > Aestuariispiraceae > Pacificispira > Pacificispira sp. The sequence continues at coordinate 474,630 of NZ_CBDDHE010000002.1, read as the reverse complement.
GACGCACAGCGCGTCCGCCCGGTCCATGCTGCGGCCGATCTCGCCGCCGATCAGGATGCCGACGATGGAACCGCCGATGATCGCCGCGATCCGGCCCTTGCCGTCGCCGATTTCCGACCCGACCGCCGCGCCGGCCGCACCGCCCAGAATACTGCCGATCACATCACGGTTGCAGCGACCGAGATCGAGGTTCAGCGGATAGCGGCCGTAATCGTCATACCGGTCGTGATCGTGACCGCCCTTGTCTTTGCCCTTGTGCTTGCGGCGATAGCCGTGGGCCGGGGCCCAGGGCGGCGGACCGCCCGCGACCTGGACGAAGTCCGGCGCGTCCTCGGCGGTGCTTTGTTCGAAATACTCGTTCGACCAGGCCAGCGGCGCGGTGCCCGCGACCAGCGGCAGCACGACTCCCGCCGGGGTCGACGGGGACCGCGTCCAGAACGGCCGATCTTCGGGCGATTGATTGGCCTGGGCCTGATAGGTCGGGGCGGCCTGCGGCGTCTCTGCGGCCCACGCGGATCCCGCGCCGACCGCCAGCGCGCCGAGGACGGGCAGGATGGTCCACAATCCACGCATGGTGACAGCTCCTCCGGTTTTGCACCTCCAGCCAAGAGACGCCTGGCGCGGCGGCGCGGTTCCATCGGTGCCGCAAAAATTTCCTACTTGTATCATACCGACCAGTTGGTATGTTTTGGGTGGATGGTATTTTCCCGAACAATACGGATTGCCCCATGACCCCCCAGCCACCCGAAACGCACCCTGCCGACGCGGTTCCCGTCATCACCGCTTTCGAGGCCTCGCTGGACGAGGGCCGGGGCATGGCGCGCGACACCAAGGTCCGTTGGGCGCTGGAGGAGGTGGGACAGGCCTATGACGTGCGCCTGGTCTCCTTTGCGGCGATGAAACAGCCGGCGCATCTGGCGCTGCAGCCTTTCGGCCAGATTCCGACCTATGAGGAGCCGGGCGGGCCGGTCCTGTTCGAATCCGGCGCCATCGTCCTGCATCTGGCGCAGCGCCATGCCGGGCTGCTGCCGGAAGATCCCGATGCCTGCGCCCGCGCAGTCGCCTGGATCTTCGCCGCCTTGAACACCGTCGAACCGCCCATCGTCGAATGGGAAGCCGCCCATCTGGTGGAACGCGACCGGCCCTGGTTTGCCGACCGCCTGCCGATCCTGGAAGATCGCATCCATGCCCGATTGCGCGTGCTGGCCGCGCGGCTGGACGGGGCCGACTGGCTCGACGGCCCATTCAGCGCCGGCGATCTGATGATGGTCGAAACCCTCTACCGCCTCGACGGCGCCCCGCTGCTGGATACCTATCCGGCGCTCAAGGCTTATATCGCCCGCGCCCATGCCCGCCCCGCCTACCGCCGCGCCTTCGCCGCCCAACGCGCCGTGTTCGAGGCGTCAAAGCGCGGGTGAGGAGGAGGGGGCGGCGGAACCGGTTGTAGCGGCGACGGCAATTTTCTACGTTTGCCGCCGGGGTGTGACGAGATCCGGGGGCGTCGTGAGAAATATTCTGGCCGTGCTCGCCATCGCCGTTCTGGCGGCGTGCCAATCCAAAACCGATACACCGGTATCCGTCCTTCCCGATATGGACCAGGTTACCATCACCGAATGCCCGGCGACGCCGCTCTCGGGCAGGATGAGTGTCCTCAACGGCGATCTGCCGGTCATGCCGGTCAGCATCTTCGACAGGATCGATATGAAGTCGCCCGGCGATACTGGATGGGGCAATGGCGAGATCACCCTGCGCGGCCAAATCAGTCAGCAGCGCGAGACCGCGGGGCGTCGATTGCGGCGCCTGGAACTGACCGACATGGTGACAGGCAGTGGACACGGGGATCTCACCATGCCCGCAACCTATGAACTGCGCTTCAAGGACCAGAACCGAGTGATCGGACGCGTCGTTCTGCCGGTCGACGGCGACCATGCCGGAATGGAGATGATTGTCGGCCCGGTATTAAATGACTGGATGCTTCCGGCCAAGATGGATAACGGGTCGGGGCAGTCCTATTCCCAAGCCTCGGCAAAGATGCGTGTCGGCAACTCGAAGCTCGACACCCAGGTTCACAGCCGTGTCGAGGGGACGTCCGTCTACCGCGGGCGTCTTGTTCTGGTGGTGCGACATGCCTATCACATCGAGGGGAAAGGGGTGCAGAAGGGGTTTTTCGGCACCGGCTTCGGGTATTCCTGCATCGACCAGGTCACCAGTGTTCCGCTCTACAGTTTCGATCAGCGGCACTACACACTTGTGATCGAGGGCAAGGCCAGTGAAATCAAACAGCGCTTCGAGATGGCGGTCGAAGTTCCGCTCAAGACGGCCAGCTGACGGCCTCCCGGCTCGGTACACGCCCTCCGGTGAACGGGATCGAACGACATGACAGCGAAAACGGACACGGACGACGACTGGGACTACCCGCCGGGCGTCGGTCCGCATGAAGGATGCGAGCTCGACCTCATGCTGGGCGGTGAGAAGCCGCTCGCCATGTTTTCCGGGGCGGCGGACACGGAGTACGAATTCCCCGACGCCCAGTTCGGGCCCCATGTCCGGTCGGGCCGGATCGTCCAGCGGGAATATCGCTATCCGCTCGTCATCCGCGGCGCGATCCGTCCGATGCGCGAACTCTACTACGCGCTGCCCGGCGAGGAATGGCGCGTCTTCGCCATGCGGACCCTTTACGCCCGCACCAAGGGTAAAGGGCGGACCGACGCCGACACGCATGAAATCGGCCGATTGCTCGGCTACTCCAAGGCCGAGGTCCAGGCCTATCTGGACCATTGCGACACGGTGGAAAAGAAGTTCCGTTGACGCGGGGCGGCGTAACTGACGGGGGCAAGGACCGCTTTACCCCTGTTTGGTCCTTCAATATAGATGAACAGGCCCGGCCGCATCGCGATCCAATGGCGTTGCCGGTATTTGGGCGCATAGGAATGGGGCTGGATTATTGGGTATCGGACCCGGATTTTTTCAACGGTTGCTGGATCTGCGCCAATTGGGCAATCTCGGAGAAATCCGGGCGGTCGCGGAGATCGGAAATCAGCAGCTCAGCCATAGTCTTGAGAACAATCCGACTTTGAACGCGTTTCTGACGGTCTTTGGAACGGATGGGATCGACCCGTTTGCCGAAGGCTCGAGGGAAGGCGCCCAAATACATGGCAGCCTGCACCACCAAGAACAGGATCAGCCCAATTCACGGATCGTTTGGCATGCGATCGGCGCGGAATACACCGGCTTCGACATGGACGACGATCCGGACACGGTGGCGCTGGATCTCAATTTCGATTCCGTGCCCGAGGGCCATCGGGGACGATACGATCTGGTGTCGAATTTGGGAACGACCGAACATGTCTTGAATCAGTTCAATGCCTTCAAGGCGGCGCACGACCTGTGTCGGCCGGGCGGGATCATGATTCACGAATTGCCGGGGGGCGGATACGCCAATCACGGGTTTTTCAATTATAATCCGAAGTTTTTTTGGCAACTGGCCAAGTCGAACAAGTATCGGCTCCTCGATCTGTCGGCCGGGGCCGGCGCCTCGTACCGGCTGTTCGAAAGTCTGGCGGGCTCGCAACTGCGGTCGCCTTTGCCCTGGACCCTTAGGGATATCAATGGCCATGATGTCGGGCTGTCGGTCATTCTTGCCAAACCACATGACGAGCCGTTTCGCGCGCCGTTGGATGTCGGTGATTTCGGCGAGGAACCCGGTTCCAGCGACAAGATGCGCGAATCCTATCCGTCTTATTTCGGCTCCCCCGAATTCTGGTTGGAGAAACCGGTTTACGGCCCGCCATTTCGGTCCATCTTCGATCACTTGCCGGATTATGCGTTGATCCATGCCATTGCCCGACGATTGGGCAGCGCTTGCGAAGCGGAGATCCTGTCCTTGCGCGTCGCGTCGCAACCAGGGGAGACACAGCCCGACCTGATCGGGCGCTATCTGGATCAGATCAACGCGGCCCTGAATGCGGCCTATCGGCGGCAGGAACCGGCCCCGGTAACGAACGCGGAAATCGACCTTTCCACGGACGATTTCGTTGGGCTGGAATGGGGTAAGGCCTTCACGAATGCGCAAGGCATGCGCTGGCGCCAACTGGGTCCGCGCGGCCATGCCGCCGTCTTGCAGTCCCTGGCTGGCGGAGTCGATTACGATGTAACCTTTCAGGTCGTCGATATGCGGTGTGCGCCCCCGGCGCGGCTCGTCATCCAGTGCGGCGATCAGGCGCTGGAAACCACCCTGTCCTCGTCAGATGGCAGGGTTGTGTTACAGGCAGTGCTCCCGGCGGCCTGCGTCGAACGAGACAGCGGTTTCGTTCGGATCGGTTTGACGGTTCTCGTTCCGTCGGACGGATCCCCGTCGATGGACGGGGTCACCGAAATTGGCGCCCATACGGCATCGGTGTCCGCATTAGAGATCCGACCCCTACCTTAACATTGGCTGTCCGAGCCTGGATTTGCGTGACTATCCAAGATATGAGAAACTTTCCCGGTCGGAAGATCCTTACGGGTCCCCGCCGCCAGGCCTCCGATCCGGCGGTTGCCCGTTCGCCCTGCAGGCTATCCGTGCGACACGCATAGGCGCCTAGGGCCCGACACCGGTATTCCGTCAGTCGAAGATTGAAATCTACGCGAACCGGAAGGAGACCGAGATGAACCAGGACCTCAAACGAGACCAGATCGACCGCGCCCGGCGCCATCACCGCCGCACCCTCGAATCCGCCATCGCGGCCCAGCCGAAAGGCGCGGCCCCGAAGACGACGGAGCTGAACCGGGATCTGCACCGCGACCAGCTGCGCCGCGCGCGCCGGCAGCACCGGCAGGAAATCGTCGCGGCGATGGCATCGCAGCCGCGCTGAGGACGGCACGCCCGTTCACGCCTTGACTTGCTAAGACAGAGCGCGGTCCCAACCGACGCAATGGCCCGGCCTTGCACCCTTCGTCGCCGGATAGGTTTCGGCGGCGCAGCCGAGCTATGTCGGTGCGTTGATCGCCCCATCCCCGCCATGTGCCGGACGGTAGCCCCCTCGAGTAGGGGGGCCGTCCTGCGCGACTTCGCGCGGCTGCCAGCCGCCGCCGGATTGTGAAGCCCCTTTCATGACCGGCTGGCCGACGCTCACCAAAGTCAACCGTCTCTCGCGCCCGTGAATCCTGATTCACGAAACTGATTGACGGCAAACAACTCCGAAATTATAACAAACGTTAGATAAAACATTTTAAGAGTTCGTTATGTGGGGAAACGCCGTTCCTGACCGCGCAGAGCAGCAGGAACTCAAACGCAAGGCCATCATCCGCGCCGCGGCCAAGGTCTTCTCCAGGCGGGGAAGCCAGGGGGCGAAGCTGGATGACGTGGCGCGTCAGCTGGGCGTGTCGGCGGCGGCGCTCTACCGCTATGTCTCCAACAAGAACGATCTGATCCTGGCCTGCCATGAGGAGGCGATGGAAATCGCCGACCGTGCGCTGACCGAAGGCACGGCGTCCGGGCGGAACGGGCTGGAGAAGGTGCAGCTCAGCCTGCGCAACTATCTGGTCGTGATGATGGCGGAACTGGGTGTGCCCGCGCTGATCCTCGAAGAAAACGTGCTGGAGGGCCCGGAAGCGGAGCGCATCTATGCCCTGCGCGACGATTACGAACGCCGTCTGCGCGGCCTGATCGAAGAGGGGCGCCGCGACGGGTCGATCCTGGATCTGGAGCCGAAGGTCGCGGTCTTCACCCTGCTGGGTGCCGTCCATTGGACCGCCAAATGGTATCGCGAAACCGGCGTCTGGAATGCCTGGGACGTGTCCGACGCCATCATCGAAATCGCCACGCGCGGCATTGCTGCCGAACCCGAAAGGCACCTTTCCGCGACCCTGAATGCGGCGCGGCGGAAGGATGCCCGCCCGACCCATCCGAAGGAGCATTCCGCATGAATTTCGACCTGACGCCCGAACAGAAGGAACTGAAGCAGGCGATCCACGATTTCGCCCAGGCCGAGATCGCGCCGCGTGCCGAAGCGCTGGACCGCGACGGGGAATTTCCCGTCGATCTGTTCCAGCGGCTGGGCGAGATGGGCGTGCAGGCGATCCCCTTCCCGAAGGAACTTGGCGGTCTGGGTCTCGGTGTCTTCGAAGCCGTCCTGGCCCTTGAGGAAATCGCCCGCGCCGACCAGTCGCTCGCCGTCTCGGCCATGGTGTCGATGGCCACGGGCCTGACGGTTGCGCGCTACGGTACCGACGAACAGAAGGCCAAATGGCTGCCGGATATCGTGTCCGGCCAGAAGATCTGTTCCATCGCCGGGACGGAGCCCGATGCCGGATCGGATACCGGCGGGTTCAAGACCCGCGCCACCGAAATGGGCAACGGCAGTTGGTCCCTGACCGGCGAGAAGGCCTTCATCACCAATGCCGGCACCCCGATCTCGTCCTTCACCCTGATCCTGGCGGTCAGCTCTCCGAAGGAAGAGGAGAAGAAGAAATTCACGCTGTTCCTGACGCCCAACGATGCCGACGGTTACAGCCGGGGCAAGCTCTACAACAAGATGGGCTGGAAAAGCTCCGACACGCGGCCGCTCTATCTCGACGATTGCGTTCTGGGTCCGGACGCCGTGTTGGGAGCGCCGCATTCGGGACGTTATCTGCTGCACAAAGGGTATCAGGCGGCGCGCCTGTTCCTGGCGGCCAGTTCACTGGGCCTCGCCCAGGCCAGCCTGGATCACGCGATTTCCTATGCCAAGGAACGCCAGGCCTTCGGCGGACCGATCGGGCGGCTGCAGCTTGTCCAGGAAATGGTCGCAAAGATGGCGCTGAAGACGGACAGCGCGCGGCTGGTGACCTATCGCGCCGCCTGGCAGGTGGATGAGGGCATCGAGGATCTGGGGGCGCTGTCCATGGCGAAACTGCATGCGACCGAAGTCGGGTCGGAGGTTGCCAATCTGGCGATCCAGGTCTCCGGCGGCTGGGGCTTCATGGATGACTGCCCGCCGTCCCGCTATCTGCGCGACAACCGGATTTGCACCATCGGGGACGGGTCGAGCCAGATCCAGACATTGCTGATCGCCCGCGCCTGCGGGCTTGACGTTCAGTTCTGATTTCCGCGCCGAAAGGGTGCCGGAAGAGCATCCCGCGCGACAGGCAGGGAGGAAGACGATGGTCCGGGAGTCCGGTGCCATACTGGAAGCACGCGACTTGTGCCTGCGGTTTGCCGCGGTGGAGGCACTGCGCAGCGTTTCGCTGACGGTCGAGGCCGGTTCGGTGCATGCCCTGATCGGCCCGAACGGGGCTGGCAAGTCGAGCTTGCTGAATTGCCTGTCCGGCTTCTATCGCCCGTATTCTGGATCGGTCCTGTTCAAGGGCGCGGACATTTCCGGTCTCTCCCCGCCTGAGAGGGCACGGGGCGGGATCGGCCGCACCTTCCAGGGCATCCAGACCTATCCGTCGATGACGGTGCGCGAAAACATCCTGACCGGCTTTCATCCGCGCATGAAGGGCGGGGTCTTCCATGCCCTGTTCCGGACCCCGGCCTCGATCCGTCAGGAAGAGGAATTCGCGACGAAGGCGGAGGAGATCATCGATTTCCTGGAACTGGAGGAGGTCCGGCACAGCCCGGTCGGGGGCCTGTCCTACGGTTTGCGCAAACAGGTGGATCTGGGCCGCGCCCTCGCCCTGTCGCCGTCGATCCTGATCATGGACGAACCCATGGCCGGGATGAGCCCGGAGGAGAAGGGCGACCTGGCCCGATACGTTCTGGATATCCGCGACCGTTTCGGCATCCCGGTCGTGCTGGTCGAGCATGACATGGATGTCGTGATGGACATTTCCGACCGGGTGACGGTGCTTGAATTCGGCGCCGTCATTGCCGACGGCACGCCGGCGGAGGTCGCGGCCGACCCCCGTGTGATCGCCGCCTATCTGGGGGGCGACGAAGAGACCCTGGCGGAGGGCGCGGCATGATCGCCACCCGTCTTCAGGCGCAGGCAGTGGCCCTGTCGCGCGGTTCGCAGGGCCGGACCCTGCCGCAGATCCTGCGCGACAACGCCGCCTCCATGGGCGGGGAGACGGCGATTCGCTCCAAACGGGCGGGATTGTGGCGCAATCTTTCCTGGGCAGACCTGCACGGCACCGTCCGGCGTACGGCCTCGGCGCTGTCCGGGCTCGGGGTCGGGCGCGGCGATGTTCTGGCCCTGATCAGTGAAAACCGCGAAGAGGCCTGGATCACCCAGATGGCCGCCATCGCACTGGGTGCGGTCGCGGTGAACATCTATCCCGACGCGACGATCGACGAGATCGCCTATGTCCTGGATCATTCCGGCGCGCGCTTCGCCCTGGGCGAGGATCAGGAACAGGTCGACAAGATCCTCGGCTGCCCGCAGGGCGCGCCGGGGGTTGAAAGGGTCTTCTATGTCGAATCGAACGGCCTCTGGAACTATACCGATGGCCGTCTGATCGATCTGGCGGAAGCGCAGGCCGCGGCGGCGACGGATGCGGAGACGCTGAAACGCATCGATGAGAGTATCGACGGGGCGGGTCAGGACGACGTCGCGGTCTATTGCTACACGTCCGGCACCACGGGTCGGCCGAAGGCGGCGATGCTGGATCACGCCTTCATCCTGGATAATGGCTATCGCCTGATGGGTTCGCTGGGTATCCGCCCGGGCGGCAATTACCTGTCCTACATCTCGCCGGCCTGGGCGGCGGAACAGTTCTTCGGCGTGGCGCTGCCGCTGCTGGCGCCGCTGGTGCTGCATTTCTCGGAAAAGCCGGAAACGGTGAAGGGCGACCTGCGCGAAATCGGGCCGGAATTCCTGATGTTCACCCCGCGTCAGTGGGAATTGCAGGCAAGCGACGTCGAGGCCCGCATGATGGATGCCCCGGCCTGGCGCCAGAAGCTGTTTACCTGGGGGCTGAAACAGGGCCAGGCCCGGGCCGCCGGCGATGGCGGAGCGTTCGACCGGCATGTCCTGTGGCCGCTGGCCGATCAGCTGGTGCTGAAAGGCGTCCGCGATCTGCTGGGCCTGACCCGCGCCAAGGCGGTTCTGTCCGGCGGGTCCGGCCTATCGGCGGAGTTGTTCGGCCGATATCGGGCCTTCGGCGTGCCGCTGGGCAATCTCTACGGCAGTTCCGAACTGGGGCTGATCGCGACCCATCGGCCGGGTGACACCAACCCGGAAACGATGGGGCAGCTGATGCCGTCCGATCCGTCCATCGCCCCGCCGATGGAAGCCTGGGTCGATCCCGACGGTCAGCTGCGCCTGAAAGTCAGGGCCTTCTCCGGTTATCTCGACAATGCCGAGGCGACCGCAGAGATGGGAACGGGAGATGACGGCTATCGCACCGGCGATGCCGTGCGGCTGGACGAAAACGGTCAGCTGATCTTCCTCGACCGGGTCAAGGATCTGCGCAAGCTGTCGACCGGTCAGCCCTATCCGCCGCAATTCCTGGAGAACCATATGCGTTCCGCCGCGATGATCCGGGACGCCATCGTGATCGGCGACGAAAGCCGCGACCGGGTGGTGGCGCTGATCAATATCGACATGGAAATCGCCGGCCGCTTTGCGGAACGGTCGGGCCTCGCCTTCGGGACATTCTCGGAACTCAGCCAGCTTCCACCCGTGCGCGCCGAAATCGCGCGGGCGGTCGCACGGGTCAACGCCATCGTCGACGCCGGGGCGCGTATCGCCGCCTTCGCCAATCTGCCGAAGGAACTGGACGCCGACGAAGAGGAACTGACCCGGTCCCGCAAACTTCGGCGCGAGGCGATCGAGACCAAATACGCCGCGCTGATCGACGGGCTCTATGGCGATGAGGAAATCGCGCCGATCGATATCGACGTGACCTATCAGGACGGCCGGAAGAGCCGCCTGCGCGCCAATGTCGCGATGAACCGGATGGAGGCCGCGCAATGATCGAATTCTTCCAGATCCTGATCGAAGGTGCTCTGGTCGGGTTGGTATACGGCCTGGTCGCCATCTCCTTCGTCGTGATTTATCGCGCGTCGAAAATCATCAACCTGGCCCAGGGGGAGGTGCTGGTCTTCGGCGCCTTCATGCTTTGGACCTTTACCGAGGGCGCGGCGGGGGTCGGCTGGGACATCCCGCTGCCGGTCGCCTTGTTGCTGACGGTCGGCGCCTGCACGGTCTTCGGCCTCACGGTCGAACGCACGATTTTCCGGCCTCTGATCGGACAGTCTGCCTTCACGATCTTCATGGCGGGTGTCGCGTTGCTGATCCTGCTGCGCGGTCTGGCGCAGCTGATCTGGGGCGCGGAATCGCGCTCCGCGCCGGTCATCCTGCCCGAGGGCGCGATTGAGATCGGACCGTTTCTGGTCAATTCCCGCCTGCTGATCGGGGCGATCTTCACCCTGGTTCTGACCCAGGCCCTGCATGTCTTCTTCACCCGGTCGCGCCTCGGCCTGCGTCTTGCGGCGGTGGCGGAGGACCATACGACGGCCCTGTCGCTGGGCGTGTCGGTGCGGCAGGCCATCGGTGTGGCCTGGGTGCTGGGTACCGTCGTCGCGGCGGCGGCCGCGGTGGTGCTGCTGTCCGGCTCCATCCTGTCGCTGGAAGTCGCGGTCATCGGGTTCAAGGCGCTGCCCGTCGCCCTGTTGGGCGGTATGGAAAGCATCCGCGGGGCGCCGCTGGCCGGTCTTCTGATCGGCATTCTGGAAGTCCTGGCCTCGGCCTATCTGGACCCGCTGACCAATGGTGCCGCGTCGGGCGTGCTGCCCTATGCGGTGATGATCGCGGTCCTGCTCATCCGTCCCTACGGCCTGTTTGGCTGGCGCAAGATCGAAAGGCTCTGAACGATGCGGCCCACCGGAATCTGGTTCCAGACCTATGCGGGCGAAGCGAGTGTCCTGCAGACGCGGCGCTCCCGGCTGTGGCTCGGTCTGCTCGGCCTCGGCCTGCTGGCCCTGCCGCTGACGGCAGGCCCCTGGCTGCTGGGGGAGATGACCCATCTTTTCATCACCTTGATCGCGGTCTATGGCCTGTTCGTGACCGTCGGGATGGCGGGGCAGATCAACATTGCCCAGTCCGCCTTTGTCGGGGTCGGCGCCTTCGCGGCGGCGAAATTCGCCGGGCTGGGCCTGCCCTTCTGGCTGGTGGTGCCGGCGGCGGCCGTGGTGACAGGGCTGGTCTCGGTAGTCTTCGCCCTGCCGGCGGCGCGGGTGCGCGGCTTCTATCTGGCGCTGACGACCCTGGCGGCGCAGATCATCTTCCCGATCGTCATCCTGGCACTGCCGATGTCCTGGCTGGGCGGTCTGGTCGGCATGCCGGTCCCGGCGCCGGACCTGTTCGGTCTCAATCTGGCGACACCCACCGGGTTCTACTATCTGGCCTTCGTCTTCGCGGCGCTGGCGGTCTGGACCGGGTTCAACCTGCCGCGCTCGCGTTTCGGCCGGGCCCTGCGCGCGGTCCACGACAACGACACGGCGGCCGGGGTGCTGGGCATTCCCGTGACCCGGATCAAGATCGAAGCCTTCTTCGCGGGCGCGCTCTATGCCGGGGTCGCCGGCGCGATCCTCGCCTATTTCCTGCAATTCGTGACGGTGTCCAGTTTCACCCTTTTCACATCCGTCTGGTATCTCGGCATGCTGATCGTCGGCGGCATCCACACGCCGCTGGGGCCGATCCTGGGCGTGGTCTTCGTCACGCTGGTGCAGGAAAGCCTGCACACGGCAGCCAACACTTTCATGCAATCCGGCGCCTTCATGGGCGGCGGCGCGGTCTTCGCGCTCAGCTCCGTCGTGCTCGCCCTTTGCATCCTGATCGCGCTGATCTTCGAGCCGCGCGGTCTCGCGCATCTCTGGCATACGGCGGTCACCGGGTTCCGGCTCTGGCCGTTCCCGCGCAACTGACCGCGCAACGGACCGCTATGGGACAAAAACAGGATCAGACCCCGGCAAACGGGGCGGGTTATCCGAACAACAGAGGAGGAAATACGTGATGAGACTCAAGTCGATGATACTGGCGGGCGCCACGGCGTTCTGCCTTGCCGGGCCGGCCTCGGCAGAAACCTATGTGATGACGGCCAGTGCCGATTATTCCGGACCCTTCGCGGACGTCATGCCGGACGCGATGGCCGGCCTGAAAGCCATGGTCGCCTATTGGAACGAGGAGGTCGGCGCCGGTCTGGATGTCGAGGTCAATCTGAACATCCACGACATGCGCTATGACAGTGCCGTCGTCGCCAAGACCTGGCCGGCGATCCTGTCGTCGGAAAACCCGGTCATGCATCTGGGCTTCGGGTCGCCGGACCTGGTCACGCTGATGGGGCGGCTGCCGAACGACAAGGTGCCGATGCTGTTGGGTACTGCGATGGTCGGCCTGGTCTGGAAGCCGGACGGCTGGCATTTCTCCATCCGGCCGACCTACAGCCATGAATTCGCGGGGCTGTTCTCCGACCTGCAGGCCAAGAAGGGCGACGTCCTGAAAATCGCGGCGGTCTCGACCCAGACCCAGGCGGGTTTCGTTGATCAGGTGAACGGCGTCAAACAACTGGCGGCGCAATATCCGGACCGGTTCGAGGTCACCAGCGTGCAATGGGCCGATACCTCGCCCGTGTCGCTGACGCCGCAAGTGCGCTCGGCGCTGGCGGATGGGCCGGATCTCATTCTGGTCGGCGGCACCACGGCCCAGGTCATCGCCACCGCCAAGGCGATGCAGGAATTGGGGCAGAGCGTTCCCATCGTCGCCTCGACCCATAACGGCCTCTACGAATCGTCGAAGGGCATTGCGTTGGATCAGCTCGACGGCTCCTACAGCGCCTTCAGTTTCGCGGCGCCGGGCAAGGCCGATCTGCCGATCCGGGATGTCTTCGAAAAGTACAAGACCGACGGCAAATGGGGCCTGATCACGGCCCAGGCCAGCGCCCAGGCGATCCTCGCCCTGCGCGTGCTGGAGAACGCCGTCGCGGCGGTGGGTAAGGAGAATATCACCGGTCAGGCGATGTATGACGCGCTGATGGCCAACGAGTACAGCGAAGAACAGCTGCTCGGCGCCCTGCCGTCGCTGGATTTCGACACAACCGCGCCGTTCCCGGTCGGGGAGATCAAGGCCACGGCCGAGGTGGTGAAGGACGGCAAGATCGTGCCGGCCGACACCGGCTGGATCGACGTCCCGCAACTCGAAAAGTGGTGAGTTAGATCATGTTCCTTACCCTCGCCAACGTGGATGTCGTCTATAACGGCGTGATCCAGGTTTTGCGCTCGACGAATATCGAGGTTCGCGAGGGCCAGATGGTGGTTCTTCTCGGCGCCAACGGCGCCGGGAAGACGACCACGCTGAAGGCGATCTCGTCCCTGCTGCATGCCGAACTTGGCGAAGTCACCGCCGGGCGGATCACCTACAAGGGCAAGGACATCGCCAATGCGGACCCGTCCGACACGGTGCGCGACGGCATCGTGCAGGTGCTGGAGGGCCGCCGCGTCCTGGGGCACCTGACGGTACTTCAGAATTTGATGGTCGGCGCCCATCTGCGGTCCGACCGGGCGGCGGTGAAGACGGATCTGGAGCGGGTCTATGACTATTTCCCGGCCCTGCCGCCGCTGCTGAACCGAACGGCCGGCTATCTGTCGGGCGGCGAGATGCAGATGGTGCTGATCGGGCGCGCCCTGATGGCGAGGCCGGAATTGCTGATCCTCGACGAGCCGTCCATGGGTCTGGCGCCGATCCTGGTGCAACAATTGTTTGAGACCATCGGGCGGATCAAGCGCGAGGAAGGGCTGACGGTTCTTCTCGTCGAACAGAATGCCCGCGCCGCCATCGCCCAATGCGACTATGGCTATATCATGGAGGGCGGGCGCATCGTGCTGCACGGCGACCGCGAACAGCTCCAGGGCAATCAGGACGTTCAGGAATTCTATCTCGGCATGTCGGGCGCGGCGGACCGGCCGAGCTATCGCGACGTCAAACATTACCGCCGCCGCAAGAGGTGGCTGGGATGACCCGGGCGCAATCCGATACAAGGCTTGCTCGCCTCGCGCAGGTTGCCGGGGATGCGGCCCGCCATGCCCCGGCCTTCGCCGCGCGGCTGCGGGAGGCCGGTCTTTCGCCTGCCGATCTGGCGCCACCGGACGGACTGGACCGGTTGCCGGTTCTGAAAAAGGAACGGCTGATGGCGCTGCAGGCGGCGGATCCGCCCTTCGCCGGCTTCCTGTCCTGTCCGATTGAGGATGTGGACCATATCTACGTCTCGCCGGGGCCGATCTTCGAGCCCGTTCTGAAAGGGCCGGGGCGCGGCTGCGGCTTCGATCTGATGTTCCGCGCGGCGGGGATCGGGCCGGGCGACATCGCGCTGAACACCTGGAACTATCACCTCGTCCCGGCCGGTCTGCTGTTCGGCCAGGGCGCGCGGGACGCCGGGGCCAGCGTCATCCCGTCGGGACCGGGGCAGACGGACCTTCAGGTCCAGCTCATGGCGCGTGCCGGGGTGACGGCCTTTCTCGGCTCCACCGCCTATTTCGAAACGGTCGCCAACGCTTTTGCGGAAAGCCATGGCGGCACCAAGGGCGTCTGGTCCCTGACCCGCGCCTTCCTGGGCGGGGAGCCGGGCGACTGGTACGGCAAGCGCCGGCGGCTTGAGGCCGCGCACGGTATCACGACACATGGCTGTTACGGCACCGCCGATGTCGGTCTGGTCGGATTCGAGGAAGACGACCGTCCCGGCTATTCGGTCCATCCCGAGCGGCTGGTCCAAATCTGCGATCCGGAAACCGGCAGGGCCCTGGAACCGGGTGTCCCTGGGGAGATTGTCGTCTCCACCCTGGCGCGGGGCTGGCCGATGATCCGCTTCGGCACGGGCGATCTGGCGCGGGCGGAGACCCTGGCAGCGGATGGTTTCGTGTCGCGCCTGGGCCCGGTCGAAGGGCGCGTCGGTGCCGGCGTGAAGGTGCGGGAAATCTTCATCTATCCGGCCCATCTGGGCGCGCTCGCCGCGCGTCTCGACGGTGTCGAGGCCGTGCGCGCGCGGATCACGCGCCAGGCGGGCAAGGATCATATCGCCCTGGAATATCGCGGTACTGCCCTGCCGGATGCGCGGATCGCGGATGCGTTCCAGACGGTCACGCGTCTGCGGGCCGACACGGTCGCCCGGGCTGAAACCTTCTCCATCGAGACGGAAATCGACGATGCACGCCGGTTCTGACCTAATCGTCGCCGGAGACGACGCCGTTGCGGGTCAGGCTTTCGATCCACGCAGCATCGATGCCCCAATCCGCAAGGATGGCGGGATCGCTGCGGCTGGCCGCGGCCGCCGGGGTCGAGATGTCGCCGGGCGTGCGTTCGAAACGCGGCGCCGGGGCGGGCTGTACCACACCGTCGATCGTCCGGAAGACGTCGCGTTCGGCGTTGTGCTTATGGGTCGGCGCCTCGTCCAGCGTCAGGACCGGCGTTACGCAGCCGTCGGTGCCGTCGAACAGGGAAACCCAGTGATCGCGGGTCTGCGCAGCGAATCGGGCGGCCAGCGTTTCGGTGCAATAGGCTTCGTCTTCCGGCGCGTCGCTGCGGAAACGGGGATCGTCGGAAAGGTCGAGCTTCTGCAGCAGGACCTTGCGGAAGCCGGGTTCGATGGCGCCGACCGCAATCGGCAGACCGTCGCCGCAGGTATAGGTCCGGTAATAGTGCCGCCCGCCGTCCAGAACATTGTTCCCGGCCTGGACGTCGTGCAGGCCCATCGCCGACAGGGCGGCCAGCAGGGTGTAGAGATTGGCCGTGCCGTCGACCATGTTGGCGTCGACCACCTGACCCTTTCCGGTCGACCGGGCGTTCAGCACCGCGGCCAGACAGCCGATCACCGCGAACAGAGCCCCGCCCGCCATATCGCCGATCAGCGGCGGGATGCCGGGGGGCAGCCGGCCGTCGCGGGCGAACAGCGACAGCGCGCCCGATACGCCGATATAGTTCATGTCGTGACCGGCCATTTGGGCCATCGGACCGTCCTGGCCCCAGCCGGTGACGCGGACGAAGGACAGTGCCGGGTTCCGGGCCAGACAGGGTTCCGGGCCCAGGCCCAGCCGCTCCATCGTGCCGGGGCGATAGCCCTCCAGCACCGCGTCGGCCCCGCCGATCAGGTCCAGCACCAGATCGCGCCCGGCCGCTGCTTTCAGGTCGATCCGGACCAGCCGGCGCGAGCGATAGAAGATCGACGCTTTTTCCATGGCCGAGAAGTCGAGCGTCGGGCCGACGGCCGGATATCCGCCGGGCCGGTCGATGCGCAGGATCTCCGCGCCCATATCGGCCAGGATCATCGCGGCATAGGGTACGGGCCCGATGCCGGTCATTTCGACGATGCGAACGCCGGTCAGCGGTCCCTTACGATCCGTCACGGGCGGCTCCCTCGAACACAATGCGATAAAACTGGTTCGTCATGTCCTCCAGACTGCGGTCCGGCGGCAGGCGCCATTCCAGGGTCCAGTTCAACAGGCCGAACAGGGCCATGCGCAGGAAGTGCGGGTCGATCCCTTCGGCCAGGGACCCGGCGTCTTCCGCATCCTTCAGCAGTTGCACCCAGACCCCGTCATACTCTTCGCGTACCTTGCGTAGGCGGTGCCGGATTTCCGGCGGGACATGCGCAAAACAGCGGATATGCGCCGACGCATAGTCGCTCTGTTCGTGCAGCGTGCGCAGATGGCATTCCATCGCGATGCGCAGGCGTTCCATCGGCCCGGCATCCCGTGCCGCATCCAGCGCCGCACCGACGCTTTCCTGAACATGGACAACGCCTTCGGTCAGGATCTCCTCGACCAGGCTCTCCTTGTTGTCGAAGTGATAGTACAGGCTTCCGGCCTTCATCCCGACGGCCTTGGCGATTTCGCGCAGCGATGTCGACGAATAACCCCGTTCCACGAGAAGCCGGGCGGTGCGGTCCAGGATGGTGCGCCGGGACACATCGCGAAGCCGGGCCTTTCGGGGTGCGTCAGTCTGGGACATCGGGACTCCTCGTATCGTGGCTGGATGGCGAACGCCGCTGTCTACACCAAACGAATGTTAGGTAACAATATGTTTTCAGAAAGGATCCGTTAGGGGCATGGCGTTTCTCAACTCCCAAATCGATACGCAGTCGGAGGCGTTTCGCCAGCGCGCCGACGACTATGCCGCGCTGATCGACGACCTGGACCGGAAACTGGCCTGGGCACGAGCCGGCGGCGGCGACAAGATGATGGCACGCCATCGCGAACGCGGAAAGATTCCGGTCCGCGACCGGATCGACCTGCTGATCGACCCGGGCAGCGCCTTCCTGGAGCTGACGCCCCTGGCCGCCTGGGGCCTGTATGACGGCAAAGTGGCGGCCGCCGGGATCGTCACCGGCATTGGCCGGATTCGCGACACCGACTGCATGATCATCGCCAATGATGCCACGGTGAAGGGCGGCAGCTTCCACCGCGAGACGGTGAAGAAGCACATCCGCGCCCAGGACATCGCCGCCGAAAACCGGCTGCCGGTCGTCTATCTGGTCGATTGCGGCGGTGCCAACCTGAACCAGCTGGAAGAGGTGTTCTACGACGAGAACCATTTCGGCGGCACGTTCCACCGCCAGTGCCGTATGTCCGCGTCGGGTATTCCGCAACTGGCCGCCGTATTCGGCGAATGCACGGCGGGCGGCGCCTATATCCCGGCCCTGTGCGACGAGTTCATCATGGTAGAGGGCAACGCCTCGATCCATCTCGGCGGGCCGCCCATCGTGAAGGCGGCGATCTCGGAAATCGTCGACCGTCACGAGCTCGGCGGTGCGGTGCTGCATTCCCGGCAGAGCGGCGTGTCCGACCATATCGTGGCCGACGAATACACCGCCCTGGGCCGGATGCGCGACATGGTGGGCGCCCTGGCCTATACGAGGCTGCCGGCGGTGAACCGCATCGATCCGGTGCCGCCGGTGCACGATATTGACGACCTGCCCGGCATCGTCGGCACGCATCTGTCGCATCCATTCGATCAGCGCGAGGTGATTTCGCGCATCGTGGACGGCAGCGCGTTCCACGAGTTCAAGCCCGAATGGGGCGATACGATCTGCTGCGGCTTCGCGCGGATCGAAGGCATGGCCGTCGGCATCGTCGCCAATAACGGTGTGCTGTTCGCGGAAGCCTGCCTGAAGGCCACCCATTTCATCGAGCTGTGCGATCAGCGCGGCACGCCGCTTCTGTTCCTGCAGAATACGACCGGATTCATCGTCGGGCGCGATGCGGAGCTGGGCGGGATTTCGAAGCATTCGGCGAAGCTGGTCTATGCCATGTCGAATACCCGGGTGCCGCGGCTGACGGTCATCACCGGCAGTTCCTACGGCGCCGGCAATTACGGCATGTCCGGGCGCGGGTTCCGCCCGCATTTCCTGTTCATGTGGCCAAATGCGCGGCTGGGCGGGATGAACCCGGATGTCGGCAGCAGTGTCCTAATGGATTTGCGCATGGCCTCGATCTCGCGCGATCCGGCCAGCAAGGAGGAACTGGCCGCACATGAGGCGAAGCTGCGCGCCATGTTTGAGGAGAAATCAGACCCGTATTTCTGCACCGCGCGCCTGTTCGACGACGGGATCATCGATCCGCGCGATACGCGGCGGGTCCTGGGCCTCTGTCTTTCCGTCGTGACGGGCCGCGTCGAGGAACGCCCGTCCCGACCCGTTTACAGGATGTGATGGCATGACCGAGTTTCTGACAGCCCCCCGATCGATCCGGTCCGTCCTGATCGCCAACCGGGGCGAAATCGCCTGCCGCATCATCCGCACCTGCCGCCGGCTTGGACTGCGTTCGGTGGCGGTCTATTCCGACGCCGATGCCGGGGCGCAGCATGTCGCCCAGGCAGACGAGGCCCGGCGCATTGGCCCGTCCCCGGCCGGCGACAGCTACCTGAAGATCGATGCGATCCTGGACGCGGCGCGGGCCAGCGGCGCCGATGCCATTCATCCCGGCTACGGGTTCCTGTCCGAAAACCCGGCATTCGTGCGCGCGGTCGAGGCGGCCGGGCTGATCTTTGTCGGCCCGGATTCCCATGCGGTGGAAACCATGGGCTCGAAGATCGCCGCCCGCAGGGTCGCGCGGGAGGCCGGGGTGCCAATCGTGCCCGGTTTCGACGGCGCCGATGCAACGGATGCGGATCTGGCACAGGCGGCGGCGGAGATCGGTTACCCGGTCCTGGTCAAGGCCAGCGCGGGCGGCGGCGGGCGCGGTATGCGCCGGGCGTCGGGTCCCGACGATCTGCCGCAGGCCCTCGCTTCGGCCCGGTCGGAAGCCGCATCCGCCTTCGGGGATGCCACGGTGTTCCTGGAAAAGCTGATCCAGGACCCGCGCCATCTGGAAGTCCAGATCTTCGGCGACGGCGCCGGCGGGGTGCTGCATTTCCATGAACGGGACTGCTCAGTCCAACGCAATCATCAGAAGGTGATCGAGGAAGCGCCCGCGCCGAACCTGCCCGATGCGGTGCGCCAGGCTTTGTTCGATCACGCAACCAAGCTGGCGTCGGCGATCGGCTATGCCGGGGCGGGAACCGTGGAATTCGTCATGCAGGCGGGCGACGACAGCCCGTATTTTCTGGAAATGAACACAAGGCTGCAGGTCGAACATCCGGTGACGGAGGCTATCTGCGGCGTCGATCTGGTCGAATGGCAATTGCGTCAGGCGGCGGGCCTGCCGCTGCCGCTTCGCCAGGACCAGATCCGGCCCAAGGGGCACGCCATCGAAATCCGCATCAACGCGGAACGGCCGGAGGCCGGGTTCCTGCCCGCGACGGGAAAGGTCGCCGCGTTCGACACGCCGCCGGGTCTGCGTCTGGACACCGGGGTCGCGGCGGCCTCCGCCGTTTCCAGCCATTATGACAGCATGCTGGCGAAGCTGATCGCCCACGGGCCGGACCGCGATGCCGCGCTGGCCCGGCTGGCGGACGGGGTCGCCGGGACGGTACTGGACGGGGTCGGAAGCAATCTCGGCTTCCTCGCGGACTGCCTGAACGCGCCGGCCTTCCGCCGGGGCGAAGCGACCACCGGATTCCTTGCCGAGACATTCCCGGAAGGCTGGCAGCCCGATCCGGACCGGCTGCTGCGGCTGCGCGGACAGGCGGCGATGGTGCTGCTGACGGCATCGGGACAGGGCGCCGACCGCAAGGACGGCTTCCGGGTCGGCGGGCGCTGCATGCCCGGCCGGGCGCCGGTTCAGATCGAAGACGATTATGGCTCGGCGGAGATCGTGCTGCATTTCGACCGCGAATCGGCGGTATCCAAGGGGGAGAATACGATCCCGCTCGGCGCGCCGCCGGCGGGTTTGACCCTGCGCGACGGAACCGCCCACGCGGCCGATGGCGGCCTGTCCATCGCGATGACCCTGCGGCCCCTGGCCGAGGCGCGCATGGCGGCGCCGTCGGCAGGATCGGCGCAGGGCGTCGTTCTGGCGCCGCTGACGGGACTGATCACCGATGTGCTGGTCACAGAGGGAGAAATGGTCGCCAAGGGACAGCCGCTGCTGATCATGGAGGCAATGAAGCTGGTGCATACCCTGACCGCGCCCCATGACGGAAAGATCGCCCGCTTGACGGCGTCGGCCGGGTCCAGTGTCGCGGTGAAGACCGTACTTGTCGAAGTGGAGGAGACGGACTGATGGCTGGCCTGTGGTACGAGGAATTCGAAGAGGGCATGGTCTTTGACCATGAGTGGACACGAACCATCACAGAGACCGACAATCGCTGGTTTTCGCTTCTGACCATGAACACCCAGCCGGTCCATATCGATGCGCATGCCGCGGCCAAATCGGTCTGGGGGCGCCCCCTGGTCAATTCTCTGCTGACCTTGGGCTGTATGGTGGGAATGACGGTCAATGACACGACCTTCGGTACCACCGTCGCCAATCTGGGCATGAGCGAGGTCAAATTCCCGCACCCGCTGTTCGAGGGCGATACCATCCGCATGCGCACGACCGTGCTTGGCAAGCGCGAAAGCAAGTCGCGGCCGACGGAGGGCATCGTGACCCTGCGCCATGAATGCTTCAATCAGGATGGCGTCCTGTGTGGCGTCTGCGACCGCGCCGCCCTGATGATGAAGCGCCCGGCCGGGAACGAGAAGTGATGGCGCAACTGACCGGCCTGCGCATCCTGATCGTCGGCGGCACATCGGGGATCGGCCTTACCTCGGCACGCCGGATGCTGGCCGAAGGCGCCGGCGCGGTCACGCTGGCGGGCCGGAACGCAGCGCGCGGCGCGGCGGCGCTGGACGCCTTGGACAATCGCGCCGCCAGCTTCGTGCAGGGCGACGCGGGTAAGCCGGGCGACGCGGATCGTATCGTCGCCGAGGCGGCGGATCGCATGGGCGGTATCGACGTCTTGCTGTCCTGTGCCGGGGGCGATCCGATGCCGCGCCTGCTGAAGGACATTCCGACGGCGGAACTGATGGCCGATGTGACCAACACGCTGGCGCCCGTGATCACGCCCTGCCGGGCGGTCTATCCCGTCATGGCGACGGCGGGCGGCGGGGCGATCCTGTGCGTGGCCTCCGATGCAGGGAAGATCGCGACGCCGGGCGAGGTCGCTATCGGCGCGGCAATGGGCGGCATCGCCATGTTCTGTCGCGCCATGGCCATCGAGGCCAAACGCCAGAAGATCCGGGTGAACTGCCTGACCCCATCCGTCGTGCGCGACACACCGCTCTACGAGACGCTGATGGCGAATCCCTTTGCCCGCAAACTGTTCTCCAAGGCGGAGAGCATGGCCGATCTGGGCGTCGTCGAATCCGAAGATCTGGCAGCGCTGGCGGTCTTCCTGGCTAGCCCCGCCGCGTCCCGGATCACCGGTCAGACCATCTCCGTGACCGGCGGCATTTCAGCCTTATAGTGAGGCGGTAATCGGCAGATGACGGAGCAAGCCGTGTCTATCCTGAGCTATCTTTTCGTGCCGGGCGACAGTGCCCGCAAGATGGAAAAGGCGCTGGAAAGCGGCGCCGGCGCATTGATCCTCGATCTGGAAGACGCGGTCGGGCCGGACGCCAAGGGCGCGGCCCGGGAACTGGTTGCGGCGTTTCTTGGGAAACCGGCGCCGATGCCCCGTCTGGTGCGGGTCAACGCCTTGGATACCGGCTTGACCGAGGCCGATGTCGCCGCCACGGCGGGTGCGGGACCGGCGGGCTATGTCCTGCCGAAGGCGGAGGGCCGTGACGATATCGAGGCCCTGTCGCGCCTGATGGACCGGCACGGCGTGGCGGCGGAATGCGGCATTCTGGTCATCGCGACGGAGACGGTTCGGGCTGTCCGAGGGCTGCTGGGTCAGGACTGGTCCCATCCCCGTCTGACCGGTATGGCCTGGGGCGGCGAGGACCTGGCCGCCGATCTCGGCGCGACTGCGAACAGGGGGCCGGATGGTCACTATCACTCGCCCTTCCGCTTCGCCCGCGACGCCATGCTGTTCGCCGCAAAATCCGCCGGCGTGGCCGCGATCGATTCCGTCTTCACCGATTTCCGGGACGAGGCCGGTCTGGCCGCCGAGGCACAGACCGCTGCGGCCTGCGGTTTTGACGGCAAGCTGGCCATCCACCCGGCGCAGGTCGCCCCGATCCACCATGCCTACACCCCGACCGATGCCCAGATCGACTGGGCGCGCAGGGTCGTTTCGGCGATGGCGCAGGCCGGGGACGGCGTCGCGCGCCTGGACGGCAAGATGCTCGACCGGCCGCATTTGAAACAGGCGCAGGCGATCCTGAAACGGGCCGAGGCCACGGACGATGGCAGCCGGTCAGGTTGATCGGTGCGCCTTCGATGTATCGGTCAGCATGCCAGAATAGGTCCGGTCCTCGCCCCGATTACGGCCGCTCGATCAGACAGAATTTTTGAAGAGGGCGACCATTTCCGCATGGAGTTCCGCCGTCGCCGCAGCGATGACGCGGCCGTCCGAATGCAGGGTGAGCGGCGCCCCGGACCAATCGGTGATGACACCGCCGGCGCCTTCGATGACGCCGACAAGAGGCAGATAGTCATAGGGCTGAAGGTTGCAGTCCACGACCGCGTCGACCCAGCCTGCGGCAAGCTGGGCATAGGGATAGCAATCATTGGATGGCCGCAGGTAGCGCGCCCGGCTGGTCAGTTCCGAGACCAGTTGCGGGTGCGTCGTGAACAGACTCGGCAGTTCGTTGCAGGAGACGAAGGCGGCGTGAAGGTTCTGCGTCTCGCGGCAGGAAATGACCGCGCCATTCATGACCGAGTGACCGTTGACCGCCCCGGCAAAGTCTTCACCCAGCGCGGGCATGCCAATCGTGCCGACGATCGGACGTCCCTGATGCAGCAGGCCCAGAAGCGTCCCAAACAGGGGCATGCCGGAAATGAAGGACTTGGTTCCGTCGACCGGGTCGACGATCCAGACATATTCCGCGTCGGGATTGTCCGCTCCGAACTCCTCGCCGATCACCCCATGGTCCGGGAATCGCCGTTTGATTTCCGCCCTCAGGGCTTTCTCCGTCTCCCGGTCGCCAACGGTGACGGGGCTCTCGTCTTCCTTGTCGCTGACCTGCAGCGCGGTTCGGAAATATCGCAGCGCCGGTTCTTTCGCGGCATGCAGAATTTCCAGACTGACTTTCAGAAGGTCGTCACGCGACAGGGACATGGACCGGTTACTCCGACATATCGGGGGCGGGGACGTCGCTGGCGATCTCGACGGCGACATTTGCCTGTTTCAGGAAATCCTGCAGGTCCGTAGGCGGGGCGGCGTCGGTGATCAGCAGGTCGACATCCTCGGGCGGCGCAATCCGGATCGGCGCCAGCCCTCCGAACTTGCTGGAATCGGCGGCGACCAGAACATGGTTCGACCGTCGCATGATCTCGCGCGAAAATTCGGCCTCCTGCATGTCGAAAAGCATGAAACCTGTCGTGGCGTCGATGGCGGCCGCGGACAGGATGGCGTGCTGGACGTTGAACTGCCGTACGAAATTTATCGCCTCCCGGCCGAAGGCGCCCGCATCATGCGGCCGAAGCTCACCCCCCGCCATGAACACGCGGTTGTTGTTCCGCGTCGCCAGGCTCTGGGCGACCGCAATGGAGTTTGTGACCACGAACAGGTCATGGTGATTGCGCAGGGCGCGGGCGACAAAGGCCGTGGTCGAGCCGATATCCAGAATCAGCGAATCCCCGTTTCGGATCCGGGCAGCCACCGCCCCCGCCACCCGGCGCTTCGCATCCGGATTGACGTTCATCCGCTGACTGAAAGTCGGTTCCTGAACGGCTTCGGCCAGGTAGACCCCGCCATGAACCTTCCGGACGATGCCCTGTTCGGCCAGACTTCGGACATTTCGGCGGATGGTTTCCTCGGACACGTCCAGCCGTCGGGCCAGGTCCTGGATCCGGCAGGAACCGAGGATTTTCAGTTCCTCGAGTATTTCCATTTCTCGGTGCGTTGAATGAACCGTCAAAGGGCGCTCTCCGAAATTTCAGGATTTCCTGAAGCTGCCTTGTGGCGACCGGAATATCCGGAACACGATCCTGATTAGCAATATCGAACCACAAAAACACACAAAAAGTCACATCGTTTGTTGACATTTGTGTGTTTCTCTCAAAAAATTCCCGCCTGTAACGCATAACAATGACGGTCCATCGTTGCCGATAGTCGGCGGCCATGGCTTGAACCGACGGAACAGGAACTGGGATCAATGAATAGAAGCAGACTATTGGGGACGGCCTTCGCGGTCGTCGCAAGCATCGGTCTAGCGACCGCTGCTCAGGCCGAAGTGGAGTCCAAGGACCCGATCAAGCTGACCCTGCATGACTGGACGGGTCAGCTGGTCACGACGAAGATCATGGGATCCGTCCTCCAGAATGCCGGCTACAATGTCGAATATGTCCAGGCGGACTACATCGCGCAGTTTGCGGGGCTGAAGACCGGTGACCTTCATGTCGCGATGGAGATGTGGGAAACCACGGGCCGCGAGGCGATGGATGAGGCCACGGCCACGGGTAAGGTCGAAAATCTTGGCGAGACCGGCATGCTGGCGGTCGAGGAATGGTGGTATCCCTCCTACATGAAGGAACTCTGCCCCGGCCTGCCGAACTGGGAGGCCCTGAACGATTGTGCGGAGGTCTTCTCAACGCCGGAAACCGCGCCGATGGGCCGCTATCTGGGCGCGCCGGTGACCTGGGGCGGGTTCGACGACGAACGCGTCGAGGCACTGGAACTGGATTATGAAGTCGTCCACGCGGGGACCGATGCGGCGCTGTTCGCCGAACTGGAATCCGCCTATCAGCGCAAGGCGCCGATCCTGCTTTGGGTCTATGCGCCGCACTGGGCGCAGATCAAGTATGAGGGCGAGTGGATCGAGTTCCCGGAATACACGGCCGAGTGTTACAATGACCCGTCCTGGGGCAGCAACGAGGACATGGCCTATGACTGCGGCAAGCCGCGCGGCCCGATCTGGAAAGTTGCCTGGGCCGGCGTGAAGGACAAGTGGCCGGGCGCGCACGCCGCGATCAAGAACTTCACGATCTCCAATGACGAAATGGCGGGCATGATCGCCCAGATCGACCTTGAAGGGCGTGATCTGGACGCGGTCGTTGCCGATTGGGTCAAGGCCAATGAGGCGACCTGGAAGGGTTGGATCGGCCAGTAAGGTGTGATGTCTCCTTGCCCGGCCGTCGTTGTCTGAGTTTCGATGGCGACGGCCGGTGCCTTTCTTCGCCGGTACCTTTCTTCGAGAGCTGTTTAGAGCGTCTCTGTATAATCGGAACTGTCTGAAACGTTGCTGCCCGGCGCGCAGGATCACGGCTGCGCGGGCTCCGGGTACCATATCGCCGTCTCGGCATACGGGGTCGTCATGGAACATTCGCCGGTCAAGCTCGCCTGCCACAATGTCTGGAAGCTTTTTGGCAATGGTGCCGAACGCGTGATGGCACAGACCCGGGGCAATCCCGGGATGGCCGAGATCGAGCAGGCCGGTCTGATCGGGGCGGTCCGAAACGCCAATCTGGAAATTCGCGAAGGCGAGATCTTCGTCATCATGGGCCTGTCCGGTTCCGGAAAGTCGACCCTGGTGCGGTGCCTGTCGCGGCTGATCGAGCCGACAGCGGGGGAGATCCTCTTCGACGGCCGCGACCTTCTGCGGGCCGACGAACGCGAGATGATCGACATTCGCCGTCACAAGATGGGCATGGTGTTTCAGCATTTTGCGCTGCTGCCCCATCTCACGGTCCTGCAGAATGTGGCCTTTCCTCTCGATGTTCAGGGGATTTCGAGGGTGGAGCGCGAGAAGGCGGCCCATGAGGTCATCGAACTGGTCGGCCTGAAAGGACGCGAATCCTATTATCCGCGGGAATTGTCCGGCGGTCAGCAGCAGCGGGTGGGCATCGCGCGCTCCCTGGCGGTCAATCCCGAGCTATGGTTCCTCGATGAGCCGTTTTCGGCCCTTGATCCGCTGATCCGGAGAGAGATGCAGGACGAGTTTCTGCGGCTGCAGAACCTGCTGCGCAAAACCATCGTCTTCATCACGCATGACTTCGACGAAGCGATCCGACTGGCCGACCGGATCGCCATCATGAAGGACGGAGAGGTCATCCAGATCGCGTCGCCGGAGGAACTGGTCCTCAACCCGGCGACAGACTATGTCGCCGAGTTCACGCGGCACATCCCGCGCGCCAAGGTTCTGACCGCCGGGTCCCTGGCCCGGGACGGGGAACCGAAAGGCGCGATCGCCGGTGCCGTCAAAGCCTCCGACCGGATCGAGGACATTGCCGATCGCGTGGAGTCCGCCGACGGTCCCATGGCCGTCGAAGACGGCGACGGCAGTCGGATCGGCTATATCGAGCGTCAGCAGGTGATCGACGTCCTTGTCGGTCGGGTGCCGGCAAAATGATCGCGCTCGGGCCCTATAGCATTTCCAGAAAGGCGGCCTTCTGGCTTGTCGTTTTCGCCACCTCGATACTGCTGGGGCACTACGGCAAGGATCTGGCGGCCGCCCTGGATGCAAAATGGCTGATCAAGTTTCCGCGGGATCTGACTTTCCCCATCAAGGACGACATCAGCCGTTTCATGGCCTGGTTGGTTGAGGATGCGGGATTCGGCCTCTTCAGCTTCGTCGACCTGACCCGCGGAATCGCCTGGCTGATCGAGGTGCCCTATACGTTCATGCGCGGCCTCCTGATCGACGGTCTCGTATTCGGGGTCGGCAACGAGGCGGTCCAGATACTGCCGCCGCTCAGCTGGGTCGCCGTGATTACCGTTGTCGTTGCAATCGGTCGGTGGGCCGGCAGCTGGATTCTGGCCGGCTTCGTCGGCGCCTGCTTCCTCTACCTCGCGGCATTCGGGGAATGGGAAAGCGCGATGATCACGCTGGCCTCCATTCTGATCGCGGTCCCTTTCGGGGTCGCGGGCGGTCTCGGACTTGGCGTGGCGGGCTTCAAGTGGCGCTGGCTGGACCGTATTCTGACGCCGATCCTCGACCTGATGCAGACCGTCCCGGTCTTCGCCTATCTGGTGCCGATCCTGTTTCTCTTCGGGTTCGGCCCGGTTTCCGCGCTGGTCGCCACGGTGATCTATGCCATGCCGCCGATGGTCCGGGTCACGACACTGGCGTTGCGGGCCGTCCCGGCGGAGATCGACGAATTCAGCCGAATGACCGGCTGCACGGAGCGGCAGCGACTTTGGCGCGTCCTGATCCCGACGGCGCTTCCGGGCCTCATGGTCGGCGTGAACCAGGTCATCATGCTGTCGCTGAACATGGTCATCATTGCCTCCATGATCGGGGCAGGGGGCCTTGGCTACGATGTCCTGACATCCCTGCGGCGGTTGGATATTGGCGGCGGGCTGGAATCCGGCGTTGCGATCGTGGTGCTGGCCATCGCCCTGGACCGGTTGAGCCAGGCCATGGTCAGCCGCGCATCGCCCGCCCATAGCGAGGACAGCCGGGGATTCCTGAAACGCCACCCCTGGCTGACGACCTGCGTCGTGGTGATCGTGGGAACGGGGCTGCTGGGTCTGATCGCGCCCGCGGTCCAGAACTATCCGGAAGCGGCCCAGATCACGACCGGAAAGATCTGGGAGGACCTGGTCGGCTGGTTGAACGTCAACTTCTTCGATCAGATCGAAGCGGTGAAGACCTTTGCCCTGATCCACTTCATGGTTCCGGTCAAAAGGCTTCTGCTCGAACTGCCCTGGCCCTGGGTTCTGTTCATCCTCACTCTGGCGGGGTGGCAGCTGGGCGGCCTTCGCCTCGCCTGCCTGTGCTTTGCGCTGACCGCCTTCATCCTGAGCAACGGTCTTTGGGCGAAGGCGATGATCACTGTCTATCTTTGCGGCGTTTCCGTCGTCATCGCCTGTCTGATCGGCATTCCGCTGGGAATCCTCTCCGCCCAGAACGACCGCGCAAATCGCGTTGTTCAGGCCGGGATCGACACGCTTCAGACGCTGCCCAGTTTCGTCTATCTGATACCCGTGGTGATGCTGTTCCGGGTCGGCGATTTCTCGGCGATGATTGCCGTGATCCTCTATGCCCTGGCACCGGCGGTCCGTTATGCCTCGCACGGTATCCGTTCGATTCCGCCGGAACTTCTGGAGGCCGGGATCGTGTCCGGATGCACGCGGCGCCAATTGCTGACCCGAATCAAGCTGCCGCTGGCCATGCCGGAAATCATGCTGGGCATCAATCAGACCATCATGCTGGCCCTGTCGATGCTGGTGATCACGGCCCTGGTCGGTACGCGGGACCTGGGCCAGGAAGTCTATATCGCACTGACCAAGGCGGATACCGGGCGCGGCGTCGTGGCGGGCCTGTCCGTTGCCTTCATTGCCATCATTGCCGACCGGCTGATCTCCGCCGGTGCTGTCCGGGCCCGGAAACGGCTGGGGCTGAACTGAGATGCAGGGGGACCGAAGCATGACCGATGCCTTGACCAAGGCCAGCCGACTGTCCTTCTGGACCGGACCCGTCGATCCCCAGCCTCTCGGAGGCGGGATCACCAATGTCAATTTCGTGGTGGAGGATGCCGGGCGGAAATACGTCGTACGGGTCGGTAACGACATTCCGGTTCACCAGGTGATGCGGTTCAACGAACTGGCCGCCAGCCGCGCCGCGGAAGCGATCGGTTTGTCGCCGGCCCTGCGGCATTACGAACCCGGTGCCCTTGTGATCGATTTCGTCGAAGGGCGTACGCTGACGGAGGAGGAAGTTCGGAACCCGGCGACCCTGTCCCGCATCGTGCCGCTGATCCGGCGCTGCCATCAGGAGATGCCGGCGGCCGTGCGCGGCCCGGTCCTCATGTTCTGGGTCTTCCATGTCATTCGCGATTATGCCGCCACCCTGCGCGACGGCGGCAGCCGCCATACCGACAAGCTGGACGATCTGCTGCGTACGTCCGCGGATCTTGAGCGCGCCGTGGGGCCGGTCGATGTGGTGTTCGGCCACAACGATCTGCTGTGCGGCAACTTCATCGACGACGGCGACCGGATCTGGCTGATCGACTGGGACTATGCGGGGTTCAACAGCCCGCTGTTCGATCTCGGCGGCCTTGCCTCCAACAACGGTATTGAGGGCGAGCAGGAAAGGGAGCTCCTGCGGCTCTATTTCGGGGAGGACCCGACGCCGGATCTGTGCCGCCGGTACGAGGCGATGAAATGCGCCTCCCTGTTGCGCGAGACCATGTGGAGCATGGTCTCCGAAATACATTCGGAAATCGACTTCGACTATTCCGCCTACACCTCAGAGAACCTTTCGCGGCTCAACGCCGCCCTGGCGACCTTCCGGTCGGTTCAAGTTCAAGGAAAACAGAAATGACGGGACTTCCTCAATCCGCGCGGACGGTCATTATCGGCGGTGGCATTGTCGGCTGTTCGACGGCCTATCACCTGGGCAAGCTCGGCTGGACGGACACGGTGCTGCTGGAGCGTCACAAGCTGACCTCCGGCACGACATTCCATGCGGCCGGACTGGTCGGCCAGCTGCGCTCCAACGCCAACATCACCCAGTTGCTGGGCAATTCCGTCGATCTGTACAACCGGCTGGAGGCGGAGACCGGCCTGTCGACCGGCTGGAAGATGAATGGCGGGCTGCGCCTGGCCTGTAACGAGGAGCGCTGGACCGAGGTCAAGCGGCAGGCGACGACCGCGCGGTCCTTCGGCCTGGAAATGCATCTGCTGACCCCGAAGGAAGCGCAGGACCTCTGGCCGTTGATGAATGTCGACGATGTTGTCGGCGCTGCCTATCTGCCGACCGACGGACAGGCGAACCCGTCGGATATCACCCAGGCCCTGGCGCGCGGCGCGCGGAGCGCTGGGGTAACCATCGTCGAGGATGTCGGCGTCAATGCCATTGTCGTCGAGGATGGCCGCATCACAGGTGTGGAGACCAGCGCCGGCCGGATAGCCTGCGAAAAGGTGATCTGCTGTGCCGGGCAATGGACCCGCACTCTTGCGGCGAGTGTCGGCGTCAACGTGCCGCTGGTTTCGGTCGAGCATCAGTACATGGTCACCGAACGGATCGACGGCGTTGCGTCCGACATGCCGACGCTGCGCGATCCGGATCGACTGACCTATTACAAGGAAGAAGTCGGCGGCCTGGTGATGGGCGGCTATGAACCCAATCCGATCCCCTGGGCGGTCGATGGGATTCCCGATGGCTTCCACTATTCGCTGCTCGATTCGAACTTCGATCATTTCGAACAGCTGATGGAACTGGCGCTGGGTCGCGTGCCGGCCTTGGAAACAGCCGGTGTGAAACAGCTGCTGAACGGACCGGAAAGCTTTACCCCGGACGGCAACTTCATCCTGGGGGAGGCGCCGGAACTGCGGAACTTCTATGTCGGGGCAGGCTTCAACGCCTTCGGCATCGCCGCGGGCGGGGGCGCCGGCCAGGCCCTTGCGGAATGGGTCCATGCCGGGGAGCCGCCCTATGACCTGTGGCCGGTCGATATTCGGCGGTTCGGCCGTCCGCATTTCGACACGGACTGGGTGCGCACCCGCACGCTGGAGGCCTATGGCAAGCACTACACGATCGCCTGGCCGTCGGAAGAACACGATAGCGGCCGACCGTGCCGCCGGTCGCCGCTCTATGACATTCTTCAGAAAGACGGTGTCTGTTTCGGCGAAAAACTGGGATGGGAACGGCCGAACTGGTATGCCGACCTGGATGCGGGAGAGACCCCGAAGGACGAATACAGCTTTCAGCGCCCCAACTGGTTCGACGCCGTCGGCCGGGAGCACAAGGCCGCGCGGGAAGATGCGGTCCTGTTCGACCAGACAAGCTTTGCCAAATTCGAACTGAAGGGGCCCGACGCCGGTTGCGCCCTGGACTGGATCTGTGCCAACCGCATCGACAAGCCGGTCGGGTCGCTGACCTACACGCAGATGCTGAACGACCATGGCGGCATCGAATGCGACCTGACGATCGCCCGTACCGGGACCGACAGCTACTACATCGTCACGGGGACCGGATTTGCCACGCATGACTTCGACTGGATCAACCGCAACATCCCCGTCGGGGCCAATGCGCAATTGTTCGACATCACGTCGTCCAACGCAGTCCTGTCGCTGATGGGGCCGCGCGCCCGCGACATTCTCGCGGCCGTGACCCGGGACGATGTGTCGAACGACGGGTTCAAGTTCGGGACCGCAAAGCGGATCGGCATTGCCGGCTGTCCCGTTCTCGCTCTGCGCGTCACCTATGTCGGCGAACTGGGCTGGGAACTGCATATGCCGGTCGAGTATGCGGTGTCGGTCTATCAGGCGCTGCACGCGGCCGGCCGCGCCCACGGTCTTCGCAATGCCGGTTACCGCGCCATCGAAACCCTGCGCCTGGAAAAGGGATATCGCGCCTGGGGCAGCGATATCGGGCCGGACCACACGCCCGTCGAGGCCGGTCTGGGATGGGCGGTGAAGCTCAAGTCGAACATTGATTTCCGGGGACGCGCCGCCATCGAGGCGCAAAGGCGGGAGGGCGTCCGCAAGAGACTGGCCTGTTTCACGGTCGATGATCCTGTGATTACCCTTCTGGGACGGGAGACAATACTGCGCAACGGGGAGCGGGTCGGCTGGCTGACCAGCGCCGGCTATGGCCATACGGTGGGGTGCTCGATCGGCTACGGATATGTCCGCAACAAGGGCGGCGTGGATCAGGATTTCCTGAAATCCGGCGAGTACGAACTGGAGGTCGCGGCCCAGAAGGTCCCGGCCAAGCTTCACCTCAAACCGCTCTATGATCCGGACATGGCCAAGGTGAAAGCATAGCAGCTATGGTGGCCTGGAAAGAGCCGAGGTCCGGCTACCAGGCGTCCGATGTCTCGGATTTCAGGAAAGACAGGAACGTCTCTTGCGGCGGTGTGTGGTCGGCTGTCTTCAGCCAGGCGATGCCGACATCGGAACTGGGCGGCTGCTCGACGATATCGCGTTTCACGATACGGCGGCCTTCCAGCGACAGCGACCGATAGACCATGTCGGACAGGATGGCGATGCCCAGATCGTTCGCAATCATGCTGCGCAGCGCCTCAAGATAGTGGGTTTTGAACAGGATCCGGGGCTTGAAATTATACTTGTCCCAATAGCGCCGGATCATCGGTTCGTGGTCGTCCATGGTGGGGACGATGTAATCCAGTTCCTGTAGGTCCTTCAGCGATATTTCCTCGCGATTGGCCAGCGGATTGCGGCTGGATACCCAAAGGCGGCGGGGCGACCGGATCAGTTCTTCGTAATGGAAGCTGTCCGACTGCTGAATGTTCGACGTCAGCATCATGGCCATGTCGAAGGTGCCGTCCTTCAAACCGGTTTCCATGTCGGCATATTCGACCTCGGTCACTTCCAATGTGATGCCCGGAAACTCGCGGTTCATCTTCCGCCACACCGGCGGGAAGACATAGGCGGCGATCGTGCCCGTCACGGCCAGCCGGATCGACCCGGAAACATCGCTCGGCTGCGCCGGGTCCGGTTCGACCGCGTCCTCGACCGTGCGCAGGATCGCATGGCAATGCCGCAGGAATTTTTCGCCCTGGGCCGTCAACTGCATGCCGCGGGACTGCCGCACGAACAGCTTGTATCCCAGCGTGTTTTCCAGCGCGGTGATGGCAAGAGTGATGGACGATTGCGTGATGTTGCAGAGTTCCGCGGCGCGCGAAACCTGACCGCTTTCCGCCGTCGCGACGAAATAGCGAATCTGTCGCAGGGTCAGTTCCATTGATTAAACCAATATCGCAATTTTAATTTTAAAAATAGCAATACCGGAAATGTGAATCAATAGTGACACCGAGAACAGGGGGCACGCCTCATCGAGGCGCTTCCAGACGCAGAAAACGACCAATAAATGGTGTCAGACCGATGAAAAATCATGATGTTTTGAACTTTTCCATGGGACGCAGGAGTTTCCTTCTGGCGGGTGGCGCTGCCCTGACGGCCGGGATGATGCCGTCCGCAACGCGCGCTCAATCGGGGCCGCTCGTGGTCTCCAACTGGGGCGGGTCCTGGAACGACTACATGGTCGATTCCTTCGAGAAACAGGCATTCGAAGGCACCGGTGTGGATCTGATCAAGGATCTGGCCCCGGTGTCGGAGCGGAAGACGCGGCTTCTCGCGGAACGCCGACTGCCCCGCAGTTCCGTGGACCTGACCTGGCTCAGCGACAGCGACGCGTTCGAAATGTATCAACAGGACGTTCTGGAGGAGTTGGATTTCGACCGCATGCCCAACGCCGCCCAACTTCTGCCGTCCCTGAAACAGTCCTACTACGTGCCGGCGATCTATGGCGGGGTGGTGATCCTCTACAATCCCAACAAGATCAAGACGCCGCCGACCAGCTTCGCCGATCTCTGGGACCCGAAATACAAGGGCCGGGTCGGTCTCTACGATCAGATCTACTTCAACTACATCTACGCGGCTTCCCTGGTTGCCGGCGGTACGCTGGGCAATGTCGAACCCGCCTTCGACAAGCTGATGGAGATGAAGGAGGCGATCCAGCCCCGCCTCTATCCGTCGCATGATGCGCTGGCCGCCGGTTTCGAGAATGACGAGATCGATATTTCCGCCAATTACAGCGCCCGGGCGCTGCTGTGGAAGAACAACGGCCTGCCCATCGACATGGCGTATCCGAAAGAAGGTGCGGTGGCGATCGCCTTTGGCGTCGGCATGCCGAAAAAGGCCAAGAACAAGGACGCGGCCTATGACTATCTGAACGCGATGCTGGCGCCGCAATCCATGGCCGGTGTCGCACGCAAGACCTTCTACTCGGTTGCCACCTCCAACGCGGATTTGAGCGCTGAGGAGAAGGCGTCCCTTGAGTTCACCCCGGCCCAGCAGGAAGCGCTGCATTTCGTCGACTACCCCTATGCGGCGGAAAACGATGCGGCCTGGCTGGAATGGTGGAACAAGGAGTTCAAGGGGTGACTTCGGTCAGTACCATGGCGATGCCGTCGGGTTCCCGGACCCGGCGGCACGTCAAACTTCCCTTCGGCGCATTGCCGATCCCCAGCCTGTTGCTTGTCGCCTTCGGCCTGATCCTGCCCCTGCTGCTGATGGCGCGGTACAGCCTGGCCGTCTACAATCCCGCCGACATCGTCGCCGAAGGCCTGACCCTGGAGAATTACCTGAAATTCTTCACGGACCCGTTCTATCGCGAGGTCCTGGGCCGGACCGTCTGGGTCGCCGCGCTGACGACCTTGTTCTGTCTGGTTCTGGGAATCCCGGCGGCCTATGTCATATCCCGCACAAAGTCCCCGGTATTGCGGACCGTGTTGATCCTCGGATCCATCATACCGCTGCTGATGGGAAACGCCGTGCGGGTCGCCGGCTGGATGGTGTTGCTGGCGGATCGCGGCTTGGTCAACGAGACCTTGCTGGTCCTCAACGTCGTCGATGCGCCGGTGCGCATCATGTATACGCTGACGGCGGTTCTGCTCAGCCTCGTTGCGGTCCTTCTGCCCTTTATGATCATCACGCTGCAAAGCGTTTTCGACAGGATCGACGGGGCCTATGAAGAGGCGGCCGCGACGCTCGGCGCCCCGCCCTGGACCGCGTTCTTCCGGATCTTCGTGCCGCTGTCGATGCCCGGCATCTTTTCCGGCGGCCTGCTGGTTTTCATTCTCAGCATGAATGCCTATGCCAGCCCGGTCCTTCTCGGCGGCCCCACTTTCCACATGATGGCGCCGATGGTCTACGAACAGGCGGTCAAGGTCTTCAACTGGCCGTTCGCTGCCAGCCTCGCCTTCGTTCTGATGTTTGCGACCCTGGTTCTGACCGTCGTCTCCAGCGTGGTGCTGCAGAAGAAATACGGGAGGATGTGAGCGATGACCTTCCTGACACGATCGGGGGACAAGATCTTCCGCACCGCCATCATCGGCCTCGCCGCGCTCGCCTTCCTGGAACTGATCGTGCCTCTGGCGTCGGTTATCTGGGTCAGCTTCTTCGAAAACAAGATCATCAACTTCCCCCCCAAAGGCTATACCTTGGACTGGTATGCCAATGCCTGGAACATGCCCCGGTTCCGGGAAGGCTTCCTGATGAGCCTCAAGGTCGGCTTCGTCGCGACGATGGTCAGCATGCTTGTCGGCGTGCCCGCAGCCATCTTCCTGGCGCGGACGCAGTTCTGGGGTCGGGAGATGATCCAGACCATCCTGCTGGGCCCGTTGATCGTCCCCGGCATCGTCGCGGGCAGTGCCCTGTTCATGTTCCTGATCGGGTTCGAGGTCGCGACCGGGGTGCAGGTCGCCCAGACATTCGCCGGCCTGTGCCTCGCGCACAGCCTGATTGCGCTGCCCTGGACGATCCGGCTGGTCACCGCCTCGCTGGTCGGGATGGACCGTCAGGTGGAGGAGGCGGCGCTGACGCTGGGGGCCCGTCCGTTCACCGTGTTCCGGCGGATCACACTGCCCGCGATCCGGCCCGGCATCTTTGCGGGCGGGCTATTCGCCTTCGTGATCTCCTTCGTCGACCTGGAGAAGTCCCTGTTTCTCGTGGGGCCCGGGTCGACGACGCTGCCGATCGCGATCATCAATTATCTGGAATGGAGCATCGATCCGACCATTGCCGCGGTCGCCACCGTGCAGATCGCCGCCATCACGCTGGTGATGGTCGTAACCGACCGCTTCTTCAAACTGACCCGCGCCTTCTGAGGATTTCCGACCATGTCTAGCATCACCCTCACCAAAGTGACCAAACGCTATGGCTCCCTTGTCACTGTCGACGCTCTGGATCTGGAAATCGATCAGGGCGAGTTTCTGGCCTTCCTCGGCCCATCGGGCTGCGGCAAGACGACGACGCTGCGGATGATCGCTGGGCTGACCATCCCGGATGGCGGCAGCATTCATTTCGGCAATCGCGAGGTGACGGACCTGCCGCCTTATCTGCGCAATGCCGGACTGGTCTTTCAGGGTTACGCCCTGTTTCCGCATATGACCGTCGCCGAAAACATCGCTTTCGGGCTTGAGATGCGCAAGGTCGACAAGCGGGACATCGAACCCCGCGTGACCGAGGCCCTGCGGCTGGTGCGGATGGATCATTTGGCGGACCGCCTGCCGCGGCAAATGTCCGGCGGACAGCAGCAGCGCGTCGCGCTCGCGCGGGCCATCGTCTACCGGCCCGATGCGTTGTTGCTGGACGAACCCCTGTCCGCGCTGGACGCCAAATTGCGTCACGAGGTGCGGACGGAATTGCGGGCGCTGCAGAAGGACCTGGGACTGACGACGGTCTTCGTGACCCATGACCAGGACGAGGCGATCAGCGTTGCGGACCGGATTGTCGTCATGTCGAACGGACGCATCGAACAGATCGGAACGCCGGATGGGATCTATGAACGTCCCGCCAATCGTTTCGTGGCGGAATTCATCGGCACGTCCAACTTCCTGGCCGGGTCGATGGACGGAAAGGACCGGTTCAAGCTGGCCAGCGGGGAAGTGATCGGTTTCGGCCATGTCGGCGCCGGATCGGAGAAATCGACGGTTTCGATCCGTCCGGAGCAGATCCGATTGCGTGCCCCCTCTGCGAAACCGATGGCGGGCGTGTCGGGCAACGAAATCGGTGCCACCGTCGAAAGCATCATCTATCGGGGCAATATGACCGAAATCGTGGTCGGTGCCGGTGCGCAACGCCTGACGGTGCATCAACAGAACGGGTTCGGACGAGGCGCGCCGGAATTTGAACCTGGGCAGGCGGTTGTTTTGGAATGGTCGCCGGACGCGGCTGTTCTACTCTGACTGACAGTACGATAATGGGCCTGCCGGCCCCATGCCGACGGTAACCCGAAGACCGTCGGAACCATTTCGACCGACTCCAGACAGGAGGAAGCATGACCAGTTCGACAATTGACCTCGGGGCGGAAGCGCCGCGGGATGCCGGAGAAGTTCCCGGCTTCTGCACCTTATGCCGGTCGCGTTGCGGTACCCTGAACCGGGTCGAGGATGGTCGTCTTGTCTCTGTGCGCCCCTATCCCGGTCACCCGACCGGAAAGGCCGTCTGCCCGAAAGGCCGTGCCGCGCCGGAACTCGTCCACAGTGCGCGCCGACTGACCAAACCCCTGCGCCGGACCCGGCCGAAAGGCGATGCGGATCCGGGTTTCGTCGAAATCGAATGGGATGAAGCGCTGGACGCCATCGCCGGCACGCTGAAGCAGATCGCGTCGGAAACCGGGCCCGAATCCGTCGCATTCTCGTTCTCCTCCCCCAGTGCGACCTCGATTTCCGACGCGTTACCCTGGCTGGAACGGTTCGTTTGGAACTTCGGCAGCCCGAATATCAGCTGGGCGACGGAACTGTGTAACTGGCACAAGGACCATATGCACAAGCTGACCGTCGGTACGGGTCTGCCGGTGCCGGATTACGGGAACAGCGATCTGATTGTGCTCTGGGGGCACAATCCCGAGGCCGTATGGCTGGCCCAGGCCGATGTCATATCGCGTGCCCTGCGCGACGGTGCGGATCTGGTGACCGTCGATCCCAGGAAGACCGGCACCGGCGCCAAGGCGGCGCAATGGCTGCGCGTCCGCCCCGGAACCGATGGGGCCCTGGCCCTCGCATTGATCCGGGAATTGATCGAAACCGAAGGGTTCGATGCGGATTTCGTGCGGCAATGGTCGAATGCCCCATTCCTGGTGCGGGACGACAGTGGCGAGATGCTGCGCGCCGCGGATGTCGGATTGTCGCCGGAAGAGGCATTCGTCGCATTCGATGCCAGAACGAAAACGCTGGTTGCCTTGGACACCCGCGTAAGGCCGCCCGCCGATCTGTGCGCGGCCCTGGCGCTGGATCACACCGGGACGGCCGAATTGCAGGACGGCTCTCAGGTCTCATACCGCACCGCATTTTCCCATCTGCGGAAGGCGGCGGCGCGGTATACGCCCGAATACGCGGCCGAGATATGCTGGCTGGAGCCGGAGGCCATCCGGCAGTTCGCCCGGCGCATCTGCGCGGCAAAGCGCATCAGCTACTATTGCTGGACCGGCGTCGGGCAGCACGGCAACGCGACACAGACGGACCGCGCCATCGCCTGTCTTTTCGCCCTGACCGGACAGTATGACACCCCGGGCGGCAATGTGGCCTGGCCTGCCATGCCGATGCGCCCGATCAGCGCCTATTCCATGCTGGACCCCGACCAGGCGGCGAAGGCCCTGGGGCTGGCGGAGCGGCCGCTCGGCCCCGGAAGCGGTGGCTGGGTCACCGGGGCGGAACTTTACCGCGCCATCCTGGAAGCGAAGCCGTATCGCATACGCGCCCTGGTCAGCTTCGGCAGCAATGTCCTGTCGTCGCAGCCCGACCCGGATGCCGGAAAGGCAGCGCTCAAAAGTCTGGAACTGCAGGTCCATTGCGACATGTTCCTGAACCCCAGTGCGATGTTCGCCGATATCGTGCTGCCCGTCACCAGCGCGTGGGAGCGGGAAGGGTTGCGGCCCGGTTTCGAGTTGTCGCTGTCGGCGCAGCAATTGCTGCAACTCCGTCCGGCCATGGTCGCGCCGAGAGGGGAGGCCCGGTCCGACTTCGATATCGCCGCCGCGCTGGCCGAACGCTTGGGGTTCGGTGGCCAGTTCGCCCATGGGGATTGGGATGCCGCCCATGACGAGATCCTGGAACCGCTCGGCGTAACCACGGCGACGCTGCGGGAAAACCCGGAAGGCGTGACCGTCCCGCTGCAGCACGGCTATCGGGCCTATGGTGCGGACAATGGCGATGGCGGGGTGAAGGGATTCAATACGCCCTCGCGGCGGGTCGAACTCTATTCCAGCCTGCTGCAGCAGCACGGCTATGCCCCGGTGCCGGACTATGTTGCACCCGAATCGACGGACGACCGCCATCCTCTGGTCCTGACCACCGCGAAGAATGGATATTACTGCCACACCCAGCATCGCGGACTTTCCACGCTGCGGCGGAAATCGGTAAAGCCGCGGATCGATATCCATCCCGATACGGCCAGGGCGCGCGGGATCGCGGAATTTGAGCTGGTCGAGATTTTGCGCGGCGAGCGCCATGTGAC
This sequence comes from Pacificispira sp., assembly GCF_965228185.1. Taxonomy (NCBI): domain Bacteria; kingdom Pseudomonadati; phylum Pseudomonadota; class Alphaproteobacteria; order Rhodospirillales; family Aestuariispiraceae; genus Pacificispira; species Pacificispira sp. The sequence goes on along the minus strand of NZ_CBDDHE010000002.1, from coordinate 435,286 downwards.
GATGGAGGCGCGCTTCGATGCGGATCTGCATCCGGGCCTGGTCGTCGCGGAATACGGCTGGTGGCAATCCGCCCCGGATATCGGTGCCCCGGCCTATGAGATCGGCGGCGCAACGGATGCCAATTATAACTCCATCGTGCGCTCCGATTGTCTGGACCCGGTCAGCGGGGCGCCGGCGGTCCGGTCGCTGGTATGCGAGGTTCGGCCCGCCCGGTCCGAGCACGGCCGGCGCTGGAACGGATACCGGCGCCTGATCGTGACGGACAAGACGGTTGAGGCGCCGGGGGTCACCTCCCTCACTCTGGCGGACCGGGATGGGGGTGTCCTCGCGCCCTTCAAGGCGGGACAGTTCCTGCCCATGAGACTGCCGCCGAACGGGCAGGTTTCGCCGTCGCGCTCCTATTCCCTGATCGGCGCGCCCAGCACGGCGCCGACGGCATACCGGGTCGCGATCCGGCGGCTTGAGGACGGTCAGATGTCGGGCAGGATGAGCGACATATCGGTCGGGGAGGAATTGGAGGCCGGGTGCCCGGACGGCCATTTCACGCTGCCGTTCGAGAACGAGTTCCCGGTCGTATTGTTGGCGGCCGGGATCGGCATCACCCCTTTCATGAGCCTGCTGGAACAGCTTGCCGGCGGCGAGGGGCCGGAGATCCGGCTTTATTACGGATCGCGCGATGGCGATCATCACGCCTTCCGGGACCGGATCGCGGCACTAGCGGACGCGGTGCCGAATCTGACGGTTCGGAATTTCTACAGCCGTCCACTGCCCGGCGATACCGGGGACTTCACGCCCGGTCGCCTGACTTTGGAGCGGATCGATGCGGATCTCTTCGCCCGGCGGGCCCGGTTCTATATGTGCGGACCGGACGAGATGCTGACCGAGTTCCGGGCCGGGCTGCTGGCGCGCGGCGTGCCCGCCTTTGAGATTTTCCACGAGCGCTTCATCGCGCCGAAGCGCAGCACATCCGAAACCCTCAAGCCCTGCGACATCGTCTTCCGGCAACAGGGCACGACGGTCAGGTGGACGCCCCAGGATGGGTCCATCCTGGAGTTCGCGGAAAGCAAGGGGTTGTCTCTGCCAGCGGGCTGCAGGACCGGCCAATGCGAAAGCTGCTCCCTGCCGGTGGTCGCGGGAGAGGTCGGACACTTCGTCGAAATCGCAGAAGGCGAGCCGGATTCCTGCCTGGCATGCCAGGCCTTCCCCATATCGGATCTGGTGCTGGACGCCTGATAGGCTGGAAGGTCCCGGCTCCGGACGTGGATCCGGGACCTGAATCCGCACCTGGCGTATCCGGGCGTCGGGAGGGTATCAATTAATTGACATGTCAATTTGACATATAAAACTGCCATTGCTATTATTCGGTCGGAATGGAGGCGGAAGTGACTTCTCACGGTAATCGGATTTCCCGGAAAAGGACGGACGGCGCCTGGCCCGCCGCGCGATGCGACCGGCAAGGGGGCAAGACTGCGGATGGTCGACCCGGCATCCGGTTCCAGACGCGCGCTTGCCTGCTAACCCCTTGCGTCCGGGAGGACCGGGTCACTACATTGGGCGCCTCAACGGGCCAGAGAGAAGAGCCGGTCAAAGGTGGCCAAGATTTCGAAAACATCTGTGAAAGAACTCTCCGCGGTCGATCAGGCCTATTACGGCATTATCGATTTGGTGCTGAGCCGAGGCTTGCGTCCGGGAGAGCGGACATCGGTCTATCTTCTGGCGGACCGGCTGAAGATTGGCCGCACACCGGTCCGGGAAGCCATCAACCGATTGCAAAGCGAGGGGTTCCTCTCCGTCGCGGGCCGAAGCGGGACGGTCGTCAATCCGATCGAGCACGATCAGGCGCGTCAGTTGTTTGCCCTTCGGTCGACCTTGGAGACCTTTGCCGCGCAATACGCCGTGGAGAACGTGACCGACGCGGATCTGATGGATCTGTCACGGGGGGTCGAACGGCTGGGGGATGCGGGATCGTCTTCGGATTTCGTCCGGGCCAACACGGATTTCCATTCCGCGATCGTCGCTCTGGCGGGCAACCCGACCCTGAGCCGGTTCTATGCCCAGCTACAAATCCAGTTTCACGTCGTGTCCTATCTGGCGGAACGCGGGGCCAATCCGGCGGCGGCCGAGATCCGGCAGCGCGAGCATCAGGACATTCTGAACGCCCTGCGGTCGCGCGACGCCGTGGCGCTCGCAAAGGCGCTGCAGGCGCATATCCGCACCACGGAAATCGCCCTTCTGGGAAGCTGAACCGGGCCGTCCGCCCGATCATTGAGGCATCATCGCCGCGGTCCTTCCGGGCCGCCGGTCCTGCTGCGTCGTCCCATCGAACCCATCCGAACCATTATGCAAGGAGCATGGTATGCGCCTAAGGAACAAAACTGCCATCATCACGGGGGGCGGGTCGGGGATCGGACATGCCGCTGCGCTGCTCTTCGCAAGGGAGGGGGCGTCCGTCTGCATCGCCGATCGCAACCAGGCCGACGGTGAGCGGGTCGCGAAGGAGATCGAGGCCGCGGGCGGCAAGGCCTTTGCGACGGAAACCGATGTCTCGAACGAAGATCAGGTCGTCAACATGGTCGAACGGGCCCAGACGACCTGGGGGCGGATCGATGTCCTGGTCAACAATGCGGGATATGGCATCGGCGGGACGGTCGTCGACACGACGGCGGCCGACTGGAACGCGCTGATGGCGACGAATGTCAACGGCGTGTTCTTCGGCTGCAAGGCGGTGATCCCGATCATGGCAGCACAAGGCGGAGGTTCGATTATCAATACGGCGTCCGCTGCCTCTGTCGTCGGCATCTACAACCGGGCGGCCTATGTCGCCTCCAAAGGGGCGGTCGCGGCCTTGACCCGGGCGATGGCACTGGATCACGCAGATCAGAAAATTCGCGTGAACTGCATCGGCGCCGGGACCGTGGAGTCGCCCTATTACGACCGCCTGTTCGCGGAAAGCCCGGACCCGGAAAAGCTTCGCGCCCATCTGGAACAGCGCCAATTGTTCAACCGCCTCGGTCGTCCGGAAGAGATCGCCGCCGCCATGCTTTTCCTGGCCAGCGATGAATCGTCCTTCTGCACAGGTTCGACCCTTTTCGCGGATGGCGGCTGGACGGCCCGCTGAAGCGCGGGCCCGCCCAAAGGAGACCTTTCATGGAATTTGTAGACGCCCTTCGTGTTCGAATGGACGCGATGGCAGAGGCCTGTACGGCCTGTGGCAATTGTTTCACCGCCTGTCCGATGACCGGCGCCATCGGCATCGACGCGGCGGATCCCCCTGGCGTCCTGCACGGCATGATCGATCTGTTGCGCGGGGGCGACGGGACCGAGGAAGCCCGGAACTGGGCGGCGGCCTGTTCGAGCAGCGGCCTGTGTGCCGATGCCTGCGACTATGGCGTCGATCCGCGCATGCTCGTCCGATTGGCGAATTACGCCCGGATTCGGAAGCGCGACGGGGCGACGGTGAAGGCCAACGCCCTGAAGTCGTTCCGGTCCATGGCGAAGACGGTCCGGGTTGTGTCGCGCCTACAATTGCCGCAACAGGCCATTGACCGTCTGCAGCCGTCGCGCGCGGCGGCCGGCGAGCCCGAAGCGGCGGATCTGGTGCTGTTCACGGGGTGCAACATCCATAAGACCCCGCATATCCTGGTCCTGTGCCTGGATGTCCTGGAACGGATCGGCGCACGGTATCAGGTCGTCGGCGGGACGTCGGCCTGCTGCGGCATCAACCAGTTTCGCGCCGGCGATGGCGAGACTTCCGGGCGCGCCGGGTTGAGTACCCTGAACCAGATCCGGGAAATCGATGCGCCGGCAAAAGTATCCTGGTGTCCCAGCTGCCAGTCGCAGTTCGATGAGATCATCATTCCCAATTACGAGAAGATGACGCAGGATCGGTCTTTCCACCTGCAGCCGTTCTTCGAGTTTCTGGAAACGCGGCTCGATCAGCTTCGGCCGCATTTCAAACACCGTGTGAACAAGACCGTCGCCCTGAACGAACGGCCGGGCCTGCCCGGTGTTACGCGGGCGGTGAAGGCCATCCTGCGGGAGATCCCGGGTGTCGAATTGGTAGATCTGGATGTGCCGCGTGCCGGCCTGATGTCCAACTATCTGACGGTGACGCCTCGCTTCAAGGATGCTCTGCGCGAGAAGGAGTTCCAGGCAGCGGCGGATGCCGGCGTCACCACGTTGGCGACCGTGTTCCATGCCTGTCACCGCGAACTCTGCCATTTCGAAAAGGACGTTTCGTTCGAAATCGTCAACGTCATGGAAATCATCGGCGAGAGCATGGGGCTCCATGCCGAGGATATCTACAAGCGGATCAAGATGATGGAGGGCGTCGACCGGATGATCGACGAATGCCGCGATCTGATCGACGCCCATGGATTAGACCCCGATGAGGCCCGAGACATTCTGTTGGCGGACCAGATCGCGGCCAAACCGGTTCAGGGCGCCGCGATCGCAGGCGCCTGACCAGAAGGAAGGATTATCAGCCATGCCTAGCCTGACCTTTGTATCGCCGCAGGGCGTTCGCCGCGAAGTAACCGTTTCAGGCAATTCCTCCGCGATGAACGCGGCGCGCCTGAACGGAATCGGCGGGATCGAAGCCGAATGCGGCGGCGCGCTGTCCTGCGGGACCTGCCATGTCTATGTCGATGAAGCGGACATCGAAAAGCTTCCGCCGCCCAGTGACGAGGAAGGGGATATGCTGGACCTCGTCGCGGCCCCGCGAAAGGCGACCAGCCGGCTGTGCTGTCAGATCGAACTGTCCGACGAGATCGACAGCCTGATCCTGCACATCCCGGAAACGCAATTCTGATCGGCAAGACCGGGCGGGGTAGGACATGGAAACCATCGTCATTCTGGGTGCCGGCCACGCCGGTTGCCAGGCGGCGTTTGCGCTGCGCGAGAACGGGTTCAGGGGCCGGGTGACCCTGGTGAATGGCGAGGAGGCCGCGCCGTATCAAAGGCCGCCGCTATCCAAAGGCTATATGAAATCGGGACGCCGCGACGAAATCCTGCTTCGCGCGGAGACGGCCTTTGCGGACCACGATATTCATCTGGTTTCCGGCGTCGCGGAGGAAATCGACCGCGACCGGCAGCAGGTGCGGCTGGGTACCGGGGATGCCTTGCCTTACGATCATCTGATCCTGGCGATGGGGACGGTTAACCGACGCGTCTCGGCGCCGGCCGGGGACACCGGGGTCCACTATCTGAAGAGCCTGAGGGACGCCGATATCCTGCGAGTGCGCCTGCCGCAGACCCGCCGGGTCGCCGTCATCGGCGCCGGGTTCATCGGATTGGAATTCGCGGCACTGGCCGCCGCGCAGGGCAAAACCGTGGAGGTCGTGGATATCGGCATGCGGGTCATGGCCCGCGCGACCTCGGAAGAGGTGTCCGATTTCTTCCGCCATCGCCATCAGGACGCGGGGGTGCGCTTTCACCTTGGGCAGGGGCTCGCCGAAATCTTCCGGCACCTCGGAAACCGGGCGACCCTATTGACGACAGCGGGCGGCGAGATTGAGGCAGACCTCGTCGTGGCCGGGATCGGTGTGATGCCGAATACCGAACTGGCTGCGCGCGCCGGCCTGGCCGTGGACAACGGCATCGTCGTCGATACGTATCTTTCGACGACAGATCCGGCCATTTCGGCCATCGGTGACTGTGCCCAATTTCCCTCACCCCATGCGGCGGCGCCGATCCGTTTGGAAAGCGTTCAGAACGCAAATGACCATGCCCGCTGCGTGGCGCGGCGGCTAACCGGAGACCGGAGACCCTATGCGGCGGTGCCTTGGTTCTGGAGCGACCAGGGGAGCGACAAGCTGCAGATCGCCGGCCTGCCCGGCGAGGCCGATCGGCAGGTTCTTAGGGGCGACCCGGAGCGGAACCGGTTTTCCGTCTTCCGTTTCCGGAATGGTCAATTGGCCTCGGTCGAATCCGTCAATCAGCCCGCGGAGCATATGGTTGCGCGGCGCCTGATCGGGTCCCGATCGGAGACCCTGGCGGACCATGCAAGCGACGCGGCCGTGGCGGCGAAGGAGCTTCTGCTACACCTGCAACCGGGGAACGCTCATGCCTCGGTTTGACGGAATTTTTCCCTATATCGTCTCTCCGGTATCGCCCGACGGCACTGTTCGTCGGCAGGTGCTGGCGACACTATGCGGCGATCTGATCGCCAAGGGTGTCCATGGCCTCGCGGCCCTTGGGTCGACGGGCGAATTCGCCTATCTGGACCGGGGACAGAAGGAAGCCGTCGTGCAGACGGTCGTCGCGGCCGCCGAGAAGCGTGTGCCGGTTCTGGCAGGTGTCTCCTCGACCTCGACCAGGGATGCCGTCGACCAGGCGAGGGGATACGAAAACCTGGGGGTCGACGGGATCATCGCCGTCATCGATTCCTATTTTCCCCTCGCGCCGCATCAGGTGGAAGGATACTTCCGCGCGATTGCCGATGCGGTCGCCGTGCCGATCGTTCTCTATACGAATCCCAATTTTCAGCGAACCGACCTGTCCATCGACATGATTGTGCGTCTGTCGCAGCACGAACGTATCCAATACCTCAAGGATGCGTCCTTCAATACCGGACGATTGTTGTCCATCCAGGACAGATGCGGGGATGATTTGGGCATTTTCGCCGCCTCGTCCCATCTGCCCGTCGCGGTAATGATGATCGGCGGGCAAGGCTGGATGGCCGGCCCCGCCTGCCTTGTTCCCGAACAATGCGTCCGGCTTTACGATTTCTGCCGCAAGGGCGAATGGGAACGCGCGGCGGCCTTGCAAAGGCGGCTTTGGGTGTTGAACGATTTCTTCAATCGCAACGGATTGGCGGCCTGTGTGAAGGCCGGGCTGACGATCCAGGGCTATAATGTCGGCGATCCTGTCGCGCCGCAGTCCCCTCTGGCCCCGTCGCAATGGCAGGATCTCGAACGTCTGTTGGCCCAATTGGCGGCACCTTGTGATCAAGACAGTGGCGCAGTCCTGGAGGAGTCTCGATGCTGATACCCGAAACACCCGCACGGCCCCTTTCGGAGGCGGAGATTGATGCCTTCTGGCGCGATGGGGTTATCGTCGTGCGGGGTCTCTATTCGTCGAAATGGATCGATACCGTCCAGGCCGCGCTGGATGAGATATGCGGTTTCGGCGACGACCGGTCGGCCGAGGCGAAGAAACCGTTCTTCCGGTCCGACCCCTATACCTGGCACATGAACGATAATGTGCGGGATTTCGCCCTGTTCGGACCGACGGCCGGGCTCGTTCAGCAGGCATTCAGGTCGGCGCGCGTCAATCTGTTCTGCGACCAGATCTTCGTGAAGCAGGCGTATAACGCCGACCGGACGCCCTGGCATCACGACATGACATTCTTTCCGCTGAGCGGTACTCAGATCGCATCGGTCTGGACCTCGGTCGATCCGGTAAAGGCGGAGGAATCCGCCCTGGAATTCATAGTCGGTTCCCACAAATGGCCGCAGCGTTTCCGGCCTCTGGGGGTCGGTGGGATCGTGAAGTCCGTGGCGGAATTCGATCCGGCGCCGGACTTTGACGGTGCCCGGGACAGCTATCGGATCGCCAGTTGGGACATGCAGCCGGGCGACGCTGTCCTGTTTCACGCCCTGACCCTGCATGGTTCGCGCGGCAAACCCGCCGGGGGGCTGAACAGGCGGGCCATCGCGACGCGCTGGTGCGGGGACGATGCCCGTTACGCGCCCACCGAAACGGAGCTTCAGGTCGCCTGGCGGCACGGGCTGCAGCCGGGTGACCCGATCGGCGGTCCCATGTTCCCGCAGGTGCTGCCCCATCTGGACGAGGACGGGATCGCGGGTCGAATGAAAGGCCCGGTTCTGCCGGACCCGGCAATTGTGGCCCAGAACCAGAAACTGGCGGCGAGGTTTGAGGTCGTTCCCTTGTAAGGGACCGCTTCATGGAACCCGGTCTGCCGGAAAGGACGCAGAATGCCCCCATTTGACGAACCCGCCATGACGTTCGGGGACAGGGCGCTAAGCCCGCAGAAGGAAGTCGTTCGAAAGTTCTATAAGGACATGTGGGACCATGCGGATCTGTCGCTGATCCCGGAAATCTTTCATCCGGACTTCACGTTCAGGGGCTCGCTGGGCCCGACCCTCGTTGGCCATGAACAATTTGCCGGCTATGTCCGCTGGGTGACACAGGCACTGGGAAACTACACGTCCGATATTCTGGAGATGATGGAGGAGGGGAACCGGGTTTCAGGGAAACTCCGCTTTCACGGGACACATCGGGACACAATGTTCGGACACGCCGCCACCGGACGGCATGTCTGGTGGTACGGCGCGCCGATTTTTCACTTCGATGGCCCCAGGGTTCGCGACCTTTGGGTGCTGGGCGACGTCCACGGCCTGATCCGGCAACTGACCGGTGAACAGACCGACGGATCCGAATATCAGCAATGACCGGTCGGTCGCCGAAGCCCTTTCCGCGGCGTCAGATATAGGTTTCGGAAACGAATTTGGTGCGCAGGAACGCTTCCAGACCTTCGATCCCGCCTTCCGATCCGTAACCGGATTCATCGACGCCGCCGAACGGCGTTTCCGGTGTCGACACACCCGGATTGTTGATGCCGACCATGCCTGCATTCAGCTCCGCAGACAGGCGGGCGGCGCGTTTCGGATCGGCCGTGAACGCATAGGATGCCAGGCCGACCGTTACGCTGTTGGCGATGCCGATCGCCTCGTCCAGATCGGCGAACCGGACGATCGGTGCAACCGGGCCGAAGGGCTCCTCACGCATGATTTCGGCGTCGTGGGGCACGTCGGCAAGGACCGTCGGCGCGAAGAAATAGCCGCGATTGCCGATGCGTTCGCCACCGCTCAGCAGCTTCGCGCCCCGCCGGGTCGCGTCCTCGACAAAGGATTCCATCACCGCCTGCCGGCGCGCGGCGATCAGCGGTCCCATCTGGACGCCGTCCTCCAGGCCGTTTCCAACCTGTATCGCATTTGCGCGCTGGACAAACCCGTCGACGAACCGGTCGTGCAGACCGTCCTGAACGATAAAGCGGGTCGGCGAGATGCAGACCTGACCGGCATTGCGGTATTTGAACGGCACCATCGTGTCCAGCGCACGGTCCAGATCCGCGTCGTCGCAAACGATGACCGGGGCATGCCCGCCCAGTTCCATCGTCGTGCGCTTCAACGTGTCGGCCGCCAGCTTCTGCAAATGCTTGCCGACGGGGACGCTGCCGGTGAAGGACAGTTTGCGCGGGATGGGGGATTGCAGGATACGTTCCGACACCGCCGACGGGATACCGAAGACCAGGTTCAAGACACCGTCGGGAAGTCCGGCATCCTGGAAGCATTGCGCGATGGCGATGGCAGTGCCGGGCGTCTCCTCGCTGGGCTTGATCACGATGGAACAGCCCGCCCCCAGGGCGCCGGCAACCTTGCGGATGAAGTTGGTCCCGGGGAAGTTCCAGGCGACGAAGGCGCAGACCGGGCCGACCGGCTCCTTGTGGACGATCTGACGGACACCCGGCGCGCGCGGCGGGATCAGGCGGCCATAGGCACGCTTGCCCTCCTCGCCGTACCAGCGCGTCACGCCGATGACGAAATCGACCTCGGCCCGGGATTCGGCCAGGGCCTTGCCCATTTCCATTGTCAGGATACGCGCGATGGTCTCCTTGCGCTCTGCCATCAGGATTGCGGCCTTTTCCATGACGGCCTGTCGTTGAATGGCGGGCGTGGCGCGCCAGACCCGGAAACCGTCGAGGGATGCGGCCAGCGCTTCGTCGATATCGGCATCGGAGGCGAAGGGCAGGTCGCCGATAACCTCTTCATCGGCCGGGTTGAAAACGGGCTCCCGGTGGCCGGCGGTTCCGTCCGTCCAGCGGCCGTTGATCAGAAGTTTCAGGTCGACGGGAAGCATGGCGGGTCCTTTCAGAAAGCGTGCATGGGATGCGCGGGGGGCAGGGGTGGTCTAAGAAGAAGACTTAGAATCCGTACAGTTCGGCGGGCGTGTCGACAAGGATTCGGTGCAGGAGGGCAGGGTCGTTTCCGGTCCAATCCCCCAACACGTCGAGAAGTTGCGCATCGTCCGGATACCGGTCGGCGCTGACGCCGATATGCGGCCAGTTGCTGCCCCAGATCATGCGTTCCGGGGCATGCGCGATCAGGTCCGTGGCAAGGCGCCCGACATCGTCGAATTTTGGCGCACCGGCCTTCGACGTCTCATAGCAACCGGCCAGTTTCAGATAGCAGCGATCCGAATCCAGCAGCCGCTTCAGCTCCAGGAAGGACGGGGCATCCGTCGGGACCGGCTCCAGGAACTTGCCGATGTGATCGACGATGAAGCGCCCCTGAAGGCCGCGCAGCAGCGGCAGGTAGTCCAGGATATTGCGGCCGTCGAACTGGACGATCAGATGCCAGCCGAGGGGCCGGACCAGGCTCTCGACCTCCCGCATCCGGTCCAGACCGATCCCCCCGCCGGGCAGGTTCATGATCCGGGCACCGCGCACGCCGGCATCGTGCAGCGACAGCAATTCGTCTTCGGCCGTGTCCGGGGTTACCACCGCGACACCGCGGGCGATGTCGCCAAGCTGCCGCAGGCAATGCAACAGGCAGCTATTGTCGGCCTGATAGGCATTGGGCTGAACGGCGATGACGCGCTCGATCCCCAGGCGCCGCCGAACGACGGCGTAATCTTCGATGCTCGCCATCTCCGGCAGGGGCGGGCCGCCGGGCTGCCCGTCATATCCGGGCAGAAAGAAATGCATATGCGTATCCGTCGTCAATGGCGGGGCGGTCAGCGTCGGCCGATCGCCATCCAGGGGGCGGGGCATCGGGATCTCCTATGATCGGGAAATAGCCGGGGCGTCGGCAAAACGAGCCAGCCCGTCGATATCGACCTCTATGCCGAGACCGGGACCACCGGGGATCGATACCCGGCCGTTCTCCGGTACGATCGGCGCCTTGAGGACCGCCTTCTGGAAGGGATTGTCCGTGCGGTCGAATTCCAGCATCGGTTCCCTTGCGGCATGCCGTGTCGGCGCGGGCGGCAGGGTCGCGAGAAACTGAAGCGCCGCCGCAACGGCGATGCCGCTGCCCCAGACATGGGGAACGACCCGGATGTGAAAGGCGCTGGCCAGGTCGGCGATCTTTCGGGCCTCCGTCAGGCCGCCCGTGCCGCAGACATCGGGCTGAACGATGTCGACACAGCGGTCGACCAGGGCATCCCGGAAGGCCCAGCGGGTGTGCCAGGTTTCGCCCGCCGCCACCGGAATCGGCTGCGCCCGGCGGATTTCGCGATAGCCCGCCAGGTCTTCCGGCACGACCGGTTCCTCGAACCAGCCGATGTCGAAGGCCGCCGCGCCTCTGGCGAGTTCGATCGCCTCGATGGCGTCATATCCGTGATTGGCATCGATCATCAATGCGGTCTCGGACCCGATGGCGGCACGTACGGCCTCGATCGCCGAAAGGTCCTCGGCGACGCCATAGCCGATCTTGATCTTCACCGCGCCGAAGCCTTCGTCGACGTAGTTGGCCGCTTCCTCCGCCGTTCGCGCGGCCCTGTCGCCCGCGAGCTTGCGAAATCCGCCGGTCGCATAGGCCGGCACGTCCTGCCGGAAGCTGGCGCCCATCAGGGCATGAACCGGCAAGCCCGCCCGTTTCCCGGCCAGATCCCACAGCGCAATGTCGATACCGCTGAGGGCGGTGATCGTAATGCCGCGTGGTCCCTGATCCCGGAATTCCACGAACAGATGCTGCCAGATCGCTTCGATCCGGGAAGCGTCCCAGCCGATGATCCGCTGCGCCATCGCATCGACGGTTGCGGCATTGGGACCGGCGGGGCCCAGGCATTCGCCCCAGCCGGTCAATCCGTCATCGGTCGAGATTTCGACCAGGCAGGCCCGCCGTTCCGTGAAGGTCGAAAACGACGATTGAAAGGGCTCCGCCAGGGTATGGGCCAGGATGTGGATTCGGATTTCGCGGATCTTGGCCATGTCGAAAATGTCCTAAGCTGCCTTGGCATGTCTTTCGAGCAGCGGCCGCAACATGTCCAGTTCCGCTGCGGTCAGGTCGGTCAGCGGCGGCCGCATCGGGCCGGGATCCCGGCCGATCAGTTTCAGGCCCGCCTTGACGATGGACACGGGATAGCCCGGCTTCAGGTCGCGAACCACCGAATAGGGGAAGAAGAAATCCTCCAGATAGGACTGGATCGCGGCCTTATCCTGCCGGCGGATCGCCTGATAGAAAGACAGCGCCATTTCCGGAATGAAATTGAACACGGCCGACGAATAGGTCGACACCCCGGCGGCATCGTAAGCTTCGGCATAGAGTTCGTGGGTCGGCATGCCGCCAATATAGACCAGCCGGTCCCCCAGCGTCGCGCAGATCTGACGGACCAGCCCGATATCGCCGGTCCCGTCCTTGAAACCGATCAGGTTCGGGCAGGCATCGGCCAGGGCCTGTAGGGTGTCAGTGCGTACGACGCAATTGTCGCGATTGTAGATGATCACCCCGATCTTGACCGCATCGCAGACCGCCTTGATATGGGCGAACAACCCTTCCTGCGGCGCACCGACCAGATAATGGGGCAGAAGGAGCATGGCGTCGGCCCCTTCCTTTTCGACGGCTTGGGCCAGTTCGACTGCAATGCCGTGACCGTAGCCGCAGCCGGCGATGATCGGCATGTCGCCGGCGGCCTGTTTCGCCGCCCGCACGACCCGGACCACCTCGCCCGGCGTCAGCGAAAAGAACTCACCGGTCCCGCCGGCCGCGAACAAGGCGGCGGCGTCATAGCTCGACAGCCATTCGATATGCTGGCGGTAACGGTCTTCGTCGAAGTCGTAATTGTCGTGAAATGTCGTGACGGGGAAAGAGAGCAGCCCGCTGCCCACTCGTGACTTCAACGCTTCAAATTCCATTGGCCGGACTCCTGACGCACCAGATTGGGTTCTGGCGGCCACGATAAGACATCATATGAGTTTGTCAATATTGTATGATGTCTTAATCGGATTTGGAGCGGATCAGTCTCTCGTAGCGTTCCTGGCTGCCCTTCAGGTGAAGCCGCATGGCTTCGCGGGCGTCCAGGGCCGACCGGTTCGCGATGGCGTCGGCGATGGCCTGGTGCTCTGCGTGGATCTTCTGCATATAGCCCGGTGCCGTGGCGGCCATGCCGGCCTCCTGAAGGCGCGACCGGGGGATCGTCCGGCGCCCGAGGAAGGTCAGGAACTCTCCGAAATTGGCATTGTTGGTGGCGTCCGCGATGGCCGCGTGAAAGTCGAAATCGGCCTGTTCCGCACTGTCCCCTGCGGCCACGGCGCTGGCCATGTTCTGCAGGGCTTCCAGAATCTTCGCCATCTGGGCGGGAGAGCGCCGCTCCGCCGCCAGGCCCGCAGCCTCGATCTCAACGGCGGCGCGGAGTTCCAGGGCTTCGATGATGGAAGACAGGCGTTCGGTATCGACGTTGAATATGCCGGACAGGTTGGCCGTCGGCTTCGGTTTGGTGACGAAAACGCCGACCCCGTGGCGGGGCAGGACCAGCCCGTCGGCGCGTAGTCCGGCGATGGCCTCGCGGATCACGGTGCGGCTGACGCCGAATTCCTCGATCAGCGCCACTTCCGTCGGCAGTTTGGTGCCTTCGGGAAGGCTGCCGGATTCGATGCGGGATCTCAGTTCCGTGATGACTTGCTGGGTGAGGCTGCGCCGTGGGCGCCGCTCGGCTTGCTGCATCTGTACGTCCTGTTCAATCAAAACCTGGGCCGGATCGGCCGTCCTGTGGGGTCGTATCATAGCAAGCGGGTTGTTGACCCGCCAGAAGTTATGTCATATGATGTCTTATCACAACAAGAACACCATACTTAACTCACCCCACTGGGAGGAATCACGAAATGGTATCCAAAGGACGGATGGTTGCGCGGGTCGCTGCGGTCGTTGCGGCGTCGATCGTGACAGTTGCGGTGTCTGCCGCGCAGGCTGAGGAATGGCGGGGCTGGAACATCCACGATCCCGATTATCCGGTCTCTGCCGGTATGGAAGCCTTCGGCGACAAGGTGCGCGCGGCGACCGGCGGCGAGATCGACCCGAAGACTTTCCACAATGCGGTGCTGGGCAGCCAGCCCGACGCGATCGAACAGGTCCGCGTCGGTGCGATCGACTTCGCCGTGTTCAACATGGGGCCGCTGGGTCAGGTCGTGCCGGCCGCCAGCGTCGTGTCCCTGCCGTTCATCTTCAAGGGCATGGATCACATGCACCGGGTCATGGACGGCCCGATCGGCGAGGAGATCGGCGCGCATCTGGCGGAAAAGGGGCTGCAGCCGCTGGCCTGGTACGATTCCGGCGCGCGGTCCTTCTATAACACCGCGAAGCCGATTGCGTCCCCGGACGATGTGAAGGGCATGAAGATCCGCGTCATGAACAACGATCTGTTCGTGAAGATGATCGAGGCGATGGGCGGCAATGCCACGCCGATGGCCTTCTCCGAGGTCTATCAATCGCTGAAGACCGGTGTCATCGACGGGGCGGAAAACAATTGGCCGTCCTATGAATCGACGAACCATTACGAGGTCGCCGGGTACTATTCGACGTCGGAACACCTGATCATTCCGGAATGCCTGTGCGTCAACAAGAAGACCTGGGACTCGCTGTCCGCCGATACGCAGGCGGCGGTAAAGCAGGCGGCCCGCGAAAGCGCGGATCTGCAGCGCGAAGCCTGGGCGAAACGCGCCGAGCAAAGCCGCGAGCAGGTGCTCAAGGCCGGGGTCAAGTTCAACGAGATCACGGACAAGTCCGCGTTCCAGAACGCCATGGCCTCGGTCTACGAAACCTTCCTGACCGATCACCCCGATCTGCGGCCGCTGGTCGAGAAGATCAAGGCAACCGACTGATCGGGTCTGGTTTGCGGTTGTGTTGAACGGTGTATCCGGCCGGTGGACGTTATGACTGCCGGCCGGATTCATCCACGCCAATTGCTGCAATCGGTGGCAATGTGATCTTCATGAAACACAATGGATCGTTAGGGCGCCGGATCGTCCGGGCGCTGGACTTCCTGGCCGCGGCGAACACGGCCATCGCCGGGATATGCCTCGTGGTGCTGATCTCCGTCCTCGGCTGGCTGGTGTTCGGCCGCTATGTCCTGAACGCCACACCGACCTGGGCGGAACAGGTGGGCCTGCTGATGGTGCTCTACATCACCTTTCTGGCAGCCGCGGTCGGCGTTCACCGGGACAGCCATCTCAGCGTTGAAATGTTCCGCATCAGCGTCCCCGCGAAACTGCGCAAGGCGCTTCATGTGCTGAGCGACCTCCTCATGGTGGGGTTCGGCGGCCTGATGGCCTTCTACTCCTGGGAGCTCGTTCTGTTCGGCTGGTCGACCAAGGTTGCGTTGCTCGGCATTCCCGAAAGCTTCCGCAGCCTGTCGATGGTAATCGGCGGGGCGCTGATCTGCCTGTTCGCCCTTTCCCGGCTGGCCCGTCACTTCGTCACGCCCTCCCGCGACTATGCCGGGCTGGATGACCCGATCAACAAGGAATAGCGCAATTGGGGCTCGCTCTGCTTCTCGGCGTCTTCGCGCTGTGTGTCGTCATCGGTGTTCCGGTCGCCTTTGCACTGGGGATCGCCGCGGTCGCCACCTTCGCCTTTGAAGGCTTCCCGCTTCTGCTGCCGTTTCAGCGGATCATGTCCGGCATATCGGTCTTCTCGCTGCTGGCCATTCCGTTCTTCATCTTCGCCGGGGAGCTGATGCTGCATGGCGGGATCGCGGTCCGGCTGGTCCGTCTCGCCGCCGCCGCCGTGGGCAGTCTTCGCGGCGGGCTGGGACAGGTGAACGTCTTTTCCAGCATGCTGTTCGGCGGCATATCCGGATCGGCCGTCGCCGATGTCTCGGCGCTGGGCTCGATCCTGATCCCGGTCATGAAGGACAAGGGGTATGACGCCGATTATGCGGTCAATGTGACGGTGACGTCCTCCATTGCCGGCATCGTCATCCCGCCTAGTCACAACATGATCCTCTATGCCGTTGCAGCGGGCGGCGGGATTTCGGTGTCCAAACTGTTCATCGCCGGGATCGTGCCGGGGATCATCATGTCCCTCTGCCTGGCGATCGCGACCTATCTCGTCGCCGTCAAACGGGGCTACGCCCGGGAACCATTCCCGGGCTGGCGGTCCCTGGCGATTTCCTTCGTCGCCGCGGCGCCGGGCCTGTTCACGGCGGTGATCATCGTCGGCGGGGTCCTGTCGGGGATCTTCACGGTTACCGAATCCGGCGCCATCGGCGCAATCTATGCCCTGATCGTCACGGCCCTGGCCTATCGGTCGCTGGATTGGACGGCGTTCAAGATCGCCGTCGTCAATTCGGTGCGCACTACATCCATGGTGATGATCCTGGTCGCCTGCGCCACGGCCTTCGCCTATCTGCTGGCGCTCTATCGCGTGCCGGAGGAACTGACCGGCCTGCTGACCGCGATTTCCGAGAACAAGATCGTCATCCTGCTGATCCTGAACCTGATGCTGCTGGCGCTGGGCATGATCATGGACATGGCGGCACTGATCCTGATCTGCACGCCGATCTTCCTGCCGATCGCCACCAATCTGGGGATGGATCCGATTCAGTTCGGCATGGTGCTGATGATGAATCTGGGGCTTGGCCTGTGTACGCCGCCGGTCGGGGCCTGTCTGTTCGTCGGCTGTGTCATCGGCAAGGTCCGGTTTGAGCAGACGGTGAAGACGATCTGGCCCTTCTATCTGGCAATTCTGTTCGCGCTGGCGCTGACGACCTTCGTGCCGGCGATTTCGATGACGCTGCCGAACCTGTTCGGGTGACGCGGCGCTAGGCAAATCCGGAAACCCTGGAGTGTGACATGAAGAGACTGCTGCTGACCGGCGCCGCCGGCGGAATGGGAACACGATTGCGGCGCGCCCTGGCGGGCAAGTATCCGACCCTGCGGGTGTCCGATATTGCCGATCTTGGGCCGGCCGGGGAGGGCGAGGAGGTCGTCCAATGCGACCTTCGGGATTATGCCGCGGTCGAAGAGCTGGTCCGGGATTGCGACGGCATCGTCCATCTGGGGGGGATCTCGCTGGAGGACACGTTCGACCGCATTCTGGAAGCCAATTTCCGCGGCACCTACAATGTCTACGAGGCCGCCCGGAAGACCGGAAAGCCGCGCATCCTGTTCGGCAGTTCAAATCACGCCACCGGCTTCTACCCGCGCGAGACGTCGATCGACCCGTCGATGCCGATCCGGCCCGACAGCATCTACGGCGTGTCGAAATGCTTCGGCGAGGCCCTGTCCCGCTATTATTTTGATCAGTTCGGCGTGGAATCCGTCTGCGTCCGCATCGGCTTCTGCTTCCCGGAACCGGTCGATCGCCGCTCTATGGCGCTGTGGCTGAGCCTGAATGACATGGTTCGTTTGATCGATCGGGTTTTCGCCGCCCCGCGCGTTGCGCATACCATCGTTTACGGCGTGTCCGACAATCTCGAAAAATGGCAAGATAACAGCCACGCCCGGTTCCTGGGCTGGCAGCCGCAGGATTCGTCGGAACAGTTCCGCGAGAAGATCGAGGCCGCCTGCGGGCCGGATGCAAACGACGATGCAGCCGTGCGCCTGCAAGGCGGCAAATGGACTGTCGCCGGCCATTTCGAGGACTAGTCTCGTTCAGCCGACCTTACTTGCCTATCCGCCTGTCCCGGACGCGGCCCGGATGCTCAAACCCTTGCTCACTGACGGCATAGATAGGCCGGAAATTCGGGGTCCGGCAGGACGGATAGGGATTTCAGGCGTTGCATCGTACGGCGGCTGGCCGCCTCCAGATGGGCGTCCAGCGCTTCGGCCGCGTCGTCGGGCGCGTCTCTCAGAAGATGTTCCAGCACCAGGCGGTGTTCGTGCAGTTCCGGCATGGTTCGCTGAATGCCGATGGTCGACAGATAGACCTTGTTGACCAGCAGCGGCAATTGGCTACGCCGGATGACGCCTCGCAGGCGCTCGTTATGGCATTCCTTCAGGCATACCTCATGCAGGTCGGTCTCGACCTGCTCCCGCTCCTCGGCGGTGCGCGTCTCGTCGCCATCCATCAGCCGTTCGACACGGGCCAGCATCGTGCGGACCAGGTCCGGCGGCAGGTTGGGCGCGGATTCCTTTAAGGCGGCGGGCTCCAGCAGCCGCCGCAATTGATACTCGTCCCGGACCGACCGGGCCGTCAGCGGTCCGGCCATCCAGTGACCCCGCGAATCCTTCCATAGGATGCGTTGTTCCTGAAGCCGCAGCAGGATTTCATGCGCGATCTTCCGGCCGATCCCGAAATGATCCGCCACCGCGATCTCCAGAACCCGGAACTGTCCGAATGCCATGGCGACGGCAGCCTCGTCCCGGACCGCGCGGACCATTCTGTCCATTTGCAGCTTGCCGCGCGCGACCGGTGTTCCCGGGCTTTCCTCCATGCCCAGAATGTCGCCATCCAGTCTCTGGCGGTGTGGCTCGGCGGTCCGGTCGGTTCCGGCGAGATAACCGCGTCCCCGGAAACGGTGCGCCAATCCTTCGCGATGCAGGCATTCCAGCGCCTTGCGGACGGGCGCGCGGCTGGTGCCGAACAGCTCCGCCAGCGGCCCTTCGATCAGAACCAGACCGTTCGGGATAACCCCCGCGCGGATTCTCTTGGCCAGGGTCGCGCGGATGATTTCGTACAGCGGCTCCTCTTGCCCCGCATCCTCAGCATGATCCATTTGCCGGCGTTTCCTTCCCTCAGAATTGCCGCGCCCTGCCTGTCATCGGAGAGTCATTTTTACTCACCTGGCCGTTCGGGTGACGGACCGTTTGCGATTTCCCCACGATATCAAGCGGTTGCTGAATCCTGTGCCGCTTAAAAGATGACGATTGTTCGCAATAGTCATTTTTGACATCACTATGCCATCGGATCAATACCGGGTTGGAAACGGCATGTTTCAGACGGCATTCAGAATGGCGGGCATGGAAAGCGGCGGGGGCGGCATGTTCTCTTTTGCCCTGCAGTTTGATGCCGGTCTGTGGGATCCCGTCACGGCGGCGGAGGCGGCACTCGACAGCGCCGCCGGCGATCGTGCGCGGCACGTATTCATCGCCCTGGATGCCGATGACATCCGCCGGTCGGCGGAGGCGAGCCGCAACCGGCTTCGCCGCGGCGAGGCCCGGCCCTTGGACGGCGTGGCGATTGCCTGGAAGGATGTGTTCGCCCGGATCGGCGACGTCAGCACGGCCGGGTCGCGGATACCGGCCTTGCGCACCGTCGGCCATCGCACCGCGCCCATCGTCCATCGTATGGAGGAACTGGGCGCCGTCTTTTTCGGGCGTACGAACCTATCGGAAATGGCACTCGGCGGCCTCGGCCTCAATCCGCATTACGGCACGCCGGTCAACGCCTTGTCCTTGGACCGGGACCGCGCACCGGGCGGGTCGTCCTCCGGCAGCGCCGTCGCCGTGGCGCTGGGCCTGGTGCCTGCCGCATTCGGCACGGATACGTCGGGCTCGATCCGGGTGCCGGCGGCGTTCAACGGCATCGCGGGGTTCCGACCCAGCCATGGCCGTTATCCGGATGCCGGCGTCTTCGCATTGGCCCCGGGCCTGGACACGGTCGGAATTCTCGCGCGGGGCGCCGGGGACGTGGCGTTCCTGGACGGCCTGATTTGCCGGGAGCCCGCTTTGGGCGATTACCCGAAGCCGTCTGGTCTCGTCGTGCCGGAGACTATCGTTCTAGACGGGCTTGACCCCATCGTCGCCGAAAGGTTCGACCGCGCCCTGAGTACCTTGTCTTCGCAGGGGGTCCGGATCACGCACCGCCCGCTGCAAAGCTTCGACATGTTGCATTCCGCCATGGAGCGGCACGGCGCGCCGGTCGTGGCGGAGGCCTATCGCCGCCATGGCGGCCTCCTGCGCGGGCCGGATTTCGGTCCGATGGATCCCAATGTTCGCCGACGGCTGAGTGCCGGCGCGGAGATCTCGGACCGATCCCTGGCCGAGCTGGGTCTGGCCCGCCGGCAGGCGCGGCGATGCCTGCAACGGGAACTCGGCAAGGAGGCCCTAGCCTTCCCGACCGTGCCGATCGTCGCCCCGTTGCTTGCGGATCTGGTGGACCCGGATTCCGTCGCGCGCCTCAACGCCTTGGTGCTGCGCAACACGATGCTGGGCAGTCTGCTGGACATGCCGTCGATCTCACTTCCCATCGGGATCGGGCCGGGCGGGTTGGCCGCCGGGTTGCAGCTCTCGATGACGCGGGGACGGGACCGGGCGCTGCTTGAATTTGCGCGCGACGCCGAGCGGTCGCTCGCCCTCATAACCCCTTGAGCCAGGATGGAAAGGACAAGAGATGCCGAAGGAAATGTTGGTCGCGTATGGTGTGGACTTCGATGCTGTGGCGGGCTGGCTCGGCTCCTATGGCGGGGAGGATTCGCCCTGCGACATTTCTCGCGGTGTCTTCGCGGCGGAAGTCGGTGTGCCGCGCCTGTTGGAATTGTTCCGGCGCAACGACCTGACCGTCAGCTGGTTCGTCCCCGGCCATTCCGCCGAAAGTTTCCCGGCCCAGACGGAGGCCATTGCCGCCGCCGGGCATGAAATCGGCCTGCACGGCTACAGCCATGAAAATCCGCTGTCGATGTCCCGCGAGCAGGAAGAGGAAGTTCTGGATCGGTCCCTGGAAATCCTGGTCCGGATGACCGGTGTTCGGCCGCGCGGCTATGTCGCCCCATGGTGGGAATTCAGCCCGAACACGGCGGACCTGCTTCTGGCGCGGGGCGTCCGGTACGACCACAGCATGATGCACCGGGATTTTGAGCCCTATTACCTGCCGCTCGGCGAAAGCTGGACCAAGATCGATTTCGATCAGCCGGCGGGCAGTTGGATGAAGCCGTTCACCGGCGGCACGCCGTCGCGCCTGATCGAAATCCCGGCGAATTGGCATCTGGACGACATGCCGCCGCAGATGTTCGTCAAATCGGCCCCGAACAGCCACGGCTATGTCCTGCCGAGCCAGGTCGAAGAGCTTTGGCGCGACCAGTTCGACTGGGTCTATCGGGAATACGATTACGCGGTCTTCCCGATGACCATCCATCCCGATGTCTCCGGCCGCCCGCAGACCCTGCTGATGCATGAGCGGCTGATCGCCCATATGCGCGAACATCCCGGCGTCCGGTTCTGCACCTTGGGCGCCGTGGCGGAGGATTTTGCCCGCCGTCATCCCCATCCCGGCCTTGTGCGGGCCACGGCGTAGAAACGGGGGAGAGCGACCATGCCTGGCCGAGTGACAAGACCTTCGACGAAATCCGCCGCCGTTCATCGCGGCAAGCCGGCGCTGCGCGTCCTCGGCACTTCGGTCAGCCTGATCGAGCCGATCCGGACACGCGCGGAGCAGGATCTGGGCATCACGCTGGATTTCATCATCGAAGACGGAACCAGCGCCCAGCGGATCGCGGCGCTCTATCCGGAGGCCTTCGATGTCTACGATCAGTGGTTCCATAACATCGACCTGATCTGGCCCGCCCGCTCCATCCAGCCCCTCGACCTGACGCGCATCGAGCGATGGGACGAGATCAACGATCTGCCGAAGCGGGGCCGCTTGAATGCCGACGCCGAAACGGCGCCCGGCGGCAATCCGGCCAACCGGCTCTATGTCCAGGAAGACGGCGAGTTGGGGTCACAGCCCACCGGGCATATCAGCATGCTGCCCACCGTGCATAACGCGGACAGTTTCGCGATGGCCGCGGGGGGCGAGAATGCCGAAAGCTGGTCGGCATTGCTGGACAATGCCCATACCGGCCGGGTCGCCGTGCAAAGCGATGCCGCCATCGGTGTCATCGACCTGATCCTCGCGGCCCGCGCCGCCGGTTGGACGGATTTTCGCGATCCCGGCAATCTGACGGTCGGGGAGATCGATACCCTGGTCGACATGCTGCTGGCGCGCCGCCGCAAAGGTCATTTCAAGGCCTTCTGGGCGACGGAGGCGGAGGCGAGCGCCTTGTTCGAGGCGGACCGGGTCAATGTGTCCAGCATGTGGTGGCAGGGCTTCGTCGCACTGCGCCGCCGCGGCGTTGCGGTGACGATGGCCGCGCCGCGCGAAGGCTATCGCGGCTGGTACGGCGGATTGGCCCTGTCGCGCGACCTGGACGACCGCCGCCGGGACGCGGCCTATGCGTATCTGAACTGGTGGCTGTCCGGCTATGCCGGCGCCGTGATGGCGCGCAACAACGCGCATATCTCCAATCCCGAAACCGCCCGCGCGCATATGAGCGCCGCCGAGTGGAACTACTGGTACGGCGGCAAGCCGGCCGGCGAGGACCTGCGATGCCCATACGGCAGGGTCATCGTCCGGCAGGGGGAGCGCTATCCGGGCGGCAGCTATGCCGACCGGCTGGGCCGGATCGCGATTTGGAACTCGGTGATGGACGAACACAACTACCTCGTCCGCCGATGGACCGAATTCCTGAAGCTTTAACCAAAAACAGAGTGAGGGAGGAAACGTTATGAGTAAGCAGATACATCGACGGACCGTGTTGAAAGCCGCCATGGCCGGCGCCGGCCTGATCGGGGCGGGGCCATTGCTGTCGGCGCGCCCGGCCAAGGCGGCGCCGGAGCAATTGACCATGCTGTCCTGGTACGGTCATGCCGAGCCGGACGCCGTCGCCGAGTTCGAAGAGGTCAACAATGTCCGGATCAAGAAGAAATACTATGTCGGCGGCGATCAGATGCTGGCCCTGTTGGCACAATCTCCGCCCGGCACCTATGACGTGATCCTGACCGACCGGGAATATGTCGAACAGCTTGTCGCCGCGGATATGATCGAGCGCCTGTCGCCCGAGGATTATCCCTTCGACGACTTCTTCCCGGAATTTCAGAAATTTCCCGGCCATTGGATGGGGGACGATCTGTATTCCGTGATGATCCGTTTCGGGTATCTGGGCCTGTCCTACAACACCTCGGTCCTGACCGAGAAGGACGCCATGAGCTATGCCGTGATGTGGGACGACAAGGTCAAAGGCCGCGTCGGACATTTCGACTGGCATCTGCCGAATTTCGGCGTGGTCAGTCAGTTCGACGGCAATGCCGACCCGTTCGACCTGACGGACGACCGATGGCAGGCAGTGCAGGATCGCGTGTTCAGTTTGAAGCCGCAGGTCGCCGGCTATTTCGATTACGGCGGGGTCCTCTCGTCCCTGCGGTCCGGGGAAGTGGCCGCGATCCCCGGCATCGGCGACTGGATTACCGGCGTGTTGCAGCGCGACGGCGCGACGGTGGCGACCGCCATTCCGGAAGAGGGCGGGCTGATGTGGGCGGAATCCCTGTCCATCGGCAAGGGTTCGCGGCGCCCGGATCTGGCGCAGCGCTTCATCCAGTACATGACGTCCCCGGCGGGGCAGGTTCGCACCGCGAAACTGCAGGCCTATCCGGCCCTGTTGCCGACGGAAGGCGGCTGGAAGGCGCTGCAGGCATCGGACCCCGACGAGGCCGCCCGGCAGGGCATGGTCGCGTCCGGGCCGAACGCCATGGACCTGCTGCGCAACGGCCGGATCAAGCCGCGCGCCTTGCCGGTTCGCCAATCGCTCGAGGCGTGGAACGACGCCTGGTCCCGCTACAAGAACCTCTAAGGGCCGGCATTGACCGGGGAGCCGGCGGCCGTCGAGGCCGCGGACTCCCCGGGGCCGGCGAGCAAGGCCTGCACCATGCTAACCGTCACGAACCGATCACCCGGCGCCGTGCTTTCCGCGACCGCGGTGTCGCGCGGCACCGTTCCCCGCTTTGCGCGGTTGATTTACCCCTTGGCCTGGGCCACGCCGATGGCGGCCTGGCAGACACTGTTCTTCGTGGTCCCGCTGGGCTTCCTGATCGTCCTGACCTTCTGGAAGGTGGAAAACTACCGGCTGGTCGCCGCCCTGGATCCGGTGAACTGGATCGCCGTCTACGGCACGCCGTATTTCTGGAGCGTCTATCTGCGGACCTGCGCCATGGCCGCCGGCGCGGCGGCGCTGATCAGTCTGATCGCCTTCCCCTGCGCCTATTTCCTGGCCTTTCATCTGGACAAGGGCGCGCGGCGGCTGGCGGTCCTGCTGCTGATCACGCCCTTTTTCACCAGCTATCTGGTGCGGGTCTACACGTGGCAGGCCTTTCTGGGCGATAACGGGCTGATCAACGCCGCGCTGCAAGGCGCCGGACTGGAACCGGTCGCCATGTTGAATACCGTCTTTGGCACCTTTGTCGGCTATGCGACGCTCTGCCTGCCATTGGTCGTTCTGCTGCAATTCATGAGCCTGGTGAATATCGACCGCAGCCTGATCGAAGCGGCGCGCAATCTGCGCTGTCCGCCCTGGCGCACGGTCTGGGCGGTCATCGTGCCGTCCGCGCGGGTCGGTCTGGTCCTGGGGGCGACCTTCGCCTTCATCCTGACCTTCGGCGATTTCGTCAGCCCGACCTATCTGGGGGGCGGAAATCCGCCGACCCTGGGCATCCTGATTACGGATTTCACGAAGGCGGGGAATCAATGGCCGCGGGCGGCCGTTGTCGCCGTGACCATGGTGACGACATTGATCCTGGTCGCCTTCTTCGCCGTCCGCTTCGCATACAAGACCAGGAGGCGCAGTCATGGCTGACCGGATCAAAAGACCCGCCGCATTGTGGCTCTATACCGGGGGGATCTACCTCTTCGTCTTCGCCCCGATCGCGGCAAGCTTCGTCTTCTCGCTGAACGCGGACCGGTTCCCGACCTTGCCCTTGGGCGGCTTCTCGCTGGACTGGTATGCCCGGGTTTTCACCGATCCCGCGGTCTGGGAGGCCTTCTCCCATTCCGCCCTGGCCGCGATGGCAACCGGGGTATTGGCCACATTTCTGGGGTTCGGCGCGGCCTATACCGACTACCGTTACAAATTCTTCGGCAAGAGCGCCTATCTGGCCATCGCGCTTCTGCCGCCGACGGTGCCGGTTATCGTCTTGGGATTGTCCATGCTGGCCTATCTGTCGCGGCTGGCGCTTTCCGGGGCGCTGTATTCCATCGTCATCGCCCATGCCGTTCTATGCGCCCCTTTCGCCATGGCGATCATCCGTCTGCGCCTGTCGCAGATGGATTCGGCCCTGGAGGCGGCGTCCTGGAATCTGGGCGCCGGACCCTGGCGGGCGATGCGCCATGTGGTGCTGCCCTTCGCGGCGCCTTCGCTGGTGTCGGCGCTGTTCCTGACAATGGCCATCTCGTTCGACGAATACGCCATCGCCTGGTTCGTATCCGGCCTGAACGAAACCGTGCCCGTACGCGTATTGTCGATCCTGCAGGGCAGTGTCAGCCCGGAGATCAACGCAATCGGCGGCATCGTGTTTCTGACATCAATCCTGCTGGTCGTTGCCGCGCAAGTCGTTCACCTGCGCAGCAGCCGGCGGGACGCGCGGTCCGCCCGGACCGGGGACTGAGAGGAGAGGAAAATGGAACCTGTTCTGAAAATCGTCGATGTTGAGAAGAGTTTCGGGGATTTCCGGGCCGTCACCGGCGTCAATCTGGAGATCGGCCGGGGCGAGTTCCTGGCCATCATGGGGTCCAGCGGATCGGGCAAATCCACCTTGTTGCGCATGATTGCGGGGCTTGAGGCCCCGACCAAGGGCGACATTCTGCTGAACGGACGGTCGACCCGGGGCCTGGCGCCGCATGAGCGGGATACGCCGATGGTCTGGCAGAGCCTGGCCCTGTTCCCCTTCCTGAATGTGGTCGAGAATGTCGAATTCGGCCTGAAGATGCGCGGGGTACCGGCGGCGGAACGGCGGCGGCGCGCCCTGTCCTGGCTGGAGCGATTGGAAATCGGCCGCTTCGCCGACCGCGCCATCGACGAATTGTCCGGTGGGCAGCGGCAGCGCGTCGCCCTGGCCCGGGCCCTGGTGACGGAACCGCCGGTCCTGCTGCTGGACGAACCGTTGAGCGCCTTGGACGCCCATCTATCGGTGCGGATGCAGGCCGTTCTGACCAATCTGCAGCGCGAATTGGGGATCACCTTCATCTATGTCACGCACAGCCATTCCGAAGCCTTCGCCATGGCCGACCGCGTCGTGATCATGAGCGAGGGCCGCATCGAACAGATCGGCGCGCCGAAGGAAATCTATCTGCGGCCGTCGACGCGGTTCGTCGCGGAGTTCCTGGGCAGCAACAACATCTTCACCGGGCGGCCCGAAAAGGGGGCGGATGGCGGCGGCTACCTGCGGACCGGCGACGGCCTGCTGAAGCTTCCGGCGGATGCCAACCCGGCCCTGTTCGACGGCGAGGTCGACCTGATCGTCTCGGCCGACCGGATCGTGCTGGGCGGGCCGTCGCAGGCGAACAGTCTGCCTTGCCGGCTGATCGGCGAGGAATTCGTCGGCGCCAGCGTAAACCTGTATCTTGAGACCGAGGGCGGCCGGGATCTGGTGGTCCAGATGCCGCAACGCCAGTTGGACGGCCTGTCGCTTCAGCGCGGCGCGGCGATTGCCGCGAGCTGGAGCGACGCCGACGGCCATGTCATACGCGCCACATCGTGAGAACCGAACAATGACCGACACTTTGCCACTTTCCTTCGATGCCGCCACCCCGGACGGGCACAACGCCACCCTGGATGAATCGATCTCACCGGACGGCAGGCCGGAACCGGGGCGGCGCTATACCGTGCCGGCGCGCTGCGGCCGGGCGGTGCGGCTGGCCGCCGGCGAGACCCTGACCATCGTCAATCCGGCAGGCAGCCAGGTCTGCGATTTCTGGGCTTTCGCATTGCCGGACCTGCGGGAATTCCTGTCGATGGAACATCTCCGCACCGCCTTGGGCCGGACCATGCCGCGGCCAGGCGACGGGCTGGTCACCAATCTGCGGCGCAGCCTGATGACGATGACGGAAGACACTTCGCCCGGTATCCATGACACCATCGTCGCCGCCTGCGATCTGCACCGGTATCGGCAATTGGGCGTCGAGGAATATCACGACAATTGCACCGACAACCTGCGCATGGCGCTGATGGCGATCGGCATGCGCGCGCCGGAAATCCCCGCGCCGTTCAATATCTGGATGAATGTTCCGGTCGATCCCCGGGGCGGGATCGAATTTCAGCCGCCGGTATCGAAGCCGGGCGACAGCATCCGTCTCCGTGCAGATCGCGACTGCATCGCCGTCATGTCGGCCTGCCCGCAGGACAAGACCCCCGTCAACGGGGCGGAGGCCACGCCTCAGCCTTTGATGTTCGACGTGACGCGATAACGTCGGCCCGAGCGAGGCGACCGGCACCCCGCAATACAGGTTTCGGCAGGTGCGCCTGGACGGATGGTGCGCCGATTTCGGTACATGTCCCGAGATCCGAAGGCTCCCAAGTTTGCGCAGGATCTGGGATTGGGCCGTGGCAGGCATACTAAGCGCCCAGACGTCAATATAGCGCGTCAACTGAGAGAGGCTGATGCCCTCGAGCAAGTTCAATCGCTAATACGAGAGAGCACCAAGGGCGAAGATCCTGATTGAATGAGGCACTCAGATCAAGAATTTAGGACAAATTCTTCGACGAACATTAAGAAGAAAAAGAGCATCCATGATGCCAACGCCCATAATATAGCGGAGAACAGGACGGAAAAACGGTCCGGCCAAGAATACACTTTTGAGTAATTAAGTGGATTGATGCTGAATCTAATCCAAAAAGTACCACAAATCATGACTTTTATAGTGGTCAGAAGGATCAGGGTTGCGGTTAGAATTTTTAGTATGCCCATCATACAATCCAGAAAACCAACCTATGGTGCCGACCTTGGTGCGGATTTTATGATTTGAGAGGCTCAAGCTCAACTGATCTGAGATCTTAGAATTCCTCCCGCTTTCGCGAATGTCCGCTCGTGGCTACCGGCCGTCGCATGATCCAGGGGCTACTGTCTGGGAATGCCCGCAGCCGCACCCTCCCTTGCGCCGCCGCGAAACCATGTATGGTATGGCCGAAACAATCGTTGAGCCTTGCCGATGTCGAAACCCCGTCTCGATGACCTGCTGGAGCCCTGGCGCGCGGCGCCTGCCGATGGGGCGGTGTTGTGGCCGTCGGCGGAGGGGGCGGTGTCTTTTGCGCGGTTCGCCGGGCTGGTCGCGGCGGCGGGGCGGTGGCTGGACGCGGAGGGGGTGCGGGAAGGGGATCGGGTGGCGGTGTGGCTGCCGAACCGGGTCGAGTGGCTGGCGCTGTTCTTTGCCATGGCGCGGGCCGGGGTGACGCTGGTCGCGGTCAATACCCGCTATCGCGCGGCGGAGGTCGATTACATCCTGAAAGCGTCGGGCGCGTCGCGGCTGATCCTGCAGACGGGTTTCAAGGCGATCGATTTTCCCGGCATCCTGGCTGGTGTCGATCCGGCGGGGCTGCCGGATTTGCGCGCGGTGTCGGTGTTGTCGGGGGCGGCGGAAGGCGCGTGCGAACCGGCGGTCGCGCTGCCCGGGACTTTGCTGGGGCGGCCGGTCTCGCACTGCGATCTGCGGCCCGTGCCGGGGGATGTCCCGCCGACGGATTTCCTGCCGGGTGACGTCCTGCCGTTAGACCGGGACAGCGACCCGGACGCGGCGCTGGCTTTCTTCACCACATCGGGCACGACCAGATCGCCGAAGCTGGTGGTGCATTCCCAGGCGACGCTGACCCTGCATTCGCAGCGGGTCGCAGCGCGGTTCGGTTTCGATCGGGACGGGACGGAGCCGCGGGCGGGCCTCTTCGCGGCCATGCCGTTCTGCGGGGTCTTCGGGCTGAACGCGGCCCTGGGGGCGATTGCGGGCGGGGCGGCGCTGCATCTCTGCGCGGCTTTCGATGCGGCGGATGCGGCGGCGCGGATCGCGCGGCACCGGCTGACCCATGTGATCGGCAGCGACGAGATGATGGCGCGGCTGCTGGAGGCGGCGGGCCATGTGGACGGGGGCGACCGGGTGCCGACGGCGCTGGCCTCGCTGCGGCTTTGCGGTTTCGCCTCCTTCACGCCGGGCCTGGCAGGGCAATTGCGGGCGGCGGCTGCGGCGGGACTGCCGCTGCGCGGGCTCTATGGTTCGTCGGAGGTCAATGCGCTGTTCTCGCTACAGGACGCGGATCTGCCGCTGGACGAGCGGTTGAAGGGCGGCGGGCGGACGATTTCGGCCGACGCCCGGGTGCGTATCGTCGATGCGCAGACCGGGGCGGCGCTGCCGGTTGGGCAGGCGGGGGCGCTGGAGATCCGGGCGCCGACCAGCTTCACCGGCTATTACCGCAATCCCGAGGCGATGGCCGACGCGATGACGGCGGACGGGTTTTTCCGCACCGGGGATATCGGCATGCTGCGGGCGGACGGATCCTTCGTCTATGTCACCCGGGCCGGGGACGCGATCCGGCTGGGCGGATTTCTTGTCGATCCGGCGGAAATCGAGGAAGTGCTGAAGACCTTGCCCGGCGTGGCCGATGCCCAGGTCGTGGCGGTGGAGCGCGATGGCAAACTGCGCCCTGTCGCCTTCGTGACCCGCGCGGCGCAGGGGGGCTTCGACGAGGCCAAGGTCCTGG
This sequence comes from Pacificispira sp., assembly GCF_965228185.1. Lineage (NCBI taxonomy): Bacteria > Pseudomonadati > Pseudomonadota > Alphaproteobacteria > Rhodospirillales > Aestuariispiraceae > Pacificispira > Pacificispira sp. The sequence continues at coordinate 405,837 of NZ_CBDDHE010000002.1, read as the reverse complement.
CGGCGGCGGCGGAGCGGCTGGCGGCGTTCAAGCGGCCGGTGCGGGTCGTTGCGCTGGACGCCTTTCCGGTGACCCAGAGCGCGAACGGCATGAAGGTGCAGCGCGCCAAGCTGCGCGACATGGCGGCGGAAATGCTGGCCGCCGATCCGGTGGGCTGAGCCATGGCGGGGGAGACCAAGAAGGCGACTAAGTCGACGGCGAAAAAAGGGGCCGGAAAGCCGCCGAACGACTACCGCGGTTACTTTCGGGACATCGCGGCGGATTTCCGACTTGGCGGGGCCGGCGGCTGAACTGGTTCAGCGTTCGCCGGCCAGGACGACACCGATCTCGGGTATGGCGGCGGGTTGGTCGTACCTGTCGTGGTGACGTACCCAGTCGACCGACATGCCATTCTCGTCGTACAGCCGCCGCCCGAGCGGCGTCAGGTCCAGCAGCCGATCGGTGAGCACGAATTCCTCTCCGCCGCGCCCGAAGACGGAATCGGTATGATACATTGTTCCGTCTTCGTCACGGTAGAACGCGCTCATCCCCGGCAGATCCTCCATGGAGGTGTCGGACTTTTCGAAATTGTACCGGACCGTGCCGGACGCGATCTGGTCCGGCGTGAAGGACACTTGGAAGTCGAAGTTGAAGTCGCTGTCCTGGGACGAAACCCAGGGAAAGCGCCAGCCCATGCGCTTCCGGAACCGGTCGATCTCGACATAGGGCGCGCGGGCGACGGCGACATAGGCGACGTCCCGGTTCGCCAGATGGACCAGCGTGCCGTCGATATGATCGGCCAGGAACGAACACCCGACACAGCCTTCGCGCCAGCCGGGGCCGAACATGAAATGCTGCACGATCAACTGGCTGCGGCCACCGAACAGATCGGCCAGGCCGACCGCGCCATTGGGTCCTTCGAAACGGTAGTCCTTTTCGATCCGGACCCAGGGCAGGGCCTGGCGGGTTTCGGCGACCGCGTCGCGCATCTGGATCAGCCGTTTTTCCTCTTCAAGGAGCGAGAGGCGGGCGGCAAGCCATTCGTCGCGGGATACGATGGTCGGTGTGGTCACGGGGATATCCTTTCGATTGGCGATGCGATCATCCGGCGGCGGGACGAACCCGCCGCAGCAGCGTCACGGCCAGGATCGCGGCCAGCGTGACGATGAAGGCGCTGAGGAGCGTGGTGACCTGAAACGCGCCGCTGAAGGCGTTACGCGCCGTGTCCAGCACGGTGCCTGCGGATGGCCCGGACAGGTCCGATGCGACGGCGATTGCCGCTCCCAACGTGTCTTCCGCCGACCGGATCTGCTCCGCCGATAGCTCGGACGGCAGCGTTCCGACGATGCCGTCGCGATAAAGCGCCGTCACCAGACTGCCCAGGACCGCGATACCCGCCGCGCCGCCGAATTCGGTGCTGGTTTCGGCCATGCCTGCCGCCGCGCCCGCCCGTTCCGGCGGGGCCGCGCCGACGATCAGGTCGGTCATCAGCGTGACGACGGGGGCGAGGCCCAGCGAGAAGACGATGAAGCCGCCGACGATGGTGGCAATCGGCATGGGGCTGCCGGTCCAGGCGATCAGCACGAAGCCCAGGGCGGCGACGACGAAGCCGGACGCGACCGTGGTCGCGGGCGGCAGTTTCTGGGATAGCGGCGCGGTCAAGGTCGAGCCGAGGATGAAGGCGACGCCGGACGGCGCGGTCCACAGGCCCGCCTCCAGCGCGGACAGCCCGAGCACAAGCTGCAGATACTGCGCGATGAACAGGAAGGCCGAGAACATTGCGAAGAAGCCGACTACATTGATCAGCAGCGCGCCGCTGAAGGCCGGATTGCGGAACAAGGACATGTCCAGCAGCGGGTCCTTCATCCGGCGCTGGCGCAGGACGAACAGGATGCCGATGACTGCGCCCGCGGCGATCGCGCCGAGGGCCTGAGCATCCGCGCCGTCGGCGGCGATCCGCTTGATCCCGTAGATCACGGCCAGAACGGCGGCGATGGACAATACGGCGCTGAAGATATCCAGATCGCCCGCCTCCGGATCACGGTATTCCGGCAACAGGGACGGACCTAGGATCAACAGCAGAACCATGACCGGCACCGCCGCCAGGAAGACCGAACCCCACCAGAAATGGGTCAGCAGCACCCCGCCGATCAGCGGCCCGATGGCGCCGCCGGCGGAGAAGCTGGCGATCCAGACGCCGATGGCGATGCTGCGTTGTTTCGGGTCTTCGAACATGACCCGCAGCAGCGACAGGGTGGAAGGTGCCAGGGTCGCGGCCGCGACGCCCAGCAGCGCGCGGGCGGCGATCAGCATTTCCGCGCTGGTCGAATAGGCCGCCAGGACCGACGCCGCACCAAAGGCGGCCGCGCCGATCAACAGCAGCTTGCGCCGCCCGATCCGGTCGCCCAGCGTTCCCATGGTCAAGAGCGTGCCCGCGACCAGGAAGCCGTAGATGTCGATGATCCACAGCAACTGTTCTGCCGACGGCTTCAGGTCGGCAGTCAGATGGGGAACCGCCAGGTTCAGCACCGTCAGGTCCATCGCATAGAGGATGCAGGGCAGCGCCAGGACCGCGAGGCCGATCCATTCGCGGCGGGTCGCCGGGCGGGGTGTGTCGGGATTACTGGACATGAATCGTCTCCTTAGGTGTCGCCCTGGGCGTCCTGTTTTCCGAGTTGAGCGATGCGGCGTCCCGGCCCGTCCGGAAGGCGGCGAAGATCAGGCGCAAAGCCGCCTTGGGCCCCTCTGGGGCGAGTGCGGTCAGGGTCTCGGTTGTCAGGCATCCAGGGCACATGTCATCGTCCTTTCGCCCTCTAGTCGCCGGGCGGGAACGATTTTCGACAGGCGGGTGAAACTTTTTCGGTCGCTGTCGATTTCCGGGCGGACGGAACGACCAGTTTGCGAAACCGTTAACCCGATTGGAGGACCCGACGATGCGGTATCTGTTTTTGGTCTATCTGGATGAGGGCGCGTTGGACCGGATGGCGCCGGACGCGTTCGACGCGCTTGTGCGGGATTCCTTGGCTTATGACGACTATCTGCGCGACTGTGGCAAGTACATCGCGTCGGACGCCCTGCAGCCCGTGCGTACGGCGACGACCCTGCGGATGCCCGGCGACGATGTCTTGACGACCGACGGCCCCTTTGCCGAGACCAAGGAGCAATTGGGCGGATTCTTTCTGGTCGAGGCGGATAATCTGGACGAGGCGACCCAACTGGCGGCGAAATGCCCCTGCATCCGCCACGGCAGTATCGAAGTCCGGCCGGTCAAGGAACTGGTCTGAAACTAGGGATAAGCAGTCATGAAATACATCTGCCTGATCTATAATGAGGAATCGCGCCTGCGTGCCATGGCCGCGGACGAGTACGAATCCTTGGCGAAGGAACATCTGGCCCTGGACGACGAGTTGGAGGAGAGCGGAAATCTGATCGCATCGGACGCCCTTCGGCCGGTCCAAGATGCGACGACGGTTCGGTTGAGGAACGGCAATCTGTCCGTGACGGACGGGCCCTTCGCAGAGACCAAGGAGCAATTGGGCGGGTTTTATTTGATCGAGGCGCGGGACCTGAACGAAGCGATCCGCATTGCCGGACGCATCCCATCGGCCCGGACCGGCAGTATCGAAGTCCGGCCGATCAGCCCGGATTGCTGCGTCCAGCCGTGACCCTCGCGCCGGTTTCGATCGACGATCTCTACCGCCGCGACTCGCGGCAGGTCCTTGCGACACTGATCCGGTTGCTGGGGGATTTCGATTTGGCGGAGGAGGCCTTGCAGGATGCTTTCGCCGTCGCGGCGGAGCGTTGGGCAAGGGAGGGGATGCCCGACAATCCACGGGCCTGGCTGGTTTCCACCGGACGGTTCAAGGCGATCGACAAGCTGCGGCGGCGCGCGCGTTTCGACGTGGCCCAGGGGGAGTTGGCGGACCGGCTCTACGGGGAGGGAGCCGACGACGCCCCGGAGGACCGACCGGAGATCGAAGACGACTACCTGCGTCTGATCTTCACCTGCTGTCACCCGGCGCTGGCGGCTGACGCCCGGATCGCGCTGACCTTGCGCGAGGTTTGCGGCCTGACGACGGAAGAAATCGCGCGCGCGTTCCTGACCGGCGCGCCGACCCTGGCGCAGCGCATCGTGCGGGCCAAGGCCAAGATCCGTGACGCGCGCATCCCCTACGCGGTCCCGGAAGCGGACGCCCTGGCGGAGCGGCTGGGAAGCGTGCTGCAGGTCGTCTATCTGGTCTTCAATGAAGGTTATTCTGCGTCGTCCGGGGACAGCCTGACCCGGGTCGATCTGACCGGGGAGGCGATCCGTCTGGCCCGGCTGATGCGCCAGATGCTGGCGGAGCCGGAAGTGACCGGTCTGCTGGCATTGATGCTGTTGCAGGATTCCCGGCGGGAGGCGCGGGCGACCCCGGCCGGCGACCTGATCCTTCTGGATGAACAGGACCGCAGCCTTTGGCGGCAGGATGCGATCGACGAAGGGCTGGCACTGTTGGGGGACGCGTTTCGCAGCGGCCGGGTCGGACCCTATACGCTGCAGGCCGCCATCGCCGCCGAACATGCCCGCGCTGCACGGCCCGAGGACACGGATTGGGGCCGGATCGTTCAGATCTATGACGCCCTGACCCAGATCGTGGCGTCACCGGTCGTCGATTTGAACCGCGCCGTGGCCGTGGCGATGCGCGACGGTCCGGCGGCCGGTCTGGCGCAGATCGAAGCCATCGCGGCGCAGGGGCAATTGCGTGGCTATCACCTGCTGCATTCCGCCAAGGCGGATTTGCTGCGCCGGTTGGGCCGGTATGGGGAGGCCCGCGACGCCTATCGGACCGCGCTGAACCTGGCCGAACAGGAGCCGGAGAAGCGGTTCCTGACCAATCGGCTGCGCGATCTGCCCGCATGATGGCGCATGGTCTGACTGTGGGGTGAAATTGGCCCTCCACGGGATTGAATTCGACGGGCACACTGTGGTCCGGTTCAGATGTCTCAGGCGGTAGTCCGGTATGAGTGAAGAAAGCCCCAATGCGTTCAAACCCTATCCCTATTGGTGGGAGCGATCGCCACGCCCCGATCTGCCGCAGGGTGATTTGCCGGCATCGGTCGATGTCGTCGTGGTGGGGTCCGGCTATACCGGATTGAACGCCGCGCTGCAGACGGCCCGGGGCGGCCGGTCGACCCTGGTCTTCGATGCGGAGGCCGCGGGCTTCGGCTGTTCGACGCGCAATGGCGGTCAGATCAGCACCAGCATCAAGCCGGACTACGGCGCGCTGTCCAAACTGTATGGCGAGGCGGCGGCCTTCGCGATCCTGAAAGAGGGACGCGACGCCCTGTCCTGGATTCAGGATTTTGTGGGCGAGGAAGGCATCGACTGCGACTTCAAGGTGCCGGGCCGGTTCCACGCCGCCCATAGCGCGCGGCGTTTCGAGAAGCTGGCGCGCGAGATCGAAAACCAGCCGAAGGGGCTGGAAGTACCCGCCCATATCGTCCCACGAACCGAACAGCGCGGCGAGCTGGGCACCGATGTCTATTATGGCGGGGTCGTTTTCGAGGCCCATGCCTCACTGGATCCCGGCCGGTATCATGCCGGGCTGCTGCGGAAGGTTCTGGACGCAGGCGCGACGGTTCGGGTGAACAGCCCGGTGACGCGGATCGACCGAGAAAGCAGCGGTTTCACGGTCCATGTGCCGGGGGGAACGGTGCGGGCGCGCGATGTCGTTATCGCAACCAACGGCTATACCGGGCCCCTGACCCCGTGGCAGCGGCGCCGGGTCATCCCGATCGGCAGCTATGTCATCGCGACGGACCGGATCGACCCGGCGGTGATGGACGAGGTCATGCCGAAGGACCGGATCGTCAGCGACAGCCGGAAGGTCGTCTATTACTACCGCCCGTCGCCGGACCGCAGCCGTATCCTCTTCGGCGGAAGGGTGACGAATGGCGAGATCGACCCGAAACTCAGCGGTGCGCGGCTGCACCGGGAACTGCTGCGCCTGTTCCCGCAATTGGCCGGGGTTGGCGTCAGCCATTCCTGGATGGGGACGGTCGCCTATACGTTCGGGACGATGGCCCATCTAGGGCGCCGCGACGGGATGTACTATGCCATGGGCTATTGCGGGTCCGGCGTGTCGATGGCCAGCTATCTGGGTATGAAGACCGGGCTGCAGGTGCTGGGCCGCGACGACGGATATTCACCGCTGCAGGACACGTCCTTCACGACCCGCCCGCTCTATACCGGCAAGCCCTGGTTCCTGGCAGCATCCGTCGCGTGGTACCGCCTGCTGGACGCGACGGGATTATAACCGGCGCCCGGGTGAGCGGGACCGCGACAGCGCATTTGTGTTAACTGGCCCTTACCGGTCGCTCAGGATTAGGTCGCTGGCCTTTTCGCCGACCATGATGGACGGGGCGTTGGTGTTGCCGGACGTCAGGGTCGGGAAGATCGACGCATCCGCGACGCGGACGCCGAGGACCCCATGAACCTTCAGGTCCGGGCCGACAACGGTGTCCGGACCCGCCGGGCCCATCTTGCAGGTGCTGACCGGGTGGAAGACGGTCACGGCGCGACCGCGGATGTATTCCATCAGCGATTCGTCGTCGTCGCCCTTCGGGAAAGGTTCGACCGGTTCTTCGACGATCTTCCGCATCGCGTCGGTCCGGCCCAGCTTCAACAGGAACCGCATGCCTTCGGTGATCTCGAACTTGTCGTGATCGGTCGACAGATAATTCGGCTCGATCACCGGGGCGCCATGCGGGTCGCCAGGGCGCAGGCTGATCTGGCCGCGGCTGGTCGGGCGGCAGGGCGAGATGCTGAGATTGAAGGCGGAATAGGGGTCCGGGCTCATCAGTGCGCGGGTACCGGCAGGGACGCGCGTATAGCTGAGCGGCGAGAAATAGAGCTGGATGTTCGGGCGCGTCTGGTCCGGGCCGACACAGAAGAACCCGCCGCCGTGATTGACGCTGAGCGACAGCGGGCCTTTTCGGGCCAGAACATATTTCATCCCGGCCCAAAGCTTGCCCCACAGCGGGTATAGCTCGTCATTCAGGGTCGGGACCTTGGACTTATAGATCACGCCGCAATCGACATGATCCAGCAGGTTGCGGCCCACGGCGGGCAGGTCGTGATGCACCGGGATGTCATGCTTCTGCAGCTCTTCCGCCGCGCCGATCCCGGAGAGCATGAGCAGTTTCGGGGAATTGACCGAGCCGCCGGACAGGATCACCTCCCGCGAGGCGCGGACCTGGACGGTCTTGCCGTCCTTCACATAGTCGACGCCCGCCACGCGCTTGCCGTCGAACCGGATACGCCGGGCCTCGGCATTGGTGACGATGCGCAGATTGGGGCGCTTGCGCGCGGGCCACAGATAGGCGCGGGCGGCGGACATGCGCATGCCGTCGCGTACCGTGACCTGATAATGGCCGACCCCGCGCTGGTTCGCGCCGTTGAAGTCGAGGTTGCGCGGCAGCCCCAGCTCTTCCCCCGCGCGGAAGAAATGTTCGCAACTGGGATGCAGGCGGTCGGCGGGGACATGGATATGCAGCGGCCCCGACCCGCCGTGATACTCGCTTTCGCCCCAGGCATGGCTTTCCATGCGCTTATAGAGTGGTAGCACGTTGTCCCAGCCCCAGCCGGGATTGCCCGCCTCGCGCCAATCCTCGTAATCCTGGGCCTGGCCGCGGATATAGACCATGGCGTTGATCGAACTGGACCCGCCCAGCACCTTGCCGCGCGGCCAATAGCTGGTGCGCCCGCCGAAGGCCTCGACCGGCTCCGTCTCGTACATCCAGTTGACCTTCCGGTCATAGAAGGATTTGCCATAGCCGATCGGCACCTGAATCCAGAAGCGGCGGTCGTCGGGACCGGCTTCGATCAACAGCACCTTGCTCTTGCCGTCCTGGGTCAGCCTGTTCGCCAGAACGCAGCCGGCAGAGCCTGCGCCGACGATCACGTAGTCATAGATTTCCATGAGAGGGTCAGACTTTCGTCCTGTCGCGTTGCACCAGCACCGATACGAGTGCGAGGGCGCCGGAGCCAATCATGAGGAAGAATGAGACCGCATTCAGCACCGGCGTCGATCCAACTTTCGCCATACGATCGAACATCGTAATCGTCAACGGCGATTCGGAACCCACCAGGAAAAGAGTTGTGTTGAAATTCTCGAAAGAGACCAAAAAGGCGACGATCCCGGCGGCGATCATGGCCGGCCGCAGGAAGGGCAGGGTGATCGTCGTCAGCACGCGCAGCCGGCTGGCGCCCAGATTATAGGCCGCTTCCTCCATTGTCGCGTCGAACTTGCGCAGCCGCGCGGTGATGACCAGCGAGGTGATGGTGGCGATGAAGGAGAACTGGCCCAGCATGACCAGGGGCAGGCCGGGCCGCAGGAAACTCAGCTCGATCCCATGTGCCTCCTCCAGGCCGTTGGCGAACTGGCTGGCCATGGCCAGGATGGAGATGCCCAGGATGACGCCCGGAATGACCAGCGGCACGATCATCACGATATAGAAGAAGTTCTTGGCCGGAAGGTCGGTGCGCACGAATAGGAAGGCGTTGCAGGTGCCGACGAAGACCGACAGGGCCGACACGCCGCAGGCGATCACGAAGGAATAATAGAGCCCGCGCAGCAGCCGCCGGTCGTGGAACATGCCCAGCTTCGGTTCGGTATCGTTGAAGAACCAGTCCAGCGTGAAGCCTTGCCAGGGCAGCGCCGGGAACAGGGAATCGTTGAAGGCGAAGCTGCCCGCCGCGATCAGGGGCGCGGCCAGGAAGACGAAGAAGGCCGCGACATAGAAGCGGTAGCCGAGAAGGAAGGCCCAGTTGGCGCGTGCGGTTCCCATCGCCTCAACTCCGCGCCACGGTCCCGGCCAGCGTCTGGCGCGAGAGCTTCAGGCCGAGCCAGACCACCAGCGAGGTGAAGGCCAGCAGCAGGAAACCGAAGGTCGCCCCGGCCTCCCAGTTATAGCGGGTGATGAACTGTTCATAGATCATCTCGGTGAACCAGCTTGAATTCTTGCCGCCCAGCAGGATCGGCGTCAGATAGCTGCCCGCCGTCAGCATGAAGACGATGATGCAGCCCGACACGATGCCCGGCATGGCATAGGGGATGATGATCCGGCGCAGCACGGTCAGCCCGCTGCCGCCCAGATTATACCCGGCCTCGATCATCGAATTGTCCATGCCGTCCAGGGTCGAGACCAGGGGCACGATCATGAACAGCATGACCGTATAGACCAGGCCGATCACCACGGTGACGTCGTTATAGAGCAGTTCCACCGGCGCATCGATCAGCCCGATCGCCTGCAGCGAGGAGGAAATCACCCCCGTCTCGCGCAGCAGCAGGATCCAGCCGAAGGCGCGGATCAGATCGCTGACCCAGAGCGGGATCAGACACAGAAGGAACATCGCCCCGCGCGTCCGGTAGTTGGCGATCTTGGCGATGTAATAGGCGATGGGGAAGCCGACGATCAGCGCCAGCGCGGTGACCAGCAGCGACATGCTGCCGGTGCGCAGCAGCGTGTTCCAATAGATCGGCTCCATCGCGAATTCGACGAAATTGCCGAAGCCGAACTCGTATTGCCGCGGCCCGATCTTCTCGCGCAGCGCCAGAAAGCCCATGCCGATATGCGGCAGGACGATCAGCAGCAGAATCCACAGCGCGAAGGGCGCGAAGAGCAGGAACAGCGTCAGGCGCTTGATGTCGCGCTGGCTCATGCCGCGTTTCCTCCCGCCGCCCCACCGGCCCGGGACCCGTCGCTGCGGAACCCCATGGCGTTTCGCGCCGACCAGGTCAGCGCGACGGAATCGCCCTCCCGGAAATCGGCGTCGCCGCCAGTCAGGGTCACATCGGCCTCGATCAGGGCGTTGGACGCGCTGCGCACCAGGACGCGGCTGTTCGCGCCATTGAACAGGATGCTGTCGACGGTCCCGGTCAGCGTGGTGCCGCCCGCTGCCGCCCCGTTCCCCGATCCGTCCCGGGACGCATCTTGGCGGCCGACCGCAATGAATTCGGGCCGCACGAACAGGTCCACCGCGTCGCCGCCGGACAGCGGATGCGCCGCGCGCTGAGCGCATTCGGTGACCAGCCCGTCTGCGGTTTCGATCTTGGCCGATTGGGCGTCGGCATCGACCACGCGCCCGGCCCAGCGGTTGCTGTCGCCCACGAACCCGGCGACGAAGGCGCTGGTCGGGGCGTGATACAGTTCCTGCGGCCGGCCGATCTGTTCGAAACGGCCATTGTTCATCACCGCCACCCGGTCGGACATGACCAGGGCTTCCGACTGATCGTGGGTGATATAGACGAAGGTCGTGTTGAACTGATGCTGCAGCAGCTTCAATTCGATCTTCATCGCCTCGCGCAGCTTCAGATCCAGCGCGCCCAGCGGTTCGTCCAGCAACAGCACATCGGGGTCCAGCACCATGCAGCGCGCGATGGCGATGCGCTGTTTCTGGCCGCCGGACAGCTGATGGATCTCGCGCTGGCCGACATCGGGCAGGGCGATACGGTCCAGCACATTCTGCACCTTGCCCGGAATGTCGGATTTCGGCGTTCCGCTGCAGCGCAGGCCATAGGCGATGTTCTCGAACACATTCATCATCGGGAACAGTGCCAGATGCTGGAACACCATCTTCACATTGCGCTTGTTCGGCGGGGCGGCGACGACCGACTTGCCCTTGATCCGGATATCCCCGGCGCTGGGTGTCTCGAACCCCGCGATCATCCGCATCAACGTGGTCTTGCCGCAACCGGACGGGCCCAGGATCGAAAAGAAGGACCCGCTGGGTATTTCAAAGGACACATCGTCGACGGCCCGGATCGGACCGAAATTCTTCGAGATATTGGCACATTCCAAATCGGAAACCGGACCGGACGTCATCGCGCCCCCCATCGTCTGAAATCAACGGACTGAATAGTGAAAAACGAATGGGGAAGCCGCCGCAAGGAGGAGGGCGGCTTCCCCGAAGGTTGGGACCAAAGTCTAGGCCACCGGGGGCGTCAGCCGCCCGTCGCCGCCTTGATCTTCTCCAGCGCCTTGCCTTCCATATCCTCCACGCCCGGGGGGATGTTGGCGAAGAACTGCAGATTGGCGATATCCTCGTCCGTGAAGGCCGCGTTGACCGCCGCTTTCTTGTCGGCCGGCAGCAGATCGCGGCCGCCCTTGCGGGCCGAGGTGCCGCCGCTGCTGGCGGACATCAGCTCGACGATTTCCGGCTGCATGACGAAGTTGATCCACTTGTAGGCCGCATCGTCCGCCTCGCCCTTGCGCGGCAGGGTGAAGGTATCGATCCAGGCCAGCGCGCCGGTCGCCGGCGGCACGAAGACGATGTTCGGGTTCTGGCTGTACAGGCGGAAGGCCGTGGAATCCCACGTTTCCGACGCCACGATCTCACCCGACAGCATCAGCGCCGACAGATCGTCCCCGCCTTTCCAATAGGCCTTCACATTGTCTTTGCACTCGATCAGCTTGTCGACGACCTTGTCCAAAATCGCCTGATACTTGTCCAGGTCGGCATAGGCCGCGAACGGGTCCTCGCCCATGGCGAAGGCCGTGCCCAAAAGGATCGTGCGCTTCAGGCGCATCGACGTCCGGCCCTTGTATTGCGGGTCGCACAGATCGCCCCAGCCCTTGAAGTCCGGCGCCTTGGTCTTGTCGGCCATCAGACCCGACGTGCCCCATTGGTGGGGGACCGAATAGACCTCGCCGTCGATGGTCGTGTTCGCCTTGACCCCGTCCAGCAGCTTTTCCTCATAGATCGACGTGTCGATCTTGGACAGGTCCATCGGCTTGTAGATATTGTATTCCAACTGCGCCGCATAGATGCGGTCATGGCTCGGCTGGGCCAGATCGAACCCTGCCCCGCCGGTCGCCCGCAGCTTGGCGATCATTTCCTCGTTGTTCGAAAAGGTCACCTCGACATCTATATCGGGGTATTTCTCCTCGAATTTCTGGATCACTTCCTCCGGCGCATACGAGCCCCAGGTCAACAGCCGCAGCGTCTCGGCCTGAACCGCCGCCCCCGGAAGCGCCACCGCCCCCAAAAACGCCGCCGACGCCATCAGCGCCGTCATTTTCCCATACGTCATCTTAGCCTCCCACTCCATTGGCCTTCCGACGAACCGGACGGCACGGTGATTGATCGGGAAAGCCTAGGTCAGCATTGGTCTAGGAAATATATCCACTATCGAGAGAGTAGCAGACCAATTGGGGTGGCAGTCTATATAATGAAGCACCCACCTTACTCGATCACGAAATCGCAGAGCATCATCAATTCACGCAATGCTCTGTCACGCCGGGCATATTGAGTCAGACCCGCTAAAAGCGTGTCACGATGCTGATCCAATGCAGTTTTGTCAGAGTTTTTCTCGTAAGAATTCCAGTGTTGCCTCAAAAACGCTCTCGCTCGGGGAGGTCCCAGAGTAGGGTCTGCGGCGAACAATTGGCCTAAGAACGCCTCAAAATTATCTTTGAAAATGATTAGACTGATCTGATTTTCGCGAGCTAGCCGCAGAGCTAAATGTTTGTTTCCATCCCATTTATCGTCATCCAGCAAAAGGAAGCGCCCGTAAATTTTCCCCAGGTCTTTTTGCTTGGCATTGAAGCCTTCAACTGCCGACTTAACGACGGTATAACCGTTGCCTGCCTGACATTTGATTTTTTGGAAGGCCACTCTTCCGCCGTTTTCGATCGCCCGATCATTTAGCCAGGCAACGAACGAGAGCTCGCTTGGGCCCTCACCACCAATCAAAACGACTTTCCGACGGCGGATCAAAAGGCTCCTCCTGTTGGAAGACAATTTTCAGCTGATTAGCCGAAATTTGGAATCCCTCCGTATTCACCGGAGAGATATTTCTTATAGAAGTTCTCACGTCGATCAACGCCGTGAACATCTTTCAGTCCATAAATTGTAGTGCAGCCCATCGAATTTTTCTCGGTAATGAACACTTCATCTTTCTCTAAATAGTGAAGTAGACTGGCGTTGTTACATGTTATAATTAATTGAGCATTCTCCGTATTTTCCGACGGGTCGTGAAACCAAGAAACAATTTCCTTCAATAGAGAAGGGTGAAGATCGGAGTCAATTTCGTCAAGGACCGCAACGCCACCATGTTCCAATGCTCTGGCGACAAATGGGAATATTTTGATGAAATTCTGCGTTCCTCGTGATTCCATAAAGTGAATAATAGGATCTGAGAATCCTTGATGGTTGAAAATCAAGAATTTTCTTCTTTTCTCTTGTTCAAAAGAAGATGCGGTCTCAAATACCTCTGTGTTTGAGATACCAACATCTATTCTCCTTATCAACCTTTGAAGCCGTCTGAATACCATTTCGTCATTCTGGTATATGTCAATTATTTTACTCCATGTTTCCCCTTCGCGATATCTATTGCTGCTCAGGTTAGAGTGGACACTACGAAGAACATCGCTCACAGCTTTCTTTGCAATGTTTTTGCTGCCAAAAAGAGTAAGAAACTCAAACATTGATGTGTCGCTTGGAATTTTTGCCTTTTTAAGGGCGGAGTTCAGTTCTTTTGGAAGTCCTGACATTTCGAAATCTACATTTACCTTTTCATTCTCACGCCAAAGAATTTCTTTCTTCTTGGTTCCATCAATAAGGTACAAAAACTCAGATCTGATCTTTGCGTCAAATGTTCCGGCTTTCAGAAGAAAAACCTCATACTTAAATGATGCTGTTTTTTGGCCAATCCAATCAGCTGTAAAAGATGATGATAGGTGTATTTCATCTTTTGCATTGGCACAGTGAGAGAACTGCACAGATATCCGACCATCGTCTTTGTGTACTCTATCTGTTGCTATGTCTTTTAAAAGCATGAGGCTAGAGAGAACTGTCGATTTGCCAGAGGCGTTGGCACCAAAGAATGCGATTACAGCAGGAACTCTCCGCCCGTCGGGAAGCGGGAAATACCTGCTAGGGTTATCCGGTGTGGTTTTCGTTACCCGGAAGTCGATCTTGTGCGGCCTAGCTATCGAACCTAAACCACCTACTTCGAGTTCAAATATCATGATGATCCCCGGAATTTTTCTCACTTGTTGCACGATATATGGGTCAATGGAAGCTAGAAATAAGGATGTCTCCGTGAAAATTTACGGAAGCTTAGTGTGGGGCTTTGGGGTTGAATTTCATCAAGAGCTAATTGGGCGAACCAGCTTTTTAGGTCTTTTGTGGGGTCCGTTCCATTGCTGGTTGGCCTAGCTCTGTAGGGCGGTCGTCAAGGACTGTATGGATCTGGCTTGTTTTTCGACAACCTAGCCGAGACTGAGAATTGAATGCTCCTCATCGCTCGCAGTATCGCTTCATTTTTTTCAGTTTGGGCCCCTTAACAACCCATTCAACATCCCTACCCCCACCGTTGACACCACCTCACCCCCGGCGCAGGTTCGCCGTCCGACATCGACCCTCGGCGAGGCACCATGGCAGCCCCCCTCAACCCTTTCGCACCCCCCGCACACCTGCGCGCAAGGACTGCGCAATGAAGACCGTGCTGATCATCGGGATCGGGGCGGGGGATCCGGAGTATTTGACGGTTCAGGCGGTGAATGCGTTGAACCGGGCGGATGTGTTCTTTCTGCTCGACAAGGGGGCGGACAAGGAGACGCTGGTGGATTTCCGGCGAGAGATCTGCCGGCGCTATATCCGGGACCGCGACTATCGGTTCGTCGATGCGGCGAGCCCGGAATGGGACCGGCGGAGCGATGCCTACCGGTCGACCATCGATACGCTGAACAGCGACAAGCAGGCGCTGTTCGAACGGCTGATCGGCGAGGGGATGGCCGACGGCGAATGCGGGGCCTTTCTGGTCTGGGGCGATCCGGCGCTGTATGACAGCACGATCCGCATCGTCGAGGCGATTGCCCGGAATGGCGCATCGATGGACGGGCGGGATGGCGCGCCCGCAATCGACTACGAGGTCATTCCCGGCATCACCGCGCTCCAGGCGCTGGCGGCGAAGCACCGGGTGCCGCTGAACCGGATCGGCGGATCCTTCGCGGTCACGACCGGGCGGCGGATCGCTGAGGACTTTCCGGCGGACCTGGACAGCGTGGTCGTCATGCTGGACAGCAAGGATGCCTACCGGCGCTATGCCGATCAGGATATCGACATCTATTGGGGCGCCTATATCGGCACGCCGGACGAAATCCTGATCGCCGGCAAGCTGAAGGACGTGGCGGAGGACATCGCCCGCACCCGCGCCGAGGCGCGCGAGACCCATGGCTGGATCATGGATACCTATCTGATGCGCCGGAACGACCCGCCTGAAGAGTGAGGCGGAAGACTAAGCCGGAAGAGTGAGCCAGGGGATCAGGCGCGGTCAGCCGCCGACCCTGAGATCGTCCAGCAATCCGTCCAGCACCGCGACGCCGCGGCGGATCTGATCCGGATCGACGCCGCCGAAGCCGAGGACGAGGCCGCGCTGCCGGATCGGGGCGCTGCAATAGCGCGACAGGGGGGCGACGATCAGGTTCTTTTCCTTGGCGGCCTCTGTGATCTGGCGTTCGTCGCTGCCGCCGGGCAGGAAGCCGACGGTGTGGAAACCGCTGGAGGCCGGGCAGACGTCGAGGCGGCCCTTGAGGGCGGCGGCGGCATCGATCAGGGCGTCGTGGCGGGCCTTGTAGGCCTGGCGCATGGCGCGGATATGGCTGGCGAACAGGCCCTCGTTCATGAAATCGGCGACGATGGCCTGGGTCGCGGTCGGCACGCCGCTGAGCCAGTTGGAACTGACGCGCGAGAAGGTGTCGATCAGGCTGGGCGGCGACAGGATGTAGCCGACGCGCAGGGACGGGAACAGCGACTTGGAGAAGGTCCCGACATAGATCACGCGGTCTTGCGTATCGATGCTTTTCAGCGGCGGCTGGGGCTGGCTGCCGTAATAGAATTCGCCGTCGTAATCATCCTCCACGATTAGGGCGTCCGCCTCCTCTGCCGCGCGCAGGAGGGCGAGGCGGCGCGGCAGCGGCATGACGGGCCCCAGCGGCTGCTGATGCGACGGCGTGACGAAGGCGAGGCGGAAATGCGGCGCCTTACGCAGTCCGTCCTCGACGCTGAGGCCGTGATCGTCGATCTCCACCGGGACAGCATTGGCGCCGCTGGCGACGAAGGCGTTGCGCGCGCCGATGGCGCCGGGATTTTCGAACCAGATCGGATCGCCCGGATTCAGCAGCAGCGAGGCGATCTGATAGAAGGCCTGCTGCGCCCCGGCGACGATGAAGATCTGATCCGGGTCCGACTTGATGCCGCGCGCGGCGTTCAGATGGGTCGCGATGGCCTCGCGCAGCGGCCGGTGGCCGAAGGGATGGCCATAGCCCATGACGTCCTCGCGGTTGCCGCGCCAGTGCCGGGCGGACAGCCGCGCCCAATGGGCCATGGGGAACAGGTCCAGCGCGGGCAGGGCGGTGATGAAGGCCTTGGACTGGTGCGGCAGCCAGGCGCGCGGGGTGAAGAACCGGTCGGCATGGCGCGCGGCGTGGGAGAGGCGCGGCGCGGCGGGCTCGTCCGACAGGTCCGGGACCGGCGGGGCGGCGGGCCGGTTCTCGGCCAGGGTTGGGCTGACGAAGGTGCCGGCGCCGACCCGGGCCTCCAGCAGGCCCTCGGAGATCAGTCGGTCGATGGCGTCGACGACGGTGGTGCGCGAGACGCCGATCTCCTTCGCCAGGATCCGGGTCGCGGGCAGGCGCTCGCCGGGGTTCACGCCGCCGGTCAGCAGAATTTCCTTCAGGCTCATATACAATTGCACGCTGATCTTCCGGCTGGATTGCCGGTCGATCCAGACCGAGGATAACAGCGCGCCGCCCGTCGTTTTCATGGAACCCCGCCTTCGATTGGACTATAGGACGACCGATAATGGCTCTTCGTTCAAGTCCAATTTTCAGTATCGTTGCCCGCATCACCCCGCCAGCCAGGAAAGTCCGGCCCCGATGAAAATCCGCAGCATCGAAACCTTCACGACGCAATATGTCTGTTTCGTCCGCGTCCGGACCGAGGATGGGGCGGAGGGCTGGGGCCAGGTCGCGCCCTATCACGCCGACATCACGGCCCAGGTCGTGCACCGCCAGGTCGCGCCCCATGTCCTGGGCAAGGACGGGGACGATATCGACGCGCTGGTCGATCTGGTGCCGGAGAAGGAACATAAATTCCCCGGCTCCTACATTCAGCGCGCTGTCGGCGGGCTGGACACGGCGCTGTGGGATCTGAAGGCGAAGCGGGCGGGCAAGCCGGTCTGCGCCCTGATCGGCGGCACGCCGGGCACGGTGCGGGCCTATGCGTCTTCCATGAAGCGCGACATCACCCCGGCGGATGAGGCGGACCGCTTCCTCAGGCTGCGCGACAAGCACGGCTTCGACGCCTTCAAGTTTCGCGTCGGGGCGGAGGTCGGCCACGATGTCGACGAATGGCCCGGCCGGACGGAGGAGATCGTGCCGACGATCCGAAAGGCGCTGGGCGATGACGCGGCGCTGCTGGTCGACGGCAATTCCGGCTTCTCGCCGAAACGGGCGATCGAGGTCGGACGGATGCTGGAAGACAATGGCGTCGGCCATTTCGAGGAACCGTGCCCCTATTGGCACTACGACCAGACCAAGCAGGTGACGGACGCGCTGTCCCTGGACGTGACGGGGGGCGAGCAGGATTGCTCCCTGGTCGATTATCAGCGGATGGTCGATCAGCGCGTGGTCGACATCATCCAGCCCGACATCTGCTATATCGGCGGCCTGACCCGCACCCTGCGGGCGGCGGCGATGGCGGAGAAGGCGGGCATGCCCTGCACGCCGCATTGCGCCAACTGGTCCATGGTGACGCTGTTCACCATGCATCTGCTGCGCGCCATTCCGAATGCCGGGAAGTATCTGGAATTCTCCATCGAGGTGGAGGATTACTATCCCTGGCAATACGGGCTCTATGTCGAGGATCCGTACGAGATCGTCGACGGCAAGGCGACGGTGACCGACCGGCCGGGCTGGGGCGTGGAGATTCATCCGGACTGGCTCGGCAAGGCCGATTACCGGATCAGCGCGAAGGACTGACCCGCAGAGCATGCGAACCTTTTGGCGCAAATCGCGGGGTCAATGACCCTCCGGCACCGCGCCGCCATGGCAGTATCCGGCATCATTCTCGACCGGAGAAAACCATGCTGGACTTGCGCCCCAATTGCGAATTATGCGATGCCGACCTGCCGCCCGATGCGGCGGTTGCCCGGATCTGCACCTATGAATGCACCTATTGCGCCGCCTGTGCGGAGGACGTGCTGCACCATGTCTGCCCGACATGCGGCGGCAATCTGGTGCCGCGTCCCATCCGCCCCGCGCGCGCTTTGCGGCCGGAGCTGAAGCTGGGCCTCGCCAACCATCCCGCCTCGACGCAGCGCCGCCATTCCAAATGGTCGCGCGATCAGATAGACAGCTTCGTGAACGACATCCGGCACATCCCGCCGGACCAGCGATAGGAGCGTCCCCCATGGCGAAAGAGCACGATTACACCTGCACCATCGAATGGACCGGCAATCGCGGCGAGGGCACGAAGACCTATAAGGGCTATGACCGGACCTGGGATATCGCGACGCCGGGCAAGCCGGTCATCCATTGCTCCAACGACCCGCTGCTGGGCGGCGATCCCGGCCTGCCCAACCCGGAGGATCTGCTGATCTCCGCCCTGTCCGCCTGCCACATGCTCTGGTATCTGCACCTGGCCAGCCGCGAGAAGATCGTCGTCCAGTCCTATACCGACACGCCCCTGGGGACCGGAGAGACGGAGCCGTCGGGCACCGGGCGCTTCCTGCGCGCCGTCCTACGCCCGCATATCGTGCTGGCCGATATCGCCGACCGCGACCGGGCCGACGCGATCCATCACGAGATCCATCAATACTGCTTCATCGCCCGGTCGGTGAACTTCCCGGTCACCTACGAGGCGACCTATTCGGCGGCCTGATCGGCGGCGGCACTGAAATCCGAATATTGATCCCCGCCAACTGATTTCCGCCAACCGATCCCGGCCAAAAAGAAAGGCCCGGCGTGTGTCACGCCGGGCCAGTGCATTCCATCCGGCAGGTCGCACTGCCGGACCGCCGCCCCCCAAGACAACCAGGCGTACCGAAACGGGCCGTTGGGCCCGCTCCGACCGCGCCTCCCCCGTGCCCCGAAGACATTGGCGCTGAGGGCCGGCCCGCCACCGATTGGAACGAACCGTCTCTTCAATTCGGGACGCTATCATTCGCCGGATTTCCGTGTGAAGATGGCCCGTCCGAATTAAAGGTATAAATTTGATGAATGATCATCTGGATTTCTCGCAACTCGTCGCTTTCGAGGAATCCGCGAAGAACGGCAGTTTTACGAAGGCGGCGCAGGCGCTGGGGATATCCCAGCCCGCGCTCAGCCATCGAATCCGTCTATTGGAAGAACGGGTCGGACGGCGCCTGTTTCTGCGCCAGCACAATGGCGTGTCGCTGACCGGCGACGGCGAGGTTCTGTATGATGCCGTGACCGCGTCGCTGGACCGGATCCGCCGTGTCGTCGACCGATTCCGGCAGGAGGACGCGCATCAGCGCATCCGCATCTCGCTGGATTTCGCCTTCGGGTCGATGTGGCTGATGCCTCGCCTGACGGCGAACGATCTGCTGCCGGAAAGCATCGATTTGCAGATCAGTTCGGCCCAGCTCAGCCCCGAACGCCATATGCGCGACGGCGATGTCGCTTTCATCCTCGCCCGGCCCGAAGACGTTCCGGACCATGCGATCCGCATTTTCGAGGAGGCCGTGACGCCCGTCTGCGCGCCGCGCTTCCTGTCAGCCCATCCCGACGCGTGCCGCGCCGAATGCCTGCTGGCCCTGCCCTTGATTCACAACGAGGGGCCGGTGCCAGACGCCTGGATGTCCTGGCGCGACTGGTTCGTCGACCAGGGCGTCGACTGGACCCCGTCCGGCACGCAATCGGCCTTCACCACCTATCAATTGGTCCTGCAGGCCGCAACGGCGGGACGCGGTATGGCCCTGGGCTGGCGCGGCCTGGTCGACGACTACCTCGCCACCGGCCAACTCATAGTCCCGATCCCGGCCTATGCCCGGTCGGGCCGCTGGTATTTCGGGGTCCTTTGCCGGCAAGACCCATCCCCCGAGGCGCGGCGCTTCCTGGAAACGGTGGCGTCGCTGGCGGGGCGGAAGGGGGCGGAACTCCTTCGCGTTTCAGGCGAGGCCGGCGCACGGCCGTAAACGTCGGAGGTCCGTATTCTTGACAGCCAAAAAGCGAGACAGTATCACATTTTAAATATGAGTTTTTCTCTCATTTGAGGATGCGCTGTCCATGTTCCGCTTTCGGCCGTTCGACATTCCGGCTTTTGCCGCCGCCCTTGGAAGCGGTCTGGTCGCGGGCATATTCTTCGCCTTCTCGTCCTTTGTCATGCCGGCCCTCGGACAGGTCGCGGCCAATCGCGGCATCGACGTCATGAACGCCCTCAATCGCACTGTCTACACCCCCAGCTTCATGGTCGCCTTCTGGGGGACGACCGTGATGTGTCTTGCGTCGGTCGTTGTCGCATTAACGCGGCGGCAAGGGCCAATCGGCATGGCGCAATTCTGTGCGGGAGGCGTTTTCCTGATCGGATGTGTCGGGATCACCGCGGCATTCAATGTGCCGATGAACGAGGCCCTTGCCGGCGCGGCCCCGGGAACACAGCACGAATTGCAAATCTGGACGCAAGTTCTTGAGGATTGGACATTCTGGAACCATGTTCGAACCGGCGCCGCACTGCTATCGGCCTGTCTTTTCACACTGGTTCTTGTCTGCGCCCGCTCCGGCCGCTGATTGTTCGAGGGCACGCGGAGACGTCCCGATCCACTTTACGAGCATCGATCTGCGGCAGGGCCGCAGACCGTCGGCACGTCCTTTCCCGGTCCTCCGGACCCTGATGTTGGCCAGATGACGGGCGGAAGGATGTCGCGAGCGAGCCAGGAACGGGCGCTATCGATATCTGGAGGTACTTTCCAGGCTCACGCCTAAGCCTCCCTAGAGGCCTGCCACTTAAACAAATCGAATGTCAGCCAGTTTGGCTTCCCGTCGAATCGTTTGACACGGACCCTGCTTGAATGACGTTTTCGATGGCCTTGGCCAGTTGGTCTTTGTTGATGGGCTTGGGGATACAATCGTTCATGCCTGCGGCGAGATAGTTTTGTACATGGTCTGCCATCACGTCGGCTGTCAGCGCTATGATTGGCACGGACCAATAGGGTGCCGGAAGCTCTCGGATCTGTTTCGCCGCGTCGGTCCCATCCAGTTCTGGCATCCGAATGTCCATGAGGATGAGGTCGTACAACGCACTGCCCGCTGCCTTGACCGCGTCGACCCCGTTACTCGCAAACGTACATCGATGCCCCATCCCCGACAGAACTGCGTTCACGATTGTCTGGTTGATCTCATTGTCCTCTGCGACCAATACGGATAGCGCCCGCGGCGGCCCCTCCCTGTCCCGGGTGTTTTCTTGTTCTTCCCGGGGGGCAAGTTGTCCGGATACCGGCTTGTAGGGCAGAGTAAACCAGAACGTACTTCCGCGTCCAAACTGGCTCTCAACGCCAATCTCTCCGCCCATCAATTCGACCAGGCGCTTGCAGATGGCCAAGCCCAATCCGGTACCATGATATTTCCGGCTTGTTGAGGCATCGGCCTGAACAAAGTCCTCGAACAGCTTGTCCTGGTCTTCGGGTCGAATGCCGACGCCTGTATCGATTACACTGAATCGAAGAAGCATTGGGTCCGCTTGAGCCTCACAGTGAAGGGTCACCGATCCGGACTCCGTGAATTTGACGGCGTTCCCCATCAGATTCACCAAGATCTGACGGAGCCTCGTCGGATCCGCACCGACGGCCCGCGGGAAGTTCTCTCCCAGTTTTGCATTTATGTTCAGTGAGGTTCTCTTCTCCGGCGGGCAGGATTGGTAAAAAACGTGTACGACCTCATTGGCCAGTTTCGCCGGATCGAAGGCTATTTCCTCAACAAGAAGCTTCCCAGCCTCCAGTTTTGAGATGTCGAGGATGTCGTTGAGGATCACCAGCAGGGAATCAGCCAACTGCTTAATCTTGACGACTTTCTCTTTATCGGCCTGCGGCAAGTCGCTTTCGATCAGTATGTCAGAGAAACCAAGAATGCCGGTCATGGGCGTTCTGATCTCGTGGCTCATCGATGCCAGGAATTCCGATTTTGTGCGGTTGGCCAAATCGGCGCGTTCAATGGCCTGTTCCAGGCGCTCATTGAGACGCACCTGCTCGGTAACGTCTGTTACCACGGTAATCGTTCCGCCGGACGGTGCCTTGGTGCGCCGAACGCCATAAATTTTTCCATCCGGCAGGCGGTCCACGAACATCTGATCGGAAGGGGTTCGAATTGAATCGATCCGCGCCTGCACGAGGGTGTCTACGTCACCTTCTCCGTAGTCCCCTCGGGAAGCCAGGTGCCGAAGAAGGTCCGGATAGTATGCGCCAGGCGCCAGGAGCCTGCCTGGAACATTGTAAGTCTGCTTCATTCTTTCCGTGCACAGGACGATCCTCAAATCGCTGTCCGTGTAAACCAAGGCTCCAGGGAGGTTGTTCAGGACGAGCTGCAACTCGACCTGTTTCTTGGCCAGGGCCTCGGAGATCTCCTTCGTCTTCGAGATGTCCACCTGGATCGCCAGAAACTTGTCCGAACCGTCGACGTCCTTGTATGGCTGACAGTTGATCTGCAACCAGTAAGGGGTGCCGCTCTTGGTGTAGTTGACAATGTCGACGAGGAAGCCCTCGCCCTTTTGCAGCTGCTCCGACATGTATCGGATGGTCGACGGGTTGGATTCCGGCCCTTGCAGCAACTGACCCGGCTTCTTACCGATTAACTCACTAATGCTGTATCCTGAAACCCGCTCAAACCCCTGGTTGGCCCATTCAGCATAGCCATCTCGGTCCGTAATGATCACAGCATTTGTGGTCTCATGCGCAATGCGTGCGAGCTTCGTGTTCTCCCGAACTTCGCTTTCCAGGCGCTGACTGAACGAAAGTAGGCTCGTCCCCCTCAGGATAAAAACTCCGACGATCCAAGTGCTGACGAGATTGTTGAACAGGAAGAGCGGACCCGCCGCCTTGATGATCGCAAGTCCTGTTTCGGCGTCCACACTCACAAAAAATGCTGGAGTTACGCAGACAGCCCCAAGCAATCCAAGGATCAAGAATCGAAAGGCGGTAAGCTTGATCCCGTACCTGTCGATCAAGATGCGCGCTGCAATCCCAAAAGCAGCATAGAGCCCAAAGCTGACAGCGCCGCCAAATGCTACCGGCCCCCCGATTGCAAAATACCGGACGCAGGCTCCAACAATGGCCGCAATGATCGCTGCGATTGGTCCTCCAAAAATGGCCGACAGAATGGCAGGGCCGCCACGAAGATCAAAAACAGCACCTTCCGTAGAAACGATGGGATCGAACATTGCCACCGCGATCAGGGCGCCGAACAACAGGCCAACAAGCGCGTCCCGTGCGAGTTGATTGGGCAATGGAGCAGCAAAGTGGCGCGCAAAAACAAAGCCCACAACGAACAATGTTAGTAGGCCAATCTGCTGAACGATGTCTATGACAGTATTAATCCTAACAACCTCCAGTTGGGTGGGTCGAGAAGATCAAAGCCAACCCTTGCGGACTTCAGATGTTGTATCCGGCTGCACGTGACCCGACTTGGTAGAAATTTCTCCGGCCGCCTAGCCTGTTCCCTTTCATCGACATCGGCCATGCCCGATACATTCGGTTCTTGTACAGAATGAGTTTGATTCTACGGTCGGCGCTATGTGACCGTAGTTTGACTCGCTGTACTTCCAGACATACAGCAGAGGGGCCTCTTCGCAGCTCACGACCTGATGGTGTAGGCGGGCTCACCACCAGCGTTGATGACCCAATTCCGGAAATCCGGATCGGCTCGAGAGAGACAACTTTCGGTTAGGCTTTGGAGTTGAACCGAGGAAGATTTGATGCTGCTGCCCCCACATCAGACAGCCCAGTATTGCCACCGGACCCGGATTGCAGGATGTCTCTTTAAGGTCAAAACCCGCACTTCCGGTCAGCGACGCGCCATCTGCTTGGCGGCCGGCAAAACCGCCCCCGCGCATGTCCCGAACCCCACCCGGTAACCGTCGCCCTGGGCGTGGCCGCGCAGGGTAAGGGTGTCGCCGTCCTCGATGAAGGTCCGCGTTCCGCCGCCGTCGAGGGGGAGCGGGTCGCGGCCGTTCCAGGTCAGTTCCAACAGACTACCGCAACTGTCGCGGGTCGGGCCGCTGATCGTGCCGGAGCCGAGCAGGTCGCCAGTCCGCATGGCGCAGCCGCCCGATGCGTGGTGGGTGAGCTGTTGGGCGCTGGACCAGTACATGTGGCGGAAATTGGTGCGGCTGATGACCGTCTCCGGCCCGCCCGCCGGGGTCAGGGCGGCGCTGAGGGCGATGTCGATATTGCGCGGCCCGTCCTGGCGCAGATAGGGCAGGGGGGCGGGATCCTGGGCCGGGCCGTCGACCCGGAACGGGGCCAGCGCGTCGGAGGTTACGATCCAGGGCGAGATCGTGGTGCCGAAGACCTTGGCCTGGAACGGGCCCAGCGGCTGGTATTCCCAGACCTGGATGTCGCGCGCGCTCCAATCGTTCAGCAGGACATAGCCGAAGATCATCGCCTCGGCCTCCACCGTCGTGACGGACGTGCCCATGGCGTTGGGTGTGCCGATCACCGCGCCGATTTCCAGTTCGATATCCAGTTTGGCGGTCGGACCGAATGTCGGCGCCTCGCGGTCCGGGGATTTGAGCTGCCCCTGGGGTCGCCGGATATCGGTGCCGCTGACCACGACGGTGCTGGCCCGTCCGTTATAGCCGATCGGGATGTACAGCCAGTTCGGCATCAGCGCGTTCTTCGGATCGCGGAACATGGTGCCGACATTGGTCGCGTGTTCGCGCGAGGCGTAGAAATCAGTGTATTCGGCGACGTCGAAAGGCAGGCGCAGCCGCACATCGGCGAGCGGATGCAGCGCCTCCGCCCGCGTCGAGGTGTCGTCGCGCAGGACCGGGTTGCCGCTGTCCAGCAGATCGGACAGCAGGCGGCGCGTCTTGCGCCATAGGTCCGGGCCCTGTGCCATGAACCGGTTGAGCGACGGTGCCTCGAACGCGTCGGCCGGGACGGGAAGCAGCCCGCGCCGGGCCAGGGCGCGCAGGTCCAGCACCCGGTCGCCGATGGCGATGCCGGGACGGGCGTCGCCGTCCCGTTCGAACACGCCATAGGGCAGGTTCTGGATCGGGAAGTCGCAGGCCGGGTCGTTTGCCGCCGCGACCCAGCTCTTGCGGGTTGGATCGTGGGTCTCGTCCAGGGCCGGTTTCATCGTCACGTCGCCTCGTCCTTCCGCGCTCGGGATGTCCCGTTGGGGCGCGGAGTGTAGGAGGCGTCCGGCGGGAGCGAAAGCCCCCGCGCTGCCCGTCAGGTCCCGATGGCGACCAGGCGGCGGCCGTTGGTCTCGACGATCTCGATCTTGGTGTCGTAGACGGCGGACACCCTCTCCGCCGTGACCACCTCGCCCGGCGGGCCGTCGGCGACCTTGACCCCTTTGGACAGCACAGCGACCCGGTCGGCCATGACGACGGCCAGGTTCAGGTCGTGCAGCACGGCCAGGACGCCGATCCCCTCCGCCGCCAGATCGCGGACGGTATGCAGGATCGCCGCCTGATGGGTCAGGTCCAGGCTGGCCGTCGGCTCGTCCAGCAGCAGGAATCGCGGCTCGCCATAGGCCGGGCTGGATTCGATCTGGATTAGCGCGCGAGCCAGCGAGACGCGTTGCCGCTCGCCGCCGGACAGTTGGGTGATCGGGCGGTGCGCCAGTTCGCGCAGCCCGCATCGGGCAAGCGCGCGTTCGATGATGTCGCGGGCGGTGCGGTCGCCGCTGCGCATCAACAGGCCCATCTCGACGATCTCCGTCACCGAGAAGGCGAAGGGGATGTCGATGCTCTGACGCATGACGGCACGCAGGGTCGCCTGTTCCGTCATCGGCATGTCCGCTACATCGCGCCCGTTCAGGCTGGCGGTGCCGAGTACCGGCCGGACATCGCCCGCCAGCACGCCCAGCGCCGTCGACTTGCCGGCACCGTTGGGACCGACCAGGGCGACGATTTCGCCGGGGTTCACGGTCAGGTCGATGCCGTGCAGGACACGGGCGCCGCCGCGTAGGACGTGAATGTCGCGCAGTTCCATCATAGCGTCCGCCTCCATTGCGTGCGCAGCAACAGCCACAGGAAGAACGGCCCGCCGACCGCACCCATGACCAGCCCGACCGGCAGTTCCGCCGGGATGACCGCCATGCGGGCCGCCAGATCGGCCAGCACGGTCAGGATCGCGCCGAACAGCATGGAGCCGGGGACGACGATACGGTTGTCGGCCCCGGCGAAGATCCGCATCACATGCGGGACCACCAGACCGACGAAATTGATCGCGCCGGAGAAGGAGACCGCCGCCCCGACCGACAGCGCGACCGACAGGATGATCATGCGCTTCAGGCGTTTGACGTTGAGGCCCAGATGCGCCGCCTCGACCTCGCCCAGCATGAAGCGGTTGAGGGCGCCTGCCTGGGAGGCGATCAGTGCCATCGGGACCAGCACGCAGACCGCGATCATCGGCAGCGCGTCCCAGCCCGCGATGGCCAGGCTGCCCAGGGTCCAGAAGGTCAGGGTCCTTAACTGCTGATCGTCGGCGATGAAGGACAGGCCGCCGATGCCCGATTGGGCGATGGCGTTGATGGCGATCCCGGCCAGCAGCATCAGGGCGACATCCACCTTGCCGCGCCGGTTGCCGATGGTGACGATGGCCAGGGTCGCCAGGCCGGCCCCGATGAAGGCGGCGCAGGGGATGGCATAGATCGACAGCACCGCCATGACGGCCGGGGCCAGCGATCCGCCCAGGACGATGGCGGTCACCGCGCCCAGGGCCGCGCCGGAGGAAATCCCGATCAGGCCCGGATCGGCCAATGGGTTTCGGAACAGGACCTGCAGGGCCGCCCCGCTGCCGCCCAAGGCCGCGCCGACCAGCAGGCCGAAGACGATGCGCGGCAGGCGGACCTGGGCGATGACCAGATCGGCGCGGCTGTCCCCGCCCAGGAAGACGGCTTCCAACACGCTGAGCGGTGGCACGGAATAGGCGCCGATGGACAGGCAGACGATGGCTGTGACTGCCGCCGCGCCGGACAACGCCATCAACAGCGCCGCTCGCCGCCGGGCCCGCAGGCCCGGATCGAGAATTGCGGAGGCCGTCATGCCGGGGTCAGGGCGGGCAGATCGACCGACAGGGCGTCCGGACCGTGCAGGCGCCCGGCCAGTTCGACCATCGCATCCGGCGTGCGCGGACCGAACCCCAGCATCAGCAGGCCGTCCATTGAAATCAGGCGCCCTTCCTGCGCGGCGCGCAACGGCTGAAGCGGCCCCAGTTCCAGAACGGCGGTCGGGCCGCCCAGACGCTCGACCGTCTGATCCATCATCAGGATCACATCGCAATCGGCACCCAGCGCGCTTTCGGTCGAAATCGGCTTGTAGCCGTAGAACTCGTCGAAGACCAATTGGCCGCCTGCCAAGGCGATGATCGCCTCCGCCGCCGTGCCGCGTCCGGCCGCCATCAGCGACCCCTCGCGGAAGTCCAGCAGGAACAGAACGCGCGGCGTCTTCGTCAGGCCGGAGACGGCATCGGATACCGTCTTCGCCCGGATTTCGATATCGCGGACCAGTGTATTGCCCTTGTCCGGGACGCCCAGGACGTCGGCTATCAGCTCGATCTTGCGGACCACGCCGTCGATGTCGCGGGCTTCAGGGACCATCACCAAGTCCAGCCCGGCCGCGCGCAGACTGTCCAGCGCGTTCGGCGGGCCGGACCCTTCGACCGCCAACATCAGGCTGGGGTCGAGCGACAGGACCCCTTCGACCGACAGGTTCCGCATATAGCCGACCTTGGGCAGGTCGAAAGCGGCGGCGGGATAGAGCGATGTCGTGTCGGCGCCGATCAGCCGTGAGTCCTGGCTCAGGAAGTAGACGGTTTCGGTGACCGAACCGCCGACGGATACCAGGCGGCTGGTATCGCGGGCGGCGGCGAGACTGGGCAGCAGCGGTGTTGCGGCCAGACCGGCCAGCAGGGCGCGTCGGGATAACGTCATGATGGGCGTGCCTTTCTTATCGGGCTTCCAGAAGAATTTGGGCATCGGGGATGCCGGCCTGTTGCAGATAGGCCATGGCATCGATCAGGCGCTGGACGGGCGCGTTGGGCTCGGCGGCCAGAACCACCGGGCGGTCTGGCGCGGCATCCAGGGCGGATTGCAGGGCGGCGCGGGCGCTCTGCCAGTCGGAATAGTCGGTCTTGTCCACGGAATAGGCGCTGCCCTCGGCGCGAATTGCCACCGTCAACGGCGGGGCGTCGGGGCTGGGCAGGGACAGACCGCTCTCTTCCGTGCTGGGCAGGTCGGCCTCTATCGCCAATTGCGCGCTGTTCGCGGTCAGCACCATGAAGACGATCAGCATGAACAGGACGTCGATCAGCGGGGTCAGATCCGCGCCGAGGCGGGGCCCGGCGGCGCTGTCCGGCTGTGTCGCGCGGATCATTCGGCGGCCTCCGCCAAGGCACGGGGGCGCGGTGCGGCAGCCGGCCGCTCCAGGGAAAGCGACAGGATGGTCAGGGCCGATGCCAGCAGCGCGATCCGGCGCTCCGTCAGTGCCTGAAAGAGCCAGGCCGCAACGGTGGCGGGCAGGGCGATGGCCATGCCGACGATGGTCGTCAGCAGCGCCTGCCACAGCCCGTCGGCCAGCAATGCCGGATGGACGGGGCCGTCGTGCCCTGCGATGTCGCGAAATGCGACGGTCATGCCGATGACGGTTCCCAGCAGGCCCAGCATCGGGGCCAGTCCGGCGATCAATTGCAACAGCCCGACACCGCGATTGAGGCTCGCTCGCTGCTGATCCAGCCATTGCGAGGCCGCATCCTCGCGCTGCGTCTTGCCGTCATGCAGCGGGTCCATCAGAACCGCCGCCCCGCTGCGCAGCGGTTCCGGCATGCGCCCGATACCGGCGGTCAGGACGGACGGACCCTCCCGCCGCGCCGTCTCCGCCAGGCCGCGCAGACGGGCGATGTCGATCCGTTTCGCGGCGATGGCGCGGACGGTCTTGTCCAGAACGATAGCCAAAGCGACGACGGAACAGAGCGCCAGAGGGATGCCGACCGGGCCCAGACGCTCCATCAGCAGCGCCGGGTCCATTTCCGGAAGTCCGATCATGCGGGGACCTCGTCCCGCTCGGCTTCGACATCCTCGACCAAGCGCCGCCAGTCGGGGCTTTCCGGCTGGCCGGGTTTGCGGACCCCGAACAGCTGCGCCACATGGACACCGTCGTTATCGTAGAATTCCAGGGCGGTCACGATGCCGTCGACCGTCGGCTTGCGCACGGCATAGGCGGTCATCAACCGGTCGGAACGGACATGCAGATTGAAGTCCGGGTCTAGTACGTTCTCCCAGTTTTCCATGGGACGGATATTGGAAACCGGCCCGGAATGGATCTGGATGCAGCCGCGGTTGCCGGCGAAGACCATGATCGGCACCTCCCGCGCGGCGGCCTTTTCCAGTGCCGATCGCAGGGCCGTCACGGGCAGGACGGCGGCAAACCTCTCCTCCGCCAGACGCAGGGCCTGAAGCCGGTCCAGACGGTGTTTGCGCAGCAGGCCATGGAAGTCGTGGACATCCTGCAATCCGGCCCATCCGGCCCGGAAGGCGTCCAGATCGACTTCAGACGCCGTCGCGCCAGGTTTCGCTTCGCCATAGGGTTTGACGGCGATCCCGGGGGACTGGTCCGCGTCGCGATGGGCCGCGATCAAGCCGTCGAAACGAACGGCGTCGCTTTCTTCCAGCAGATAGACCTTGTGAACCGCCATGCCGGCCCGGTCGAAGAACTGCAGGCTGCGCCGTGTGCCGCTGCGTACCGTTTCCTCCACCGCGAAACCGTGCACCCAGAACTTCAGGAACAGGCGCAGGTCGACGGTTTCGTTCAGCACAACGCCGACATGTCCGTCCAGACTGATATTGCCGAAGACGCCCTTGCGTTCATGGACGACCGTCTCGTTACGGGTCAGGACCATGACGCGGCCGAGCTCCGGCAGGGCGGCGATCAGCTCCTTGAACGGGCCTTTCAGGCGGATGACTTCCGCGCCGCAGCGTGCCGCGACCAACTCGCCTTCGCTGGCCCCCAGTTGTGCGGCCGCGTCGCGGGCACGGACCATGGGGTTGTCCGCCTTCAGCGCGTTGTAGCGGCTCAGCAGATCGTTCGGTTCGAAGATTTCAGGCGTATCGGGCATGAAAGGGCTCCTTGGGGAGGGATCAATCCAGTTGGAAACGGATGGGTACTTGGACCCAGGATGCGACGGCCAGACCGGCGCGGCGGGCCGGTTCGAAGTGCCAATTCGCGACGGCGGCGCGGGCCGCATCGTCCAGACGGTAGAAGCCCGACGTTTGCCAGACTTCGATACGTTGTGTGTCGCCGCCGGGGGAGACCAGGGCACGCAACACGACGACCCCTTCCTCGTTTCGGCGTCTGGCGACGGGGGGATAGGTCGGCGGGGTCGGCGGAGTCCGGAATCTCGGCTCGGTCACCAGGACCGGTTCGGCCGATGGGGCGCCCCCTGCGGTGGCGGTGGATTCGGGTTCCGTCTGCGGCGTCGGCTCGGCTGTCGCACTCTGTGCCGATTCGGCCGGTGCTAGTTCGGTCTCGGTCGTCGCCGCCGCCTGGGATTCTGTCGGCGTCTGTTCGATCACCGGGGCCGCCGCTTGCTGCGGGACATCGGTCACCGGCTCGGCTGGGGGGGCGGCTGTTTGGGGACGGGGCGGTTCCGCCGGTTTCGCCTGTGGCTGGAAGGGGGGCAGGGTCGGCGCGACTTCCGTGACTTCGACAGGTTCCGATGCGGTCTCGGTCACCGGCTTCAATACGGGCGGTGTCGGTTCCATGATTTCGTCGGGTACCGCGACCGGTTCAGGGGGCGGCATATCGGCCATCGGGTGCGGAACTTGAGGCGCCGTCATGCTGGGTTGCGGCATTGGGGAATTTGGCATCGGGGTGGGACGTTCGATTGCGACACGGTCCGGATGGGGCGACACGCGCGGCGGCGCGGGCGGCAGCGGTTCCGCCGGAACGCTCGGCGCGGCGAACTGAATGCTTGTTCTCAGCGACGGCGCGGCGCCCAGGGTCAGGGATCCGCCGGGGTCGCTGACCGACAGGGCCAGCCAATGGGCCGACAAGGACAGGGCGAGGGCGGAGTAAGCCAGGGCGTGTCCGGTCCTGTCATTGCGATCGGCAATTGCCCGATCGGAATGAAACAGCCGGACAGGCGCCCTGGACCTTGCCCCGATCATGATCCGCTACCCCGCAGGCTTACTTGGTCAGGATCAGCTTGTCCTGACGGGTACGGCGCAGGCGATAGCGCTCACCGCGGTGCTCGATCAGGATCTCGCCCCTTTCCTGCAGCAACTCATCACTGGACAGCACGGGCGGTTCGGAAAGGCGGGTACTGGCAGGTGTGGGTCGATGCAGGGTCATGTTTCGGATCCTTCGCCTGGTTGGTGGGTTAGAACTGCAAACTGGCAGTCAGCTTGGCGTTGCGGCCGACTTCATTGAGTTCGGACGGGTAGCGCCGGTAGGTTTTGTCGAACACGTTGTCGATGCCGAAATCCACGCGCAGCCCGTCCAGTGCCGGATCGTTCGGCGTATAGGTCACGAACAGGTCGTGGATCAGTTTCTTGCCCGGATGCGGCGTGCCCGTATTGGACGAACGCTTCTGACCGAAATACAGCATCGACCGCCAGCCGGCGCTTAACCCGGTCTCGGCGAAACGCAGTCCCGCCGTCAGGGTCACCAGGTCTTCCGGAATGTCGGCCAGCGCATCGCCCTGGGTCAGGTCGTCGCCGCGCATCCGGGTCGCCGACAGGCCGGAAAAGAACATCGGCCCTTCATACTGGATCTCCAGTTCCGCGCCGCGAATGCGGGCTTCCGGCACGTTGTCGGTTGTGGTCGTGCCGAAGGCGCCGCCCTGCACCGATTGTTCGATCAGATCCTCGACGTCGTTCTGGAACACGGCGCCCTTGATGCGCAGTCCGTCGCGCTGTGTGAACACATCGTCGAAACTCAGCGCCGCACCGACTTCCTTGTTCTTGG
This sequence comes from Pacificispira sp., assembly GCF_965228185.1. NCBI lineage: Bacteria > Pseudomonadati > Pseudomonadota > Alphaproteobacteria > Rhodospirillales > Aestuariispiraceae > Pacificispira > Pacificispira sp. The sequence goes on along the minus strand of NZ_CBDDHE010000002.1, from coordinate 373,667 downwards.
CGAATTCCGGCTTCAGGTCCGGGTTCGGCACGAAGGTGTTGAACACGAAATGGGTGCCGCCGACATACAGCTCCGTCAGGGACGGGGCACGGAACGCCTCGGCATAGGACCCGAACAGCATCAGCCAGTCCGTCGCCTGATAGGATACGGCCAGTTTCTTCGACAGTTTGCTGTCGCCGACATCCTCGGCACCGGTCGCTTCCTGATCGTAGGTGTCGTAGCGCAGGCCCGGGATGACGGTCAGGTCGTCCCAAAGGGTGAACTCGGCCTGGGCGAAATAGCCCTGGGTGATCTGCGTGGCGTTCGGAAATTGTTGGCGCGGCGCGTCGTTGCGCACGCCTTCCTGGTCGTCCTGATACAGTTCCAGACCATAGGTCAGGGCCAGTTTGGCGTCGTCCGACAGCGTCGCGCGGCTGGTATTGGCCGCGTCGATGCCGATCGTATCCAGCTGGGTCACATCGTGACGGCCGGTGCCCTGAACGATTTCGCGGATGAAGGTGTTGTTGGTATAGGCGGTGACCGTCAGGTCCAGCAGGCCTTCCTGATCATCGAAACCATAGCGCAGGCTGCCGGATTCCTCCCGAGTTACGCGGTCGGCGATGACCGTGCCGTTGGTGTTGGCTGCGGTCGGGATTTCGTGATCGTCCCGGAAGAGCTGCAGGTTCAGTTCTACCGAGTGGCCTTCATGCTCAACCGATCCCTTGGCCAGGGCGGAGCCGATATCGTCGGCGGAGTAGGGGATGTCCTGGCCGTCGCCGTCTTCGTAATTGCCGGAATTATGGCGCGAAGCGCTGAACAGCAGGTCGACCCCGTCCAAGGGCGTTCCGAAGGCGGTGACATTCGCGCTCTTGTAGCCGTTATTCGACTGGCCGCCGATCGTGGTCCGCAGCCCGACCTTTTCACCGGGGCGCAGCAGGTCCGACGCGTCGATGGTTTCCATGGCGAGCACGCCGCCCAACGCGCCCGAACCGTACAGCATTGAGCTGGGACCGCGCAGCACGTCGACGCTTTTCAGGAGGGTCGGGTCCAGGAAGGTCCGGCCTCGGTGGCCGGATTGAAAATTCTTGCGCACACCGTCGGTGATGACCACGACGCGTTCGTCGCTGAAGCCCCGGATGTTCGGCTGTTCCGCCGTGTTGCGCGGCCCGCCGGTCATCTGGACGCCGGGAACACCCTTCAAGACGTCGTCCAGGCTCTGCGGCTGGGCCTGCAGGATCGATTCGCGGTCGACGACGCTGACGGAGGCGGGGGCCTCGATCGCGCTCTTTTCGGTCCGCGTGGCGGTCACGGTCATGGCGTCCAGACTGGTCACGGCGCCCTTCTCATCTTCCGCGTTCTGGGCCTGCGCCGCTGTCGCGGTCATCAGGAGAAATCCAACCAGGGCTGTTGTGCTCATCGCCCTGGATCGGGGGGAATTGTTCCTCAACTCGGTCATTCGGTTCGCTCCAGCGTCAGTCGTGCGTTCTTGGCGACGCACTGTCTTCGAACACCTGGCTGGCGCACCCGTTCGATACCGGAGCTAGCTTGGCATATAATGCAACTGCGAGTCATTCGCATATTTCGGACAGGGTTATCCGCTTGTTGCGAACGATTGTCAAGTGGCGCCCGGCGACCGGGCCGATAATCTATGAAATTGGGTGGACCGAAAATTCCACCATGAAATCAACGCTCCCGGATCGCTTCGTCCTGATAGCGTTGCAGCGGGGCCAGCAGGAATTCGATGATCCTGCGCTTGCCGGTCTTGATCTCGACGGTAACCGACATGCCGGGGCTCAAGGGAACGTCCTTGCCGTCGGCGCGGATGCTATCGGCGAACAGTGTGACCCGCGTATCATAGACGAGGCCCAGATTTTCATCCTCGACGGCATCGGTCGACACGGTTCGCACCTCGCCGTCCAATGTGCCGTATTTGGTGAAGTTGAACGCTTCCAGCTTGATCTCGGCCGCGTCGCCGAAATCGACAAAGCCGCGGTCCTTGTTCAGGACTTGCGCGCGCGCTTCCAGCACCGCGTCGTCGGGGACGATGACCATCAACGGTTCCGCCGGCTGAACCACGCCGCCGACCGTATGGACGGCCAGTTGCTGAACGGTGCCGCTGACCGGGGCGTGCATCCGATGCATTTCCTCGCGCGCCAATGCCTTGCGCAGGGCCAGATCGGATTGTTTCAGGTTCTTCCTGGCCTCGGTCAGTTCCGCATAGGCTTCGCGCAGCCGGTCCGCGACCATGCGGTTGCGTTCCTTGACCGCGGCTTCCATCCCGCTTTCCGCCTCGGCCAAGCGGTGCCCCTGAATGGTCAGGTTGTGCCGCGTTTCGATCAGCAGGGTTTTCGCCTCCTGCCAGACCGGCTTGGGCGTATGGCCCTTTTCCAGGAGCTGCAGCAGCGAGGCTTCGCGTTCGGCCATCAGGGGAATGATCGCGCGCAGCTTCTCGACTTCCGCCTGGATTGCTGCCCGGTCGGCGATGCGCCGGCTCAATTCGGCATCCAGCGAAGCGATTTCGGCCTCGAAGGCGGCCAGATCGCTTTCCAGCCGGCTGGCATGCATCGCCACGACGGCCGGATCGTCGATGCCGTCGGGCGGGGAATAGTCGGGCAGCAGACCGCGCAAACCGTTGATATAGGCGGTGAGCCGCGCGACCTCGACGGCGGCTTCCATGCGTTCGCGGATCAACTGGTCCTTGTCGACCTCGCTTTCAGTCGGATCCAGTTCGATCAGCAAATCGCCCGCTTTCACATGCTGGCCGTCGCTGACATGGATCGCGCGTACATTGCCGATCTCGCGCGGCTGGATCTGTTTGACGCCACCGACGGGCACGATGCGGCCCTGGGCGACGGCAACGATGTCGATCTCGCCGATATAGGCCCAGGCCAGGGCAATGACGAACAGGGCCGACAGCAGCAGCGCCAGCGCGCGGCCGGCCGGGTTTGCAGGGGTTTCCAGAATCTCCAGGGCGGCGGGCAGGAATTCCCGCGCTTCGCCTTCCGGACGTTTGCGGCCCTGCGGCTTCTTCGCGGCGGATTTGGCAGGCGACGGCCCCGGGGCCGGGTCCGGCGTGCCCGGCTTGGCCTGATCGGCCGGGACCTGCACGGGGTCGATCTTTCCGATCGGGGTGCCGTCATTCGGCGGCATTGGCGATGTCCCCCGATTGGATGCGCCACAGGCGGGCGTAGCGACCGTCCGTCTTCAGCAGCTCGTCATGGGTGCCGTCCTCGACCAGTTCCCCCTTTTCGATGGTGACGATGCGGTCGGTGGTGCGGACGGTCGACAGTCGGTGGGCGATGATCAGCACCGTGCGCCCCTCGCAAATGCGGCGCATATTCTGCTGGATGATCCGTTCGGATTCATAGTCCAGGGCGCTGGTGGCCTCATCCAGGATCAGGATGCGCGGGTTGGTCACCAGGGCGCGGGCAATCGCGATGCGCTGACGCTGACCGCCGGACAGGTTCGATCCGCGTTCCCCGACCAGCGTATCATAGCCTTCGGCCAGTTCGGTGATGAAGTCGTGCGCGCCTGCCATTTTCGCGGCCTCTACGACCCGTTCCATCGGCATGCCGGGATCGGCCAGGGCGATGTTTTCGCGGATCGACCGGTTGAACAGCAGGTTTTCCTGCAGCACCACCCCGACCTGGCGGCGCAGCCAGGATGTGTCGACCATCGCCAGATCGACCCCATCGACCAGGACGCGCCCGCTTTCCGGCACATACATGCGTTGGACCAGCTTGGTCAGGGTGGATTTGCCCGAACCGGACGGCCCGACAATGCCGACGACCTGACCGGCCGGGATATCCAAGGTGATCCGGCGCAGCACTTCCGGCAGGTCCGGACGATAGCGGAAGGTGACGCCTTCGAAGACGACATGGCCCTCGATATCCTTCAGGGTCGCGCGGTTGGGATTGTATTGCGGTTCGGTCGGGGTGTTCAGGATATCGCCCAGACGCTCGACCGAGATGCGGGCCTGCTGAAAATCGTTCCACAACTGGGCGAGGCGCAGGATCGGCCCGGTGACACGACCCGACAGCATGTTGAACGCGACCAGCTGGCCGACCGTCAGTTCGCCCGCGATCACCGCCGTCGCGCCGAAGTACAGCGTCAGCGCCATGGTGACCTTGCTGATCATCTGGGTCGATTGACCGGCGACATTGCCCAGTTGCGCCGTTCTGAAGGCGGAATGGACATAGCCCGCGAGCTGTTCCTCCCAACGGCGCTGTGCCTGCGGTTCGACGGACAGCGCCTTCATCGTCTCCACCCCGGTGACGCTTTCGACCAGGAAGGCCTGGTTCTGGGCACTGCGCTGGAATTTCTCTTCCAGCCGCGCGCGCAGGACCGGTGTCACGAAGAAGGCGAGGCCGACATAGAAGGGGATGGAGCCGAGGACGATCATCGTCAGCAGCGGGCTGAAATGCCACATGACCGCGAAGAAGACGATCGTGAAGAACAGGTCCATCACCAGGGTCAGGCCGCTGCCGGTAATGAAATTCCGGATACTGTCCAATTCCCGAACCCGGGCGACGGATTGGCCGACCTGACGGCTTTCGAAATAGCTCAGCGGCAGGGCCAGAAGGTGGCGGTAAAGCTGGCTGCCCAGTTCGACGTCGATGCGGTTCGTGGTGTGCGAAAAGATATAGGTCCGCAACATGCCCATGAAGACTTCGAAGATCGAAACGACGACCAGGCCGAAAATCAGCACGTCCAATGTCGTCAGCGAACGATGGACCAGGACCTTGTCGATGATGACCTGAAAGAACAGCGGCGAGACGAGCCCGAAGAGCTGCAGGAAGAAGGAGGCGATCAGGACCTCCGCGAACAGGCGCTTGTATTTCAGGATCGCCGGCACGAACCAGGAAATGTCGAATTTCGATCCTTTGCCCAGGATTTTGGTACGGCGCGTCGCCAGGATCAGCCGTCCGGTCCACAGGCTTTCGAACTGCGCCTGTTCCAGGGCCGCCATTTTGCCGGACACTGGATCCTGGGCCAGCAGCTTGCCGTCGCGGATGCCGCCGATCAGGATGAACTTGCCGTCCGACAGTTCGGCGATGGCCGGCATCGGCGTGCCGTCCAGCTTCTTCCACCGGCTCTTGACGATACGGGATTTCAGGTCCAGGCGCTTGGCCGCGCGGACCAGGGTTTCGGCGGACATGGTCTTGCCGGGTTCGCCGAACTGATGGCGCAGCTGCGCGGCGTCGCCCGGCAATTCCAGAAAGCGCAGCAACGTGACGAGGCACAGGGCCCCGGTATCCACCGGTTCCTGCGATGTGCCTTCCGCCGCCGGTTCGTCCGGCCGCGCGCCGTTCTCCGTTTCCGTTCCCGCCATACTACCGCCCAAAGCATTGGATTTACTTCTCTTACACGAAACAGCCGGAAAGGAACACGCCAATGCCGGGATTCCGGAGAATTCCTCACCACCGTTGTCGAATCGTCTCCGGCCGCCCAACATGCTAGGGTCGGATGCGACACAGACAGAGGTGGATCGCCGATGATCGCACAGGATGCCCTGAGGCGGGCCGCGGACGCGCTGATGGCGAAGGCCGCGATCGAGATACCCGATGATTATCTGACCGGGCTGAAAGCGGCCGCGGAACAGGAAGATGGCGACCTGTCCTCTTTCGTGTTGAGCGCGATGCTGGAGAATTACGAGGCGGCAAAGCAGGACCGCCGCGCCATGTGCGCCGATACCGGCGTGCCGCGCTGGTATGTCAAAATGGGCAACGAGGCGCGGGTCGAGGGCGGGCCGGTCGCGCTGGAGGCGAGCCTGCGCGGCGCCACCGCCGACGCGACGCGCAGTGTGCCGCTGCGTCCGAACCGGGTGCATCCGCTTTGGCGCACGGACCACAACAACAATGTCGGCATCGGCGCGCCGGAAATCGAATACTCCTTCGAACCGGACGGCGACTGGATCGATCTGACGACCGTGCATAAGGGCGGGCTGTTCGGCACCGACTACCGGATGCTGTTCCCCGGCGACGGGATCGACGGGATCAAGCGGTTCTTTCTGGACAGCCTGGTCGCCTTCGGAAAGCGCGGCCTAGCCTGTCAGCCGGCGATCATCGGTGTCGGGCTGGGCGGGTCGAAGGATGCGACCATGGTCCTGGGCAAACAGGCGGCCTGTCTGCGTGTCGTCGGCGACCGCAACCCAGATCCGAAGATCGCCGCGCTGGAGCGGGAATTGATGGAATTGGGCAATTCCATCGGCATGGGCGCGATGGGTTTCGTCGGAAAATCCATGGTCATCGATTGCCATGTCGAGGTCGGCTATTGCCATACCGGCGGCATGCCGATGAGCGTCCACGCCTTCTGCCTGTCGTCCCGACGCGCCTGCGCGCGCGTGCACGCGGACGGGCGGATCGACTACCGCACGGACCCGGAATGGTTCACCCCCTATTTGCGACGGGAGACGGTCGGATGGCCGCTGGAACAGGAACGCTCAAGCGCCACACGCTGAAGACGCCAGTCGAAACGGCGGATCTGCGCGGTCTGGCGCTGGGCGATATCGTCTTTCTGGACGGGCATGTCTTTACCGGCCGCGAAGGTGTCTACAAGCGCGTGTTGGAAGACGGGCACGCCTTGCCGGACGGCCTGACGGCACGGTCCAACGTCAACTTCCACTGTTCCCCCGCCGCGACCCCGGATGGCGAAGGCGGTTATCGGGTCGGCGCCCTGTCGGGGACGGCATCCTTCCGCTTCTCGAAATGGCTGGATGCGTGGTTCCGGGTCTCGGGAGTCAAGATCGTCATCGGGAAGGGCGGTATGAGCTCCGCCGATTACAAGCGCCATTTCGTGCCCAATGGCGCGATCTATCTGACGACGGTCGGCTATGGGACCGGCGCGCTGCTGGGACGCGGGGTGACTTCGGTGCGCTCGGTCGATTGGATCGACGAGCTGGGGTTGGCGCAGGCGCTTTGGTGCTTCGAGGTCGCGCGGCTCGGCCCGTTCATCGTCGAGTCGGATCTGGAGGGAAACAGCCTGTTCGAACGCGAGAATGCCAAGATCGCGGCCAATCTGGAACGGCTTTACGAGGGGACACGCCCACCGGCACTGCGCCGCTATGGCGAGACCGACGACCGGTCGGACGAGGTGATCTAGGGTCGGTCGTGCGTCGGGGCCCGACGCCAACCGTTCAGTGAGTCATGGCGCTGTCCCAGATCTCGCGCAATTCTTCCGCTTGGTCATGGTTCCGGCTGAACAGGATGTAGAGCGGATCGTCGCTGACCGGGACAGACTTCGCGAAATCCCGTGCCCGAACCGGCCCCAGGAACTCGACGCTTTCCGTGTCGCCTACCAGTTCGTTGTCGACATAGATGTCGATCCGGCCGCGCGCCAACATCATCCAGGCAAGGCGGGAATTGCTGACGATATGAAGGTTCGCGCCGTGCTTCGCCAGGTCGACGGTGTGGATATAGGACCGCACGCCCACGAAGGAATACCCCTCCTCGGCCATTTCCTGCAGGGTGGTTCCCTTGATTCCGTCCGGGAAGCGAGACGCCTCGTAATAGGCGACGGACCGGTTCGGCCCCAGTGATTGCTGAGAGATTTGGTAATCGACCAGACGTTCCGGGCTGCGCTGCCAGGGGAAGGTCGCGACATACTGCCCGGCTTTGGTCGATGCGGCCGCGCGCTGCCAGGGCATGAACTCATAGACCACGCGATAGCCCGCTTCTTCGTATACCTTGGTCACCATGCGCGAATGAACGCCGTAGCCGTTTTCGATTTCGGATACGAAGGGCGGCCATTCACCGACCGCGAAGACGACGGTTCTGGAAGCATCTTGGGACCGGGCCGCCGTTCCGAAGACCGACACGGAAATGGCCAGCGCGGCAATCGCCGCCAATGCGTATCGCCTCACGATCGGTCTCCCTTGCGGAACGACAGAGCGAACGCCGCGCCACGTGGGCGCAGTTATTTGATGGTCATTTTATATCACGCAGACTGTAATCTGTGAAAAAATATTTCACAGAAACGGTGAAATACCGCGGCCGCGTCGGGGGGTGCGGTTACCCGGCCTTGGGCTTCCGCGCCGCGGCTTTCTTGGCGGCCCCGCGTTTGGTCGACGCTTTCTGGACACCGCCTTCCAGGGCGGCCAGTCGGGATTCCAACTCCGCCACCTTCGCGGACAGGGTTTCCTGTTCCTGGCGGGCGCGGCGGGCCACGTCGGCCATGGCGTCGAATTCGTCGCGCGGCACAACATCCATGTCGGACAGAATGCGTTCCAGCCGCTGGCGGATCGCGGCTTCCGCCTCTTCCTTTACGCCGCCCAGCGCACCCATGGCGCCGCCCGCCATTTTAGCGAAATCGTCGAAGAATTTGCCGGTGGTCTGCATGATACGGCTCCCGTCTGATGGCCTTTGCCTTGCCCTTAAATATTCCTTCCTTGCGGGTGGGGCAACGGTTGCGACCCTAGGTCACGGGGATTAAGAAGGGGCACGGCCAACGCTAAGGAAAGGTCAGGCCATGATCCTCGTCACCGGCGGCGCCGGGTTCATCGGTTCCAATTTGATCGCGGGGCTCGCGGCGCGCGGGCTGGGCCCGATCGCGGTCTGCGACCGGTTCGGCGACGGCGCCAAGTGGAAGAACCTGGCCAAACATCCGATCGTGGCGACCGTCCTGCCGGAACATCTGCCGGCCTGGCTGGACGAAAACGGCAGTTCGGTGAATTGCGTTTTCCATATGGGCGCGATTTCGGCGACGACGGAAACCGATGTCGATTTGATCCTGGAGACCAATCTCGCCCTGTCCATGCGGCTTTGGTACTGGTGCGCCGAAAACGACGCCCGCCTGATCTATGCCTCTTCCGCCGCGACCTATGGCGACGGCACGCTGGGATTCGATGACGACAACGATCCGAAGGCCCTGGCCGCGCTGCGCCCGCTGAATCCCTATGGCTGGTCGAAGCAGTTGTTCGACGGCAATGCGGCGCGGCTGGCGGGGCAGGGGGCGGCACCGCTGCAATGGGCGGGCCTGAAATTCTTCAACGTCTATGGGCCGAACGAATACCATAAGGGCGGCATGCGGTCCGTGGCGCATCAGCTTTTCGAGCAGGTTCGGGACACCGGACGGGCGCGGCTGTTCCGGTCCCATCGTCCCGATTACGAGGATGGCGGCCAGATGCGCGATTTCGTCTGGGTCGGCGATTGTGTCGACATGATGCTGTGGCTCTATGACAATCCGCATGTGTCGGGTGTGTTCAACTGCGGATCGGGCAAGGCACGCAGCTTCCTGGATCTGGCGCGGGCGGTCTTCGCGGCGCTGGGCAAGGCGGAATCCATAGATTGGCTCGATACGCCGATGGAAATTCGCCGACATTATCAATATTTCACGGAAGCCCGGATGGACCGGATCGCCGCGGCCGGATACAAAAGTCCCGCGACGTCCCTGGAAACCGGTGTCGCCACCTATATCAAAGACTATCTGGCAACCGACGATCCTTATCGCTGACCCGGTCTAGGGCACGAGGGTCGTCGCGCAGGAGTGACAATGGAAAACGGCGTGTGGGTGCACGATCTGGACCCGGTCCTGCTTTCGATCGGGCCGTTCGATTTGCGATGGTATGCGCTGGCCTATATTTTCGGCCTGGTCGTTGGCTGGGTCTGGGGCATGCGCCTGGCGGATACCAGCCCGCTGTCAATCACGCGCCAGCATGTCGACCGTTTCCTGACCTGGGCCGTGATCGGCGTCATCGTCGGCGGGCGGTTGGGGGCGTTCCTGTTCTATGCGCCGCATATCCTGATCGAACAGCCGCTGCAGGTGTTCAAGGTCTGGGAAGGCGGAATGTCCTTCCACGGCGGTATTCTGGGGGTCACCACGGCGATGGTGCTGTTCGCCCGGATGAACAAGATCCCGCTTTTCTCGCTGACCGACATCATCGCGACCGTGGCGCCGTTCGGGATCCTGCTGGGACGGATCGCCAATTTCATCAATGGCGAACATTGGGGCCGCCTGACCGAGGTTTCCTGGGCCATGGCCTTCCCCCGGTCCGGCGACCTGTTGCCCCGTCATCCCAGCCAACTCTACGAAGCGGCGATGGAAGGCGCGATCCTGCTGATCGTCATGTTTGTCGTCGTACGTCGGTTCAACGGACTGTCGCGTCCGGGTCTGCCGACCGGAATCTTCCTGATGGGCTATGCCATCGCCCGTGCGACGGGAGAGGTCTTCCGCGAGCCGGAAGTGCTGACCAGCGTCCTGCCCTTCGGGACGACCTGGGGGCAATGGCTGTCGCTGCCGATGCTACTGGGCGGTGCCTATCTGGTCCATCGGGCGCTGCACCGGCCCAAGGCCGAGCCGGTCAAAACCCGTAAGGGGAAGACCGCCGCGTGACGCCGCTGGAAACGTATCTGCGCCGGCGGATCGCCATCGAAGGGCCGCTGACGCTGGCGGATTTCATGGGCGACGCGCTGGGCCACCCGGAGCTGGGCTATTACATCACCCGCGACCCGTTCGGCCGCGCCGGGGATTTCACCACCGCGCCCGAAATCTCGCAGATGTTCGGAGAACTGATCGGCCTGTGGTGTGCCGAGGTCTGGGCCCAGATGGGATCGCCCGGTAAGGTGCATCTGGTCGAATTCGGACCGGGGCGCGGGACGCTGATGGCCGATCTGTTGCGCGCGGCGAAACGGATGCCGGGTTTCTTGGACGCGGTTCGCCTGCATCTGGTGGAGACCAGCCCGATCCTGCGCCAGACGCAGGCCCGGGCATTGGAACGCGCGCCGATGGCCCCGGCCTGGCACAGCGACATCGCCACCCTGCCGGACGATGCGCCGCTGTTGATCGTCGCGAACGAGTTCTTCGATGCCTTGCCGATCCGCCAAGTGCAGAAGACGCGGGAAGGCTGGCGCGAAAGGTTGGTCGCCGTCGATCCGAGCAAGGATGAACTGGCCCTGACGATCGCGCCCGGGCCGGGTCCGATCGCGGCCTTGATCGATCCGGCGCTGGCGGCGCGCACGAAAGTCGGCCGGGTGGTGGAACTGGCGCCGCTGGCCTGGCGCATCGCCGGCGATATGGGCGCGCGTCTTTCGACACAGGGGGGTGCCGCCCTGGCCATCGACTATGGCTATGAAGGGCCCGCGACCGGCGACACGCTGCAGGCGGTGAAAGCGCACAAACCCTGTCCGATCTTCGAAACGCCGGGCGAGGCGGATCTGACGGCGCATGTCGACTTCACCGCGTTGGGGCGGGCGGCGTCTTCCGGGGGTTGCCGTGTCAGTCCGGTCGTGACCCAGGGCGATTTTCTGCGTGCCCTGGGGATCGAGGTCCGGACCCAATCCCTGGTCAAGGCGGCGCCCGGGGCGACAGGCCGACAGATCGCCATGGCGCGCGACCGCTTGATCGGGGCCGACGGAATGGGCACCTTGTTCAAGGTTCTCGGTCTTGCCGCGAACGACCTGCCGCCCTTGCCAGGATTGGACCCTGCCTGATGCCGGATCAGCCGCTTTACCTGACGCATCCCGCGTTGGACTCCGACCGGGTCGCCCACGGATTCTTTACCCGGTCGGGCGGCGTCAGTACCGGCATTTTCGCAGGGCTGAATATCGGGATCGGGTCGGCCGACGATCCGGAAGCGGTCCGGCGCAACCGTGCGGCCGCCATGGTCGCGCTGGGCCTGACACCGGACGCGCTGAACACGCTCTATCAGGTGCACAGCGCCGATGTGGTGGAGGTCGCGCGGCCGCTGGACCCGGAGGCGCTGCCGAAGGCGGATGGCATGGTCTCCTCCGTTCCCGGCCTGGCGCTGGGCATTGCGACGGCGGATTGCGCGCCGGTCCTGTTCGCGGATCCCGGCGCAGGCATCGTCGGCGCCTGTCACGCGGGCTGGAAGGGGGCGCTGGGCGGCGTGGTTGAGACGACCGTGCTGGCAATGGAGAAGCTGGGCGCCGACCGGGCGCGGATCGCCGCGGTTCTGGGCCCCTGTATCCATCAGCAATCCTATGAGGTCGGGCCGGAATTCCGGGAGGCCTTCCTGGACCTGTCGTCCGATTTCGAGCGCTTTTTCGTGCCGTCGTCGCGGGAAGGTCATTTCCAGTTCGACCTGCCCGGTTTCGTCCTGAGCCGGATGGAAGCATCCGAGATCGCCGCCATCGGCCATGTTTTCGAAGACACCTATGCCGATCCGGCCCGGTTTTACAGCTACCGTCGTGCGACCCATCTGGAAGAGCGCAACGCGGCCGGCAAGATTGACTACGGACGACTGTTATCCACCATCGCATTGCGGGATTAGGAGACGATCATGGCGATTCACTTCTCGGTCGAGGAACTGGCGCAGCGGCGCGACAAGGCATGCCGCGCGATGGCGGAGAACGACCTGGACGGCATGCTGATCTTTCTGCAGGAAAGCATGTATTGGCTGACCGGTTACGACACGTTCGGCTTCTGCTTCTATCAGTGCTTCTATCTTGGTGCGGACGGAAAGTTCTTCCTGTTGACCCGCGCGCCGGACCTGCGTCAGGCCCAGCATACCAGCGTGATCGAGGACATTCACATCTGGGTCGACCGCGAAGGCGTCAATCCGTCGGAACAGCTTCGCGATCTGCTGGACAGCTATGGTGCGAAGGGCAAGCGGCTGGGGGTCGAATACGAGGCGACCGGTCTGACCGCCCAGCGCGGCAAGCAGCTTGAAGCCGCACTGGACGGTTTCGCGACGCTGATTGAGGCGAATAACTTGATCGGCCGTCTGCGCATGTCGAAAAGTCCGGCGGAAGTGGCCTTTGTCCGACGCGCGGGGGAACTGGCCGACGATGCTTACGATGCCGCGGTGAAAACCACGGCGGCGGGTGTCGACGAGGGGCTGATCCTGTCGCGCATGCAGGGCGCGATCTTCGAAGGCGGCGGCGACTATGCCGGCAATGAATTCATCATCGGGTCCGAGCGTGATGCGCTGCTGTGCCGCTACAAGGCGGGCCGCCGCGTGCTGTCGGAAAAGGATCAGATGACCCTGGAATGGGCCGGCGCCTACCGGCATTACCACGCGGCCATGATGAACACTTTCATCATCGGCGAACCGGAACCTGAGCATGTGGCGATGCACGCCGCCGCGAAGGAGGCACTGTTGGCCTGCGAGGCGGCATTGAAGCCCGGTAACCGGATGGACGACGTTTTCCAGGCCCATGCCCGGGTGCTGGATGCGCATGGATTGCGGTCGCACCGGCTGAACGCCTGCGGCTATGGCATGGGCGCACGCTATACGCCGTGCTGGATGGACTGGCCGATGTTCTATGAAGGCAATCCGGTGGAACTGGCGCCGGACATGTCCTTCTTCATCCACATCATCATCATGAATTCGGAAAAGGGACTGGCCATGTGCCTGGGGCGGTCGTCGATCGTCACCGCGTCCGGATCCGAGACGGTGTCGCGCGCCCCATTGGACATGGTGGTGCTGTAACGTCTTTCCGGCGGGGCGTGCAGTCCCTATATGTCCGGCGGTTGTGACGACGAGCCCGAATTGAGCGCCGATGCCCTGGCTGATCCAAATGCTGGCGATTACCATGCTGCTGATGCTGGCATTCTGCCTTGTCTGACCTTGTGCGCCGCTTCCTGATCGCCGGGCTGTTCCTGTCGCTGCTGGCGGCCTGCGGGCCGATCCCGAAGCCGTTCCAGGCCGCGCCCGGCGCGAAGGAGGCGAACCCCCTGCTGGCCATCCCAGATGGGGCGGGCGTCACTGTTGCGCCGGTACAAGGTGCCGATGCGGCCCTGACTGGCCCCTTGACCGAAGCAATGGTCGCGGAACTGCAGAAGGTCGGCATACCGGCATCGTCGGGCGCGGCGCTGACCAATGGCATCCTGATGGAAGGCATCGCCGCATGGCGCGACGGCCGGGCCGACATCCAATGGGTCCTGACCGATCCCGACGGCAAGGAAGTCGCCGCCGTTTCCGCCAATGCCGCGTCGACGCGCCAGGCCTTCCAGAACGGCGATCCGGCCCTGGTGAAGATCCTGGCAGAGCGCGGCGCCGCCCTGGTAGGCACGGCGCTGGGCACTGAATACGCGGTTTCCGTCATCCAGGAAGGCGCGCGCCGGGTTGCGGTAGTCGGGGTAGAAGGCGCGCCGGGCGATGGCAACCGGGCCCTGTCCCGTGCCATGACGGCCGTCCTGAAAGACGCCGGCGTGCCGATGGCCGATGCACCGGAAGACGCGGCGCTGCTGCTGGCCGGTGATGTTACGCTGGAGGCATTGGACGACGGCCAAGAGCGGATCCAGATCCTGTGGTGGCTGATGGATGGCGACGGCACGGTCCTGGGCAAGCTGGATCAGGAAAACGTCGTCCCTGCGGGCTCGTTGAACCAACGTTGGGGCGGGGCGGCCTATGACGCGGCCCTGGCCAATGTTGCGGCGGTGCAGGAGATCTTGGATCGGATCGACGAAATCCGTGACATTCAGCGTCAGGCCACCGAGCCATCCTTGAACTGACAGTTCTGCCACCATATAGAGAATGTTGTTCTTGGTTGTGCAATTTTGGTGGCGGGGGCAAAGCATAGTGAAGGTCTTGGCAAGTATCGCGACGGCGGTGATCTTTTCGAACGCCATATGTGTCGCTGCGGACGCGGCCGAAATCCTGACGAAACCTGAAATTGAAGCCGAGATCGTCGGCCATGAGTTTCGTGGGCGCTCCGGAGACGGCAATATCTTGTGGATCGATGTGAGCGATAGCGGAACGTTCTACGGCAGCTATCGAAACGTAAAGATCTCGGGCAAATACAGAATAACCGAAGACGGGCAATGGTGCCGCCGCATCGGAAGTGCGCCAGAACAATGCCTGAATGTTTACCGTCGAGAAGGCGGATATGATTTCCGGTTCCAGGATGGGAGTCTTTCCTCCTCCATGGAGCGGCAGTAATCCCGGGAACCTTCCGGCATTTACAGTCTAGCCGAATCGATTCGTCATAAAAACGGGCGTGGGACCGATCCTTTGGAGGTCCAATGGCGAAAACCGAACGGCACGTGCCGGGCAATCTGACCGCGGCACATATCATCGGCGTAACAGAAGGCTCTTCCCAGCCGACCGTCTATTTCCAGGACGCGGACGGGCATATCACCCGGTTCACCCAACGCCATAAGAATCCGGACAATATCGGCTATCACCCGGCCAAGGGGGATCACGTCTTCTTCGGCAATGTGTCCGCGGGCATGTTCGTAAAGGCCGGCGCGAACGGCCAGGCCACCGCGCGGTCCTGGGGTTCTGTCGCGCTGGAATTGCAGGAAAAGAACTGGAAGGCACCGGCCAGCGGCGGCCGGAAGGTTCTCTTCGAAGTCGTCGCGACGGACGATGGCGGTGTCAGCCTGCACCGGTCGCGCGCGGCGTTCAAAGAGATCACGGACATTGCCGAAAAGCAGAGATTCTTCGCTCAGCTTCAGGGGCCGAATGTCTATAAGGCGATGGATCCGCAGACCCACGAGTTCCATTTCACCGCGACGCCGCTGCAGGCAAACGCCGCGTCGTAAAATGGCCAGCGCAGTTTGCGGAAACCGGCCCTTGTGATCGGGGGCGCGGCCCGACAGGGTCGTTCCGTCCGTGCACCCATATTGGATCGAAAGCCGCTGCCATGACCTCGAAACGTACCAAGGAACCCTGGATGGACGCCGCCGAATTCGGCAAGTCGCTGCCGAAAGGGCTGGGCATCAATCTGCTGGTGAAACATGTCGATGCCTCCGTCGGGTTCGCGAAGCATGTCCTGGGCGCGGAAAGTGTGTATGACGACGAGGATTTCGCCTTCCTGCGGGAGCCGGTCAGCGGTGCGTCCTGGATTCTGCATGCCGATCACAGTTACAGCGACCACCGGCTGTCCGGCCTCGTTCGCTCGGTTCAAGGGCGCGGTGTCGGGGCGGAATTTCGGCTTTACGGCGTCGATCCGGATCAGGCCGAGGCGCGGGCGCGGGAATGGGGCTATCAGATCCTGGAGGGCACGATCGACAAGCCGCACGGCCTGCGCGAATGCTATATCTTCGATCCTGACTGGTATCTCTGGGTGCCCTGCGTGCCGGTTAAGGATTGATCAGAAGAGGGGCTTCTCTACTTCCGCCGTCACGAAGACATAGGCGCGGTCGTGCCGGGTCGGCCGGCGCGGCTGCGCGCCGTGGATGGCGTCCGGGCGGTTCGGGAATACGACGAGGGTATTGGCCGCGTAAGGAACCGTCACCACGGCTTCGACATCGCGGTCGTCAAACTCGAAAACGTCCAACTGCTCGGGCGTCCGCCGGAATCGGAACAGGGTCAGCCCGCCGTCCTCCGAATCATCCTGCGGCGCGCGGAGATAGAACAGCGCGGAGAACAGGCGGTTGCCATTGTCGAGATGCTGGCGCCGGTGTGATGCGGTCTCGTCCGGATTGGGCGAGATCGTCTCCAGCCGCGCGTCGCACAGGACGGGATGCGTGTCATGCCCGTGCTTGCCATGCAGGCCATAGGCGGCGTCGTCTTCCGGCAGGGCGGGCAGGTGATCCGGCCAGAAGGGGCCGAACAGATCGCGGACGCGCCGCGCGATGGACGCATCGGAATGGGCCCGGGCGAAATCCCGCCAGACCGGATCGACGAAATCCAAGCCCCGCAGCATCCAGGCAGGCATGACCGTTCGGGTTGCCGGACGCTTGGAAGGACGGCTGTCGGGACGGTTCGCGATCAGCGCCGCGCAAAAGTCGGACGGCAGGGCATCTTGCAGAACCGCATGGGGAAACGGGTCCGAACGGATATCCGACGGCTGCAGCTTGTCGAAGATTGTCGGGGTCATCCGGCCACCCTTTTTGCGAGTGGCCGGATCTTATCCGCCCGTGTTCACAGTGCCAAGCGGGCCGGGTCCTAGCCGCGCATGCGCTCCGCCTTCGGATCGAACAGCGGTTCCGACAGGATCGTGGCAGGCAGCATCTCGCCGAAGACCTCGATCCGGAACGTGCCGTCGGCGGTATCGTCTGCCTGATCCGCCGGGACATAGCCCATGGCGACGGACCGGTCGGCGTGGTGGGCATACATGCCCGACGTGACATAACCGACGATCTTGCCGTCGCGATAGATCGGCTCGTTCCCCATCACGTCGATCTCCTTCGCGGCGACGGCGAAAGTCACCAGGCGCTTCTTCGGGCCGTCGGCCTTCTCCTGCGCGGCGGCTTCGCGGCCGATGAAGTCGTTCTTGGTCAGGTCGACGAACCGGCCCATGCCTGCGGCGAAGGGTCCATAGATCGGACGGTATTCCGTCGCCCAGGACCCGAAGCCCTTCTCCAGGCTCATGGAGCGCATGGCGCGGGAGCCGAACAGTTTGATCCCATGCGCCGCACCCGCTTTCAGGATGTCGTCGAACAGGCGGCCGTGGAATTCCGGCTTCACCCACATCTCGAAGCCCAGATCGCCGGTGAAGCTGACCCGGCCGACGAGGGCCGGAACGATGCCCAGATCCATCCGGCGGAAATCCAGGAACTTGAAGGCGCCGGCGGAGACATCCGCGTCGGTCAGCGTGGCCAGAACGTCGCGGGATTTCGGTCCGGCAATGGTCAGGCCGACCAGCCCCATGCCATGGGCCTTGATCGTGACGCTGCCGTCCTGAGGCAAATGCGCCTCGAACCAGCGCATGTGATACATTTCGCCCGCGCCCGACCCGAAGATATAGAAATGGTCGTCGGCCAGCTTGCCGACGGTGAAGTCGCCGATGACCTTGCCCTTTTCGTTCAGCATCGGCGACAGGGTCAGGCGGCCGGCGCGCGGCATCTTGTTTGCCATGACATGCGACAGCCAGCTTTCCGCGCCGGGACCGGTCACTTCGTATTTGGCGAAGGAGGAAATATCGGCCAGGCCGACGCCGCCGCGCACAGCCTTGCACTCCGCCTTGATCGGGTCGAAGGCGTTGGAGCGCAGGAAGGTAATGTTCTCCACCGGCTCCATGCCTTCCGGGGCGTACCACAGCGCCTGTTCCATGCCATAGGCGACGCCGAAGACGGCATTGGCGGCCTTCTGGCGTTCATAGATCGGCGTCGTGCGCAGCGGGCGGGCGGCGGTCAGTTCCTCGTTCGGGAAGCGGACCTTGAAGCGGCGGGAATAGTTCTCGCGGACCTTGGCATTGGTATAGGCCATGGTCGTCCAGTCGCCGAAGCGCGAAACATCCATGCCCCAGATGTCGAAGCCCGGATCGCCGGATGTCATCCAGTTAGCCAGCGCCAGACCGACGCCGCCGCCCTGGCTGAAGCCCGCCATGACGCCGCAGGCGCACCAATAGTTCTTCAGGCCGCGCACCGGGCCGACCAGCGGGTTGCCGTCGGGTGCGAAGGTGAAGGGGCCGTTGATGATCTGTTTGATGCCGGTGCGCTGGAACGGCGGGAAGTGGCGGAAGCCGACTTCCAGCGACGGCGCGATCCGGTCGATGTCTTCCTGCAGCAGCTCGTGGCCGAAATCCCAGGGCGTTTCCTTCGGGGACCAGGGCACACAGGCCTTCTCATAGGTGCCCATCAGCATGCCCTTGCGCTCCTGGCGCATATAGATCTCGCCGTCGGGGTCGACGACGTGCAGGACTTCCTTGCCGGTGGATTTGTTGATCTCCTCGACCTCGGGCATGTCTTCGGTGATCAGATACATATGCTCCATGGCCAGGACCGGCAGTTCCAGCCCGACCATGCGTCCGACTTCGCGGGCCCACAGACCGCCGGCATTGACGACATGATCGGCCTGGATCGTTCCCTGTTCGGTGACCACGGTCCAGGTGCCGTCCGGGTTCTGCTGCAGGTCGGTCACCCGGTTCCGCAGATAAATCTCCGCGCCCTGAACCTTCGCCGCCTTGGCATAGGCATGGGTCGTCCCGGACGGGTCGAGGTGGCCGTGCATCGGTGTCCAAAGCGCGCCCAGAAACTCCTTGGGGTCCATGATCGGCAGGATCTTTTCCGCCTCTTCCGGCGTCATCAGCTGGGTTTCGATGCCCAGCAGCTTTTCCTGCGACTGCATGACTTTCAGTAGTTCAAGCCGCTCCGGCGTCGCCGCCAAGAAGACTCCTTCGGTCAGGTGGAAACCGGTCGACTGGCCGGAAATCTCCTCGATCTCCTTATAGAGCTCGATCGTATAGCTCTGCAGTTTCGCAACCTGCGGGTCGCCGTTCAGCGTGTGGAAGCCGCCCGCGGCGTGCCAGGTCGAGCCGGAGGTCAGTTCGGACCGTTCGATCAGGACCACGTCCTTCCAGCCCATCTTCGTCAGGTGGTAGAGAACGGAACACCCGACGACACCCCCGCCGATCACGACGGCCTGTGCATGCGATTTCATGAAGGTACCTTCCGACAGAATTGAGCGGCCGCGATTCGACCTGTTCCGACACATGCCGCAGACCCGTCACTCGCGAACATCGGACAGCGACGCGAATTATCCCAATTTTGCCAGCGGTGTCGGTTTCGGGAAAGTCACATCGCGCACAGTCACGGGTATGGCGAGACGCGATTGGTCGCTGCCAATGCAGTTTCGGTGAATTTATGCCGCTTTCTGC
This sequence comes from Pacificispira sp., assembly GCF_965228185.1. Taxonomy (NCBI): domain Bacteria; kingdom Pseudomonadati; phylum Pseudomonadota; class Alphaproteobacteria; order Rhodospirillales; family Aestuariispiraceae; genus Pacificispira; species Pacificispira sp. The sequence continues at coordinate 354,243 of NZ_CBDDHE010000002.1, read as the reverse complement.
ATTGTCGATTTCAACGTGTCGGCATCAAACTCCATTTCATGAACGTAACGCGCCCCACAGCCGGGGCCTTCGGAAAGATGCAGTCATGCCGGACAGTCCCCTGGTCGTCGGGTCCAACCGTAAGATCGACCCCTATCGCCGTCGCGTTTCCCAATCCGCCTTCCTGCCGGACGGCTCCCCCAACGATAACGACCGGGTGGAGATCGGACCGACGGACCTGGCCTTCGAGGAATGGGCGGCGCTGGGTCTGACCTTGCCGAACCTGACACGGATGCGCGAATACCGGCTGAAGCGGCTGGTCGACCACGTCAATGCGCGCGGCTATGCCGGTGTTCTGATGTTCGACCCGTTGAACATCCGCTATGCCACCGATTCCACGAACATGCAGCTTTGGGTCACGCATAACATGTGCCGCGCCTGCCTGGTTCTGGCCGACGGTTACATGGTGCTGTGGGACTTCCATTCCTGCGATCACCTGTCGGCGCATCTGCCGCTGGTGAAAGAGGTGCGCCACGGCGCCGACGTCTTCTATTTCGATGCCGGCGACCGCGGCGAAGAGCGCGCGAAGAAGTTCGCCGCCGAGTTCGAGGATCTGGTCAGAACCCATGCCGGCGACAATAAGCGCATCGCCGTCGACAAGGCCGAGCTGGCGATGATCTGGGCCTTGGAGGAACGGGGTTTCGAATTGAAGCTGGGCCAGGAGCTGACCGAACATGCCCGCAAGGTCAAAAGCGTCGATGAATTGAACGCCATGCGCTGCGCCGTGGCGTCCTGCGAGTCGGCCATGCGGTCCATGCAGGACATGGTGCGGCCGGGCATGACCGAAGTCGAAGCCTGGGCGGAGCTGAACCGCGCCAGCCACATCCGTGGCGGCGAATGGATCGAAACCCGCATTCTGTCCTCCGGCCCGCGCACGAATCCGTGGTTCCAGGAATGCGGCCCGCGCGTGATGCGGGAGGGCGATATCCTGGCCTATGACACCGATATGGTCGGGCCCTACGGCTTCTGCGCCGACCTGTCCCGAACCTTCAAGATCGGCGGCGGAAAGCCCACCGACAATGAACGCGAGGCCTACCAGATCGGCTATGAGCACATCACGACGAACCGGGAACTGATCAAGCCGGGCGTCAGCTTCCAGGAGTTGATGGAAGGCGGACATCGTCTGCCGGAGGCCTATCGGGATCTGCGCTATGGGGTGAAGTTCCACGGCGTCGGCTTGTGCGACGAGTATCCCGCGATCTTCTATCCCGAGGATTGGGAGGCCGTCGGCTATGCCGGCGAGCTCGAGCCCGGCATGTGTCTGTGTGTCGAAGTCTATGCCGGGAAGGTCGGCGGCGGCGTCGGCATCAAGCTGGAAGATCAGGTCGTCGTGACAGAGACCGGTTACGAAAACCTGACCCGGTATCCGTTCGAATCCGACTTCCTCTAACCGGCGCAATTCTGTCCGTGGCCCATTCCGGGTACTCGCCACTGTTGCGGGGCCGGGGGGGACCGTTTATCCAGACCACCCTATTGGTGGCATCCAGGATGGCGGACAGATGGTCGGACAAGTTCAGACGGAAACCACGGTTGGCGCGGTTCGTATCCCCGCATTGCCGGCCGATTTCAAAATCTTTCCGATGGATAAGGATGTCGGTTTCATCGAGAACCACGATATTGCGGCGGTTCAGAAGCCGTTTGTCGATCAACTGATCGGGCTGGACGAACAGCAGCGCGCATCGGGCGCGATGGCCAGTCTGGCCGAAGGCGGCCAGAAAATCCGCAACCTCGATGCTCTCGGCTCCCCCGTCTTCGATGCCTTGAACAACCGTGCGAAGGCCCTCTTTATGAAGGTCACCGGGGCAAAGGCCGCCATCGTCGACGATTGTTGGGCGAATGTTTTTCGCAGCGGTGAATACACGATGCCTCACTCGCACAAGCGCGCGGTCGCGTCGGTGGTCTATGCGTTGGAATCAGGGGACGAGGATGCCTGGGACCGCGATCCGATGAACGGCTTGCTGACCTTTGTCGATCCGCGGCTGGAGCGATGCTGTATCGGGCGGCCGGGCTATGTGTCGACCCCGTTTCATCCGCCGAAAGCCGTCAAGAATTACATGGTGATTTTTCCGGCGCATATCACGCATATGGTCACGCCCTATGTCGGGACGCGGCCGCGGATTTCGATCGCCTGGAATATCGGACCGACCGAAGTTCCGGGTGAATTGCGCCACGATGGCGGGATGCGCTGACCCGCGATTTCCGTGTAAAGCATCAACTGCCCGGCGCGGAACCGCCGAAGTCGAATTCTTCGGGTTGGTCTTTGGCCGTTCCGGCCTCCACCGTCAACTCGTCCAGAATGCGCGGGATGTCGGCCTCACCGTATTCCAGATAGAATTTCCCTCCGGGCGCGATCCGCATGGCCGGGCCGCGCAGACAGCGGTTCAGACAGTGAATGCGCTCCACCGTGACGGCAAGGTTGCGGTCCGCGATCCCCTGTTCCAGCCGGACGGCCAGGGCTTCCGACGCCCGGTCCCCGCCGCAGGACGGTTTGTTGCTGCCGACCGGATTGACGCAGACCAGAAGCCGCAGACCGCCTTGCGTCATGCCAAGCCGCCTGACGCGACCCACCACTCCTCGCGCGCGATCTTCGCGGCGGCCGCCCGGGCCTTGTCCGGTGTTTCGTAGAGCGCGAAGCAGGTCGCCCCGCTGCCGGACATGCGGTAGAGCAGCGTGCCCGGCGCGTCCCGCAGCGCGGACAGAACGGCCCGGATTTCCGGGCAGATTGATACCGCCGCTTCCGTCAGATCGTTGCGTTCCCGGGTCAGGGCGCGGGCGAGGGCATGGGCTGAATGCCCCGGCAACATCGGCAGCGCGGGTGTGGAGAACGGCCCGCTTCGGGCACGGAAGACATCCGGCGTGGGGCAGGGTCGTCCGGGATTGACCAGGACAATTCCGGCTTTCGGGAAGGGCGGCAGAACGCCCAGCTTTTCACCTATCCCCGACATGTGACGCGGCCGGGCTTCCAGGCAGACGGGTACATCGGCACCCAAGGTCAGGGCGAGGGCGGCGAGATCCTTCGGCGGCAGCGACACGTCCCACAGCCGGCAAAGCAGCCTCAACGTGGTTGCGGCATCGGACGATCCGCCGCCGATCCCTCCCGCCGCCGGCAGGCTTTTCGTTAGCCGGATGGCGGCGCCCCGCCCGGTGCCGGTTGCCCGTGCCAATGCCTGTGCGGCCCTAATGACCAGATTGCCGTCATCTGTTGGAATTCCGTCCGCATGGGGACCGTCGACCTCCAGAGAGAGGCTGTCGGACGGTTCGACCGTGACGGTATCGCCGAAATCGGTGAAAGCGACGATGCTGTCCAGCAAGTGATAGCCGTCTGGCCGGCGTCCGGTGATCCGCAGAGACAGGTTGACCTTGGCCGGGGCGAGGTCCTGCAGAACGGTCGTCCCCATGGGCGTGCCGGAAGGGTCAGTTGGCGCCGGACGCGGCTTCGACCGCGTCCAGGCCTTCCTCCAGCTTGCGCAGTATGGTTTCGCGCAGGCTGTCCTCCGGCTCCAGGCTCAAGGCATGACGCCATTGGTAGGTCGCTTCCAGTTTCCGCCCGACCTTCCAATAGGCATCGCCCAGGTGGTCGTTGATCACCGGTTCCGACGGGCGAAGCTGGACCGCACGTTCCAACTGGACCACGGCCTCGTCGAAATCCCCGAGGCGGTAATGGGCCCAGCCCAGGCTGTCGACGATATTGCCGTCGTTCTGGCGCTGGGATACGGCGGTACGGATCATCTCCATACCTTCATCGATATTGATGCCCTGGTCGATCCAGCTATAGCCCAGGTAGTTCAGGACATAGGGATCGTCCGGCTTCAACTCCAGCGACTTCCGGAAATCGGCCTCCGCCTCCGGCCAGCGCTTGGTCCGTTCCAGCGTGATGCCCCGGAAATAGAACAGCCGCCAATGCTCGTCGCCGACCTGGTCCAGCCGATCGACGGCGCGGTCGTAATATTCCGTTCCCTCCGCGAATCGCTCCCGCGCGCGCATCAGGTAGCCGAGCCGATCCAACGCGTCGATATCCTCCGGCCGTTCTTCGGCCATGGCTTCCAATTGGCGGATCGCATCCTCGTCCCGTTTCATGGAGATCAGATTGTCCGCGATCTGCATGCGGGCTTCCCAATCGAAGACCGATTCCCGGTCGACCTCGCCCAGCGCGACAATGGCCGCGTCATGCCGGTTCAGACGTTCCAGTATCGCGGCGATCACCATGCGGCCCAGATCGTTGCCCGGGTCCAGAAAGACGCCCAGCCGGGCATAGCGCAACGCGATCAAGGGAGCCTGGTCGCGCACTTGACGGGCCAGATCAATGAATGCTTCCGCGGCCCCTTCCTTCGGCCCCAGGACGATCGGTGTCAGTTCGCCGTCGTCGGAAATGTCCGCGATATCGTCTTCGATGAAAGTGACGCCGGGGTTCAGCGCGTCAAAGCCGCGCAGAAGATCGTCTGCCGCTTCCCGTTGGCCCAGGCCCAGCTTCGCACGAGCCATGGCACGCACGACACCGATCGGGGTCACTTCCAGATTTGCCGTCTGGCTCTCCAGCAGCGCCACCGCCTCCGCGTGCCGGCCGGCGGCCATGAAGATCAGGGCGGCATGGAAATCGTGCAACCCCTGTGCCTGGGACTCCGTCCGCAGTGCCTCCAAGGATTCGATTGCCGCATCGGTGTTGCCGCGGCCGAACTCCGCCCAGGCCGCCAGGATCGGTGAGGAGAAGCGCGCGAGGGCAATGCGGCGCGCGGGTTTCAGGATCTTCACCGCCCGGTCCCAATCGTCATCGCGCATGGCCGTGGTCGCCAGGGTCAGTGCCGCGATGTCGACTTCGCTGGGATAGACGATGATCTGTGGCCGGGCCAATTGTGCGGCGCGCTCGACGCGGCCGGCATGCAGATTGGCCAGCATGCCGCGGCGCTGCAGCAGCGGATCGTCCGGTTCAGCCTCCAGTACCCGGTCCAGCAGATCGGCGGCATGTTGGAAGTCGTGGACCGCTTCGGCATGGCCGGCGGCCATATAGGCCCCGAAGACCGTGTCCTGGTGGGACGCCTCGCCGAGTTCGACCTGGCCATTGGCGCGATCCGCCCATGCGGAGGGCGACGTTGCCGGCAAGGCGGCCAGAAGCGCCACAGCAGCCGTCCGCCCCAGGAACTTCGCCGTCCGGTGCCGCGTCCCGATTCGCTGTTGTCTCGTCATCGTCAAACCGTGCCTGTCTCAAATTGAACGTTACGGAGTAAAGATAGAGCCTTCCTTCGGGAGACGCCACCGCCGCCCGGAATGATTTTTTTACAATAGGGCTTCGCCAAACCACCCGACTCGTAGTGAATTGGTATAGCCGGGGCTAGTACGGAGAGGCGGCTTTGGTTAAACCTGTACGTGGGCAGGTCCGGTACCGTTTCCGTTCGGGGGACGGCGGGGGGCTTCCCAGATGACATGCGGGCGAATGCTCGTGGAATGTAGGGTATGAAGAGAGCGCGCTTCCTGCGAGTTGCCGCGCTATGCGCGGTTGCCTGCTTCTGCGGGCCCATTGACGTGCGCGCAAACTCTCTGGAAGAGATGATCGCCGAAACGGTGGAGACGCATGACCGGTTGCTCGCCAGTCAGGCACAGGTCACCGCCGCCCGCCAGCGCTCGAAGGAAGCTTTGGGTGTCTGGTATCCGTCGTTGGACGTAACGGCGAATGTCGAGCGCTACCGACTGGAGCGCACGAATACCGATACGGTCATTGCCCCTGCCCAGGAATTGACCGCGACGATTACCCAATTGCTGTGGGATTTCGGCGGCGCCAACGCCACGGTGGAGCGCGCGCGCCTGCAATTGGTTCAGTCAGAAATCTCGCTGGTGCTCGCCCGTCAGACGCTGATCGCCGAGGCGCTGGCCGCCTATATCAACCTCCTGCGCAGTGCCGAGGTTGTCCTGTTTGCCCGCCGGTCGGAAGAGAATATCCGTCGCCAGACCGGCCTGGAAGAGGCACGGATCGAGGCCGGGTCCGGCCTATCGACCGACCTTTTGCAGGCCAAGACGCAGCTCGCCGGGGCCCAGGCCCGCCGGGTCGACGCGGAAGGCGGCTATGAATTGGCACTGAACCGCTATCGCGCCGTGTTCGGCGACGTGCCCGCCGATATCGCGGCGCTGCCGGGTTTGCAGGTCGACGCGTCCGATCTGCCGGATACGCTGGAGCATGCGTTGGATCTGGCCTTCAAGGGCAACCCGGATCTGCGGCTGACCTCGATCGACGTGTCGCTGTCCCAGCAGGATCGGATCAGTGCGCGCAGCGAGAGCTTTGCCCCCACCTTCGAAGTGGTCGGCGAACGCACGATGACCAAGAATGACGGAGGAACGATCGGTCGGCGCACGGAATCGTCGATCAAGCTGGAAATGAATTTTCCCTTCAATCTGGGTTTCACCTCCATCAACACGCTGCGGGCCGCCCAGTCGGATGTCGTTGCGGCCACTCGGACCATGGGCGATTTGAAACGCCAGGTCGAAGAGCGGGTGCGTAATGCGTGGAAGCAATTGGAGACGGCCCGGCAGCGGTCCGGCTATCTGTTTGACCAGGCGGGTATCGCCCGGGCCTTCCTGGAGGTCGCGATCCAGGAACGGCAATTGGGGCAGCGCTCGCTGATCGACGTCCTGTCCGGCGAAACCTCGCTGATCAACGCGCAAAGCGATGCCATCGCGGCGGAGGCGGAAGTTCAACTGGCGCTGATTGAGCTGTTGGCGGCGTCGGGATCGCTGGACTATTCGGTGATTGAAACCGTCCCGCGCCCGGATCGCAGCGAAATGCTGGCGCCGATCGCAGGTCTGTTCGGCGACACGACCGACCCGTCGATGCAATTGCTGAGCCCCGGCGGAGACCTTGGCGACTCGCTGGATCCCTCGGCGCTGATAGACGGCGGGGCGCCATCCGATGGCGTCTTCACGCCGCCGCCCGACGGCAACCGGGTCCTGGATACGAGTCCCCTTGTGCCGTCGGAACCACAAGCACCGCAGGAACCGCCTCTGTCTACCTTGACGCCCGACGCGCCGATCATTGAAACACCTCCGCCTGCTGCGCCGGTGGAGGAATCCGCGCCGCCCGAAACGCCGAACTATCTGGACTCGTTGCAGGAGCCGCCCAGTTTCGACACCTTGCCGTATCCGGAACCGCCGTCCGAACCGGCCCGTGCCGAGGGTGTGGAGGACACGTCCGGTGCGGCCGCTCCAACCCCCGAATCCCAACCGACGCCGGCCTCCCCGCCTGCCGGCACACGGCGCGATGACGGCGAACTCGACAACCCGCTGTTCGATTGGGCACAATAGCCGCCAAGCGGAATGGGGTAGGAACGGGGCGTATTCCCAATGGGTGAGCTTTTGGCCAGGCTTCGGCGTCGGCCGGCGCAGACGACCTTGATGCTCATCGCATCGGTCCTGGCCAATATTCTGGGCCTTGCCTCCTCGCTATATGTCATTCAGGTCCTCAATCGCTATGTCTCGCACGGGGTTGATGCGACGCTGCTGACCCTGACCGTCGGTGTCGGGCTGGCGATCCTGTTCGAGCTGGGTTTCCGATGGAGCCGCATGCGCCTTGCCGCCGCCGTATCGGGCGAGCCGGATCACCGGGCGGGAATCGGGGCATTCGGCATCCTCACCACCGCGAAACTGGGGGCGCTGGAACGCATGTCCTCCGGCGACCGGCGGGAGGCGATATCCGGACTGGAGCAGGTGGAAAGCGCCTATTCCGCGCCGAATTTGACGGCGATGATGGATCTGCCCTTCGCGCTTTTGTATCTGGGCGCGATCTTTCTTTTCAGCCCGCCGCTGGCCTTGATCGTCCTGATCGCGCTGTGCGTGGTCATGGTGTTGGGGCTGGTCAATCAGATCGCGCTGCGGCCGATGACGCGCAAGCTGACCGAACATCAGGCGGTCGGCCATGGTCTGATCGGAACCACGACCTCCACCGCGGAAAGCGTCAGGGCCTTCGGCGCGGGCGACCGGCTGATCACCGATTGGGCCAAGAATCTGTCGGTGGTACAGGGGCTGCGGCGGCGGCTCGCCCGGCGTCAGGGCGGTCTGCAATCGCTGACCCAGAGCATTCAGGGGATCATGAGCGCGGGCGTTATCGCCTTCGGGGCGACCCTGGTCGTCATCGGCGAATTGGATGTCGGGATGATGATCGGCGCGAACCTGCTGGCCGCGCGGGCGATGCAGCCGGTCACCCGTTTTGCGCAATTGTCCGAGGGGCTTGTAAAATCGCGTCAGGCGATGGAACGGGCGAAATCTTTGGCCGAACTGCCGGTCGAACCCGGCGAGGGCGCCGCCTTGCGGACCTATTCCGGCAAGCTGGAACTGCGCGACCTGGCCTATACGGCCCCCGGCGCACCTGCGCCCTTGTTCGAAGACCTGAACGTCGTTCTGGAGGCCGGTTCGGTCGTCGCCCTGATCGGCCGGAACGGGGCGGGCAAGACGACGATGGCGCGTCTGATTGCAGGTCTGGTGGAGCCGTCACGCGGGCAGATCCTGGCCGACGATGTCGACCTGCGCCAGATCGTGCCGGCCTGGTGGCGGCGTCAGATCGTCTATCTGCCGCAGGAACCGACCTTCATCAACGCGACGATCCGGGCCAATCTGAAACTGCTCAATCCCGATCTGACCGACGAGGCGCTGGAGGCGATCCTGGAGCGCAGCGGCGCAGCACGCTTCGTCCATGAGACGGAAAAGGGCCTGGATACGATGGTCGTGAACAACGGCCTGAGCATGGCGCGTGGCGAAAGGCGGCGGCTGGCCGTGGCGCGGGCGCTGGCCAGCGGCGGGCGGTTGGTCCTGTTCGACGAACCGACCGAAGGCATGGACGAAGAGGGCGTGCGCCAGATCTATGAAACCCTGGTACAGCTCGCTCGGGCCGGTCGGACCATCATCGTGTCGTCCCACGATCCGCAGATCATTCGCGGCGCCCAGATGTTGATCGATCTCGATGCCAAGCCGAAGCCGGAAATCCGCATGCTGTCGAAGGACGCGGGCGCGACGTCGCAGAACTGGAATGCCGGTGCGCGCGGCGGTCCGCCGGTGAAACCCAAGGCGGCGGAATAGGGGCGGCGGCATGACGAAGCACGACGATCTGATCGCCCCCATGGCCGACGCCGGTCGCGGCACCGTCTCCTTCATTCTGCTGGCGACGCTGTTCGTCTGTGCTCTGGGCGCGTGGACCTGGTACGGCACGCTGGACATCGTCAGCGCCACGGTCGGGGAGGTGGTTCCGGGCAGCAAGGTGCGCCAGATTCAGCATCTGGAAGGCGGCATCGTCGCCGACATCCGGGTTCAGGAGCGCGAGGTCGTCGAATCCGGGCAGATTCTGGTGACGCTGGATTCGACGCAGATCGACGCGGAAGTGGCGGAACTGCAATCCCGACTGACCAGCCTGCGGATCGACATCGTGCGGTTGGAGGCGGAACTGGCGGGTAACAATGCCGCCGTCTATCCGGACGATCTGGTTCAACGCGTCCCGACCCAGATCGAGGCCGCGCGGGCGCTTATGGAAACGCGCCGCAAACGCCTGGCGGCGGAATTCAACGTGCAACGCCAGTTGATTGCCCAGCGCAGGCAGGAGATCGTCGAAGTGTCGGCACGGCTGGACACGGCCGAGGCAACACGCGGCTTCCTGGACGAGCAGATCAAGATTTCCGATACGCTGCTGAAGCAGAACATCACCAACCGTATGACGCATATCAATCTGCTGAAGGATTTGGCGACATTGGACGGGCAGGTGAAGGAAGACCGCGCCCTGCTGCAGCGGACCCATGCGGCGCTGGAAGAGGCGCGGGCGAAGCTGTCCGAGATTGCCGAGCGCTTCACCGAGGAAGGCCGGTCGGAACTGACGACCGCCCGGCGCGAATTCGACGAGCTAACCGAACGGCTTCGCAAGTTTCAGGACAGTCAGTCGCGCATGGTCATCCGCTCCCCGGTCGCCGGGATCGTCAAGACGGTGGCGGTATCGACGGTGGGCGGGGTGATCCGCGCGGGCGACGTACTGGCTGAGATCGTGCCCCTGGACGACCGGCTGGTGATCGACGCGCGCATGCCGCTGGAAGATATCGGCTTCGTGCGGACCGGGCAGCGGGCACAGATCACCCTGACCTCCGCCGACGCCGCCCGGTTCGGTAAGCTGGAAGGCACGGTGGCGGGGGTCAGTCCGGACGCGCTGTTGGACGATGAAGGCGTGCCCTATTACTCCGTGCGCATCGAGCCGGACGCCCAGGGCTTCAACGACGGCGACCTGGAATATCGCCTTTATCCGGGGCTGCGGGTCGCCAGTTCCATCGTCATCGGTGAACGCCGGATTGCCCAGTACATCCTCGATCCCTATGTCAGCTCGATGCGCGCCGCGATGCGGGAGCGCTAGGGTCAAACCTTTAACTGACGGAATTTGCTCATATTTATCCCCCGCAGCCGAAACAAGAGCTTGAATTGTTCGGAAAAATAAATAAAATTTTAGAGAAATTTGAAAAAAATATATGGCGTATTGGAATTTTGGGCTTACATAAGAGTCGCCAATTTAATCGATTTTCGGCTAAATTTGCTGAGATTCCGGGGGACGCGACGAGGGCAGGGTCGTGACGACTCCCGGGGGAGAGGGACGGAAAACGATGGCTGATGATCTTCAGCAGGACCAGGCCGGCGCCGAATTGCCGGTCGAACCGCGTTTACCCGAAGGGGTTTTCGAAGGCGTTCTGACGGCCCTCGCGGGCGGGGCGGACGCCGAGGAGGCGCTGGGTCAACTGAAATCCACGGTGCGCCAATCGATCTTGGACGCCGGCGGTTCCGAAGGCGCGGCGGATCATGCCGCGACGTCCTTCATCGACACTTTCCGAAGCGAACTCTTCGAAGAAAACGGATCGCTGGCCGACGCGGCGGAATACGCCAATCAGGCGATGCGAACCGCCATGGACACCTACGATCCGACGGCACAGACCGTGGAGCCGTCCGATGCGCTGCTGGCCGCCATCGCGTCCGGCAATGGCGTGGAAGAAGCCGTCAGCCGCGTAGTCGCCGAAATGGGCGGCGACATGTCGGAGGCGGATTCCGACCGCGTCGAAGGGGTGTTTCTGGACGAGCTCCAGGCAGCCCTGTCGCGCGGCGAAAGCCCGGACGCGGCGGTCGCCGCGGCGTCACAGGCGGCCGAAACCGGCCTGGACTCTCTCAAGCAGGCCGAAGTGCCGGTCGACAATCCCGTCCTGTCGGCCCTAGCCGGCGGTGAGAATGTCGGGGATGCCCTGGCCGATGCGGCGCAACGCTCCGGCGGGGATGCCGACGCCTTCATCGACGGGCTGGAAAACGCCCTGGCCGATGGCGCCGATGCCAATCAGGCAATGAACGACGCGCAGCAGGCCGCGGCGGATAGCGCCCAGGCGCGCCAGGATTCCGAAGTCGAGCTGGGCGCGGCGGACCAATTGGCGGCGGCGCTCGCATCGGGCCAGAAGGTCGACGAGGCGTTGGAACAGACCGGTGGCGGCGATGCCTTTGCCAGCGCGCTGGAAGACGCCCTGGCGAACGGCGCGGGTGCCGGCGACGCGATGGCCCAGGCCGATGATGCCCAGGCGCGTCAGGATGCGGTGGCGCAAGAACAATCGGTTCCCCTGTCGCCCGCCGATCAGTTGGCGGCATCGCTGGCATCCGGTGAGAATGTCGACCAGGCCATGCAGGCCGCGGGCGGCGACGATACCTTTGCGGCGTCTTTGGAGCAGAGCCTGGCCGAAGGCGCGGCGCCGGACGCGGCGATGCAGTCCGGGCAGCAGGCTTCCGCCAATGCGCAGGAAACCCAACAGCAGCAATCCGTGCCTCTGTCCCCGGCCGATCAGCTCGCGGCGTCCCTCGCCTCGGGCCAGCAGGTGGATGAGGCGTTGCAGAACGCCGGTGGCGGCGACGCGTTCGGGTCGGAACTGGAAGCCTCCCTGGCGGCGGGCGAGACCCCGGACCAGTCCATGGCGTCCGCCGGCGCCGCGCAGCAATCCGCCGATACGACCTCGTCGCAGCAGGAAGTCCCTGCCGATCCGGCCATGCAGGCCCTGGCGCAGGGCGGCGGTGCGTCCGGTCAGGACATGGCGGATGCGGTCGCGGATGTGACCGGCACGACCGGCGAACCCGCACCGCAATCGACCCAGTCCGGCGAACCGGCCGCGCCGACCCAAACGGCTGAAACCACCGGCGGGACGGGCGAACAGCCGGCACAGCAAGGCGCGGGGTCGGAACCTCAGGCGCCCGCAACACAGTCCGCCGAAACCCAGCCCGCCGAAACCCAGCCCGCTGAAACCCAGCCCGCTGAAACCCAGTCCGCCCCGGCGCAGTCCGGCGGCGAAACGCAACAGCAGCAGACGGCCCAGGAAACCCAGGAGCCGGCTGAAACCCAGGAGCCGGCGGAAACGCAGACCGCTCAGACCGAGCCGAGCCAGACCGGTCAGGCCCAAACTGAAACCGGTGGTCAGGAATCCGAGACCGCGCAGCAGGGCAGTGAGCAGGAGCCGACGCAAACGGCACAGACCACGGAAGGCCCCGGCGAGGAAATCGTCGAGTCCGTGGACGATGTCGCGGAAGCACCCGCCGACACGACGCCCGACGATACGGACGCTTCCACCGATGACGATGTCACCCAGGCGATCGAGACCGCGAGTGGCGAGGCGGCTCAGGATGCCGGTACCGGCCAGACCGACGACGACACGGCCGAAGGCACCGAAACCCAGCAGACCCCGATCGCGCAGGGCGGGGGCGGCGATCAGCCGACCGACGAAGAGATCGAGGCCTTGCAGGACATCGCGACGGCGGCCGGCGGCAACTCTTCCGGCAGCCCGTCTTCCAATCTGGGCTTCAACCAGTTGCTGAACCCGACCATCGGCAATTCCGGCCTGGGGGGCGGCAATACCCAACAGACGACCCAGACGCAGACCACGACGACGACGACCGGCAATACGGGCGGCGGCGGCAGTGATCGCAACACAAACACGGTGGTCGATAACACGACGACGACGATCAACAGCGCCCCGGTGGCGGTCGATGACCGCGGCACGACACAGGAAAATTCCGTCCTGACCGTCGCTGTGACCGGCAATGATTCCGATCCGGACAGCGATGCGATCAATGTGACCGCCGCGCGGATCCTGCAGACGAATTCCGGAACGGTGACCTTCAACGGCGGATCCGTCACCTTTGAGCCGGGCACGGATTTCGACGACCTGGCGGTCAATGAAACCCGCGACGTGAACATCTCCTACACCATCGCGGATAACAGCGGCGCGACGTCGACGGCAACGCTGACGGTCCGAGTTACCGGCACGAACGACGTGCCGACAGTGTCCCAGGCGATCGACGCCGGCACGACGGACGAAGACGCGCTTAATCCGATCCAGATCGACCTCCTGTCCGTCGCCAGCGATGTCGATACGTCGGACGATCTGGATACGGAATCGGTCGTGGTCACCTCAAGCGACGGGCGTCCGGTGTTTTTCGACAACATCGACGAAACCGGTGCGCTGACCATCGACCCGGCCCAGTTCGGCGATCTCGCGGTCGGGGAACATGTCGTCCTGACGGTTTCCTACAATGTCGTCGACGGCAATGGCGGCGTCGTGGCGAACACGGCCACCGTGACCATCGAAGGCCGCAACGACGCGCCGCAGGTGGTGGGTATCGTCCGGACCGCCACGGAAGACGGCGGCGCCGTCAGCATCGATCTGCTGGGCAATGAAGTCTTCGATGTCGATTTTACCGATGTCCTGACGGCACAGTCTTTGGTGCAGAATGGCGGCCGCGATGTCGGCGCCCGGATCGAGAATGGCGCCCTCGTCTTCGATGGCGATCAGTTCGAGGACCTGGACGATGGTGAGTTCGAGGTTCTGACCTTCACCTATGACGTTTTCGACGGCACGACGACGACGCAGAACACGGTCACGATCACGGTGACCGCGTCCAACGACGCGCCGGTCGTGACCGCGGTTGTGGCGACGCACGGCGAGGATTCCGGCGCCGTGAGTGTCGATCTGCTGGCCGGTCAGACCGACGTGGACGGTGAACCGCTGACGGCGGAAACCTTGGTTCAGACGGCGGGCCGCCATGTCAACGCGTCGATCGACGCAAACGGCAATCTGATCTTCGCGGGCGGTCAGTTCGAAAATCTGGACGACGGTGAAAGCGAGGTCCTGACCTTCACGTATAATGTGTCGGATGGCACGACCGCCGTCCCGAACACGGTATCGGTGACGATCACCGGGTCCAACGACGCACCGACGGTGTCAGCCATCGCAACCACGCGCGGCGAGGATTCCGGGGCGGTAACGGTCGACCTGCTGGCCGGTCAGACCGATGTCGATGTCGAAGCCTTGTCGGCTGTTTCTCTGGCGCAGACGGGCGGGCGGAATGTCGGCGCGTCGATCGATGCGAACGGCAATCTGATCTTCGCAGGCGGCCAGTTCGAGGACCTGGACGACGGCGAAAGCGAAGTCCTGACCTTCACTTATGACGTTTCGGACGGCACGACGGTAACGCAGAACACGGTGTCGGTGACGATCACCGGATCGAATGATGCGCCGACGGTTTCTGCCATCGCGACGACGCGTGGCGAAGATTCCGGGGCGGTATCGGTCAACCTGCTGGCCGGTCAGACGGATGTCGATGTCGAAACGCTGTCAGCGGTATCGCTGACGCAGACCGGTGGGCGCAATGTCAGCGCGAGCATCGATGCGAACGGCAATCTGATCTTCGCCGGCGGCCAATTCGAGGATCTGGACGACGGCGAAAGCGAAGTCCTGAGCTTCACCTATGACGTGTCCGATGGCACGACGGTAACGCAGAACACGGTATCGGTAACGATCACAGGGTCGAACGACGCGCCGAGTGTGGCCGCTGTTACCCAGACCTTGGGCGAAGACGCGGCGAGTTTCTCGGTCGATCTTCTGGCCGGACAATCCGATGTTGATGTGGAAGCCTTGACGGCGGTGTCGTTGAACCAAACCGGTGGCCGCGATGTCGGGGCGAGTATCGACGCGAACGGCAATCTGGTCTTCGCCAGCGGCCAGTTCGAAGATCTCGCCGCCGGTCAGAGCGAAGTCCTGACCTTTACCTATGGGGTTTCCGACGGCACGGCCTCGACCCAGAACACGGTCACGCTGACCGTCACTGGAACGAACGACGCGCCGATGCTGTTAGGGCCGGGCGCGCTGTCGACGACGGGTACCGGGACGAATGGCAACGATGCCAGCTTCTCCTATGCCGTGGCGTCGAACTTCGACACCTTCCCGACACAGTCGGGGACGGTCGAAACCTGGGTCAAGACCACCGATACCAGCGGCGCGTTGATTTCCTATGCCGTGCCCGGTTCTCCGAACGAGCTTTGGATTACGTTGAGCGGCGGGAATATCCAGGTCTGGCTGAACAACTCCAATCAGGGATCGGTTAACGCCGGATCCCTGACCGACGGCGAATGGCACCATGTGGCGTTGAGTTTCGGCGACGGGGCGAACGACACGGTTCTTTATATTGATGGCGCCCCGGTTATGTCGCTTGGCGCGACCAATGCGCTTGCATCCGGCGGGACGCTGGTGATGGGCTCGGATCAGGATAGCGTCGGCGGGTCCTTCGAAACCAGTCAGGCGCTCGATGCGGAATTCGACGGATTGCGCGTCTGGAACGGCGTCCGGTCGGCGGCGCAGATCCAGGCGACCATGGGGACGGCGCTGGATCCGGTTGCCAATCCGGATCTGGTGGCAGATTACGGGTTCGACGGATCGCTGGAAAGCAGCGTTCCGGGCGCTCCGACAATGACCCTGAACAACGCGGTGATCGTCAATGACGACGCCTATATGGTCGGGAACGAAGATACCGGCATCCCATTGTCCGGGCTTGTCGCTCTCGATATCGATAATGCGCCGCTGACGGTCACGCTGCAGGGCACGAACGGCACCATTTCGGCGGATCAGGGCGGCGGCGGTGCCGTGGTTCAGATCGTCGGCCACACCGTGACCATTACCGGCAATCCGGTCGATGTGCAGATGGCGCTTCAGACCGCGGTCTTTACGGGCGATGCCAATTTCAATGGCGATGCCAGCGTTGCCGTTACGGTCGACGACGGGGTCGCTGCACCGGTGACGACCGATATCGCGATCCGCGTCGCGCCGGTCAATGATGCGCCGGTGGGCCTGGCGGCGGCGCCGGTCCTGAGTCTGGACGGCAATTTCGGGGCAGTCGAAATCGCCCATGACGCGGCGATCGACGTGCATTCCAACGTGGCCTTCACGATGGAAATGATGATCAATCCGGACACGACCAGCGTGTTCCAGACGATCATCGACAAGTCGGACACGACGCTGGGGGATTATTCTCCCTACCGCGTCCATTTGATGGCGAATGGCGGAATTTCGATCTGGAACGGCAGCGCGTCGGTCGATAGCCCGGCCGGTGTCATCCAGGCGGGCGCCTGGCAGCATCTCGCGACCAGTTTCGACGGCACGACGATGCGCATCTTTGTCGATGGCAATGAAGTCGTTTCCCAGGCCTTCACCCTGGGCAATGCCAATACGTCGAACTGGAATATCGGCAAGGACAGTCAGGCCGGCCGGAATTTCGACGGTCAGATCGACGATGTTCGCCTGTGGAGCGGCGCGTTGGATTCGGCCGATCTGGGCGGCGCTATCCTGAATTCGGCGAATACGCCGAACTTGCTGGCTCATTGGACCTTCGACGCCGCGCCGGGCGGGGTCGTCACCGATCAGACCGGCAATGGTCATGATGGGACGCTGGTTGCCGGGGCGGCGATCACCGGTACGTCGGGCACGCAGATGACCTTGGCCGAGGACGGCACGATTTCCGGGATGCTGACGGCGGCCGATGCCGATCTGGACGCGCTTACCTTCCAGGTGACCGGCAACGCCGCGAACGGAACGGTGAATGTAGAGGCGAACGGTGCGTATACCTACACGCCCGATCCGGATTTCAACGGCACGGACAGTTTCACGGTTCAGGTATCCGACGGCAATGGCGGGGTCGCGACCCAGGTCTTCACGGTCACTGTGACGGCGGTCAACGATGCGCCTGACGTGTCGGCAGTCACCACGAGTGCGGGCGAGGATTCCGGCGCGGTGTCGGTCAGTCTTCTGGCCGGACAGTCGGATGTGGACGGCGATGCGTTGTCGGCCGTCTCCCTGACGCAGACCGGCGGGCGGAATGTCGGCGCCAGCATCGATGCGAACGGCAATCTGGTCTTCGCGGGCGGGCAATTCGAGGATCTGGCCCTTGGCGGCAGCGAGGTTCTGACCTTCACCTATAATGTGTCCGACGGCACGACCACGACGCCGAATACCGTTTCGATCACCATGACCGGGGCGAACGATGCACCGATCGTGACGGCGCCTTCGACGCTGACCAATCTGGGGGCGGAGTTCACCGTTCACACGACGACCCTGGGCGATCAGGTCTTTCCGGCGCTGGGCGTGTTCCCGGACGGCGGTTACGTCGTGACCTGGTCCTCCCACAATGTCGATGGCAGCGGTCAGGCGATCATGTTCCAGCGCATGGCGGCCGACGGCACACCGATTGGCACAGAGACGCGCGCCAACACCTATTCGACGGGCGATCAGACGAACTCTGAAATCGCCGCCCATGCCGACGGCAGTTTCACGATCGTTTGGTCGAGTCATGGCCAGGACGGCAGCGACTGGAGCGTTCAGGCGCAACGGTTCAATGCCGACGGCACGCCGGACGGCGCCGAATTCCGGCTGAATACGGACGTCACAATCGGCAGCCAGGTGCATCCGCATATCCAGGCCATGCCGGACGGCGGCGATCTGATCATCTGGAGCGCCTACAATGTCGACGGCAGCGGCAGCGCGGTCATGATGCGCCGCTATGATGCCGATGGGATCGAACTGACGGCCGGACCGACGCGCGTGAACACCACGACGGCGGGGGAACAGTACGTCTGGACCGAACACGGATCGCCCATGGCGGTTTATGGCGATGGGTCCTATGTGATCACCTGGGCGTCGCAGAATGTCGACGGATCGGGCTATGCCATGGTGGCGCAACGCTTTGACGCGGCGGGTACTCCGTCCGGCGGCCAGTTCCAGGTCAATACCAGCACGTTGAACGATCAGCATACGGGGTCGGTCGCGGTACTGGACAACGGCAATACCGTCTTTACCTGGTCCAGCCTGATGAGCGACGGGACGTCCTGGCAGGTTCACAAGCAAGTCTATGACGCCGCGATGAACCCGGTCGGTGGGGAGACCACGGTCAACACCACTTCCGCCGGCAACCAGTTCTTCCCGGAAATCGCGGTTCTGACGAACGGCAATTATGTCATCGCCTGGACCAGCGATGTCGGCGACGGCAGCAGCTATGGCGTCTTCGCGCAGGAATACGATGTCGACGGCGCCGCTGTGGGCGGCGAGCGGCAGCTCAATACCTACACCGCCAGCGAACAACGCAATGTGAAGATCATCCCGACACCGGATGGTGGCTATATCGCGGGTTGGAACAGCCTTGGTCAGGATGGCAGCAGCTGGAGCTTCACGCTGCGCGATGCCGAAGGCGGCGGCCTGTCCGGCGACGAGAATTCGACCTTCTCGATCTCCGGAATTTCGGTCGCGGACACGGACGGCGACAGCCTGACCGTGACAGTATCGGTCCCGGACGGCACGTTGAGCGCCAATGGCGGTGCGGTGTCGGGGGCGAGCGTGGTCCTGACCGGGACCGCGGCCGCGGTCAACGCCTCGCTGAGCAGCCTGATGTTCACGCCGGCGCCGGACACGAATGGGATCGTCGACGTCACCGTGTCGGTCAATGACGGTACGACGGTTACGGCCCAGACCGTTCCTGTCTCCGTGCAGTCGACCAATCAGGCTCCGACGATCTCCGGCGACTACACCAATGTTACCGCAATCGCCGATTTCAACGGCACGAACGCCTATATCGACGTGCCGGACGCGACGGTGAACGGTTTGACGGCGGGGACGATCGAAACCTGGGTCTATCTGGATACGAACACCCAAGAGACGGTCTTCGCCCAGCAGGCGAATGGCGTGAACAGCCTGGCGATCTTCCGGATCGGCGACGGCACGCCCGGTCAGGTGACGTTCCAGGGATCCAACCAGAGCGGATTACTGACCAGCAGTTCGACGATCCCGACCGGCGAATGGCACCATGTCGCGATCACCTTCGATGGCTCGCAGGCCAATCTGTATATCGACGGTCAGCACGATGCCAGCCTGGCCGGAAACTTCGGCATTGTCGGTGCGTCCGGCGGCCAGATTACGGGAACGTCTATCGGCGCGTGGCTGGGAGACGGCTCCGGTCGCTATTTCGATGGCCAGATGTCCGAATTCCGCATTTGGGATCACGTTCGGTCCGGCACGGAAATCGAAGATAATTACCAGGCTCGCCTGACCGGTACCGAAGACGGGCTGCGCGCGCTGTATAACTTCACCGACGGGTTCGCTGCCGGTGGCGCGGTCGCCGATGCGACCGGTACCTATGACGCCGTTTCCGTCAATGCGACGGGCACTTTCGACGAAACCTTCACGGTATCGGTGGCGTCCGAGGACTTCGAAGGCGGCGCCTCGGGGTGGAGCAACAATTCCACGACCTATACCGGGACCGTCATGACCGACTTCCTGGGCTCCTTCGGCAATGGCGGCGCGACGTCGAAGACCTTCACGCTGCCGGCCGGTGCGAACGAGACGACCATCAGTTTCGACTTCTACAAGATGGATTCCTGGGACGGCGAGAACTTCCAGATCCAGATCGGCGGTCAGACCGTCGCGGCGCGGTCATTCAACTTTAGCACCGGTGTGGCAAGTCCGGTCGGCGGCATCGACGATACGGTTGCCGTCACCTTCTCCGACGGCGTCAACCACGGCGCGATCGTCAATGCGGGGTGGAACGACTACTCCTTCCGGGTCGAACTGACGCTTTCCGAAGCACAGATCGCGGCCCTGCCGGTGGATGCCAACGGCAATCCGATGTTGCAGCTTGGTTTCACCTCCACCCTGGATCAGGGAATCACGGATGAAAGCTGGGGCGTCGACAACCTGTCGATTTCGGCGGAAATCCCGGTCGATGGGATCGAAGCCGGATCCGGCGTTTTGCAAACGAACCTTTTGAGCGATGCCAGCGATCCGGACGGCGATGCATTGAGCGTGTCGAATGTCTCGTTCAGCTCCTCCAACGCCGCGCGCACCGTGTCCTTCACCGTTGACGCGATGACCGGGGTGCTCAGCATCGATACCGCTCAATTCGCCAATCTGGGCGCGGGACGCAGCGAGACGATCACGGTCACCTATGATGTGGTCGACCCGGAAGGGGCCACGGCCACCGGCAGCCGCAGCTTCACGATCAACGGTACCCAGAACGCGATCAGCCTGGGGTCCAGCGATTATGTCGAAATCGACCATCACGGCGATCTGGAACCCGGTGCCGGGGACATGACCGCGGAAATGTGGTTCTACTGGCCGGGTGCCGGCGGCGTCTCGGGCCTGCAATTCCTGATGTCGAAGGGCAATACCGACGGCTCCACCGATCCCGGCTATTCGCTGTTCATGAACGGCAATACCTTGGTTGCCCGGACATCTACGGGCACCGGTCAGGGCGAGTTGGAAGTCGACATGAGCGGCATCGACGCCGGCTGGCATCATGTCGCCATGGTGATCGATCAATCTTCCGACCCCACCGACGGGCAGCTGACCGCCTATCTGGACGGCAGCTCGGCGGGCTGGCAGATCGCGGGCGGCGCTTATGACGACGTCTGGACCAAGGGGGATATCTCCTCCGCGTCGGATGCTTTGATGATCGGCGACCCGGCTCATTCGCCCAGCGCCCAAGGCAGCGGCTACACCCATCCGATGGACGAAGTCCGGATCTGGGATACCGCCCGGACGGAAATCGAGATCAACCAGACCATGCATCAGCAGTTGAACGGCACTGAGGCCGGACTGTCCGGTTATTGGACCTTCAACGAATCGGTCGGCAGCACGGTGACGGATTTGACCGGCAACGGCCATGACGGGACGATGAGCGCGAATGCCGCGCGCGAAAACCTGATCGAGCTGTCGATCAGCAATAATGAGGTCTATCGTGGCCTGCTGATGGGCTCCGACGCCGAGGGTGATGCGCTTTCCTACAGCATTTCGACGGGACCGCAGCATGGATCGGTCAGTTTCGACGGGAATACTTTCGTCTACGATCACGACGGCAGCGGGTTCAGCGACAGCTTCACGGTGGAGATTTCCGACGGAACGGATACAGTAACCGAACAGATCGACGTTACCGTGGTTTGAGGCCGTTCCGCGTTTTGCGCTGCGCCCCTGACTGCGGCTAGAAAACTGGGGGCGGGTCGTGTTTCAAAGAATATGGCGTACGGTTTTCGGCAACTGGCCGATGACCAAGCGGAATATGTTCATAGTCATCCTGCTGATGATGGCGGGAACGTCGGCCATATTCTCGCTTTTGACCCGCGTCACGGTCCTTGATCTCAACTATTCCAATCCGGTCCGGATCGCCGTGGTCGGCCCGCTGGAAGGTGCCGATGCCGAGACGGGCGCGGCCCTGCTGCGCGGCGCGCAGCTGGCGGCTGAACAGGCGAATGGCAGCGGCGGCATTCGCGGCCGCGCGGTGGTGGTCGAACGGTTCGACGATTCGAACACCGCCGATGGCGCCATCGCCGCGGCCAAGACGATCAGCGAGACCGAAGGGATCACCGCCGTCATCGGCCATTGGTCGCCGGAAGCGACGGCGGCGGCCGCACCGATCTATGAGGCGGCGGGCATCCCGCTTCTGACCACCGCCCCGGCTTCGGCCCGCGCGGAGGGCGCCGTCCCGGAATGGCAGTTCCGCACCGTCTATGACGATCTGGAGCAAACCCGCTTTCTGGCCAACTATCTGCGCAACGTGATCGGACAGGAAACCGTTTCGATCATCCATGCCAATACCGAGCGTGGGCGCGCGTTGGCCGACGCGTTCGACAAGACCTATCGCCGGTTCGGCACCAAGGTTCTGAACTTCTGGGCCTATGATCCGACGGATCTGGACGGCCTGACCCGCCGCGCCGAGGCGATTGCCCAGGAAATGCGCGATAAGAAGCTGACCGGCCATGTCTTCGTTCAGGGCGGCGCGCCACAGGCTGCCCGCATCGTAACGGCCCTGCGCCAGGGGCGCGTACGCAACGGGATCGTCGGGCTGTCCGACATGGCGACCGGCGCTTTCGTGTCGGAGGTTCAGGCCGTGCTGCCGGCCGGGGAACCGGCGGCTTCCGTCACCAATGGGATCTTCGTGACGACGCCGCTGCTGTTCGATACGGCAACGGAGGTCGCGCAGAATTTCCGCACCGACCATATCGGCGAGTATGGCATCGCGCCGGATTGGACCGCCGCCTTCTCGTATGACGCGGCGCGGCTGGCGATCGACGGAATCATCGCCGATATCGGGCAATCGACCACCGACGACGAGGAAGCGCAGTTGGTCGGCGTCGATGTCCTGCGAAAGGCCATCCGCGATTACCTGACCGGTTACGACCATCCCGAACGCGCCAAGCGGGTCGTCGGCGGCGAACGCTATTTCGGGCCGAATGGCGCGAACACGACCAGCGTCCAGATCGGCCTCTATAACGGCGCCAGCATGATCTCGGCGCTGACGCAGCTTCAGCCGATCCTGGAACGCGGCGTGACCGGCTTCCTGGACCTGGTCCAGCAGGGCAAGGTCCTCTATGTGAACGACCGGTTCATGTACCGCACCAATGTCGTCTATACCGGCGTCCAATTGCTGAATGTCGAGAAGGTGCTGGAACAGCAGGGGGAGGACACGGTCGTCCTCGAGGACCGGTTCAAGATCGATTTCCTGATCTGGTTCCGCTATCGCGGCGATTTCCAGCCGCAGGATGTCGTGTTCCTGAACGCGGTGGAACCGATCACGTTGAGCGAGCCCGACAAGACAGGTGTCGACGGCGATCTGAAATACGAATCTTACCGAGTGTCCGGCACGTTCAAGCTGGAATTCTCGGACATCAAACACGCCTATGGAACGCTGCTGACGGGGCTTGGCTTCCATCACAGGCTGCTCAGCCGCAACAACCTGATGTATGTGACGGACGTACTCGGCATGGGGCTGGTGAAGTCCCGCGACGATGCCCCGTCCGCGGCCGGCCCCGCGACCGAAGCAGAGGTGGCCGAAGCGGAAGGCTGGCTCGAAACGCTCGGCCTGGGCGATATTGATCTGGCATCGATCGTCGGTGATGGGCCGAGCGGCGATCCGCTCTTGGACGGATTGCGGGAGCGCCGGGTTTTCGCCGCGCTGCCAAGCTGGGCGGTGGAGCGAAGCTGGATCTCGCAGGAGGTCTATGAGGGCACCGGGGAGGGCGATCCGGCCTTTATCGGGTTCGGCAAGCAGGCACCGGAGTTCACCCGTATCGATCTGGGGGTCATCCTGGGGCCGGCGGGGATCGATCCGGCCGACGCGGTTCCCTATAACTGGTTCGTCTATCTGTTGATCTTCGGGGTTGTCGGTTTGCTCTTTGCCGCCGTCATGGACCGCAAGGACCGGGGCCAGTTCTGGCGTTTCCAGACCTTGGGTATCCGCGCGATCTGTTGGCCGATCCTGCTGGTATCGCTGGGCACTCTGGTTCTGGACTATTCCGCCCAGAACCTGCCGGACGCGGTTACCGATACGCTTGTTCTGATCTTCGATACGCTGTGGTGGATGATCCCGGCGCGCCTGTTGGTGATCTCGCTGGAGCGGTTCCTGTGGGTACCGATCGAGGAACGCTCGGGACGGCGGATCCCCAATGTCGTACGCCTGTTCGCGTCGGGCAGCGTGTACTTGCTGGCGGTGTTTGGGGTCGTGGCCTTCGTCTTCGACCAGAAACTGACCAGCCTTCTGGCAACCTCCGGCTTGCTGGCCATGATCATTGGTCTGGCGATCCAGGCGAATATCGCCAACATCTTCTCCGGGATCGTCCTGAACATCGAACGGCCGTTCAAGGTCGGGGACTGGGTCATGGTCGATGAGATGATCGGCCAGGTCACCGATATCACCTGGCGCACCATGCGCTTGATGACCCGCGACGGCTACCATGTCAGCATCCCGAACGGGCAGGTCTCGGAATCGCTGATCCAGAATTTCTCCACCGGCGAGATGGTCCGGTTCAGTGCCGAATTCTTTGTGCCGGAGCGCTATCAACCCCGCTTCATCGAAGAATCGATCCGCAAGGCCGAAGCCCGAATCCGCGCGCGTCTGGTCGAAGTGCTGGGCCGTGACGACGCCCTGGACGATTACACCTGGCGCTATGACGGCGTGAAGGTGTTCGAACTGGGCCTATTCCACCGCTACCGCGTCGACTTCTGGATCGACGAATACTTCGATTTCGAAATCGTCCGCGATACGGTCTATATCGAAGTGTTCGAACAATTCGGTGACGACGGGGTCGAGCAGGGACCGGCGCCGATGGAAATCGACATGGTCCGCAAACGGAAATCCGTGCCGAAGCCGGTTGCCGGCAAGGCGATCCCGGCGGGCGGCGCGGCGGAGTAACGCCGCGTATCCCGGAATCGACGGGGTGAAAGGGTCATGCAGGACGGATCAACGGAACAGATGACGGGATCCGTAACGGCCCTGTATCACGGGGCCTGCCCGGTCTGCAGTGCCGAGATTTCCCACTATCAGGGATACTGCGCCCGCGAGGCTGTGGCGATCGGATGGGCGGATATCTCCAATGGCGTCGACGCACCTCTACTTGCGGAACTCGGATTGGACCGGGAGGATGTGAAGCGCCGCATGACCGTCCTGGATTCCGACGGCCGGGTTCATCGTGGCGTCGATGCGTTCCTGGTCCTCTGGCACCAGATGCCGCGCTATAACTGGCTGGCCCGGATCGTTGCCTGTCCCGGTGTCTATCACGCCGCGGCTTTTCTCTACGATCGCCTGCTTGCGCCGGCGCTCTATGCCTGGAACCGAAGCCGGGGTCGTTAGCGCGGTTTGTCGAAAGACATGACCCGCGCGAAGAACGCCCGGCGGGTGGAAACATGGTTCAACCCGGCCTCCGCCGCCGCCCCTTCCAGGTCGTCGCGGATATATTCGGCGTAATAGGGCTCGTGAAAGGCCAGGGGGAACCGGTCGAGTAGCCGGTCATAGGGCGGATGGTCGCCAAGCCGGATCGAATCCACCATCACCGCACGCCCGCCCGGCCGCAGGACACGCGCGATTTCCGCCAGCACCTCGCGCCGGATTTTTCGGGGCAGTTCGTGGAACAGGAAAATACAGGTAATCAGGTCGGCCCCATCGTCGTCTGGGAAGGGCAAAGCTTCCGCCTTCGCCAGAACCGGCGTGAAAGACCCCGGCCATCGCTTCAGGTTGCGCCGCGCGCGGGCGAGATAGGCCTCGCTCAAATCGACGCCAGCAATATGTAATTCCGGATGGGCGCGCTTGGCGTCGAACAGGAACCGCGCCGTGCCGCAGGCGACGTCCATCAGCCGCTTTCCCTCCGCCCCGTTCGCCCGGATCCAGTCACCGATCGGTACCAGGGCCTGACGGCGCATCGCGTCAGCGCCTCCGGTAAACAGAACCTCGACCTGATGGTCATAGAGCGCGGCGCTGTCGTCTGTCATCCAGCCGCCGGTCTGGTAATGGAAGTTCTGCAGGTAATAGCGCGGCCGCTTGCCCTTGTACGCGTCGCTGTACGTCTCGCTGTTTTCCTTCAGGCGTCGGCGCAAGTTGACGGCCGGGACATCGCGCAGAAATCGCGCGGCGTTCCGCAGCATCTTGCCCGGCGGCGCGAACCGGTCGGCCGGGGGTGGATAATAGCCGGCCTCCACGTTGGACCAGTCCCGTTGCTGCAGGGCGCGCAGATCCTTCAGGATTACCGGCCAACCCGGAATGCTGCCGGGGGGCGGCACCGGTCCGTCCAGCGGCGGCGCCAGGCGCTGCGCAAGGGAATACTGTGCCCCGAACCATACCGCCCGGGACGCCTGACCGGCGGTGAACAGGGCGCGACCCAACAGGGACATTGCCGCCTCCTTTCGTCCTGATAAGGACATGGTGATCCAGTCGGTGCGGGACCAGCCCCTTGATTGCTTCAAACGGGGGCAAAGGGAAGACGGGAACAAGGGGCGGTACGGGCTTTCCAGGCGCGGGCGTATCCGGTAGAGGGAAGCCGTCTCAACCTTCAAACGGAAATGGGCGGCCTCTCATGTTCAAGACCCTCGACGATTTCGATCTCTCCGGCAAGACGGCGCTGGTGCGCGCCGACTTGAACGTCCCGATGCGCGACGGCACCGTCAGCGACGCGACCCGGATCGAAAGACTGCGTCCGACGGTCGATGCGTTGATCGGTGCCGGGGCGAAGGTCGTGCTGTTGTCCCATTTCGGCCGGCCGAAGGGCAAACGCGTCGCCGACATGTCGCTGGCCCCGGTCGCCAAGGCCGTCGAGGCGGTGTTGGGCCGCCCGGTGACCTTCGCCGAGGAATGCGTCGGGGATGCCGCCAAGGCCGCCATCGACGCCGCGCCGATGGACGGGATCGTCGTTCTGGAAAATCTGCGGTTCCACGCCGAAGAGGAAGGTAACGATCCGGATTTCGCGAAAGCCCTGGCCACGTTGGGCGACGTTTACGTCAATGATGCGTTCTCTGCCGCGCACCGCGCCCATGCGTCGACCCATGCCATCGCCCAATGCCTGCCTGCCCTGGCAGGCCGCAATATGCAGGCCGAGTTGGAAGCGCTGGACGCGGCGCTTGGCGAACCGCGCCGCCCGGTCGCCGCCGTGGTCGGAGGCGCCAAGGTTTCCACCAAGCTGGATGTGCTGAACCATCTGGTCGACAAGGTCGATCTGTTGATCATCGGGGGCGGGATGGCGAATACCTTCCTGCACGCCATGGGCAAGGATGTCGGCAAGAGCCTGTGCGAGAAGGATCTGGCGGATACCGCCCGACAGATCCTGGCCCGCGCCGACGCCGCCGGCTGCCGCATCGGCCTGCCCAGTGACGTGACCGTAGCCGCCGAATTTGCGGCGGGTGCGCCGAGCGACTCTGTCCCGCTGGACGCGGTTCAGGCCGACAAGATGATCCTGGATATCGGCCCGCAAACCGCCGAGGCCCTTTCGGCCGAACTGGAAAGCTGCCGCACCCTGATCTGGAACGGCCCGATGGGCGCGTTCGAGATCCCACCTTTCGACGCCGGTACGGTGGCATTGGCCAAGAAGGCGGCGGCGCTGACCCAGGCGGGGTCGCTGACCTCCGTCGCGGGCGGCGGCGATACGGTTGCGGCACTGGCAGCGGCGGGCGTATCGGAGCAGTTCACCTATGTCTCGACCGCAGGCGGCGCGTTCCTGGAATGGATGGAAGGGCGCGAACTGCCCGGCGTGGCGGCCCTCAGCGCCTGATTTCGGAAACGGTCGCAATCCGGCCCGCGCATCCTACCTATAATCCCACCGGCAATGTTTGACGGAAGGATCGGGGATGAATATGCGCGCGGCAGCGGCTTTCGGCATTGTTCTGGCGGTGGCGGCACCCGCCCTGGCTCAGGATCGGCCCGGTCAGGTTTTTCATCTGACGCCGGGCGACATGCCGGCGCCCTATGCCACTGAATCCGTCTCCAACAGTTCCGATACCGTCCCGCGGGGCGGGCGGGAACCGGATGTGCCGGAAGGCTTCGAAATCCGGTTGTTCGCGCAGCAAGTCGGCGGACCACGCAAAATGCTGGTCGATTCCGCCGGGCTGGTGATCGTCGCGCGCAGCAGCGCGGGCGTGATCAGCGTCCTTCCAGACGAGGATGGAAATGGCCGCGCGGACGAGATCGTCGATGTCGTAAAGGGACTCAATCGCCCACATGGCATGGCGCTTCACGGCGGCTATCTGTGGATCGCAGATGTGAACCGGCTCTATCGCGTGCCTTGGCGGCCCGGCGGCGGTCCGGCGGATACGGTCGAGGCGATGAGCCGGGACGGGGTCTTCGGATCGACCGGGGGGCATTGGACGCGCAATATTGCCTTTTCCCCCAACGGCAAGCAGCTCTATGCCGCAATCGGATCGCGCGGCAACATTGCGGAGGAAGATCTGCCCCGCGCCAGTATTCAGCGCTTTGAGGTCGACGATGACGGCACGATCGACAAATCCCATACCTATGCCGCGGGCCTAAGAAACCCGGTCGGCATCGCGGTACGGCCGGACGATGGGCGTGTCTTTGTCGTCGTCAACGAACGCGACGGTCTGGGGGATGGGTTGGTTCCGGACTATTTTACCGAGGTGCTGCCGGACACATTCTATGGCTGGCCCTATGCCTATATCGGGCCCAATCCGCAGCCAGGCTATGGTGATCGCCAGCCGGACCTTGTGGCCAAGACCGTCGTGCCGGATGTCCTGATCCAATCCCACAGCGCGCCGATTGGACTGACCTTTCTAACCCAGGCCGATGTCCCGGAGGAATGGCGCGACGACGCGCTGGTCACGCTGCGTGGCAGTTGGAATGCGGCGGAGCCGACCGGCTATAAGGTGGTCCGCATCGAGTTCGAGGATGGCCGGCCCACCGGGCGCTACATCAACTTCGCCACCGGGTTCCGGATCGATGTGCCGGACCCCGCCCGGCCGGGTTCGGCAAAGGTGTGGGGACGGCCTGTGGGCGTGGCGGTCGGACCGGACGGTGCGATCTATGTCGGTGACGAGGTCGGCGGAACGGTCTGGCGTATAACGAAAAAACCCTAATTGGTCTTAGGGATTTCTTAATTTATCGGCGTTAGAAATGGCCCCATGGACAGAAGTCCACCGCAATGGGATGAAACGCCATGATCGTTACAGGCACCGAAGCAAATACCCTTCTGGCGGCGCAAACCGCCTCCGTTCAGCGCCAGCCGGCGCAGGATTCCGCCGCCGCGCAACAGCGTGATCGCGCTGCCGAGACGCAGCAGGTCTCGCGTCAGGGCGAGGCGGAAGCACCGCAGACGCGCGCGGCTGTCGCGCCGGTGGACGGTGAAGAGTCCGGCCGGTCGGCCCAGCCCCGGCAGGACCTGCCGCAGGATGCGCAGGGCGCGGCGCGGGCTGCGATCGAACGCGCCGGCAACACGCCGCCGCCGCGCGGTTCCGCCGTCAATCTGCTGGCCTAATTCCAATCTGACCTTGGCTTGATCCGCGCCGGCTCTGCTGGCGCGGAGTACGATTCTAGCCCCAAAAAGCGCGCCGCCCCCTTCCGGAAAAGGGGGCGGTTTTTTGGCGCGGCCCTGTCGGCCGCGCCGTTGCGCTGGCAGTTGCGACGTTAGGCGCCGATCAGGCGACCGTGATCACATGTACGTGGCAGTCCGGGTGCTTTTCGACCAGCTTACGGACTTCGATTTCGTCCGTCGTGTAGTGCGCCTTGCCGTCGAAATCGACGCGGAAGACCAGCTTGGCGTCCCAGTCGACCGTGAAGGCGCGTGCACCATGAACCGCGATATGGGCGGATTCGGCACGGGCTGCGGAAACTTCGTCACGATAGGCGTGTTTTTCACCAACATACAGAGTGGCCATAACACTACCCTCCTTTCTGGGCCGGGCAGGGCCGGGAGGAATTCCCGAACATTGACCCGACCAATTCGTCAAAGGTTGCGCACCTCGTGCGCCTCTGTTATCTACATAGGCGCACGAGGTGCGCTGTGCAAGCGTTAAATGCGCACAAAGTGCGCTTTGTGTAGGGAAAATGACTATTCCGTCCGTTGGACCAGCGGAAAAGTTAGAAAATCAGGGGCAAGTTGTTGAAACCGAACGATTTTAAGAATTGGCGAAAAAGTCTAGACCTTTCGCAGAAAGATGCGGCACATGTGCTCGGGCTGAAGCGCCGCGTCGTTCAGTATTATGAGAAGGGAGAGCGGGACGGGAAGAAGATCGAGATCCCGCTCTACATTCGTCTGGCCTGTGCGGCCTATGCCGCAGGCATTCGCGACTATGACGGCCCGCCCAAGGGCCGGGGGCGTGCCAATCCAGAGCCGGAGGTCGACGAGGCCCCTACTAGCGCGCCGCCTGATCCGGAATGACCGGGCAGGCGATTCCGGTCCCGCCCAATCCGCAATAGCCGCCGGGATTCTTGCTCAGATAGCCCTGGTGATAATCCTCGGCGTAGAAGAATTCCGGCGCGTCGACGATTTCGGTCGTGATCGGGCCGCGCCCGCGGCGGATCAATTCCGCCTGATAGGCGTCCCGTGCGGCCTCCGCCTCCGCGCGCTGCACCGCGTCGTGGACATAGAGGCCTGACCTGTATTGCGTGCCGACATCATTCCCCTGACGCATGCCTTGCGTCGGATCATGCGCTTCGAAGAAGACTTTCAGCAGGTCGGCATAGCGGATTGCACCGGGGTCGTAGACGACCTGAACAACCTCGTTATGGCCGGTCTTGCCGCTGCAAACCTCTTCATAGGTCGGGTTCGGGGTGTAGCCGCCGGCATATCCGACCGCGGTCGAATAGACGCCGCGCGTGCGCCAGAACACCCGTTCCGCCCCCCAGAAGCATCCCAGGCCGAACAGTGCCTTTTCGGTGCCGTCCGGGAAGGGCGCGACGATCCTTGTTCCCAAATGGTGATGGATCGGATTGACCCGCATCGCGTCGACCCGCCCAGCCAGGGCGTCACGCGGGTCGGGCATTTCGGACTTGTCTTTGCGGAACTGAAAGAACATCGCGCCTCTCCTGAAGATCGTTCGGCTTCAGTATATGAGTTGGTCGCCGGGATTGCGCCAATCAAGACACGGTGAAAGGCGGTCAGACCGGATTGCGCGCCCCGCCCCGGTTGCGGGTGGGTGCGACCGGACGCTCGTTCAAAAGGTCCGGCTTGCGCAAAGTCAGGACCATGCCCTGAACCGGGCGCCCTTTTTCCTGACGCAGGACACAGCGATCCACGGCAACGATGTCCAAAAGGGCCGCCGCGATCCATGGGCGCAGCCGCGCCAGCGCGTGGCGGTAGCGATGGCCCTCGCCCAGATCTATGTCCTGGCGGTTGCCCGCCTCCACCGTAAACACGAAATAGCCGCCTGCCTGTAGCGCTTCTGCCGCCATCCGGAAGACCGGCGCCAGATCGCCGATATAGTTCAGCACATCCGTCGCCGCGATCAGGTGATAGGCCTTGTCCGGCTCCGCCCAGGCGGCGGTCAGCAGGTCGGCCTGAACGACGCGGTCGTAAAGACCTGTCGAGGCCGCTTGGGCCAGCATGCCGCTGGACAGGTCCATGCCGTGCAGTTCCGCCGCGACCAACCGCATGGCCCGACCGCCCAGGCCGGTGCCGCAGCCGAGATCCAGCGCGCGGACGGGCGGCGCCAGATCTGGGGCGATGCGTTCAATCGCGCGCGCCATGTGGTCGGGCCCGCGATACTGAAGGCCGTCCAGCATCTTCTTGTCGAACCGCCGAGCTTCCTGGTCGAACAGGGCCTCGACATAGGCGGCGGGCAGGCGGGTGGGGACCGGCGCGGCGCCCATCAGGCCGAGGCGGATCTTCGCGCCCATCCGGTCCTGAGGATCGGATTTCAGGCAGGCGCGATAGGCTTTCTCTGCCTCGCGGGCCCGCCCCAACTTCTCGAAGGTTTCGCCCAGCGCAAAATGCGCATCGGCCCAGTCGGGCGCCAGGGCACAGGCCTCGGTCATGGCATCGCTGGCGGCAGCGAAATCGCCTTCATCCGCCAGGGCCAAGCCGAGATTCAAACGGCGCTCGGCGCGCAAACGGTCTTCCTGCATGTCCGGATATCCGAAGAGGCGGCGCCGGTCGCGCCGAGGCGCTTCATATGGCTCTGCTTCCGGATTCTGGCAAGCGTTATCGGCGGCCGATTTACCGGCTTTGGCGTCGGGGTAGCATCACCGCGACAATCCCGGCCGCCCCGGCACAGACGGCCGTCATCAGATAGGCGCGGCTGAGATCCGTCTCACCGATCAGCCCGGCCAGCACCGCCCCGAATGCCCCGACCCCATCCAGCACGGCAAAGGCAATGCCCAGGGTCGTCGCTTCGCTGCGCCCGGATAGATCGACAGCGCAGGCCAATACGACCGACCGGACGGAGGTCAGCGCGCCGAGGCACAGTACCAGACCGCCGACGATCCAGTATGTATCCGTCGACAGATAGACAATCACGCCGCCGATCGCGGAGAGGATGGCTGCGGCGAAAATCAACGGGCGCCGTCCGACCTCGTCCGCCAGACGGCCCAGGCGAGGCTGCAATACCGCGCCGACCAGCAGAACGCCGGCGAAAATCTGACCGGCCTGCCAGACATCCATACCCTGGTCCGTCTGCAGGAACAGGGGTGTCATCGCCGTCGCCCCGATCAGGCCGAGGTTGTAGAGAACCATCATGGCGACCAGACCGGCGCCGAAGGGCGTGCTCCAGTCCCGGATCAAGCCCCGGAAATCCGGCCGCGCGACCGTGCCCGGCTCAACCCGCGGGACCTGCCGCGACACATGGATCAGGAACAGGAAGCCCATGACCGCCGTCGGCAACACCACGACGATCAGCGTATCGCGCCAATCCAGCTCCATCCCGAACAGGCCATGGTCCAACAAATGGCTGGCGAAAAGCGGTGCGAAGACGCCGGCCATGGCCCCGCCGATGGCATGGATGCCCAGAACCCGGGCACGCTGACCCGGTGCGGCTTTGACCAGGATTCCGGTCGCCATCAGGTGCCAGGCGGCGTCGCCCATGCTGGCCACGGCCATCAGAATTGCCAGCGGCCAGAAACCTTGCGCATAGCTGGCCAGGATATAGCCGAAGGAGACCCAGAAGAAGGTCGACATCAGGATGCGGCCGCGATTGGAGACACGGTCCATCAGCAGGCCCGCCGGCAGATATGCCAGGGATGCGCCGATGCTTTGAATGGTCAGCAGCAGCCCCACCTGGGCCGGGGACCAGCCGAAAGACAGGCCGGCGGCCGGCGCGATCATGTAAAGCGCGCCGAACGGCCAATCGATGCACAGGTGACCCGCGCTGAACCAATAGGGAAGCC
The DNA here is from genome assembly GCF_965228185.1 of Pacificispira sp. Classification (NCBI taxonomy): domain Bacteria; kingdom Pseudomonadati; phylum Pseudomonadota; class Alphaproteobacteria; order Rhodospirillales; family Aestuariispiraceae; genus Pacificispira; species Pacificispira sp. The sequence goes on along the minus strand of NZ_CBDDHE010000002.1, from coordinate 321,279 downwards.
GGTCTCTCGGCGCGGCGTCGGATTGAATGGCGGCCATCGGCTTCCCCCTCTTTCGAAAGTATCTTCTTTGGAAAGTTAGCAGGGGAATAGTGAGAACAGAAGACGAAATAACTTATGCTTTGGATTAGGGAATGTTATCCGAAATCTGCTGCGCCGCGTCATTTTTTCCAGATACTGGCGCCGTCGCCGGGCAGGCCCAGAGTCGGCCACAGGCGGTCGATCTTGTCGATCACGGCCTGGTCCATGCGGATTTCCTGGCCCCACTCGCGCTTGGTTTCCGGCGGCCATTTATCGGTCGCGTCCAGACCGATCTTGGATCCCAGGCCGCTTTCCGGCGACGCGAAATCCAGATAATCGATCGGTGTGTTCTCAATCACCGTGATGTCCCGGGCCGGGTCCATCTTGGTGGAAATCGCCCACATCACGTCCTTCCAGTCGCGCGCGTCGACATTCTGATCCACGACGATCAGCCATTTCGTGTACATGAATTGGCGCAGATAGGACCAGGCACCCAGCATCACCCGCTTGGCGTGACCGGGATAGGCCTTCTTCATCGAGATCACGGCGATGCGGTAGGAACAGCCTTCCGGCGGCAGCCAGAAATCCACGATCTCCGGGAATTGCTGCTGCAGCAACGGGATGAAGACCTCGTTCAGGGCCTCGCCCAGGATCGACGGCTCGTCCGGCGGCCGTCCGGTGAAGGTCGACAGGTAGATCGGGTCGCGCCGCATGGTGATGGCGCTGACCTTGAAGACCGGGAAAGGCTCCACCGAATTGTAATAGCCGGTATGGTCGCCATAGGGGCCTTCGTCGCCGTATTCGTCCAGCATGACATGGCCTTCCAAGACGATCTCCGCCTCGGCAGGCACCTTCAGCGGCACGGTCTTGCAGTCGACCAACTCAACCTTCTTGCCCCGCAGCAGGCCGGCGAACTGATATTCCGACAGCGTGTCCGGGACCGGCGTGACGGCCGCCAGGATGGTCCCCGGATCCGCGCCGATGACGGCGGCGGCGGGCAGGGGTTCCGGCCGTTCCTTCTTCCAGCGGGCGTAATGCTGTGCCCCGCCGCGATGTTTCAGCCAGCGCATCAGGGTCGTGTCGCGGCCGGTCACCTGCATGCGATAGATGCCCAGATTGAACGCGTCGGTCTTGTCGCCGCCGGGATTGGGCCCCTGTGTCACCACCAGCGGCCAGGTGATCAGCGGGGCAGGCTCACCCGGCCAGCAGGTCTGGACCGGCAGGCGCGCCAGATCGATCTCGTCGCCCTGCAGAACGATTTCGTGGACCGGCGCGCGGGACACGGTCTTGGGTTTCATTGCCAGAACCTGTTTGACCAGCGGCAGCAGGCCGATCGCGTCTTTCAGGCCGCCCGGCGGTTCCGGCTGGCGCAGGAAGGCCAAGGTCTCGCCGACCGCGCGCAATTCCTCCGGCGTCCGGTCCATGCCCAGCGCGACCCGCTCCACCGATCCGAACAGATTGACCAGAACCGGCATTTCCGACGGCTTTCCGCCGGGCACGGTCGGGTTCTCGAACAGTACGGCCGGCCCGCGATCCTTCAGCAGCCGGGTCTGGATCTCTGTCATCTCCAACTCGGTCGACACCGGCGCCGAAACCCGGTGCAGCAGGCCGCGCCGTTCCAAAAGATCCATGAAGTCGCGCAAGGAAGAATAGGGCATGAAATCCGTTCTAGGGCGGGACGAAGACAGATCAACCGGATATCGGATATACTGGTCCCTGTCGAGGCGCAGGCTCCTTCGAGCGGTTGAGCGCTCAGGGCGTTTGTGCCAAATAGGGCGGGCATTTTCGACAGCCGGGAGAAGCTCCATGTCCGCACGCTATTGGGTCGTCGGCGGCGTATACGCCGACACGGGGTTCACGGATATCGCCAGCGGCGGCAAGGAAACGCGGCTGGGGCCGTTCGACGACTATGCCCAGGCCAAGGCCGTTTGGCGCGCCAAGGCCATGGAGACGGTGGACGACGCCCATGCCCGCTATTCCATCGAAAAGGAAAGCCACGATCAGTTCTGGGTGATCGGTGGGGTTTACACCGATACCAATTTCCACGAACTGGCCGATGGCGGGGCGGAGAAGAAGTTCGGACCCTTCGACACCTATGACGACGCCCAGCGGGAATGGAAGGCGCAATCCATGGCCGCGATCGACGACGCCTACGCCCGGTTCCGGATCGAAAAGCTTTGAGCGACCCGACCGCCGAAATTCTTCGGCGCGCACGGACCTATCCCTATGAAGCGCCGTCGGGCAGTTATACCTGGCATCACGGCGATATCCGGGATTTTGTGCCGGCGGACCGCGCGGGGCGGCGCCCGGTTTTGGCTTTCGGATCGAACCGCGCACCGGAACGCCTGCATCAGAAATTCGCGCATCTGGGCGATCACCGCATCCCGGTGGAGGCGGCGCGTCTGGCGGATTTCGATGTCGTCTATGCCGCCCATATCACGTCCTACGGTGCGGTGCCGGCCATGCTGCAGCGCGCCCCGGGGGTCACGGTGGAAATCGCGGTCACCTGGCTGGACGATGCCCAACTGGCGATTATGCATGACAGCGAGATGAGCGCCGCGAACTATGTCTATGCGCGGCTGGACAATGTAACGCTATCCCTGTCGGGCGGTGGCACGGCCGATCACGCCTTTTGCTATGTCGGGACGCGCGGGCATTTGCGGTCGCAGAGCGGCGGCAGCATTCCGTTGCTGGCTGTCCGCGCCGAGGGCCGCGCCGATGCCGCTTCGGCGACGGGGGAGGTCCTGGAAATGATCCGGGCGCGCGTCGGCGATTCCCGGGACCCGGATGCATTCGTTCTTGAACTGGTGCGCGATGAAGGATTTCGGCGCGGCGTCAGCGATCTGATTTCCCGCGATGCCGTGCCCTTCGGCCATCCGGTGACGGTTCTCAGGCGCTGACCGGTTCGGGCCCCAGGACCGCCAGGGCCAGATCGACGAAATGGCCGATGGCCTGGCGGCTTTCCCCCGATCGTGCCAACAGCGCGATGGCCAGGGTCTGGCCCCAGAAATAATCCGCCAGTGCCGCCGAACTGGCGGTTTCCGGCAGATCGCCGCGCGCCTTTGCGGCATCAAAGGCCCGAATAAGGATCTCCGCGCGCTTCCGCTTGGCCAGATCCATCAGGCGCTTGGTTTCGTCAGGCAGGTTTTCCGCATCGACAATGCTGTTGACGACGAAACAGCCGCAGGGGCCGCTCGTGTCGGTCGCGCGATCGGCAACCTCCTCCAGATAGCCGCGCATCACGGTCTGGATCGGTCGGCCACCCTGTCCCAGCGCATCCAGCACGTCGTCCCCGACACCTTCCATATATCGCGTCAGGGCCTTGGTGTAGATCGCCTCCTTATCGCCGAACGTGGCGTAAAGGCTGGGCTTCGCCATGCCCGTCGCCTCAACAAGGTCGGTCAGGGACGTTCCTTCGAATCCCTTGGTCCAGAACACTTTTATCGCGCTGGCCAAGGCACAGTCCGGGTCGGTCTTTCTAGGTCTTCCACGCGCCATTTGTCCAAATCATCCCGTCAAGGAAATTTTTTGTACCGAACGGTATTTTGAAGCGTTGAACCGGAAGTTCAAGCACCTATTTATATACCGATCGGTAGGAAAATATCCTGCCGCCCTGACTTAGGAGGTAGATGAGAATGAATTCCTTTCATGGCAAGACAATCCTGGTCACCGGCGCCAACCGCGGCATCGGCCTGGCCTTCGTGGAAACCCTGCTCAAGTCCGGTGCGGGCAAGATTCTTGCCGCTGCACGCAAGCCGGAAAGCCTGAACGAGCTGGTCGCCAACGGGTCCGGGCGGGTCCGGGCGGTCCGTCTGGACATCACCGATGCGGATCAGGTTTCGGCCGCCGCGGCGGATCACGCCGATGTCGATATCCTGATCAACAATGCCGGTACGGCCGCGCTGGCCGGTTTCATCCAGGCCGATACGGTCGAGGCCGCGCGCGCCGATATGGAAACCAACTATTTCGGGACGCTGAACATGGTCCGGGCCTTCGCGCCGGTCCTGGCCCGGAATGGCGGCGGGTTGATCGTCAACATCGCGTCAATCGCATCGCATGTGAACTTCCCGCTGCTCGGCTCCTACAGCGCGTCGAAGGCGGCGGTTCACTCTCTGACCCAGGCGGTCCGGGCGGAACTGGGCCAGTCCGGCACCAAGGTCGTCGGCGTTTATCCGGGGCCGGTCGACACCGACATGGCCCGGGCATTGGATATCGACAAGACCTCGCCGGAAGACATCGTCGCTGCGGTTCTGCAGGGCATCGCGACCGGCAGCGAGGATATCTATCCCGATGCGCAGGCTATTGAATTGCACAGCGGGCTGCTGGCCGATCCGAAAGCGGTTGAACGCCAGGTCGGACAGATGTTGCCGAACTAATGAAAAGAACGGCCCGCTCTTCCTTTTGGAAAGGGCGGGCCGCGTTTCTGGCGTGGTTACATCGCGCTCGCCCGGTTGACCGCGCTGGTGACGGCTTTCAGCGAGGCGGTGACGATATTGGCGTGCCGGCCGACGCCGTAGAGGCGTTTGCCGTCCGCCGTGCGGGCCTCGACATAGGCGATGGCCATGGCGTTGGCGCCTTCGCCGATGGCGTGTTCGGAATAATCCATCACCGAAATGTCGATGCCGGCGTCATCCTTCAGCGCGTTGACATAGGCATCGATCGGGCCGTTGCCCTTGCCGTGCAGGGACACTTCCTCGCCATTGCGCTTGACGATGGCCAGGATGGAGCGGATTTCGGACGCATGGGTGTCCGCCGTCGTCCGATGGTCGACGAAGGCATAGGGCGTCTGATTGTCCAGATAGACTTCCTTGAAACTGTCCCAGATCATTTGGGGCGCCAGTTCCTTGCCGGTTTCGTCGGCGATGGTCTGGACGATGGTCGAGAATTCGATCTGCAGGTTGCGCGGCATGCGCACGCCGTAATCGGTCTCCAGGATATAGGCGACGCCGCCCTTGCCCGATTGCGAATTCACCCGAATCACCGCCTCGTAGGACGAGCCGACATCCATAGGATCGATCGGCAGATAGGGCACGTCCCAGATACCGCTGTTCGAATCCTTCATCGCCTTCAGGCCCTTGTTGATGGCGTCCTGATGGCTGCCGGAAAAGGCGGTGAAGACCAGATCCCCGCCATAGGGATGGCGCGGATGGACCGGAAGCTGGTTGCAGTATTCGACGACCTTGCGCATTTCCGGGATGTTCGAGAAGTCGAGATGCGGGTCGACGCCGGTCGCGACCATGTTCATGCCCAGGGTCACGATGTCGACATTGCCCGTGCGCTCGCCATTGCCGAACAGCGTGCCTTCGACACGGTCGGCGCCGGCCATCTGGGCAAACTCCGCCGCGACGACGCCGGACCCCCGGTCGTTATGCGGATGGACGGACAGGATCAGACTGTCGCGCCGCGTGAAATTGCGGTGCATCCATTCGATGCCGTCGGCATAGACGTTCGGCGGCGCGACCTCGACCGTGGCGGGCAGGTTCAGGATGATCGGCTTTTCCGGCGTCGGTTCCCAGACATCCATCACCGCCTCGCAGACGTCCAGGGCATAGTCCGGCTCGGTCTGGGTGTAGCTTTCCGGCGAATACTGGAAGCGCCAGTCGGTGCCGGGGTTCTTTTCCGCATGCTCGCGGACCAGTTTCGCCCCGTCGACGGCGATCTGCTTCACGCCCTCGCGATCCTGCTGGAACACGACCCGGCGCTGGATGGTGGAGGTCGAGTTGTAGACGTGAACGATGGCCCGGTGGACGCCCTTCAGCGATTCATAGGTTCGCTCGATCAGATGCGGGCGCGCCTGGGTCAGGACCTGCACCGTCACATCTTCGGGGATCATGTTCTTTTCGATCAGCTCACGCGTGAAATCGAAATCGGTCTGGGAGGCGGCGGGGAAACCGATCTCGATTTCCTTGAAGCCCATGCGGACCAGCAATTCGAACATCCGGCGCTTGCGGTCCGGTCCCATCGGTTCGATCAGCGCCTGGTTGCCGTCGCGCAGATCGACGGAGCACCAGATCGGCGTCTTGTCCACGACCTTACCGGGCCACTGGCGGTCGGGAAGGTCGATGCGGTCGTACATGCGGTACTTATCGACGGGCATGCGGTTCATAACAAAATCCTCCTGAAGGTCTTCTTGGCCGCCGGCCCGGCTCTTCTAGGCGTCGGGCGGCGCGGTGTCCATGGTTTGAAACGGATTTCGCGGCAGGGATACGGCCACCGGTCTGCCGCGCGCGGACCGACGACCGTGAATTAGTCGCGATAGCGCCTGCAGGGAGATGCTGCGGATCGTTTCGGGCCAGATCGTTTCGGGAATGGGATGCGGGTACGGATTCATGACGACGGTGTCTTTCCGAAGAGGGGCGGCAGGCTGTCGGAGGAAGGGCAATAACGCCCTGTCCGCGCTCAGATGTGAGCGTGGCCTAGTAGCTTCGATAGAAGCAGAATGCCGCCAAAGGTCGTCATGGCCTTCAAGCTATCGGCGGCTGGGGCGGTGGTCAAGCGGCTTGCGCGACCCTGCTGAGACCGGAAAGGTAACGGTATCCGTTCGAAAGGGAGGTCCCATGCGTGCCGCAGACATTCTCGCAAAACGCCTGTACGAAGCCGGCTGCCGGTTTGCCTTCGGCATGCCGGGGGGCGAGGTCCTGACGCTTTTGGACGCGCTGGAGAAGGCCGGTATCCGGTTCGTCCTGGCCAAGCACGAAAACGCCGCCGGTTTCATGGCGGAGGCGACATGGCACCGGACCGGAGCGCCGGGGATTCTGTTGGGGACGGTCGGGCCGGGCATCCTGAACGCGGTTAATGTCGTCGCCAATGCGGAACAGGACCGGGTGCCGCTGATCGCGATCGCCGGTTGCGTCGATCCGGCGGAGAGGTTGACCTATTCCCATCAGGTTCTGGACCATACGAAAGTTTTCGACCCGCTTTGCAAGGCGGTCTTCACCCTGACCGCCGAGGCCCCCGGGGAAGCGGCGGACAAGGCGGTGCAGGCGGCGCTGTCGCCGCGCCCGGGGCCCGTATTCATCGATGTGCCGATTTCGGTCGCGGCGGCTGAATGTGGCGACGGCTATGCGCTGCGCCATCCCAAGCCATCCCCGGCGGTCCCGGCCGACGGGCCGGACCTGGACCGCGCGCGGGCCAGGCTGACTGCCGCGCGGCGGCCCTTGATGATCGCCGGATTCGATGCGGTATGCGACGGGGCCGGGGATGCCATCCGCCGGTTCTGCGAAAGTTTGAACGTGCCGCTGATCACGACCTATAAGGCCAAGGGGATCGTGCCGGAAGACCATGCGCTGGTGGTCGGCGCGGCCGCCCTGTCGCCTTCCGCCGACGCGGTGGTGAAGCCCCTGGTCGCCCAGGCCGATCTGATCCTACTGGCCGGATACGATCCGATCGAAATGCGGGTCGGTTGGCGCAATCTATGGGATCCGGCGCAAACCGACGTCATCGAAATCGCCGCCCGGCCGAATGACCAATACATGCATCAGGCGACGATCAGCTTCGTCGCGGATACGGGGGGGACGCTGGACAGGCTTTCGGAAGGTCTGACCGGCGCCGCCACCTGGCCGGACGGGGAACCGGCGGCGGTGCGCCAGTTTCTCGGTCAATCCAACGGCGCGGTGGCTGACTGGGGGCCGGGCGCCATTGCGGCGACGGTGCGCGATGCCTTGCCCAGGGATGCGATCGCCACGGTGGATTCGGGCGCGCACCGGATTGTCCTGTCCCAGGTCTATCGCTGTTTCGAACCGCGCAGCCTTTTGCAATCCATGGGGCTGTGTACGATGGGCTGCGCCCTGCCGCTCGCCATCGGGGCCAAAATCGCCGATCCGGAACGGCCGGTCGTGGCCTTCACCGGCGATGGCGGGCTGATGATGGTTCTGGGCGAATTGTCGACCCTGGCGGATTATCGCCTGCCGGTTCCGGTCATCGTGTTCTCGGACCGCAGCCTGGCACTGATCGAATTGAAGCAGCGCGGCATGCAATTGGGCAATGCCGGCGTCGATTTCGCGGGCGGATACGATTATGCGGCGTTGGCGAAGGCCTTCGGCGGGGCCTGCGCCACTGTTCGGGATCGTGACGCGCTGACCGACGCGGTGACGGCGGCGCTGCAGTCCGAAAGCTTCACGCTGATCGTCTGCGAGATCGACCGTCGATCCTATGACGGGGTGCTGTGACGATCAGACCTCTTCGCCGTCCTCGGACGGGCCGTCCTGAACCTTGCGTTGGGCGCGGCGGGCGGCGGCGCGTTTGGCGCTGACCCGTTTCGATCCGGCCTTCTTGGCTTCCACCTGTTTCGGTTCGGCCTTCTTTGCGACGGCCTTTTTGGCGGCGGGCGGGTTGAATGCCTCCGGCGCCTCGCCCGGCACGGTTTCGATATAGACCGACTGGCTGGGGAAGGCGAAGCCGGTGCCCGCGCCCTCGACAATGTCCTTGATGGCGTAGGCCAGCTTTTCCTTGATGCCCAGCCATTCGCCCCAGACCGTCGTGTGAGTGAAGCAATACAGCATGATATCGATGGAGCTGGCGTTGAAACTGTCGACCCGCACGAACATCGTCGCGCGCTCCGGCGGCACGAAATCGGGCTGCGACAGGATATAGGCTTCGATTCCGTCGCGGATTTCCTTCAATTGCGGAATTGTCGTGCGGTACTCGACGCCGATCATCCAATAGATCCGGCGATGGGTCATGCGGCTGAAATTGGTGACCGCGCTGTCCGATAGCTGCGCATTGGGGACGAAAACCGGTGCCTTGTCGAAACGGCGGATAAAGGTCGACCGGAAGCCGATGGATTCGACCGTACCTTCGACCACGCCGTCGACGCGGATCCATTCGCCGATGGAGAAGCGCTTTTCGGTCAGAATCAGGATGCCCGCGATCAGGTTCTTGAACAGATCCTGGGCGCCCAGCGCGACGGCGACGCCGAACAGGCCCAGACCGGCGATGATCGGCGCGACCTGAATGCCCCAGATTTCCAGCACGGTGGCGACGCCGATCATGGCAATGATCAGTTTGATCGCCTTGATCAGCCATTCCACCATGGCGGAGGTGAAGACCCGCTCGACCCGGCTCAGCAGGAAGGACAGCGGATCGACCATTCGGTAGAAGCCCCAGAACAGGACCAGCACGATCAGCGACCGGTTCAGCGACGTCGCGATTTCCTGTGCCGTGCCCGTCAGGGACAGGTATTCCGTCGCGAAGAAAACGCCCATCACGGCCGGAACGAAGCGGATCGGTGCCGCCAGCGCGGTGGCGATCGTATCGTCCAGACGGTTGTCCGTGCGTTCCGCCAGGACCTCGACACGGCGCAGGACGAAGCGGCTGAAGAACTGCCGAAAGACCAGAAAGACGAACAGGATCGTCAGGGCGATCAGGATGTCGCCCAGACTGATGCCGCCGACACCATAGGTCCAGACATCGCGCACCAGGGCCCAGAACTCGGCAAGGCTGTCGATGCCAGCCAGACGGTCGACTTCCCCGACCGGCGGATTAACCGTGCCCTTGGCGGCGTCGATGACAGGCGCTGGGGCCGAACCGGATTGCGCGAGAAGATCGGAACTGGATCGGGTCACGGGCGGGGAACTCCTGAAATACGGGACCTTCGGTTCAAAATCAGCCGGACAATGCGGCCTTCGCGACCTTGCGCATGACGGTCGGCAAAGCCCGGTCGCCCAATGCCTCCGGCAGGCACCAAGTACAATTGTCAGGGGCCGCCTCGTCAATCGCCTGCGCACGGAAGACAAGCAATTCCAGATGGAAATGCGTGAATGTGTGGCGGATCGATCCGGCCGTGCCGGTCACCGTCGCCATCGCGGGCAGGCCGGTATCGTCCAGCGCCTCGCTGCCGGTTTCGGTCCAGTCGGTGCCCGGGAATTCCATCATGCCGCCCAGCAGGCCCTTTTCGGGACGCCGGCGCAGCAGGATCGCCCCATCCCCGCGCTCGATCCAGAAGGCCGCGCCGCGACGGGTCGGTTTCGCCTTTTTCGGCTTCTTGCGCGGCAATGTCTCGGCGATCGGTCGGCCGTCGCAACAGTCGGTCAGCGGACACAGCATGCATTTCGGCCGGCCGGGTGTGCAGACGGTGGCGCCCAGATCCATCATCGCCTGGGCGAAGTCGCCGGGCCGGCGTGCCGGAGTCATTGCCTCCACATGGGCGTAGAGGGCCGGTTTGGAATCGGGCAGCGGCGTTTCGATGCTGTAGAGCCGGGTCGTCACCCGCTCGATATTCCCGTCCATCACCGCTGCCGGCCGGTCGAAGGCGATTGCCGCAATGGCCGCCGCGGTATAGCGGCCGATGCCCGGCAGGTTCCGCAACGCCTCTTCCGTATCGGGGAAGCGCCCGCCGAACTCGGTGGCGACCTGGATCGCGCATTTGTGCAGGTTGCGAGCCCGCGCGTAGTAACCCAGACCGGCCCATTCGGTCAGCACGTCGTCCAGTTCCGCCGCCGCCAGATCGCCGACGGTCGGCCAGCGGGCCAGAAAGCGTCGGAAGTAATCGCCAACCGTCGCGACCGTCGTCTGCTGCAACATGACCTCGGACAGCCAGACATGATACGGATCCGCAACCCGGCCGGGCGGTGCGCGCCAGGGCAGGGTCCGGGCATGACGGTCGTACCAGGCCAACAGAGCCGGCGCGATATCGGTTTCGGAATGGATCGCCATGGTCCACAGTGTAGTCGTCGGCGGCGTGGAAACCAGCCCCGAGATCCCGGGAAAGAAGCATGACCGACCAAGACGGCCCGCCGAAGGGCAATCGGAAGAAAAAGGACGATATGCGCTATGGCGGCACCCAGTCGCTGGCCGCGATCGTCCCGCGCCTGGCGCGCAAGGCGGTGGGCAAGCGCGGTTTCATGGATGCGCGCATCCTGAATGAATGGCCGATGATCGTTGGGGCCGATCTGGCGCGGCATGCGCATCCGGACCGACTGACCTTTCCGCGCGGCAGGCGGGACGGCGGGACCCTGCATATCCGTGCAATGGGACCGATGGCGACGGAACTGCAGCATCTGGAACCGGTGCTGGTCGACCGGATTAATTCACATTTTGGTTATCGTGCGGTCGCCGGGATCAAGCTGCTGCAAGTCCCGCCAACGCGGCTGCCGGCCGATGCGCGCAAGGCGCAGTCGCGCAAGCCCCCCGCCCCGCCCGCCGATCCCCGGCAATTGGCCGACCTGGACCGCCGCCTGGAGGAAGTGGAGGACCCGGAACTGCGCGCCATTCTGCGCCGTTTGGGGGAGGGGATCTTGCGCCGGAACGCCCGAACTTAGGCGCAGCGGCCGTTCTGTCGCGGCAGGTGAGGGTTGCCATCCGCGCGGGAAGCCCATACGTAAGCCGGACTTGATTCAAAGCGAGGGTGAGGATCGCGTCCATGAGCCTGTTCCAGCACAAAGCCGCACTTCCGGTCGTCGTTGTCGCCGTGATCGCGGCCATTGGCGGTTTGGTCTTCTATGTGAACCGTGCGCCGGATGCGCCGATTGCCAGCCAGGTCGACTCTTCGACCGTCTCCGGCGACGCTTCGGCTGAGACGAACCCGCTGATTACGCCGCGCGTTCTGGGCGCCGCCGATGCGCCGGTCACGATCATCGAATATTCCTCGCTGACTTGCCCGCACTGCGCGACCTTCCACCGCGAAACGCTGCCCAAGCTGAAGGAAACCTATATCGACACGGGCAAGGTGAAGCTGGAACTGCGCGACTTCCCGTTGGATGACGGTGCCACCCTGGGCGCGTTGCTGGCCCGCTGTGCCCCGGAAGACCGCTATTTCGCGCTGATCGATCTGCTGTTCTTGCAGCAGCGCAGCTGGGCGCGTTCCGAAAACCTGGTTGGCGAACTGGCGCGGCTCGGCGGTTTCGCCGGGATGCCGGAAGCGACCATTCAGGCCTGCTTCGAGAACGAGGAGCTGTTCAAGGCGATTCGCGAGCAGCGCCAAGTCTGGGCCAGCACGCATGAAATTACTTCGACGCCGACCTTCATTGTCAACGGAACCAAGGTTTCCGGCGCCCAGCCGTTCGAAGAATTCCAGAAGATCATCGACGGCGCGCTGAACTGACGTCGAATCGTTCCGCGATTCCAGGGGGCTCCGGGAACGACTCGACTCTTCCCGGAGAATCCGTATTGCCTTACCTGTTGGGCGCGATTCGGCGTCCGGCACGGGTAGTCGTCTAAGGCTTTACGGACCGGGCCTCTGTGCATTTCAAGAAGCTGAAAGTCCACGGATTCAAATCCTTCGTCGATCCGGTCGAGTTGATGATCTCGTCCGGCATCACCGGAGTCGTGGGTCCGAACGGCTGCGGCAAGTCCAATGTCATCGAATCGCTGCGCTGGGTCATGGGCGAAGCATCGGCCAAGCGCATGCGCGGCGGGGAAATGGACGACGTCATCTTCGGCGGGTCTTCCACACGGCCGCAGCGAAACAGCGCTGAAGTCACTGTCTATCTGGACAATACCGAACGCCGCGCCCCCGCCGCCTTCAACGATGCGGACGAATTGGAAATCCTGCGCCGGATCGACCGGGGGCAGGGTTCGACCTATCGAATCAACGGCAAGGAAGTCCGCGCCCGAGACGTCCAATTGCTGTTTGCCGATCTGGCGACCGGTGCGAATTCGACCGCCATTGTCAGCCAGGGCCGGGTTGGGGCGCTGATCGGCGCGAAGCCGCAGGATCGGCGGACCCTATTGGAAGAGGCGGCGGGCATTCGCGGCCTGCATTCCCGGCGCCATGAGGCCGAACTGCGCCTGAAGGCGGCGGAAAGCAACCTTGAGCGCCTGGAAGATGTGATCGGCGCGCTGGAGAGCCAGTTCGGCGGCTTGCAGCGTCAGGCCCGGCAGGCGAATCGCTATCGCAAGATCGCCGAGCAGCTGCGCGCGCAAGAGGCGATTCTGCTGCATCTGCGCTGGACCGAGGCCCAGGCCAAGCTGGACACGGCGCGCCAGCGGCTTACCGAGGCGGAGGCCTTGGTCAACGAACGCACGCAGATGGCGGCGCAGGGGGCGAACCTGCAGGCCCATGCCCATGACCGGATGCCGAAGCTGCGCGAGGCGGAGGCTGAGGCCGCCGCACGCCTGCAGTCGCAGGTCATTGCCGAACGCCAGTTGCAGGACGAGGGCGAGCGGATTGCCGCGCAACTGACCGATCTGCGGCAGCGACTGGATCAGATTTCGTCCGATATGGTGCGCGAGGAAACGCTGGCGTCGGATGCGATCGAGGCGCTGGACCGGTTGGGTGCGGAACGCAAATCCATTCAGGAGCAGCAGGCGTCCGAGAAATCGGAGACCGATCGGCTGCGCATCGAACGGGACGATGCCGACAAGTCCGTCGCCAAGGAAGAGGCGAAGCTGGATGAGCTGAACGAACATGTCGCCGCGGTGGAAGCGCAGCGCGGGACCCTGACCCGCCAGATCGACGATTCCCGCAAGCGGCTGGCCGCGTTGGACCAGCGGTCGCAGGCGATTGCGGCGGAAACCGAGACCCTGAACAAGCGCATTGCCGAAGCGGGCGATGTCGAAGGCGCCAAGGCCGCGGTGGAGGCCGCGGAGGCGGCTTTGATCGAGGCCCGGCAAGCAGCCGAGCAGGCGGAAGAGGCGCGGGCTGCTGCGGAAGCGAAAGCGGCGGACACCCGCACGGCCCTGAGTGCCGCCGATCTGGCCCTGCGACAGGAATTGGATACGGCCCGCAATCAGGCGCGGGACAGCGTCAGCGCCGCCGAGCGCGACGCACGCGACAGTGTCGCGGCGGCGGAGAAGGCCGCGCGGGAAAGTGTCGATGTGGCGGAACGCCTGCGCGGGCGCCTGGCTGCCGAAGAAGCTGCGCTGAGCGATCTTCTGGCCCAGGACGATGATGGCGGTGCGCCGGTACTGGAAGAAATCCAGGTCGCTGCCGGTTTCGAAACGGCGCTGGGGGCGGCGCTGGGCGACGATCTGGATGCAGCACTGGACGAGGAAGCGTCCCGGCACTGGACCGATCTCGGCACGTTGGCGGACGCACCGTCCCTTCCCGGCGGGGTAGACGCTCTGGCCGGTCAGGTTAAGGCGCCTGCCGCCTTGGCGCGCCGTCTCTCGCAGATTGGGGTCGTCGCCGACGCCGAAACGGCAATCCGTTTGCAGAAGGACTTGAAGGTCGGTCAGCGACTGGTCAGCCGGGACGGTGGGCTATGGCGCTGGGACGGGCTGCGGATCCGGCCCGGAACGGCCACGGCGGCGGCCAAGCGACTGGAGCAGCGGAACCGGCTGGCCGATGTGGCCGAGGCTCTGGCCAAGGCCGAGCGCGATCTGGCCGACGCCAAGGCGAGCGCCGAAAGCAAGGTCAGCGCGGCGAAGCAGGCAGCCGAAGTGGCACTGGCCGCCGCCCGGCAAGCGGCCGAGACACTGGTCGCGAATACTGACGCCCAGGCCGAGGGAAAGCTGGACGATCTGCGCGGCGCGGCGGATGCGTCCGCCGCCGCACTGTCCGAAACGGCGGCGAAGGCTACCGAATGCCGACGCGCGCAACAGGACGCCTATGACCGCGCCGGATCGGCCCGGTCGAGCCTAGCCCGTTTGGAGCAGCAGGTATCGGAAAGCCGCAGTCGCCTTGCCGCACTTGCGGGAGAAACCGACCGTATCGCGGCCGAACGCGACGACGCCAAGGAACGTGAGGAATCGGCGCAAAAGGCCGTCGCCGTCCTGGAGGACGCCAATGTCCTGCGCGAGCGTCTGGCGCGGTCCCGCGCGGCGCTGGCCGAATTGCGGGCGCGGCAGGTCGAGAAGCGGTCTGCCTTCGATCGGCTGGAACGCGAGGCGAAGGCGCGGGGAGAGCGGCTGAACGCGATCCTGGCCGAAGAGCAATCCTGGAAAACCCGTTCCGAGGGGGCGGCCCGGCGGCAGACCGACCTGAAGGAACGCCATTTGGCGGCGGGCCGGGAACTGACCTCCCTTGAGGCACGGCCGGCGGAAATCGCCGAACAGCGCAGCTTCCTGCAAAGCAAGATCGCGGAGCTGGAAGAGGAACGGAAGGCCGCCGCGGACAAGCTGGCCGAGGCGGAACTGGCCCAGCGCGATATGGACCACGCCTTGAAGGCCGCCGAACTGTCGCTGGCGGAAGCCCGTGAGACCAGGGTCCGGCGCGAGGCGGAGGTCGAACAGGCCGAGCAGGCTATGGCGACCGTGACCGAGCGGGTCGCGGAGAAGCTGGAATGCGCCCCGGAAGACGCTTTGGGCCAGTCGGGATTGGCCGAGGATGCGGAATTGCCGGATCAGGCCGATGTCGAACAGCGCATCGAACGCCTGAGCCGCGAAAGGGACAATATCGGCCCGGTCAACCTGCGCGCCGAGCAGGAAGCGCAGGAACTGGAAGAACAGATCGCGTCGATGAAGACGGAACGCGACGATCTGGTCGCCGCGATCAGCCGCCTGCGTCAGGGCATCAATGCGCTGAACCGCGAAGGCCGCGAGCGCCTGCTGCGCGCTTTCGAGGAGGTGGATACACATTTCCGGCAACTCTTCGTCGAGCTGTTCGGCGGCGGCGAGGCGCATTTGAAGCTGACGGAATCCGACGACCCGTTGCAGGCCGGTCTGGAAATCATGGCCAGCCCGCCCGGCAAGAAGATGCAGATCCTGTCGCTGCTGTCGGGCGGGGAGCAGGCGCTGACGGCGTTGGCGCTGCTGTTCGGGGTCTTCCTGACCAACCCGGCGCCGATCTGCGTGCTGGACGAGGTCGACGCGCCGCTGGACGATACCAATGTCGATCGCTTCTGCCAGATGCTGGACAAGATCGCCAAGGCGGGGACGACCCGCTTCCTGGTCGTCACCCACCACCGCATGACCATGGCACGCGTCGACCGCCTGTTCGGGGTGACCATGGCCGAACGCGGTGTGTCGCAGCTCGTCTCCGTCGACTTGCGTCAGGCGGAACGGATGCGCGAAGCGGGTTAAACGCCGCCTTCCTCAATGTTCCTTTGCAGCAGGATGCGCCACAGGGTTCGCGCCGCGGGCCCCAAGGGCGCGTCGTTCCTGTGGGCCAGATAGCATCCCATGACCGAAGCGCCGTCCCGGCCCAGAGCGACCGCGTTCAAACGGACGAGACGCCCGGCGGCCAAATCCTCCTTGGCGGCCCAGAGCGGAAGGCGTCCCCAGCCGAGACCGGACCGGATCAGGGCGTGTTTGGATTCCTGGCCGCCGACACGCCAGGTGCCTGGCGACAGGACGCCAATGTCGCGCCCCTCGGACCATGCCGTGGGGTCCGCCTGCACGATCTGCAGGTGATCCACCAGGTCTGCCGTCCCCAGGGGCGTACCATGCCCCCGTTTCGCGAGGGGATGGTCCGGGGCCGCAACGGCGACGAATGTGACCGGGCCCAGCGCATCCAGCGTGATATGGGGATCACGGAAATCCTCCCCGGCGGTGATCGCCATCTGGCAGCGTCCGTCCAACAGTGATGTCAGCGGCCCGCCCAGGGCAGCGGTTTCCAGTCGAATGGCGACGGACGGATAGATCTCGCGCATCTGGTACAGCGCGTCCGAAATCGCCGTCAGCGGATAGAGAACATCGATGCACAGCGACAGCGACAATTCTACACCTTCGCCCAGGCCTCTGGCGCGCGCGCGCAGGGAATCCGCCTTCAACAGAATGCCGCAGGCATCTTCCAGCAGGGCGGTTCCGGCGCGGGTCAGCACGGGCTTGTGACCCGACCGGTCGAAAAGAGCGACGCCCAGTTCCGCTTCCAGATTGGCGATGGCGTGGCTGACCGCCGATTGGACGCGGGACAGCCGTCGGGCGGCCTGGCGGAAACTGCCTTCCTCGGCCACGGCGACGAAGACACGAATCTGATCGAGGGTCAGGGCATCCAGCATGATCGATTGTATCGATCAAGATGATCAAAATTTCAACAGTTCAATAGATTGGACCGGCCTGCCATCTATGCGGCGGAACACCGCTGACGGAGGCAATTCAATGACCCGCGTACTCGTCCTGTATTATTCATCCTATGGCCATGTTGCGACGATGGCCCGCCGTGTCGGCGACGGTGCCCGGGAGGCCGGTGCGGAGGTCGCGCTGCGCCGCGTCCCGGAACTGGTTCCGCCGGAGGTGGCGGCGAAAGCCGACTATGTGACCGAGGCCGATATTCCCATTTGCCGGATCGACGAACTGCCGGACTATGACGCAATTCTGTTCGGCACGCCGACGCGGTTCGGAAACATGGCCAGTCAGATGAAGAACTTCTTCGATCAGATGGGCGGGCTGTGGTTTACGGACAAGCTTGTCGGGAAGGTCGGCGGCGTCTTCACCTCCACCGGCAGTCAGCACGGCGGCCAGGAAAGCACGATCCTTTCGACCCATGTCGTGCTGATGCATTTGGGCATGGTCGCCGTCGGTCTGCCCTATTCGTTCAAGGGGCAGATGCGCATGGACGAGATCACCGGCGGTTCGCCCTACGGCGCATCGACCCTGGCCGATGACGGGCAGGGCGGGGACCGGCGACCCAGCGACAACGAATTGGATGGCGCCTTCTTCCAGGGCTATCACACCGCCCAGATTGCGGCCGCCCTGCGCACTGGGTTTGCGCACTTGCCGGACGCGGAAAAGGCCCAGTGACCATGCGGTTGAACACCCCTGCCACCGCGTCGAAATGGACCCCGGTACTGATCACCGTCGGCGCCGGCATCGTGTCCGCCCTTCAAGTCGGGAAGGCGACGGTCGCGCTGGGCGACATCCGGGCGGATCTGATGCTGGATATCGCCACCGCGTCCTGGATTCTGTCGGCCTTCGCCCTGGTCGGCGCCGTCGGTGGGGCCGCCATCGGCATGGCGGTGGACCGGATCGGCGACCGCCGTATGGCGGTGGCGGGGTTGGTCCTGCAATCCGTCGGCGCGGCGCTGGGCGGGGTGGCGCCGACGGAAACATCCCTGATCGCCGCGCGAATCCTGGAAGGCTTGGGCTTTCTGGCGGTTGTCGTTGCCGCGCCCGCCATTGTTGCGCGCTTGGCGCCGACCGGACAGATGAACCGCGCCATGGCGCTATGGGCAACCTTCATGCCCGTCGGCTTGGCATTGATCATGGGGGCCGGACCGGTCCTGGCGGCGATCACCTGGCGGGACATGTGGCTCGGCAATGCCGTCCTGCTGGCCGTCTATGCGATCGTCGTCGCAATCCGCATCCCGGAAGCGGCGCGCGCCGCGCCGCGCGGCGGGTCCCTTGTCGCCGATATCGCCTTTGCCTTGCGCGCCGGACCGCCTGCGCTACTGGCGGCGCTGTTCGCCGTCTACTGCGCGTTGTTCTTCACGGTCTTCGGATTCCTGCCGACCCTGTTGCTGGACCGCTTGGCCCTGGGCCCGGAACTGGCCGGGCCTGTATCGGGACTGGCCGTCGCCGCCGGGATCGTCGGCAATCTCGGATGCGGGTCCCTGTTGAAATCCGGTATTCGGCCGGTCCGGATCCTGACCGTCGGGTTCGCGGTCATGGCAGTGACGGGGGTTCTGTTCTTCTGGCTGCCGTTGCCGGCCGTCCCGGCATTGGGACTCTGCATCCTGTTCGCGTTGGTGGGCGGGGTCGTCCCGGTGGTCGTCTTCGATGCCGCGCCCCGTTTCGCGCCCGCCCGGCCCGGCGGCGCGGTGCTGATCGGCGCCACGTTGGGCTTGATCATGCAGGGCAACAATATCGGGTTGCTGGCCGGCCCTTCGATGGCAGGCGCGTCGGCCGCTGCCTTCGGATGGGACTCGGTCGCCTTCGCGGTCATCGGCCTGTCCGCCGCCGCCGCGCTGTGTACGATGGGGTTTGCGATGATCGACCGGCGTTTGGGCGCTGTCAGGCGCTCAGAATCTTCCCCGGATTCATCAGATTGTCCGGATCGAAAGCCTGCTTCAATTGGCGCATGACGGCGACTGCGTCGCCATGTTCGGCGGTCAGGAAGTGTTTCTTGCCATAGCCGATGCCGTGTTCGCCGGTGCAGGTCCCGCCATAGGCGATGGCCCGCTGATTCAAGCGTTCGACCATGCCCTTGGCGCGCTTCAACTCGTCCGCGTCATTGGGGTCGAACATCAGGCACAGGTGATAGTTCCCGTCGCCGACATGCCCGACGATCGGCGCGTAGATGCCGGAATCCTCGATGTCCCGCTTGGTGTCCAGAATGCAGTCCGCCAATTTCGAAATCGGCACGCAGGCGTCGGTCGCCATGCCCTTCTTGCCCGGCGCGGCGGCGCAGGCGGCATAGAACGCGTTGTGACGCGCTTCCCACAGTTTGGTGCGTTCCTCGGCCTGACTGGTCCAGCGGAAGGCGCTGCCGCCGAATTCGTCCGACAGGGCCTGAACCTGACCGGCCTGCTCGGCGGTCGACGCTTCCGAACCATGAAATTCGAAGAACAGGGTGACCTTGCGTTCGAAGCCTTCCAGCTTCGAATAGTCGATGCAGGCGGCCATCTGGACCTCGTCCAGCAGTTCGATCCGCGCGACCGGGATGCCGGACTGAATGGTCAGGATGACGGTGTTCACCGCGCTTTCGAGATCGGGATATTGGCAGACTGCTGAAGTCACGGATTCCGGGATGCCGTACAGGCGCAACTGAACCTCGGTGATGATGCCCAGCGTGCCTTCCGCGCCGACGAAGATGCGCGTCAGGTCATAGCCCGCCGCCGATTTGCGCGCCCGTCCGCCGGTCTTGATGATGCGCCCGTCCGCCATGACCACGGTCAGCCCCAGCACATTCTCGCGCATCGTGCCGTAGCGCACGGCATTGGTGCCGGATGCCCGGGTCGACGCCATCCCGCCCAGCGAGGCATCCGCGCCCGGATCGATCGGGAAGAACAGGCCGGTATCGCGCAGATATTCGTTCAACTGCTTGCGCGTGACGCCCGCCTGAACACGGCAATCCAGGTCTTCGTTGTTGACCTCCAGCACCGCCTTCATCTGCGACACGTCGATCGACACCCCGCCTTCCAGGGCCGCCAGATGACCTTCCAGCGACGTGCCCGCGCCGAAGGGGATCATCGGGATCTTATGTTCCGAGCAGACTTTGGCGATCTCGGAGACTTCCTCCGTCGTTTGGGCAAAGATCACCAGATCGGGCGGGGCGCCGGGGAACCAGCCTTCGCCATGACCGTGCTGATCGCGGACCGCCGCCGAGGTCGAGGCGCGGTCGCCGAACATTTGCTGCAAGATGCCGATCCCGGGGTTGTTCCCGTGCTTGGTTTCCGCCGTCTGGGCCATGGTGTCGCTCCGCAACTGTCCGCCATAGATTTGTCGATGAAAGGTCATACCATTTCGATAGGATGATATCACGGGCGAAGATGCCCTGGGCTTCACCGTGCAGTCGCAAGTCTCGATCTTAGGATCGCGGTATCTGGGGGCGGTGCGTCGATTCCCCCGTTGCCTCGACCAAAGAACGCGATATGGTGCGCCGCAATTATCCGCTTAGTCTATTTCGTTGAAGGCATGGCCGAGACAGAACCGCCGCCCCCTGGCAAATCGGAAACGGAAGTCGAGCCGCCGAAGAACAAACGGCTGACCGGGCTGGCGCGTCTGCTGCAATACCGACTGGTCATCCCCATTGCACGAGGACGGCATAACGGCGTGCCCACGGCGCGCGGGACGGCCATCGGCCTGGCCTTCGGCCTGACGCCGACCGTCGGCATTCAGATGCCGATGATCCTGGTGTTCTGGGCGGCGCTGAAATGGCTCAAGCCCAAGTGGAAGTTCAATCTGCTCGTTGCGCTGGCTTGGACCTGGCCGACCAATGTCCTGACCGCGCCGGCCTATTACTATCTGTGCCTGATAACCGGCCGTCTGATGATGGGCGACAGCATCGAACTGGGCTTCGACGTGTTCCAGGAACATGTCGAAAGCGTTCTGGAAAAGGATGCCGGGTTCGTCGAATCCCTATGGGTCTATACCCACGAGATATTCCGGGTCTGGGGCGTACCCTTGTTTATCGGCAGTATCCCCTGGGCCGTCGGTGGCACCTGGGCGGGCTATTACCTGACCCTGAAGTTCCTGGCCAAGCTGCGCGAGCGGCAGCGCCGGCAGATGCTGGCCCGGCATGCCCGCCGAGCCCGCAAACGCGCGGCGAAGGAACGGGCGCGCCTGGCCCAGACGGAATAGCGCGCCCGCAATTCGGCCGGTTTCAGACCGCGTCCAGCCCCATCTGCCAGAACTTGATTTCCAGCCGCGTGGCGTCCCGGAAAGTCTGCGCCAGTTCGTCGAACCGCGCCTCCGGCAGGTCGTCGCCCGCCAGCCGGTCGATATACTGCCGCTCATCGGCGCAGGCGGCCTGGTAATCGGGGCCGGAATACATTGCGATCCAGCCGGCATAGGGTGTTTCGCCGCCACGCGCCTTCGCGGCCTCGTTCAGTGCCGGGCCGATTTCGCCATAGCCCAGCATGCAGGGCAAAAGCGCCACGTGTAGATCGAGCAGATTGCCTGCCATGCCGCGTTCCAGGACATAGCGCGTATAGGCCATGTTGGCCGGGTCTTCCGGCAGGTCCTCCAGCGACGCCGGGTCGATGCCCCATTTGCGGCAGAAATCGACATGCAGGTTCAGTTCGACATCCATGATCGCTGCAATACCGTCCTTGGCGCGCTTCAGGTCTTCCAGCGTCCGGGCCTTGTATCCGGCAAGGGAATAGGCGCGGGCAAACTGGATGAGGAACAGATAGTCCTGTTCCAAATAATAGCGAAAGGCCGGTTCCGGCAGGGTGCCGTCCGCCATGCCCAGCACGAAGGGATGGCGGGTATAGGCTTCCCAGTCTTCCGGGCAGGACGCTTTCAGGCGTTCGAACAGGTCAGGCATAGCACGGTCCTTCCGGATCAGTTGGCCGAACAGTTGCACGGCACCGTCAGTTCCTCGGCATAGACATGCAGGTCCGGGCTGGTCTCGGTCAGGCCGGATTCCTGCATGAAGGCCGCGAAGTCGTAATAGCGTTTGGCGTCCAGTTTGGCCGGCTTGTCCGCCAGCAGCGGGACCGTGTCCTTCCAGGCGCGACGGTTCAATTCGTCGTCCAGATCAGGATAGCCCGCGATGAACACGTCCCAAGCCGCCGCCGGGTTTTCCTTCACGAAGGCCGTCGCGTCTTCCAGCGCCCGCAGGAAACGCGGCAGGCGCGGATCGTCCCGACCGTGGCTGGAACTCAGCAGGATCAACTCGTCATAGGCTGGAACGCCGTGTTCCTCCGGCAGGAAGGCGCGGCCCGGATGGCCTTCGATATCCATCTGGTTCAATTCGAAGTTCCGGAAGGCACCGATGACCGCGTCGGTCTGACCGGCGATCAGGGACGGCGACAGCGACCAGTTCACATTGATCAGCTCGATATCGTCCAGGCTCAACCCGGCGCCGGCCAGCATCGCGCCCAGAAGGGCATCCTCGAAACCGCCGACCGAGTAGCCGATCCGTGCGCCTTTCAGGTCGGAGATCGACTGGACCGGCCCATCGGCGAGAACGACAAGGCTGTTCAGCGGCTGACCGACCAGGGTGCCGATGCGCACAAGTGGCAGGCCTTGATCGGCCATCATGTGCAATTGCGGCTGATAGGATACCGCCAGATCGGCCTTGCCCGCGGCGACCAGTTTCGGGGGGTCGTTCGGGTCCGCGGGGGCGATCAGCTCGACCTCCAGCCCCTGTTCGGCGAAGAACCCTTTGTCGCGGGCGACGACCAAGGCGGCGTGATCCGGGTTCACGAACCAATCCAGGAGGACCGTCATCTTGTCCTTGGCAAGGCTGGGGCTTGCCGTCCCCAGCATAAGGGCCGCCGAGATCGCGGCGAAAAGGAAACGTGTCATCCGTACCATTCCTCTGTCGGTTGAGTATCGATCAGGCATAGCCGTTTTCCGGCTGCCAACGGGTCAGCGCGCGTGCGCCGGCATCCACGGCCGCATAGAGGCCCAACGCCATGACGGCGAGGACCAGCAGCGCGGCGAACATCAAATCGGTCTGCATCCGGCCATTGGCGTGCAGCATCAGATAGCCGAGGCCCGCCGACGACCCGACCCATTCGCCCACCACCGCGCCGATCGGCGCGACGGCGGTGGCGACCCTTAAGCCGGACCCGAAGGCAGGCAAAGCGGCGGGCAGGCGGATCTGGCGCAGGATCGTCGCACGGCCCCCGCCCATGACCCTGGCGAGATCCAGCCAACCGGGATCGACGCGCCGCAGCCCGTCATAGAAGGCGGCGGTCACCGGGAAGAAGATGATCAGCGTCGCCATCGCGACCTTGGACGCCAGCCCATAGCCGAACCAGAGGGTCAGCAGCGGTGCCAGTGCGAAGACCGGCAGGGCCTGGCTGACGACCAGCACCGGCAACAGCCAGCGCCGCACCGGCGCGGCGGAAATCAACAGCAGCGCGCTGGCTCCGCCCAGGATCGTCCCCAGGCTGAGGCCGATTACGATCTCGACCGCGGTGATCCCGGCATGGGGCAGGATCAGCCAGGCGCGGTCGACCAGAACGGCGAAGACCCTCGGCGGATCCGGCAGCATGAAGGGCGGCGCATCGGTGACGATGACCAGCAGCCACCAAGCGGCGATCAGGCCAAATCCTGTCGTCAGAAGGCGCAGGGCGCGATTCATGCCGCCTCGCCCTCCGTCCCCGCAAGGTCGCGCATCAGCGCCGCGGCCTGGGCCGCCATGGCCTCGCCACCGGGATCGCGCGGCCAGGGCAGGGCGGGTGGGGCGGCGGTTTCGCGCAAGCCTGCGGGCGACCCGGTCAGGACCAGTATCCGGTCGGCCAGTCGTAATGCTTCCATCGGGTCGTGGGTCACCAGGAAAACGGTCCGGTCCCGCAACAGCCCGGCGGCGGTTTCCTGAAGCCGGAAACGCGTCAGGGCGTCCAGCGCCGAAAACGGCTCGTCCATCAGGACGATCGGTCGGTTTTCCCATAGGGTCCGGGCCAGGGCGGCGCGCTGCCGCATGCCGCCGGATAGGGCCGCCGGGCGCGCGTCGGCACTGTCGGCCAGACCGACCTGTTCCAGAAGATGCAGCGCGCGGTGCCGATCCTGCTGGCCCAGGGGCGTGCCGCGTAAGCGGTGACCGAGGGTGACATTGTCCAGCACCGACAGCCAGGGCAGCAGCAGGTCACGCTGCGCCATGTAGGCGACGCGCCCGTCTAATGCCACACCATCCCCGGCGGCGACGCTGCCCCGGATATCGCCACCCGCCGCCGGCAACCCGGCGATGAAGCGCAACAGACTGGACTTGCCGACACCACTGGGGCCCAGCAGCGCCGTCCAGCATCCCCCCTCCAGACGGAACGACAGGCCGTCGAACACGATCCGCCCGTCGAAGGACAGGCCGGCCGCATCGACCGTTATGCCGGGGGAGGGCAGGCCGTCCATTTCAGTGTTACGCGCCGCGCATCGTTTGATAGGCGGCGGTGCCGACCTCGGCCCAACGGCGGGCCTTGCGCTGCGCCTCGTCATAGGATGCCAGGATCTCGGGCCCCAGATGGGCACCGTCCAGGGCTTCCTGCATCACGGTTCCGGCTTCGGTGCGGGCGCGGGCGACCACATCCTGCGGCAGGGCCATCAATTCGACGCCACGGTCGCGGACCAACCGGTCCAGGGCGTCCGCGTTCTTCCAATCCGCTTCGGCCAGGGCGAAGGCATGCTCGGCCATGCAGGCGTCGGTGACGACCTGTTTCAGGTCGGCGGGCAATTCGTCGAACAGGGACTTGCCGATCAGACATTCGCCGGTGCCGTTCGGCTTGTTGAAGCCGGGCCATACGTAATAGGGCGCTGCCTTGTAAAATCCGAAAGCCTCGTCGATCCAGGGCCCCAGGAACTCCGCCCCGTCAACCGCGCCCGACGCCAGGCTGGTGAAGATGTCCGATGCCGGCAGTGATACCGGTGCGGCCCCCATCCGACGGTAGATGTCCCCACCGAAGCCGACGATGCGGACCTTGAGCCCCTGCAGGTCGTCCACGGATCGGATCGGCTTCTTGAACCAGCCGCCCATCTGCATGCCGGTATTGCCGGCCATGAAGGGTTTCACACCGAACGGCTCGTAAAGGCGGTCCCACAGATCCTGCCCGCCGCCGTGATAGATCCAGGCCATATGTTCGCGCGAGGTCAGGCCGAACGGTACGGTGGTGAAATAGGCTGCCGCGGCCGTCTTGCCGGTCCAGTACACTGCGGCCGTGTGGGCCATTTCGGCGGTGCCGCCGCTGACCGCGTCGAAGACTTCGAAGCCGGATACGACTTCGCCCGCGCCATAGACCTTGACCGCAATCTTGCCGCCGGAAGCATCGTTGATGCGCTTTGCCAGCCGTTCGGCGGTCTGGCCCGGGCCGGGAGAGTTCTTCGGCCAGGATGTCAGCATGCGCCATTTCCGAACGCCGTCCGCCACTGCGGGGGAGGGAAATGCACTTGCGGCGGTCGCCAATCCGGCGACGGCCCCGCCTGTCAGAATGGCGCGGCGGTTGGGTTTCATCGTCGATTTCGTCATTTGCCAGCCTCTGCCCAGTATGCGTGAAAGTGGTGAACCGGCCCGTGCCCGTGACCGACCGACAGCCGGTCCGCCGCGGCAATCGCGTTCGCGATATAGGCCTTCGCGGATTTGACCGCGTCGTCCAGCGTCTCGCCCTTGGCCAGTCCGGCCGCGATGGCGCTGGAAAGGGTGCAGCCCGTCCCATGGGTGTTCGCCGTGTTGATGCGTCTTCCGGGCAGCCAGGTGCTGCCCTCCGCCGTCAGCAGGAGATCGGAGGAATCCTGCCCCGCCAGATGGCCGCCCTTAAGGACGACCGCGCGCGGTCCAAGATCCAAGAGCGCCTTGGCCGCCTCGACCATGGCGTCGGGATCGGCGATCGCATCCGGCCGATCCAGCAGTGCGGCGGCCTCCGGCAGGTTCGGCGTGATGACATGGGCCAGCGGCAGCAGGTCTTCGACCAGGGCGGACACGGCCTCGCGGGCCAACAGCGCATCGCCGCTTTTGGCCACCATGACCGGGTCCAGGACGATCCAGGCCGGCTGATGCGCCAACAGCCCGTCACGCACCGCGCGGATCAAGGCGGCGTCGCCCAGCATGCCGATCTTCACCGCGCCGACGGCAATATCGCTGAAGACGGCGTCCATCTGTGCCCGCACGAAATCCGGCGGAACAGGAAATATCCCGGTCACGGCGCGCGTGTTCTGGGCGGTCAGGGCGGCGATCGTCGAACAGCCGTAGACGCCCAGGGCCGAGAATGTCTTCAGATCCGCCTGGATCCCGGCGCCGCCGCCGCTATCCGATCCGGCGATGGTCATCGCGATGGGTGTGTCCGTCATGCGAGAGCCCTTTCATGGTCGCGTTTCGCCGCGTCGACGATGGCGCGCAGGTCGCGGGCGGCCTGATGGGGATCGGGCGCGCGGGTGATGGCGCTGACGACGCAGATGCCGTCGACCCCGGCGGCGATGACATCCGCCGCCCGGCTGCCGTCGATCCCGGCGATGGCGCAGCGCGGCAGGCCTGGCACGCCGGCGGTCAGTACCGCCGCCATATCGCGCAGACCAGACAAACCGATGGGCGCGTCCGGATTGACCTTGCTCTCCGTCGCGAAGACTCCGCCGACGGAAGCATAGTCGACAATGCCCGGTTCCACCGCGCGGGCTTCCGCCGGGTTCTTGACGGTCACGCCGACGATCCGATCCGGCCCCAGGATGGCCCGCGCCTGCGCCGGGGTCAGGTCGTCCCGGCCCAAATGGACGCCGTCCGCGCCGGATGCGGCCGCGACATCCGCCCGATCATTGATCAGCAGCGATACCCCGGTTCCGGCCAACGCCGCCTTCAATCGGCGGGCGGTTTCGACCATTGCCCGTGTGGTCGACGTCTTGTCACGCAATTGCACCAGGGTGACGCCGCCGCGTACCGCATCCTCCACCAAGGGGACAGGATCCCCGTCGACATGGGACGGCCCGACGATGAGATAGAGCGTTAGATCGAGGGAAGGCCGTGTCATGCGCTGTCCTCCGCCCGCAACTCATAGCGACCGATCCTGGCGGCGATACGGTCTTCGGTGAGGGTTGAAAGCCGGTCCAACAGACGCACCGCCAGACTACCCGGCCCGTCGGCACCGTCCGCAGCCTCGGCCCCCGCAGCGCCGAAGGCCGCCAGGGCGGCCAGGCTTGCGGCCATTCGGTCCTTGGGGTGAACGGCCAGAAAAGCGGCCAGAATTGCCGACAGGGCGCAACCGGTGGCGGTGATGCGCGCCAACATCGGATGGCCGACCTCCAAAGTCGCGACGCGCGTACCCTGCCGCACGCGGTCCAGCGCGCCGGTGCAGACCAGGGCGCCGGTCAGCCCTTTAAGCCCCCCCGCCAGGGTCGCGGCCTCCGCCTCGTTGCAGCGGATGGCGGTGGGACGCTCGGCCATCAGCGATTCCGCCTCCCGCCGTCTTCGGTCGGCGCGGTCGACCATGACCGGATCCAGAACCCAGGGCATGCCGGCTTTACCGGCGATCGTCGCCGCGAGCCGCCGGACCGCTACCTTTTCTGCGGTCGGGGTGCCCAGATTGATCAGCAAGGCGTCGGCCCCGCGCAGGAAGTCGGGCAATTCCTCGGATTCCGCCGTCAGGCTGGGCACCGCGCCGATGGCCAGAAGGGCATTCGCCGTGATCGGCTCAGCGACGGAGTTGGTCAGGCAATGGACGCGGATCTGCCGGTCTGCGATCTGACGCAGCAAATCGGCGGACAGGGCCGCCAAATCGGATGCGGTTCCTGGGGCCTTCACGGGCGTGCGTGTCCTTTCTCGTCACCGGGACGAAGGGGGACCGGCTGCGGGGGGATTGCGTGACCGACTGCGGGCGGTCAAACGGTGATCTCCCTTCCCTACGCCGGTCCGAACCGGGTCAGGTTCCACGGGTCGACGGCACGCCGCCTCTCAGCCTCTGCGAGGCACCCCGAGGAGATTTCTGAGGCCGACACTACGCCTTCATGTCTTTCGGTCAAGCCCTGCCTGCGGCAGGTATTGGGCTAACGTCCGGTGATCCAGGGGCCCTTCAGCTTGACGTCGGGCGCACCGGCCGGCCCGTCCGCTCTCATCGAGAGGACTGACTCCGTCCCGCCTTCCGGCAGGATCGACAGGGCGGCGCGCAGGCTGTCGGTGCTGCGCCGCAGGTCGATGTCGCCGGTCAAGCTGGCCCCATGGCCGTCCAGGCGGAGGTCCGCGCTGATCTGTTCGGGGGCGATCCGCAATCGGCCGGTCAGCGGCGAAGGCGTTCCGAAGGTCTCGCGCAGGCGCGCGCGCAGGGTGTCGAAATTGCCGAACTTTCCGCCGCCGCCCCGGCGCAGGGTCAATGCCACATCGCCTGACATCTGCAAGTCCCCCTGTCCGCCGATCAGGGCTGACAGGTAGGTCGGGGCCCGGCCGCTTAGCGAGCCGGTCATTCGGACCTCACCCTCCGGCAGGACCGGAAGGCCGCCACGCGCGGCGAACAGTCCGACATCCATCTCCAGCGCCTGGACCGACAGGTCGGCCTGCCGTTCAGCCCCGGATCCGTCCAGGCGCAGGATGCCGGCGAAACGCAGCCCGGCCATTTCCGCCGAGAGGTCACGGCACAGCCAGACGCCTGCATCCCCGCCGTCGCAGCGGGCGGCGATGTGGAACAGGCTGATATCGCCCAGATTGACCGTACCCTTGGTGACTTCGAAGGTCGGGTTGGGTCCTGGCCGGACCAGTCCGCTGAGGCGAATGTCCCCGTCGCTGCCCAGCGCTTCGACCGCATAGCCATAACCCGAACGGGGGGTGCCCGAAATGTCCAGGGTCGCGGTCGTCGTTCCCAGGGCGGCGGCGCGGGCGGCCTGGCGCGCCGGAACGCCCAAGGCGCCGAGGAACCGGTCGGGCGCCGGCGTTTCCAATCGGAAGGACAGTTCCGCGGGCAGGTCCGGATCGGATAGGTCGATATTGAATCCACCCCCGATATCCGCCCCGGCCAGGGACGCGGTCCGAAAATCACCGCCGATCCGACCGCCGGGGTCGTAGGTCAGTTCGACCGACGCCCCGTCGGCGCGGATGCCGGATACGGTGGCCTGGTCGAGGGTTAGCGAAAGCCGGTGCTCTACTCCCGATGTCAGGCCGGGCAGGGTCTGCAGCACCGCCAGGCCGACATCGGTGGCATCCGTTCCGCCGGCCATGTATCGATCGAGGTTCAGGCGGTCGCCCTGCAGCAAAAGGTCGATACCCTGGCCGGCCTGGGCGGATAGCGCCCCGGCCCAGGATGTTTCGTCGACACGGCCGTAAAGTTCCGTGACTTCCAAACCTTGGTGGTCCGCATAGATGCGCGCCGAGATGTCCACCGACCGCAGCCGATCCGCCGGTAGACTTGCCAGAAGCGCCTCGGCGCCGGGAAACAGAATCGTCAGGCCGGTTCGTGCATCGGGCCCGACCAGGGCAATTTCCCCATCGAGAATCCATTCCTCCGCCTCGGGCCGAAGGCTGCCGAACAGACTGACATCCGTGTCGCCGGGCAGGATGGCGGACGCGTTCTCGATCACCGCCAATCCGCCGCCCGCCGCGGCCGAGATCTGCGCCTGCCGGATTGCGCCGCCGGGCAGGTCGATCCGATCGATGCCGATCCGCGCCGTGATATCGACGCCCCTGAAGGCCGACAGGGCGTCCGCCAAATCCTGCG
Source organism: Pacificispira sp. (assembly GCF_965228185.1). Lineage (NCBI taxonomy): Bacteria > Pseudomonadati > Pseudomonadota > Alphaproteobacteria > Rhodospirillales > Aestuariispiraceae > Pacificispira > Pacificispira sp. Next base: position 291,715 of record NZ_CBDDHE010000002.1, on the reverse strand, counting down.
CGATCCAGATCGGGGAAGGGGGTCTGTCCGCAAACGCGGCCCGATTGAGGGCGACGGAGATGTCGAAGGCTGTTCGGCGCCCGGGAACGATCGTGGCTGTCGCCCGGCCGGCCAGCCGTGTCGTGCCGACCCGGTCCGCGGCGATCGTCACGATTCCACTGGGCGAAACCGTCACCTTGGCATCGATTGCGGCCGGCCCGTCGCCGATCAGACGCGTGATCGCCTCCGCATGCAGGGTCGACAGAAATCCCGCCTCCTCCAGCACCAGGGTGACCGTGCCGTTCCAGCCGCCGTCTTCCGTCGGGCCGCCCTCCAGTACCAAGTCGGACGCGCTCGGCCCATGGGCGAGGGTCAGGACCAGCCTGCCCTTGCCGTCCCCTTCTACCGCAAGGCCGACCGGTTCTTCCGTCAGCCGGGCCTCGCCGTCGAAGGCGAACAGACGGCCGGCCCCGCCGCCAAGCGACAGCCGGCCATTGATCCGTTCGATGACATCGGGAAGCCAATCCGGGCCCCCGGTCAGGGTCAGATGACCGTCCTGTATCTCGACCGCTGTCTGACCGCGATAGCGGGGTGCCTCCGACCGGGCAAACGGCAGGGTCAGTTTGGCTTCCACCAATTGCACGTCACGCGGCAGCAGCCGACCGGTTAGCAGACCGCGCGGATCGAGACTGCCGCGCAGCCAGCGGATATGACCATTGGCCGTCGTGCCGGTAATCCGGATATCCGCCGCCGTGATGCGGGGCTGGGGCAGCAATTCGATCTGAAGCGGCCCGCGAAGATCGACCCCTACGCCCAGCTCATTGGACATGAAGGCGGCGATTTCCGGTTTGAACGGGCTCCAATCGACCATGCGGGGGCCGAACCACAGCGCGGCGATCAGCCCGGCAATACAGCCGAGGCTTCCCCATAGCTTCCACCGGCGAGACCCGCTTCCCGGTCCCGTCATACCTAGCCCCCTTACGATACGCGACCCCGTCATGCGCCCCGGCATGACGCGTTTCAGGCCGGCACTGGACGGCCGGCCCGAAACGCCGCTAGCTTAACGCAGCAGACCCTCCCGGCAAGGCGGAGACATCGTATGGCGGAGATCGTCAATCTGCGCAGCTTGCGCAAACGCAAGGAGCGTGCCGAGAAGTCGGCCAAGGCCGAAGAGAACCGGCGCACTTTCGGCATGACGAAGGCGGAGCGAACGGGGAAGGCTGCCAGGGACGCCCGGCTGAACCGCGATCTGGACGGCAAGAAGCTGGATTAGGACTAGAACGCTATGGCGTCGATACGCCCCGTTTGTGCGCTTCGTGAATGATGCGCTTGTTCAGAATGCGGACCGCGCCGACCATCAGCAGGCGCATATCGGCGACGATGTAATCCGCGAGATCCGTGTCGGAAATATCGTCCCCGTCGATATCCAACCGAAATCCCTGGCCCTGAATGCCGCCGCCATTGGAAAAATCGATTTCGAAGTCGAATAGGACGCGATGATCGGACGAAGCCGGCTGGTTCGAATTTGTGGTCATGGAAGGTTTCTCCTTGAATGGACCACGGCACGCTAACGCCGGAAGATGCCTTCGTGAAACGACATGTCGCGATGGAATTGATCGAGGGATTTGATGGACGGACCGGTGGAGGAGCGGGCGCGCGCCGGGCATTGAGTTAAAGCACTTGCATGAGCAGGGAGGCGCAGCCCTAAAATGCGGCGCGTTCGATGTATCGGAGACAGTTCATGTGCCGTTGGTTGGCTTACTGGGGACCGCCCCTGTTTCTGGAAGACTTGGTCGCGAAGCCCGACCATTCCCTGATCCATCAGAGCCTGCATGCGGCGGAGGCCAAGACCGAAACGAATGGCGACGGGTTCGGGCTGGGCTGGTATGGCGAACGGCCGGAACCGGGCCTGTACCGCGAAATCCTGCCGGCCTGGAACGACGAGAATCTGAAGCACCTGTCGGCGCAGATCCGGTCGCGCCTGTTCTTCGCCCATGTCCGTGCCTCAACCGGCACGGCGACGACACGGGCCAATTGCCATCCGTTCGCCTATGGCCGCTGGCTGTTCATGCATAACGGCCAGATCGGCGGCTACGGCCTGATCCGGCGCAAGCTGGAGCAGATGCTTCCGGACGAATACTATACCTGCCGCCAAGGTACGACGGATTCGGAACTGGTCTTTCTACTGGCTCTGTCGCTGGGACTGGATGCCGATCCGGTGGGCGCCATGGGCGAAAGTCTGGGCATTGTCCGCCGCGCGATGGCGGAGGCCGGGATCACCGATCCACTGCGCTTCACGGCGGTCCTGTCCGACGGCAACCGGATCTTTGCCTTCCGCTGCGCCTCGGACGCGCTGGCGCCGACGCTCTATTACACCGGCGCAGGCAGCGCGGCGATGACACTCGTCTCCGAGCCGCTGGATACCGACCGGCCGCGTTGGACGGCAGTCCCGCAAGGACATGTCGTCTCGGTCTGCGGCAGCGGCCGTCTGACGACGACCGAATTCATCGTTTAGCCCGGATTCATCGTTGGGCCCGGGCCCGCGCGATCAGTGAATTTGCATCCATGCGTCCGTGAAGCGCGTGTCGCCCGGGGTGACAAGGTCGTAGCGCGCGACGCGGACCGAATGCAGCGGGCCATCGATATTCTCAACCCAGAAATCCAGGAACCGGTGAAGTTCCGGGAATTTCGGGGCGATATCGTAATGCTGCCAGATGAAGCTTTGCAGCAATCCCGGATGGTCGGGCATGTGATAGAGGATTTCGGCGGTCGAAAGGCGATAGCCCTTCATTTGCAGGGAAAGCCCGTCCGTAGCGGCCGGGGTATCGGTACCAGACATCGGCTTATGCCTCCTACTGTCGCGGTTGTTGCTTTTCTTCGCGAGCGGGAGGTGCGTTTCGACGCCCATTGAGGGCGGGGAGTCGCATCTCCCACAGGCAAAAAGTTTGCCCCCAATTTGGTGTGCGTCGCAACAAAAATGTTATAAATCAGTAGGTTGGCAGCCGATTGCCGAGAGTGCTGATAATTTCATCCAAATCCTCTTGAAAGCGGTGAAAGATTTTCATACATGGATCGCGCACTGTTTAGCACTCCAATGCCAGGAGTGCTAAATCATCATCAGCATGACAAACCTTTGTCTTACGAATGGAGGAGGTTCAATCATGGCATTCCGTCCCTTGCACGACCGTGTTGTGGTTCGTCGCGTCGAAGAGGATCAGAAGACGGCCGGCGGGATCATCATCCCGGACACCGCCAAGGAAAAGCCGATGCAGGGCGAAGTCGTCGCTGTGGGCAACGGCCATATTCAGGAAGACGGCTCCGTCCGTGCCCTGGATGTGAAAGCCGGCGACCTGGTGCTTTTCGGCAAATGGTCCGGCACGGAAGTGAAGATCGACGGCGAAGAGCTGCTGATCATGAAGGAAAGCGACATCCTGGGCGTCCTGGACGTGCAGGTTGCCAAGAAGAAGGCCGCCTAAGACGGGGTCTTCGGACAAACCGTTACTGCCACAACCTGATACGGAGTAGCGAATTATGGCTGCGAAAGAAGTTAAATTCTCGACCGACGCGCGCGACCGCATGCTGCGCGGCGTCGACATCCTGGCGAATGCCGTCAAAGTCACGCTGGGCCCGAAAGGCCGCAACGTCGTGATCGACAAAGCCTTCGGCGCCCCGCGCATCACGAAGGACGGCGTCACGGTCGCCAAGGAAATCGAACTGAAGGACAAGTTCGAAAACATGGGCGCCCAGATGGTGCGCGAAGTCGCGTCGAAGACAAACGATCTGGCCGGTGACGGCACGACGACGGCGACGGTCCTGGCCCAGGCCATCGTGCGCGAAGGCGCCAAGGCCGTGGCCGCCGGCATGAACCCGATGGACCTGAAGCGCGGCATCGATCTGGCCGTCGAAGCGGTCGTCGCGGATATCGCCAAGCGCGCCCGCAAGATCCAGAAGAACAGCGAAATCGCCCAGGTCGGCACGATTTCCGCGAACGGCGACAAGTCGGTCGGCGACATGATCGCCGAAGCGATGGAAAAGGTCGGCAACGAAGGCGTCATCACGGTTGAAGAAGCCAAGTCGCTGGATACCGAACTGGAAGTCGTCGAAGGCATGCAGTTCGACCGCGGCTACCTGTCGCCGTACTTCGTGACCGACAGCGACCGCATGCAGGCCGAACTGGAAGACCCGTACATCCTGCTGCACGAAAAGAAACTGTCCAACCTGCAGGCCATGCTGCCGGTTCTGGAAGCGGTTGTTCAGAACGGCAAGCCGTTGCTGATCATCGCGGAAGACGTCGAAGGCGAAGCGCTGGCGACCCTGGTCGTCAACAAGCTGCGCGGCGGCCTGAAGGTCGCGGCCGTCAAGGCGCCGGGCTTCGGCGATCGTCGCAAGGCAATGCTGGAAGACATGGCCATCCTGACGGGCGGTACGGTCATTTCCGAAGACGTCGGCATCAAAATGGAAAACGTGACCCTGGACATGCTGGGCCGCGCCAAGAAAGTGTCGATCACGAAGGACGAAACCACCGTCGTCGACGGCGCCGGCAAGAAGAAGGAAATCGAAGCGCGCTGCAGCCAGATCAAGGCGCAGATCGAATCGACCACTTCCGACTATGACCGCGAGAAGCTGCAGGAACGCCTGGCGAAGCTGGCGGGCGGCGTTGCCGTCATCCGCGTCGGCGGTGCGACCGAAGTGGAAGTGAAAGAGAAGAAGGACCGCGTCGACGACGCCCTTCACGCGACCCGCGCGGCCGTGGAAGAAGGCATTGTCGCCGGTGGCGGTACCGCGCTTCTCTATTCGCTGAAGGCCCTGGAGAAGGTCACTGCCGGCAACGACGACCAGAAGGTCGGCATCGAAATCATCCGCAAGGCCCTGACCGCCCCGGCGCGTCAGATCGCCGACAACGCGGGTGCGGACGGCGCCGTCATCGTCGGCAAGCTGCGCGAATCGAAGGACACCAACTGGGGTTACAACGCCCAGACCGGCGAATTCGTCGACCTGATGAAGGAAGGCGTCATCGACCCGGCGAAGGTCGTCCGTTGCGCCCTGCAGGATGCCGCGTCGGTGTCCGGCCTGCTGATCACGACCGAAGCCATGGTCGCGGACAAGCCGGAACCCAAAGATCACAGCCATGGCGGCGGCATGCCGGACATGGGCGGCATGATGTAAGCCTGTCGGCTTCATCCGCAAACTGTTCCGGGAAGGGCGGCGCAATCTGCGCCGCCCTTTCTCTTTTCCGGCTGCGGGGCCCGGAATCACAACGATTTCTTAACCGTTCCTGATGCCTAATCCCGGGGCTGAGCGGGCGGGCCGCACAGGAAATCCCTTGGTTGGCGAGGCGCTGACTGGAAAATTCAATCGCTTCCCATACTATGGTTAACGGCGGGATTTGATGGGAAGTGTTGAAAGAAGTCAGCCGGGGCGTATGACCAAAGAAGATTTGGACTCCATTATTTCGGCCCATGAGCGGTTTCTGGAACGAAAGCCGAGCGGCAAGCGTGCCTTGTTGAAATACGCCGCGCTGGATGGCGCGGTAATGCAGGGGCGATTGTTGGACGAGGCCGATTTCAGCGGTGCCAGCCTGACAAATGCCAGGATGGACCGGTCATCCTTTCAGTTTGCGAATTTCTATGGCGCGAATTTGACCCGTGCCGTTCTGGACGGCGCGAAGCTGCATCGGTCGGATTTGCGCGGCGCGTGTTTCCGGGGCGCCTCGCTGAATGGCGCGATGATGACCGAAGTCGATGTTCGCGAAGCGGTCTTGGCCCAGGCCGACAAGCATGCGGGGCTGGAAAATCTGGAAGGTCATGCCCAATCCCCGGACATGTCCGGTGCGTCGGTGCATGGTGCGAACATGACCGGCGCCAAGATCGGCAACAGCTTTGCCCTCGCCGCCGATTTCACGGGCGCGGAGATGCGTGGTGTCACCTTCAGGCAGGCGGATTTGCGCAATGCGGTCTTCACCAACGCCAATTTGAAAGGGACCAGCTTTTCCGGCTGCCGTGTCGACAATGCCGACTTCCGGGGCGCGATCCTGACGGAGGTTGAGGTCGTCGACAGTACGTTCGATGGGGCGGACCTGACAGGCGCGATCGCGGACTACGCACTGATGACCAGCCCGTCCCTTGCCAATGCGAAATTGCCGGAAACTTTCGCGGAGGCTGAGGAAGACATCGATGTGATGAAGGCCGCGCACCGGAAATGGGTACAGTCGAATTCGACGGAAGGCGCGCGGCTGACGCTGGAAGGCGTCTCTCTGCGCGGCGTTGACTGGCAGGGCGCGGTCCTGTCGGCGGCGCTGGTGCGGCGGACCTGCCTCTACGAGGCGGACCTCTCCGTCGCCAATATGGCGTTGATCGACCTGACCGGCAGCGATCTGCGCATGGCGAAGCTTATCGAGGCGGATCTGCGAGGGGCCCGCCTTGGCGGCGCGCATTGCAATGAAGCGGACCTGACGGACGCGAATTTGAGCCCCCTTGTCCTGACCGATCGCAAGCGCACGATGTCGGCCAATTTGAAGAATGCCGTTCTGACCGGCGCGCGTCTGTGCAACGCGGACCTCAACCGGGCCGACCTGACCAATGCGGATCTGCGTCGCGCGGATCTGACCGGCACGAATTTCACGGGGGCCATTCTGAACGGTGCCAGCCTGGAGGGTGCGGTCATATCGCCTGAGACGAATTTCGAAAGCTGTCAGGCGGAAGGGTGCATCGGCTTCCCGGCGGCGGAAGGTGGCGACCGATGAAAGGCCGCTCCACCCCATTGCCTTTGCCCTGGGTCGAACTGGACGGCGATGTCATCGTCAATGCGGACGTGTCGGCAATGGCGATACTGGCGGGGTCGGGTCGCGGTGTCCTCGGTCAGAAGTTGTGGAATTTCGTCGATCTCGGGGAAGGCGCGGAGGCACCCGTCGATCCTTCGGCATTTGCCGGACGCTGGATCCCGGCGCGCCTGAAATCGGGCGGCGGGCTGGCGATGATGTTCGATCAGAACGGCGTCGGTGGCGGCGATTCCGGACAGGCCTGGCCGGTCTATCTGTTGAAGACGGACGGGACGGGGGCGATCACCGAGCGGTCCCTTCCGAATGAGGCGCTGACACAGCTGTTTTCGAACCTGTCGCATGAAATGCTGACCCCGTTGAACGCGGTTATCGGGTTCAGCGAGGTCATAAGCCATCAGCATTTCGGCCCGGTGCCGGAGCGCTATCGAAGCTATTCCGACGACATCAACGCGTCGGGCCAGTATCTGCTGGCCATGGTCAAGAGCATGCTGGAACTGGGCAAGTTGAGTTCCGGGCCGGATGCGATGGATGAATCGACGGTCGAACTGGGTGTGGTGATCGATCAAGCCGTGCGGATCGTCGGCAATCTGGCGGGCGAGAAGGGCAGCACGGTGACGTTGAGCGGGTTCGATGCCGCGCCCACACTGTTCGCCGATGAACTGAAACTGACCCAGGTTTTCACAAATCTCCTTTCCAACGCCCTCAAATACTCACAAAGGGGCAGTGAGATACGCGCCGTCTATGATGGCGTGACCGGCGGTTTCGCGGTCCTCCGCGTGATCGACAACGGTATCGGAATGTCGAGCAACGATGTCGCCACCGCGCTGATGCCCTTCGGCCGGGCGTCCTACAGTTTCAACGCGGCGGAATCCGGAACGGGGCTTGGCTTGCCGATCGCGCGCGCTATCGTGATTTCCCATGGTGGCTGGCTCGAAATCAAAAGCAGCCCCGGCATGGGCACTACGGTCATCATCGGCCTGCCGGAGGACCGGGTGTTGAGCGACGATGACGGCGGATTGGCCGGCCTGTTGGGGGCGGTCGAATGATAGGATCAACGGATCGGATCGCCCGGCGATGGAACGAAAGACGGATTCGGAAATTGAGACAGCCGCGATCGACGCGGCCTTGTCCCTGTTCGCGGAACGTGGGTATCGGGATGTCCGGCTGACCGACATCGCGGCCCAAGCAGGCTGCGATCTGGGGGATCTACGTCGGTGTTTCGACGGCAAGACGGCCCTTCTCACCCGGTTCCTGGTTCGGATCGACGCCGCGATCCTGGCAGACGACCCGGAGTTCGGTGAGGAAGAAAGCGTTCGCGACCGGCTGTTCGATCTGCTGATGCGCCGCTTCGACGCCCTGCAGCCGCACCGCGACGCGCTTCTGGCAATCCGAAGGGACCTGCCCGGCGATCCGGCGGTGGTCATCGAAATGGCGCCGCAGGGGCTGCGTGCCATGGCCTGGTATCTGGAGGCGGCGGGCGAATCCGCGGACGGTGTCGCCGGGGCGTTGCGGGTCAAGGGCCTGGCGGCGATCTGGCTGCATTGCCTGCGGGTCTGGTTCGAGGATAACTCCGAGGACCTGTCGAAGACCATGGCCGCACTGGACAAGGCCCTTTCCCAGGCGGAGCGGGCGGTGCGCTGGTTGCCCTCCTTCAAACCCGTTGCGGGTCGCGCTGCCGCGGACGATGCGGACGGGGCGCCCGCTTGAAGGACATCGTTGAAGTCGTTCACCGGTACCTGAGGGATTCCGATACAAGTTGGACGGTTGCCGTCTTCGGCGCGATTGCAGAATACCACACCGTGCAAGGCCAACCGCAGGAGGTACGGTTGTCTGCGGACGGCGGCACGATCGTCGGGGTTGGCGGGGCGTTGCGTGTCGCCCTGTCCGGGCCGGTCCGGCTCGCCCCTTATGAATTTCTGACAAAACGGCGCGACTTTTGGCTGCACGGGGTCAATCTGTGTCTGCCGGAGGACGTGGCGGATATCGGCTGTGGCAAGTTTGGGTTGGCTGAGCTGGGGCCGGACGAAAAGGCAATCCGGCAAGACGATCGTTCCGCCATTCTGTTCGATCTGGGATTGGGGCGTCCGACCTTGCAGGCGATGATCCGAACCGCAGATCCGGCGCTGATCAAGGCATTGCGCGGCCAAATCGGTCGTAATCTTCTGGGGGCGGAAGGGGCAGAGGCTTATCGCCTGATCCTTGCCGGGCAGCCGCACCGCGTATTTCAAAGCCGCCTGGGCCGGGTGGAGGTCTACAATCCGATCCCCGCACCGGATGGGCGGACCGCGCCCGGGCCGCATACCCATATCCTGCCCGATCTTCTGGCATCCGGCCGGACCCATTCCGCCAATGTGCCGGTGCCGCCGGGCCATGTGCCTGTGCTGCATTTCTGTCCGCCGAACCCGATCCTGCAGCGCGACGGCGAAGCCGCGCCGACATTGGATCGCAACCACATGGCGGCGTTCGATGCCCTGTTGGACCGTTTCGGGGAGGCGGAGTTGGAGGCGGCGAAACGCCTGGCGCGCGACGGTGTCCGTGCAGGAAGCCCGCCGCCCGACACGACCGACCTGTCCCGGCGGGAACGCACGGCGATCCGGGTCGCCTTGCGCAAGCTGGCGGCCTGTTCGCCGGGGGATGCGGCCGTGGCGCACTGGCAGGAGGCGTTCGAGACCCAGCCCGCCATCCCGCCGGTCGCGTGACCAAAATCAGATGATGTCGTCCTCGTCGGTGACGAGGTTGCTGAGCGCGGAGAGGCTTTTGCGCAGCTTCTGACGGGCCATCAGCTTGCGCTGCGCCTCGACCGGGAAATCGGTGAAGTTCAGGATGTTCCGCGAGACCAGAACGTCGATCAAATCCTCGGAGATACGCGCCATCTCCGTATCGGTCGCGCTCAGGCGGTCCATCATTGCGCTGGGGCTGGCCCCGCGCAGATAGCGGATCACCTCGGGATGGTCGTTCGGCAGAAATTCCTTGGCATGCGGGGCCGGGCGGTCGCCGATTCCGTTGATCCGGCCTTCGTCGTCGCGTGAAACATACGGCATGGACCGTTCCGTCCTTTCCTTCCAGACAGGTTCGCAGAGTGTAGGAACGGCCCGGGAATCCCGCAACCGGACTGCGCCAAATACCCTGAAAATGCGAAACGGACATTATGTCCCTTTTTGTTCTTTATTTATTCCTATTTTGTTTGTAGGTTGGGTCCATGAACATCGGCTATCAAACGACCCAGGCGGACCCTCGCCCCGACCGCCCGACCAAGGGGCGGGGTTCCGTGACGAATCGCACCGGACGGTTCGAACGGCATGAAACGGCGAGGATCGACGATGGCTGGCTGCTGGCCGAGGATGTCGACGGTACCGGCACGCCGCCGCCGAAGACCAAGCTGGGCGTCGATGGCGCGCGCAAGGTAATCACGCGGAACGACAGTCCGGATGTCCCCTTTGACCGGTCGATCAACCCTTATCGCGGTTGCGAGCATGGTTGCGTCTATTGTTTCGCCCGGCCGACACATGCTTATCTCGGCCTGTCGCCCGGCCTCGATTTCGAAACGAAACTGTTCTGGAAACCCAACGCGGCGGAACTGCTGGTTCGGGAACTGGCCAAACCGTCCTATCGCTGTGCTCCGATCGCCTTCGGAACCAATACCGATCCCTATCAACCGGTTGAGCGGCAGACGGAGGCGACGCGCGGCCTGTTACGGGTCCTGAACGAGGCGCGCCATCCCTATACCATCGTGACCAAGAATGCCCTGGTCTGCCGGGATTTGGATTTACTGGTTCCGGCGGCGCGGGAGAACCGGGTGCGGGTCATGCTGTCCGTCACCACGCTGGACCGGCATCTGGCGAACAAGATGGAACCCCGCGCCAGCACACCGGAGAAGCGCATCGCCGCGATCCGTCGCCTGACGGAAGCGGGGGTTCCGACCGGCGTTCTGGTTGCGCCGGTGATCCCGGCGCTGAACGACCATGAGATCGAAACGATCCTGGAACGGGTGGTGGAGGCGGGTGCCGTGTCCGCCGGTTATGTGATGCTGCGACTGCCCCTGGAGATCAAGGACCTGTTCCAGGAATGGTTGCACGCCCATTATCCCGACCGTGCCGAACGGGTCCTGTCCTTGATACGGCAAAGCCGGGACGGCGCGCTGAATCAGGCTCAGTTTGGCAAGCGCATGCGCGGCACCGGGCCCTTTGCGGATTTGATCGCAAACCGGTTCCGCCTTGCCCGCCGCAAGCTCGGTCTCGATACGCGCCGCCAGTCGGATCTGGATTGCAGCGCTTTCATTGCCCCCAAACTGCCCAGCCCGCAGATGGATTTGTTTTGATTTCAAGGCGTTCGACCGCCAGTAGCAAATTGCACGGCATTCTGTGCCAGCATTGGTTCGACAGGGCCCGTTAACCTTGTTATGCAGCGCCCATCGAGGCGCGAACATGAAGGTTTGTCGGATGGCCACCGACCCGTTTCCCCGTGACGAAGCAGAACCCGCCGGTTCCATGGTAACCACGTTCAACGCGGCCGACCTGCCGACCGTCGGTCAGCAGGACGCTTTCGTCTATTGGACGCAATTGCCGAAGACGGCGGACGTGCCGTCGATCGAACATATCGACCCCCTGGCCCTGCCGCGTTCGGCGCTGACCATGATGGCCGTGTTGGAGGTCGTCGATCAGGACTTTCTGGTACGCCTTGCGGGAACGGCGCTGACCGACATGCTGGGTAAGGAATTCACCGGGGCGAAGATCAGCGATTTGCCGGATGCCGATGACGGGACGGAACGTCTGTTTTGGGCAGTGCGTCACCGTCGCCCCTATTACTCGCGGTCGACCCTGACCTGGGCGCCGAAGAGCTTCCGGCGATACGGTGTCCTGACGCTGCCCTTCGGCGATGAAGGGCCAGTGAGCCGCCTGCTCCTCATCTTCGACTTTGAGAAGACCCAGACCTAGAGCGGTATGCGATCAGATGGAACCGCCTGAGACGCCATCTTCGGTTTCCTGGTTAGGAGCGGCGCGCGTGGCGATGCGGGGCATCGGAAGCGTGCCGCGACGCGGTCCAGGGAGCCAAAGACGGCGCCGAAGGTCGGCATGGCGGGCCGTCGGTGTCGTCGCGACGGCTGGACGATGCCCCGCATCGCCTGCGCCGACGCTTCTAACCGACAACCCGCCATGCCGATCTCAGGTGATTCCATCTGATCGCATACCGCTCTAGATCCGCTGAAATCTTTCAGCAATTTCACGGCTTTGTCCTATTCGCCCGGAAATTCCATGCTAAGATGGCGGCATCATGCACGGTGCTTCTGATCTCACGGGAATTGCAATTGTAGCCGTCGCCGCCGTTCTGTGCGGCATGGTCATGGTCCGGCTCAGGCAGCCGGCGATTATCGGCTATATCTTCGCCGGTCTGATCCTGGGACCGAACGGCCTATCCCTGGTCGACAACCGAGAAACCATCGATCTTCTGGCGCAGCTCGGCGTCATCATGCTGCTGTATTTCATCGGCATGGAGCTGAGCCTGCGCAGTTTCCGGACCATCTGGAAGGTCGCCATCGTCTCCGCCCTGGCTCAGATCGGCCTGTCGGTCGGCGCGCTATATGTGCTGGGCGGGCTGTTCGATTGGCCCCGGGAATGGGCGATTCTGTTCGGGTTCTGCCTCGCCCTGTCGTCGACCGCTGTCGCGGTGAAGGTGCTGGAGGATACCGGGGAACTTCGCAACAATGTCGGGCGCCTGGCCGTCGGCATCCTGATCGCCCAGGATCTGGCGGTCGCGCCGATGCTGGTCGTGATCGGCAATATGGCGTCCGAGAGTGAAGGCGCCATCCTGCACATGATCCTGGAAGTGGCGCTGTCGATCGGGATTCTGGTGCTCATCATCCTGTTCCTGACGCGACGCGCGAAGGTCGATCTGCCCTTCCACCAGATTGTCAGCAAGAATGCCGATCTGAAGCCATTGGCGGCTTTCGCCTTCTGTTTCGGCTTCGCGACCATCGCCGGTGTCATCGGCCTGTCGCCCGCCTTCGGTGCCTTCCTGGCCGGGTTGATCGTCGGCAACAGCGCCCAGCGTCAGGAAGTCCACGAGAATGCCGGCCCGATCCAGGCGATCCTGATGATGGTCTTTTTCCTGTCTATCGGCCTGTTGATCGATCTGCCATTTGTCTGGGAGAACATCTGGCTGTTGATCGGCCTCATGGTCTTCGTTGCCGTGTTCAAGACGGCGCTGAACGTCTTCATCCTGCGCCTGCAGGGGCAGAATTGGCAGACCGCCTTTTCTGTTTCGCTGGTCATCGGGCAGCTGGGGGAATTCTCTTTCGTGATGGCGGCGGTGGCACTGTCGTCCAATGTGATCGGGCCGGAAATCCACAAGATGATCGTGGCCCTGACGGTTTTCTCCCTGGTGACCAGCCCGCTGATGTTCGACCTGAACAAGCGTATCCGGCACCGGGCGGCGGGGCATATTTCAAGCGTCGGGGGGCTGCTGCGCTTCGCCTATTTCCGCGAATGGCAGGTGACGAAGCGGACGTCCAGGACGCTGTTCGCCGTTGCGTTCCGGATCGCGACCTGGCTTCAAATCCGCATCGACAGGATGCGCCGGCATGCCGCGCAGAAGCTGGAGGAGAGCCCGATCCGCAAGAAGCTGCCAGGCGAGGTGGACAAATCCGCCCCGCCGCCGGAAGACGCGGCCATGGACGCAAGTCCGCCCAAGAAACGCAAGGCCCCGCCGAAACAACCCTCTGCGCGACCGGATCCGGAAGCACCCGCCGCCGAGGAAAAGGGCGGCGCCGGCAAGCCCAAGAATGCCTGATCTGCGCCATGAGCGCGCGCTGCTGGCCGAAGCGGACGGGCCGGTTGCGGGATTGGATGAGGTCGGGCGCGGTCCCTGGGCCGGACCGGTCATGGCTTGCGCGGTGGTGCTGCCGGATGCGTCCGACGCGACGGGCGGCCTGCCGGAGACGCTGTTTGCGTCGCTGGACGATTCCAAGAAGCTTTCGCTGGACCGACGCGACGCGCTCTTTGACCCACTCGCCGCCGCAATCCCGCACGCATTCGGGGAGGCCAGCGTCGCCGAAATCGACGAATTGAACATTCTGCAGGCCAGTCTTCTGGCGATGCGGCGCGCCCTGGCGGCCCTGCCGCACCGCCCCGGCTGTGCCCTGGTCGACGGCAATCGGGACCCGAAACTGGGCGTGCCGACCCGCCTGATCGTGAAGGGCGACAGCGCTTCAATCGCCATAGCGGCCGCGTCGATCCTGGCGAAAGTGCGGCGTGACCGCATCATGGTCGAACTGGCGCGGGACTATCCCGGTTATGGCTGGGAAACCAATATGGGATATGGCACGGCGGCCCATCGTGCCGGTCTGGATCGCTTGGGCGTGACGCCCTACCACCGGACCAGTTTCGCGCCCATCAAGGCGCGGCTTCAGACGGCCCTCAATATCTAGAGTCCCGTTCCCCGGCTGGGACTCTATATGTAGAAAAATTCAAGTCGAATCAGATACTTGTTGACCCAGACTCCTGAAAGAATCATGATTCGGGCTCTGGCAAGCACTTGGGCTCATGAAGAATCATGAAAAAATTACCGCAGAATCAAATTCTGACCGGTGACTGTATTGAAGTAATGCGGTCGCTTCCCGAAGAATCCGTAGATATGATCTTTGCGGATCCACCCTATAACTTGCAGTTGGCCGGTTCTCTTTACAGACCGAACAATTCCAAGGTCGACGCGGTGGACGACGACTGGGACAAGTTCGACGATTTCGATGCTTACGATCGGTTCACTCGGGACTGGCTGTCGGCGGCGCGCCGGCTGTTGAAGCCGTCGGGCACGATCTGGGTGATCGGCAGTTACCACAACATCTTCCGGGTCGGGACGGCGTTGCAGAATATGGGATTCTGGATGCTGAACGACGTGGTCTGGGTGAAGACCAACCCGATGCCCAACTTCAAGGGCCGGCGCTTCACCAACGCCCATGAGACGATGCTGTGGTGCTCCAAGGACCAGGACGCGCGCTATACCTTCAATTACGAGGCCATGAAGGCCCTGAACGAAGACCTTCAGATGCGCAGCGATTGGACCATGCCGATCTGTACCGGGCATGAACGCCTGAAGGACGACGACGGCAGCAAGGCCCATCCGACGCAAAAGCCGGAAGCGCTGCTGCACCGGGTCATCCTGTCGTCGACGGAACCGGGGCAGGTCGTCCTCGATCCTTTCCTGGGCAGCGGCACGACGGCCGCCGTCGCCAAGCGCCTCGGCCGCCGCTGGATCGGCATCGAACGCGAGGAGAAGTATCTCAAGATCGCGGCGCGCCGCATCGCGGCGGAGCCGGAAGCCGCCGATGCCGACGCGATTTCCTACACCACGCCGAAGCGCAAGGAACCGCGCGTTCCCTTCGGAATGCTGGTGGAACGCGGCATGCTGAGCCCCGGGACGGTGCTGATCAGCCCGTGTCGCCGGCACACGGCCAAGGTCCGCTCGGACGGTACCATCATCT
The DNA here is from genome assembly GCF_965228185.1 of Pacificispira sp. Taxonomy (NCBI): domain Bacteria; kingdom Pseudomonadati; phylum Pseudomonadota; class Alphaproteobacteria; order Rhodospirillales; family Aestuariispiraceae; genus Pacificispira; species Pacificispira sp. The sequence continues at coordinate 276,482 of NZ_CBDDHE010000002.1, read as the reverse complement.
CGGCCGATCATCGCGGCTCGATCCATCAGGTCGGCGCGGCGGTGCAGGGTGCGCCTTCCTGCAACGGTTGGACCTATTGGCAGGTGAAGTCGGACGGTACGCAATCCATTCCGATCGACGCCTTCCGTCAGCGGATCCGCGCCGAACTGCACTGATCCTTTTCGGATATCGAAACAGGGAAAGGGCCGGCACATGCCGGCCCTTTCTTGTTACTGACATCGCACCAGGGGATCAGCGGCGCCAGAACGGCTTTGCAATTTCACGCTCGACCATGCTCCGGTCGAGTCCGACATCGTCCAGTTCGCGGTCCGTCATCCTGGACAGGCGCTGACGGCTCTGCCAGCGGAAGTGCCAGGCCTTCAGGACGGCACCAATCGTCAGTCCGTCTCGTTCGACTGCGTTAGCGAAATGGGTGTAACTTTGGCTGCAGGTCACATCAGTCATGGCGTTGCTCCTTTTCGGTTCAGGTTTCATCGCCCCGTCTGTGGCTAAGATGGCCCTTGTCTGATTTCAGAGCAAACGCGAATATCCGGGCCATTGGCTTAGAAAAAGTTACTCAAGGAGAATTCGATGCGTCGACGTCTTCCGCCGCTGAAGGCAGTCCGGGCATTTGAGGCCGCCGCGCGGCACCGAAGCTTCGTGGAGGCCGCCGAGGAACTCGCCGTGACCCCGTCCGCGATCAGTCAGCAGGTCAAGCAACTGGAGGAATGGCTGGGTCGTGCATTGTTTCGGCGTCTGCCGCGCGGTCTTGCGGTGACTGATGTCGCGAAAGCCTATCTGCCGCCGCTAAGCGAGGCGCTCGACCAGATCGAGGGGGCGACGCGCCGCGCGATGGAAGGGCAAGATTCGCGTACCCTGAAGGTGACCTGCCTGTCGTCCTTCGGGGCGCAATGGCTGACGCCGCGGCTGCACCGCTTCGATGCCATCCATCCCGAAATCGATGTCATGCTGGCGACATTCGACCGGGTGGTCGATCTGGAGGCGGAGGATATCGACGTCGCCATACGCTACGGAACCCGCGATTTCCCTGGGTTACATGTAGAGACATTGATGGACGAGTATCTCGGGGTCGTCTGCAGTCCGGACCTGGTCAACCATGCCGAACATCCGATCCGGGGCTATGCCGATCTGGCACATCACACATTGCTGCACGATTCCGACGCGAAGGTGATGGGGCCGATCGAATGGGGGCGGTTCCTGGAAATTGTCGGCGGTGCGGACGGGGTCGATTGGAGCCGCGGCCCGAAATTCAGCGACAGCCACATGATGATTCAGGCCTGCCTGGCCGGTCGGGGCGTCATGGTCGGCCGGTCCGCGCTTGTGACGGATGCCCTGAAGAACGGAAACCTCGTTGCCCCCTTCGGCATGACGGTGAAGGCGGAGGCCAGCTACCGCCTGGTCATGCTTCCCGGAGCCCTGGCCGACCCCAAGATCGCCGCTTTCCGCGCATGGATTTACGAGGAACTGGACATGCCGGTCCCGGAGGTGTGATCGTGCAAACTAGTTGGCGTCTCTCCGAGCAACCCATTGGGTGTGTTCCCTTGAAAACGCGAGTTCAGCTTCATTCACGAAGTCCGAGAGATCCATTTCTGTTTTCACAGATTCGGCCTTCCCATGGATGATACCAATTTCGTGAGCGGTCAAATTGTAGCTGGCGGTAAGTTCACTGTGCCTCTTGATCTGAATCCAGCCGATTAAAGAAGTGATGATCACGATTAGTGGGTCAAACGCATACGATGCAAATGTAAATCCGAAAAAATTGGAATTTATTGACAAAATAGCCAAAAAATAAATAAAAGTCATTAATAAAATCCATATATTCATCGCTTTCTTATTGTGCGCGGATTTTCTGATGTACCACCGCCTTTGGTCATCAATTCTGTTCTTCACGTAAAATCCGAGCCTCTCTTTAACATTAAGATTTCGCAGAATGATCATCGATGCGGTGACTTGATCTTGGTTCAATGCAGAAAGTTTTGCGGTGATTCCCTTGTTTGTTCTCAAGATGTCTTTTAGAAGATTTCGGAAGTGAGCTTTTGGAATATCGATGTTTTCAGCGTCTTCAAAAGGGTGTGCACGCATGGAAAAACGCCATGTAGTTGTTTTAATTGATTCTGCGAGAGCGCGGCATCGATACCAGTCTTGGTCCAGTTTCTTGAATGATTTGCAAACAAATATTGCGCTAAGAATTAATATAGAAATTGTTAGTATCAATTCGTGATTTGATATGTGATTTCTAGTCGCGCTGATAGAGCTAATAAAAAATAGTAAAAGGTATTCGGAGCGAATGGCCCACAAGAACCACCTTTGTGATTTGTCAGAGCCGCTGCTCGCACTTTCGTAAAGAGCAGGATACTGCATGGAATTTAGTGTCATGAGATTGCTCGTATTCCTGCAACAATTGAGTCTGCTGTCCAATTAACGACGATATTTGCCTTTTCGTAAACTGCGGCCGGCATGCGTTGTGCGCCTCTTGGCCGCACCCCAAGAATTGGCTTGTTAATCTCTTTAGCAAATTCCATCTCAAACTGTATCCAATCGCTGTAGCTAGTCCACATTCCCGCGATGATGATCACACAGTTTACCGGGCGTATCTGCTGACGAAGTTCCTCTTTCATTCTATATTTGGCCATGGGCCCGAATGCTTTGGTCGTCGGGACAGAATAGTTAGTCCAATTGAAGTAGGGGCGATTATTTAGGAGGTTAACCATCGAAACGTAGCGTTCGCTATATGACCAAGAATGGCTGATGAAGAGACGTTTCGACATTTTTTAGCGCCTTGGTGGTTTGGTTGGTAAATAATAACCTATTTGCTGTAAACCAATAAGGTGTAATATGCCAACAATATTAGTGAAAATGGTGGTAGCGAGAACTAGGTTGATATGAACGGCACCCTGAAGAACGGAGACCTCGTTGCCCCTTCGGCATGACGGTGAAGGCGGAAGCCAGCTACCGCATGGTCATGCTTCTCGGAGCCCTGGCCGACCCCAAGATCGCCGCTTTCCGCGCCTGGATCTACGCGGAACTGGACATGCCGGTCCCGGAGGTGTGAGCGGTTCGGACATTGCGGGGGGAACTGGAGCGGGTGAAGGGAATCGAACCCTCGTATGCAGCTTGGGAAGCTGCCGTTCTACCATTGAACTACACCCGCGTCCTGAGGCCGGTTTATAGTGAGCGGCGGGGCTCCGATCAAGTGGGAACCGGTTCCACCGTGCCGGACTTGCCGGACAGGGCTCCCGCTTCATATTCGATGCCCATCAGGGTCAGTGGCACGACCGGTCCGCCCAGATCGAGGCCCTGGACCGGTTCGACGCTGAATCCGAAAGGCGCGTAATAGCCGGGATCGCCAACAATCACGATGGCGGGCATGCCGCTGACCCGGACCGTGTCCATGCCCTTGCGTACCAGGGCGCGGCCGATGCCCAGGCCGCGGATTTCGGGGCGTACCGCCAGCGGGCCCAGCATCGGGATCGTTGTGCCGCAGGGCAGGACGACAGGCCAGAACCGGATCGAGGCCACCATCTCGCCCTCCAGCCGGGCGACGAAGCCGTATTCGTTCATCGGCGGGACGGATTTCCGGAAACGGTGGACCGTCCGGGTCAGACGGCCGGGACCGAAGGCGCTGTCGATCAGCGCGTCGATATCGTCGGAATCGGTGGGAACTTCTTGCGTCAGGGAATATTGCATCGGGTGTCTTCCTATCTCTCGTACCCGTCAAAACCGGCGCGTGACGGAGAGAGGAAGACGGCAGTGCCGAACCTTAGCGACAAACCACCCCTTGCACGTCGTCACCGCGCGCGAATACACCGCCGGTCCTGCCCGGTCGTCGGGCGGACGCGGCGCGGCTTCGTCGCGCATCGCGGTGGGCGGCATGGCGGGTCATGGCGATCCCGAAATCCTCAAAACAGCGTGCCGATCCATCGCGGATCGGCCTTACGGCAAACGCTGTAGCATGACTTTGCGCCGGGCACAATTGCGTGAAGACCGAGCCGAACGGCGTGGCGCCGCTGGCCGTGCCGGATCAGTTGAACTACCTTTGGCATCAAGAAGACGGGTTCGAGCGAGAGGATGTTCCATGGCGATTTCAAAGATTTGGGGGGCGGCTCTTGCGGTCGGCCTGGCACTGGGCGGTCTGCCAGCGGCGCAGGCGCAGAGCTGGGAGGAGACCGTGGCCGAAGCGCGCGGCCAGACCCTCTACTGGAACGCCTGGGGCGGGGATGAAGGCATCAACGACTATGTCGCCTGGGTCGGGGAACGCCTGGCCGAGGAGTATGAAATCGAATTGGTCCATGTGAAGCTGAGCGATACCGCCGAGGCCGTGCGCAAGGTGGTGGCGGAGAAGGCGGCGGGCCGCCATGCGGATGGGTCTGTCGACCTCATCTGGATCAATGGCGAGAATTTCAAGGCGATGAAGGATCAGGACCTTCTGCACGGGCCGATCACGCCGTCGCTGCCGAACTATGCCCTGATCGATGTCGCGGCGAACCCGGCGATTGAACTGGACTTCACCATTCCGACGGGCGGCTATGAATCGCCCTATGGTCAGGCGAAACTGGTCTTCATCTACGATACGCAGACGGTATCGGAACCGCCGGCCTCAATGGCCGCATTGCTGGATCATGCCGCTGCAAATCCGGGTCGCGTCACCTATCCGGCCCCGCCGCAATTTCTCGGCACGACCTTCCTGAAACAGGCGCTCTATGAGTTGGTCGACGATCCCGAGGCCCTGCTGTTGGAGGCGGGCGACAATTTCGATGCCGTGACCGCGCCGCTCTGGGACTATCTCGACCGGCTGCATCCGGTCCTGTGGCGAGACGGCAAGGATTTTCCGTCCGGCGACGACGCGCTGATCCGCCTATTGGACGAAGGGGCGGTCGATTTCGCGCTGTCCTTCCATCCCGGCAAGGCATCCTCCGCGATCGCGCAGGACCTGCTGCCGGACACGGTGCGAACCTTCGTGCTGGCGGAAGGGACGATCGGGAACACCCATTACGTCGCCATTCCCTACAACGCCGCGCATAAGGCCGCGGCCATGGTGGCGGCGAATTTCCTCCTGTCGCCGGAAGCCCAGGCCAGGAAACAGCATCCGGACGTCTGGGGTGATATGACCGTTCTGAGCATGGACCGCCTGTCGGAGGAGGGACGCGCGCAGTTCGACGCGTTGCCGCGCGGTATCGCCACTTTGGGCCCGGCGGAACTGGGGCCGACCTTGCCGGAACCGCATCCAAGCTGGATGACCCGGATCGAGGCTTCCTGGCTGGAGCGGTATGGCAGCTGACGCCGCCCCGCCGGACGGCTCTGGCCGTGCCGTGTTTCTGCGCCTGGTGCCGGGCCTGACGCTGGCGGTCTTTCTCGGGCCGGTGGCGGCGGGGCTGATCGGGACCCTGTTGCCGGCTTTCGGTTTTCTGCCGGCGCTGGGCGGGGAAGCGGTCTCTCTCGACCCCTGGCGGACGCTTGCGGATTATCCGGGCGTCGCGGATGCGACCCTGCGCAGCTTCGTCACCGGCCTGTCGGCAACGGCGATTTCCTTCACCCTGGTCGCGCTGTTCTGCGCGGCTGCCTATGGTACGCGCTGGTTCGGCCGTGTCCGGGCGGTGCTGGCGCCGTTGCTGGCCGTGCCTCATGCCGCTCTGGCCATGGGGTTGGCCTTCCTGCTGGCACCCAGCGGCTGGATCCTGCGCGCGCTGTCGCCCTGGCTGACCGGGTTCGACCGCCCGCCGGATCTGGCGCTGGCGCCGGACCCCTATGGTTGGAATCTTGTTCTGGCCCTGGTCGTGAAGGAAGTGCCCTTCCTGTTCCTGATGACATTGGGCGCGCTCAACCAGGTTCCGGCCGAAAGGTCGATGCGGGTCGCGCAATCCTTGGGCTATGACCGGATGTCCGGCTGGCTGAAGACGGTGCTGCCGCGTCTCTATCCGCAGATCCGCCTGCCGGTCTTCGCGGTCGTGGCGTTTTCCGTGTCGGTCGTGGATGTGGCGATGATCCTGACCGTGACGCCATCGCCGACTTTGGGCGTGCTAATTCTGCGCTGGGCCAATGATCCCGATCTGACGCTTCAGTTTCAGGCCGCCGCAGGGGCCTGCCTGCAGGGCGTGGTTGTTCTGGCCGCTCTTGGCACCTGGATTGCTGCGGAAAGGGCAGTGGCGTCCTTGGGGCGGCTCTGGATACGACGCGGCGCGCGCCGGATGCCGGCCGGATTGAACGCGGCCGCATTGGGTGGGCTGTGCGGTGCGGCGCTTCTGGGCGTGCTTGGGCTCGTCGGATTGACGATCTGGTCCTTCGCACGCCGCTGGCGGTTTCCGGACGCCCTGCCGTCGGAATGGAGCCTGGCCAACTGGACCCGGCGCGCCGACCAGTTGGCGGAGCCGCTGATGACGACCGTCTGGCTGGGGCTTGCCTCCGCCGCAATCGCGCTTGTGCTGGTTCTGCTCTGTCTGGAGGCGGAGCAGCGGACCGGGAGGCGGCCGACCAACCGGGCGCTTTGGCTGCTCTATACGCCGCTGATCGTGCCGCAGGTCGCCTTTCTGTTCGGCGCCCAGATCCTCTTGGTCGGCGGCGGACTGGATGGGCACTGGATCGGACTGGTCTGGGCGCATCTGCTGTTTGTGCTGCCCTATATCTTTCTGTCGCTGTCCGACCCTTACCGAGCGCTGGATTCGCGATATGCCCGCGCGGCGGCCTGTCTGGGGGCGGGACCTTGGCGTATTTTCGGGCGGGTGAAGCTGCCGATGCTGCTGCGCCCGATACTGATAGCCTTCGCGGTGGGGTTCGCGGTCAGCGTCGGGGAATATCTGCCGACCGTCTTCGCAGGCGCAGGCCGCCTGACGACCCTGACCACCGAGGCGGTGGCGCTGGCCGGGGGCGGGGATCGGCGGACCATCGGCGCCTTGGTCGTGCTGCAGGGGGTTCTGCCATTGGCCCTGTTCGCCCTGGCGGCGGTAACGCCGGCACTGCTACGCCGCGCGACTTTTGGAAGGGAAGGGTAGAATGACCGGAAGCTTGCCGGAAAGCGAAGGCCTCGCGCTGCGGGATGCCAGTATCGCGCTGCGCGGTGCCCCGCTCTTCGCGCCGATTACCCTGACGGTGGCGCCCGGCCGGACCGCGACCATCATGGGTCCCAGCGGCTCGGGCAAGTCGACCCTGCTATCCGCCATATGCGGGACGCTGGATCCGGTCTTCGCCCTGTCGGGGACAGTGTCCCTCAACGGCCGCGCCCTGGCCAGGTTGCCGGCGCAATACCGGCGGACGGGGATACTCTTTCAGGACGATCTGCTGTTCCCGCATCTAAGTGTCGGCGACAATCTGGCCTTCGGACTGCCCCAGGGCCTGCCACGGTCGGAACGTCGGGCGCGGATCGACTCGGCGCTGTCGGATGCGGGGCTTACCGGGTTCGCCGGACGGGATCCCGCGACCTTGTCCGGCGGTCAGCGGGCGCGGGTCGCCTGCCTGCGGGCGCTGTTGGCGGAGCCCGAAGCGCTGCTGCTCGATGAACCTTTCTCGAAACTTGATGCCGACCTGCGCGCGCGGTTCCGTCAGTTCGTGTTCGAACACGCGGCCGGGCGCGGAATCCCGGTCCTTTTGGTCACGCATGACCCCGACGACGCGGCGTCGGCCGGCGGCGAGGTAATTTTGTTGCGTGATATTTAATTCGAATTTTAGGCAAAATTGCAACATCTGTGAAATTGCAAACGAAACTCCATAAAAACCACAAAAAAAGCCCTGTTCTGGCCCTTTGAATTCCCGCCGAACAGCTCTATAGTCATTGCATTATGGGTGTATCCCATGCCGCTTCGGATTTGCCGGGGCGGCTCTAACATATCCCACTTTCGGGGAATTGCCTTCTGACCTGCGCCATCGTTCCGGTGGGTGGTGAGATGGCGGGCCCCACGGAAGAAGCCGCAAAGGGGGAATTACGATTATGTTGAAGCGTCTGATCGGCCTGGTTGGTGGTGCCGTTCTGCTCGCGGGTTGCTCGGTCTACGGAAATCTCGAAGAGCTTCAGAAGACCGAACCGCAGGGCACGGCGTTCACCAAAGCGCTGGCCAAGGAATACCAGAAGTTCTCTGAGTTCGAGATGTTCGAGATGCACGACTACATCGATGCGGACCACTTCGCCCGTAAGGGCCTGCGGACCGCTGCCGGCGAAGTCGTCATGCCCGAAGAGCTCGGGAACTGGAGCCTGCCCGCTGATCGGGTCGACCTCTTGGCTGCCGCCCGCGCGCGCTTGATCAAGGCCTTGGATGCCGGTGGACGCGAAAACCACCCGACCGAAGCTGCCGTCGCGCAAGCCAAGTTTGACTGCTGGGTCGAGCAGCAGGAAGAAAATCATCAGCCCGAGCACATCGCCGAATGCATGAAGGAATTCGTGGCGGCGATCGAAGTGCTGGAAAAGAAGATGGAGCCGCCGGCACCGCCGCCTCCGCCGCCCCCGGCGCCGGAACCGGTGATGGAGCCCGCGAACTTCATCGTCTTCTTCGATTGGGATGACGCGAACGTCAACGACGGCGCCAGCCAGGTCCTGAACCTCGTGAATTCGAAGTTCGGCGACTTCAAGGAAGGACAGATCAGTCTGATCGGCCACACCGATACGTCGGGTTCGAACGACTACAACGATCGTCTTTCGCTGCAGCGTGCCAACAATGTGCGTTTCGCGCTGATCGAAATGGGTGTGCCGGCTTCGGTCTTCACCGTCGACGCCAAGGGTGAGAGCGAGCCGCTCGAAGCCACCGGCGACGGCGTGAGGAACCCGCAGAACCGCCGCGTGGAAATCACCATCAAGTGATGACCGCGGCCGGGGCGGGCAACCGCTCCGGGGCAAGTTGGAGATCGGGCCGGAAGGGCAACCTTCCGGCCCGTTTTCTTTTTGGCAAATTTGCATTTCGATGGTGGCAACTGGACAAGATATGGGAATGATCCATTATTATGGATGGACTTCCGAGGATGGATGGATCGACCAGGCCCGATCATGAAGTACGAAGCGGTTACGCATGACATTCGGGTTGCCGTGGAACCAAAGTTCCTGGCGGACCAGTCGTCGCCCCAGCATTCTCACTATGTCTGGGCCTATAGCGTGGAGATCGAAAATCTCGGCGTGCGGCCGGTGCAACTCATCAATCGCTATTGGTGCATCACCGATGCCAACGGTCGGCGGGAAGAAGTGCGCGGCCCCGGCGTGGTGGGCGAACAGCCGCTGATCGCGCCTGGGCGCCGTTTTGAGTATACCAGCGGCGCGCCTCTGAAGACGCCGTCCGGCATCATGTCCGGGCGATACGAGATGGACGATCGCAATGGCGGCCGCTTCGAAGTCGAAATTCCCGCCTTCTCCCTTGATAGTCCGCATCAGACAATCCAATTGAATTGACGCGACGTAATTGGTAGCACAACCGGCGCGTCCCCGGCGTGCCGATCGAGAAAAGCGTGCGGGTGCGGGTCTTCCGCGGACGCCGACAGACGAAGGAAGAGCCTATGAACGCCATTCAGCCCGCATCCGGCGAGCGCAGCAAGGACCTGGCAGACAGCGTTGTCCGCCCCAGCCGCGAAGAAGCGGAGGCGGCCGTCCGCACGCTGCTGCGCTGGGCGGGGGACGATCCGGACCGGGAAGGCCTTCTGGATACGCCGAAGCGGGTCGCGAAGGCTTATGAGGAGTTCTTCGCCGGCTATGGCGAAGATCCGACGGAACTGCTGGCCCGGACTTTCTCGGAAACCGAAGGCTATGACGAGATGGTGCTGCTGCGCGGCATCTCCTTCGAAAGCCATTGCGAGCACCATATGGTGCCGATCATCGGAACCGCGCATGTCGCCTATCTGCCCAATAATCGGGTGGTGGGCATTTCCAAGCTGGCGCGGGTCGTGGAGATTTTCGCCAAGCGCCTGCAGATCCAGGAAAAGATGACGGCGCAGATCGCCGACGCGATTCAGGATGTCCTGGACCCGCGCGGGGTCGCCGTCGTGGTCAGCGCGCAACACCAGTGCATGACGACCCGTGGCGTTAAGAAGCACGGCGTCGACATGGTCACCAGCCGGATGTTGGGCGCCTTCAAGGATGATCGCGGCCTGCGGTCGGAATTCATGGCATTGACGGGGATGAACGCGGCGGCCGTCGGTTGACGCCGCCTGTCCCTGGCAGGGGCGAGCCAATAAGGGCGGTTCAGGTCAATACGGATTGACGGCGCAAGACCGCGCCGGGAGCTGCCGCGGCATTGGTGTCGCGCACGAAATCTTCGAAATCGACCTTTTCCATGGGCTTTGCAAAAAAGAAGCCCTGGCCTTCCGAGCACCGCAGGGTCCGGACGTATTCCGCGACTTCCTTCGTTTCGATGCCTTCGACCGTGACCGCCAGGTTCATGTCGCGCATCAGGTTGACGATATTGCGCAGCATGCGGTTGGACTTCTCGTCCTCCGGCACGCCGGCCAGGAAGGCGCGGTCGACCTTGGCGCGCGAGGCACAGACGTCGCGCAACATGCCCAGCGACGATTGCCCGGTCCCGAAATCGTCGATCGCGATGCAGATTCCCATCCGGCTCAACTCCTCCACCGCGGCGAAGGTGACCTTGGGGTTGTTTGCCAGGGTCGTCTCGGTGATCTCGAATTCCAATGACGAGGCGGGGATACCGAATGTATCCAGTGACCGGCGGACAAAGTCGACGAAATTGTCGCGCTCCAATTGTTTTGGCGAGATGTTGACCGCCAACTTGACCTGGCTCAGCAGTGGATCGGCTTTCCATTCCTGAACGGCGGCACAGGATTCCAGGAAAATGAACCGGCCGATGCCTTCGATCAGGTCGGCGCTTTCCGCGACCGGAATGAACAGCGCCGGCGAGATCATGTTGCCTTCCTGCGTGCGCCAGCGGATCAGGCATTCGGCGGCGGAGCAGCGGCCCGTTTCCAGATCGATCTTCGGCTGAAACACCGGGAAAAATTCCTGCATCTGCAGGGCTTCGCGGATCTGATGCACCAGGGCCGAAGTTTGCATCACCCGCGCGACATCGTCCGGCGTCAGCAGATAAACATCTCCGCGGTGCAGGCTCTTTGCCTCGTAATAGGCCATGTCGGCATAGCGGATCGCCAGGCCCGGATCGGTCGCTAAGAGCGGGATTTCCAACCCACCGGCGGTCACGCTGATGGACACGCGCGCACCACCGAATTCGAACGGAGCGGACAGGGCGCGCTGCATCTTTCGAAAGGTCTCAAGCGCAACCGTATCCGCCGTCTTGCTGGGAGGGATTTCGAACAGGGCGGTGAATCGGTCGCCATTGCCCCGGCCGAAGAACTCACAAGGCAAAAGGGCCTGTTCCAGGCGTTGCCCGACCAGTCGAATGACCGAATTGCCGTCATCCATGCCGAAGGTGGTGTTGATCGCGCGCATCTGATCGATGCCGATTTCCATCATCAGGAAGCGCGCGGTCGCACGCACGGCCGGGTCCAAGACGGAGGCCAGACTGCGGTCCAGGGTTTCCCGGTTAGGCAGACCGGTCAGTTGGTCATAGAATAATGATTTGTGGACGCGGTCTTCGTGCTCCTGGGCCTGGGACATGTCCCGGACGCATCCGACGAAAAACCGCTCGCCGCCAAAATTGTAATCCGCGATGTGAATATCGACGGGGAAAACCGTTCCATCCCGCTTTTTCGCGCGAATCCGACGAAGTTGACCCAGAATGTTGTCGCGGGTGCCGGCGATCTGATCCGCGGCATTGCGCTGATGCCGGGTCGCCGCCGTATCGTTCACCAAGGTCTCGAACGGCATTCCGATCAGTTCGGCTTCATTGTCATAGCCGAACATTTCCAAAGTGATCCGGTTGATGGATACGATGGTGGAGGCGCTATCGTAGGTGATGATGGAATCGTGGGTATTCAAATAGATCGCTTCAAGGCGTTGCACATGCTCGCCGGATTGAACCGCTTCATCGTCCTTGGCGCGGCTGTTTTCGGGCATGTTGACCTGCGACCTTCCTTCGACCCTGGTATATTCCAATACCCTACATCTACCCGATTAAAGAATAGTAAAGAAACCGACGCGGGAAACCCAGCATTGTCTTCCAAATGTTGGGGCGGTCATCATTGCGCCGCTGGTACGTGGCGGTCTTAGCCGCTATTCTCCGCCGCCGGAGTGGGGGTATGTAAGTCAATTTGGTTTTCCGTCCCGGAGGGGGATTTGCTCGATTTCCGTCCAGTCTTGTTGGTGAACGGCATCCTGCTGGTCACACTGGCTGCAGCTATGGTTCTGCCGGCCGCGGTCGATCTGGCGGTAGGAAACCCAGATTGGAGGGTCTTTGCGGCCGCGGCGGCATTGACGTTGTTTGTCGGCGCGATGTTGGCGCTCTCCAATTGGGCCAGGGCGGATGCGCTGACCGTCCGTCAGGCCTTTGTGATGACAACTACAACCTGGTGTTTGCTGCCGGCCTTCGCGGCATTGCCGCTGGCCTTCTCGGATTTGAACCTGTCCTACACCGACGCCTTCTTCGAGGCGATGAGCGGGATCACGACCACCGGTTCCACGGTCATTGTCGGGCTGGACTACGCGCCGCCCGGCATCCTGTTGTGGCGGTCCTTGCTGCAATGGTTGGGCGGGGTCGGGATCATTGTCATGGCCGTATCGGTTTTGCCGATGCTGCAGGTCGGCGGGATGCAGCTGTTCCGGATGGAATTCGCAGAAAGGGTGGAAAAAGCGCTGCCGCGGGCAGCCCAGATCGGCGCCTGGATCGCGATCATCTATCTGCTGCTGACGCTGCTGTGCGCCGCGCTCTATTGGTGGGCGGGGATGAGTGGTTTCGATGCGATTAACCACGCCATGACGACCGTCGCGACCGGTGGCTTCTCGACCTATGACAGTTCCGTCGGTCTGTTCGGCAGCGCCAAAATCGAATGGATTGCGACCGTATTCATGATTCTGGGGTCGCTGCCGTTTCTGCTGTATCTGCAGGCTCTGCGCGGCTCTCCCGGGGCGTTGTTCCGGGACAGTCAGGTTCGCTGGTTCTTCGGGTTCCTGCTGACCGCGACGGCAATCATGATCGTCTATCTGGTCATCGAAAAGAACTGGACCATCGCCGATGCGGTGCGCTTCACCAGTTTCAATGTGACCTCCGTCATGACCGGGACCGGTTATGCGACGCAGGATTTCGGCTCTTGGGGCGCATTCGCTATGCCGCTGTTTTTCCTGTTGATGTTCATTGGCGGCTGCGCCGGGTCGACGACCTGCGGGATCAAGATCTTTCGCTTTCAGGTTCTCTATGCGACCGCCAAGGTTCAGATGCGCCGCTTGCTGCGTCCGCATGGCGTGTTCATCGCCTATTACAATCGCAAGCCGATCCCGGAATCCGTCGAAGAATCTGTGATGAGCTTCTTCTTCCTGTTCATGATGATTTTTGCCCTTCTGGCCTGCGCCCTGGGGCTGATGGGTCTGGACTTCGTGACCGCGACCAGCGGCGCGGCGACAGCCATATCCAATGTCGGGCCCGGCCTGGGCGAGGTCATCGGCCCCGCCGGCACCTTTGCATCGCTGCCGGACCAGGCGAAATGGCTGCTGTCGCTCGGCATGTTGCTGGGACGGTTGGAGATATTTACGGTGCTGATCCTGCTGGCGCCCAGTTTCTGGCGCGGCTGACCGCGGGAATGTTGCATTAATCAAAGGAAATCAGGGCATGCCGACACCGGTGGAGTTGCTGGAAACGCTGGTCGGGTTCGATACGACCAGTGCCAAATCCAACATGGCCCTGATCGATTGGGTGCGGACCTATTTGGATGGCCACGGCATCGCGTCGACCCTGGTCCCAAATGAGGACGGAACGAAGGCCAATCTTTGGGCGACGGTCGGCCCGGCACGGGAAGGCGGCGTCTGCCTGTCCGGTCATACCGATGTCGTGCCCGTCGACGGCCAGCCTTGGGACACGGACCCGTTCACCCTGACGCGCAAGGACGACCGTCTGTACGGACGCGGCACCTGCGATATGAAGGCTTTCCCGGCCACGGCGCTGGCCCTGCTGCCGGAGATGCTGGCCCGCCCGCTGGCCCGGCCGATTCATTTCGCCTTTTCCTATGACGAGGAGGTCGGGTGTCTCGGCGCGCCGTCCATGATCGCCGAGATCGGGCGCAGCCTGCCGCGCCCGTCCGTCGTCATCATCGGCGAACCGACCGATATGAAGGTCGTATCGGCGCATAAGGGCATGTGGTTCTTCCGCACAATCGTCACCGGGAAAGAGGCGCATTCGAGCCAGACCCACCGCGGCGTGTCGGCCGTCATGACCGGTGCGCGGTTGATCGCGAAACTGGATGAAATGGCGAAAGCCCGGGCCGCCGCTGCCGATCCCGACTGCAAGTTCGTGCCGCCCTATACGACCATCCATGTCGGCACGGTTCAGGGGGGCACGGCGGCCAATATCATCTCCCGGCGTTGCGAGTTCGTCTGCGATGTCCGGAATCTGCCGGACGATTTCCCAGAGGATATCCAGCGCGAATACGAGGCCTGGATCGAAGCGGAAATCCTGCCTGAAATGCACGCGGTGGACCCGAACACCCGCATCGACGTGACGACCGAGAATGTCGTGCCGGGGCTGCGGGAAGATCTGGACAGCGAAGCGGAAACCCTGGTGCGGCAACTGACCGGAGACAACGACGTGACCTATGTGCCCTATGGTACGGAAGCTGGGCAGTTCCAATCCGCCGGTATGGCGGCCGTGGTGTGCGGGCCGGGATCGATCGATCAGGCCCATCAGCCGAACGAGTATGTGGAGATCGATCAGATTGCGCAGTGCGAGACAATGCTGCGTAAGCTAATTGATCGATGCCGGTCCTGACGGAACGAATAATTAAATAATTAGAATATAAAGATTTATCGGGAGACCAATGTGGTCTTGCGATGCAGCATTTTCATGTTGAAATGCGTCTAAAAGGCATTATCTTCGGGGTGGAGCAAGTTAGACGCGTTCTAAAAGGCGCGCCCGACTGGCAATCCCTATTTCGGTTCAGGACCGCCCTGCGGCCCGCCGGACAACCCGAGGAATTGGAGGAGTGACCATGTCCCAGTTTCCGAATGCCAAGCAGCCCGGCGAAAAAGTGCCGAGCGTAACCTTCCGGACCCGCGCCGACGGCGACTGGAAAGACGTCTCCACCGACGATATTTTCGGTGGCAAGCGTGTCGTCGTTTTCGCCCTGCCGGGTGCTTTCACGCCGACCTGCTCGTCGACGCATCTGCCGGGCTTCATGATCAAGTCCCAGGAAGTGAAATCTCTGGGTGTCGACGACATCTATTGTCTGTCGGTCAACGACAGCTTTGTGATGAACGCTTGGGCCAAAGACCAGGGCGTGACGGACGAACTGAAGGTGATCCCGGACGGCAATGGCGAATTCACCGACAAGATGGGCCTGCTGGCCGACAAGAAGGATCTCGGTTTCGGTCCGCGCTCGTGGCGTTACGCCATGGTCGTGAACGATGGCGAAATCGAAAAGATGTTCGTCGAGCCGGAAAAGCCGGGCGACCCGTTTGAAGTCAGCGATGTCGACACAGTCCTGGGCTATCTGAAAGAAGCCAAGGCTGTTGCGGCGTAACGCGAACGATCGCAAATCGACTGGAATGGGCGCCGCTTGGTCGGCGCCCATTTTCATTTTCGGTGCGGTTGCGCGGCCGAACCCAAATTTGTAGTCTCGGCCCACCATGACGAAAGCAAGTGCTTTAGATCATTATAGAAACAGGGTGCGACCGGACACCATGCCGGCGCAGCCGGTCGTTTCTGAAAGCCATTTCGAGTATTCTCTATCCGAACTGACTCGCTATCCGGATCTGTTCGCCATCCACCGGGTCTGGAAGGATCGGAACCGTCGAGGCGTGAGTTCTGAAATCGACATCGGCGATGTCCCGGCAACCCTGCTGCCGACGGTCATGCAGATCGAAATGACGCCGGACCGCAGCGACGCGACGATCCGGCTGGCCGGCACATTCTGTTGCGAACTGCATGGCGGCGAACTGCGTGGTAAATCGGTCAGCGATTTCTTCCTGCGCAAGGATGCTGATCAGGTCATCGCCGCGATGAACAACTGCATCGATGCCGGAACGCCCAGTCTGGCGGAACGGCAATATGTGACCTTGGACGGCGACGATTGGGGCTATGTGCGCCTGCTGTTGCCGCAACCCGATAAGGATGGCCGCAAGCGGTTGTTCAAGGCCATGGATCGCTCCACCATCTATCACCTGACTGGCCGGAGATAACTGCGCCGGGGGGCGATGGGCCCAGTCAGACAGGTCAGGGACGGGCGACGCTCAGCCGTCCATTTTCAATGGCGACGCGCTGCATCTGGGCCACGGCACCTTCCTTCAGGGAATCGATCGACGGTTCGAACACCAACTGTCCGGAGAACCATTCCGCCGGTATTTCCGCCTGCCCGTCGAAAAGGTCCGCCACGCGCCAAAGGCGGCCGTCGATCCAGCCGTGCAGATCGATCAGCCAGAGCTGCCCTCCGTCGATTTGCCACCGACCGATATAGCCCCGCGAACAGGCGTCGCTGCGCGCCTCGAAGGCAAGTTCCGGTCGGGTGCGCAGCCAGGGGGCCAAAGGCGCCGTGTATAGCCGGTACACGTCGTGTTCGATCCACAATGTCTCAGGAATCTGTTCCATTCCTCCCCCTGTCCGTGACCCGAAGGGTTTCGCCTGCCTGCCTACCGGGACGTGTCTGCGCGTTACAGGGCGTTGAGCTCGGCCATCAGCGTATCGGGAACCCGAATCCCCTCGCTCGCCGCTTCCGCCCGGTTCTTCAATCGGCGCGTTCCGGGCAGGCGCGTGCCCTCCTGGTCGAGGATGGTCTGGACCAGGGCCGACAGCCTGTCCTGAAATGCGCCGCCGGACAGGGCGACCGGATCAAGGGCGATCAGGGTCTGGCCGACGCCCGGCGGATTGCCGTCGGCTGTGAAGAAGGAACTGGCCTCATACCCGAAATTCGCGCCGGTCAGCGCGGCGGCCAGGATTTCGACCATCAGCACCAGCGCCGCGCCCTTGGCGTCGCCCATCGGGATCATCGTTCCGTCCAGGGCCGCTTCGGCGTCCGTCGTCGGTTGGCCATCCGCGTCCAGGGCCCATCCTTCCGGGATCGACTCACCGTTCTTGGCGGCGACCATGATCTTGCCGCGCGCGACTTTCGACAGGCTGAGGTCGATCAGCAGGGGCGGCTGCATCGGTCCCATCGGTGCGGCGAAGGCAATCGGGTTCGTGCCGAATACGCCCTTGGTTCCGCCCCAGGGCGCGATGGCCTTGGGGGAGTTGCCCAGAACAAGGCCGATCAGCCCGTCTTCCGCCAGAAGTTCGACATGACGGCCGGCCGCGCCGAAATGATGGCTGTGATGAATCGTGGCGGCGGCGATCCCGGTGTCGGGCACGATGCGGCGCAACTCCCGCCGGGCCAGGTCCAGGGCGGGAAAGGCGAAGCCGTACCCGGCGTCGATCCGGACGGCGGCGGCACCTGCGCGATCCGCGACGGGTTCCGCGAAGCCCTTTACCTTGCCGCTCAAGGCCTGCGCGGCATAGGACGGCAGTCGCGACAGGCCGTGCCCGGCATGACCGTCGATCTGCGCTGCGACCAAGGCCTCGGCCACTGACTCGGCATTCGGCGTCGATGTCCGGTTGCGGGTCAGGATGTCGACGGACAGCCGTTTCAAGGATTCGGGGGAATGAAATCCGTCGCTCATACTGGATCCTTTACCGGCTGGGTCCGTTACCGGGCACCGAAGGGCGTTCTCAGGCGGTGCGTCCGGCCGGGATGATGGAACCGCACCATCGTGACCGGCCCCTTGTCGTTCCAGGTTCGGCGTTCGACGATCAGGACCGGATCCCCGACCGGAATGTCCAGGATCTCGGCGATCTTCTCGCTGGCGATATCGGCCGAAATCGTGTGTTCCGCGTCGGTCCAGGGCACGTTGCGCACCAGCCAGGGATTGGGGCCGGTCTCCTCGAACGACTCGTTCTTGCATTCCGGCACCGTTGCCGGGTCGATCCATCGGTCTTCGAATTGATAGGGGCGGCGGTCGGCGAAATGCAGACATTGCAGATGTAGCGCTTCGTCCCCCGTCGCGCGATCCAACGCCATGGCGGGTAGTGCGGGCAAGGGCTCCATCCCTCGATGCATCAGCCGATACTTGTACTCCGCCCCCGTCGCCCGGATTTCGTCCTGAACCAGGGGAATGTCCAGTGCCAGGCTGCGGCCTTTGGGATAGGCGACCCGGGTGCCGGTCTTGCGCCGTCGCTCCAGGACGCCTTCCTCCGCCAGTTCCCGCAGGGCGCGGTGCACGGTGGCCCGGGCGCAGCCGAAGGTCTCCGCCAATTGCATTTCGCCCGGAATGGAATCCCCCGGCCGCCAAAGGCCGGTGTGAATGCGGTCGCGCAGATCGTCCTTGATCCGCTGATACGGGGCGACCTCGGTCAAACGGCGTCCTCCATCAACCGCGCCACGGTATCGCGAAACCTTTGCGCGATGGCGCTTCTTCTTCTGTGTTGCCCCTCTTGTACCACATGACGGCCCGCCGACCACACATCGCGCACGGCCCTGTCTCCGGCGACGAAAATCCAGTGATCCAGCCATTGTTCCGGCCCTGGTACGAAGGGCAGGATCTCGTCGGAATCCAGGACCGCGATATCGGCCCATTCGCCGACAGCCAGCTTTCCCGCCCCGCGGCCCAGCGCCCGCGCGCCGCCCTCTGCCGATGCCCGCAGCATGGCTTCGCCCACCGAGCCCGGCCCCTGACGCAATACCGTCCGGCGCCGGTCCTTGAAGCGCTGCGAATATTCCAGCACGCGCAATTCCTCGGTCAGGCCGATCCGGACATTCGAATCGCTGCCGACACCATAGAATCCGCCGTGTTCGATATAGCGGCGGCCATCGAAAATGCCGTCGCCTAGATTGCCCTCGGTGATCGGGCACAAGCCGGCGACCGCGCCGCTGCGGGCCAGGGCCTCCGTTTCCGCCGGGACCATATGCGTGGCATGGACCAGGCACCAGCGCCGGTCGACCGCAGCGTTGTCCATCAACCAGGCGACAGGACGCGCGCCATAGGCGGCTTCGACCGCGTCGACCTCCGCCGTCTGCTCGGCGATGTGGATATGGATGGGGCCGCCGCCGAACTCATGGGACAATGGCTCCAGCATGGCAGGCGGGACGGCACGCAGGGAATGGGCGGCGACGCCCAGAACGGCGTCAGGGGTCGGCAACTGGATTTCGCCGTGCAGGCGGGCATAGCGGTCGATATCGCAGCCGAAGCGTCTTTGCCGGTCGTTCAGCGGCTCGTCCCGGACGCCGCCGCGGGCATAAAGCACCGGCAGTAGCGTCAGGCCGATCCCGCTGGCGGCGGCCGCCGCCGCGATCCGGTTGGCCATCTCCGCGGGGGCGTCATAGTCCTGGCCATCCGGTTGATGGTGCAGGTAATGAAATTCGCCGACCGAGGCGTACCCGGCTTCCAGCATCTCCATATAGACATGGGCGGCGATGGCCTCCACATCGTCGGGGGACAGCTTGCCGAGAAAGCCATACATGGCTTCGCGCCAGGTCCAGAAACTGTCTTCGCCGCCGCCTTTGATTTCAGCGTGGCCGGCCATGGCGCGTTGAAACGCGTGGGAATGCAGATTGCCCAGCGCCGGAACCGCCATGCCGTTGGTCATGCGCAGATCTTCATTCGCTGCGCGCGCGTTCCGGTCGATCCGCGCAATGCGCCCGTCCGTGCCGATTTCCAGCCGGACATTGGCGCACCATCCATCGTCCAACAGGGCCCAGTCGAAGAATAATCCGGTCACGCTTTGACTCCGTTTTTTGTCTGGACATAAGCCGTTTTATGACTATACAAAATGTCGCGACGACAGCAAGGGGTTTGACCCGCGCCATGATCGTGCAACGCTCTTGTCTGCACAATAAGCCGAACCGGGGGTATCGATCATGACATCGGAAGGCGGTTTCGTACTCAGCGATATTCGCTTGGCCACGATGGTGAAGGGCGACAAGCCTTATGGCCTTATCGAAGACGGCGCACTGGCGATTGATGACGGCCGCATCGTCTATAGCGGTCCACGCGAGCGGCTGCCGACCCGCTTCACCGACTGGCCGACGGAAAAGGGCGGCCGCGCCCTGGCGACCCCGGCGCTGATCGACTGTCATACGCATATGGTTTATGGCGGCGACCGCGCGCGGGAATTCGAACTGCGACTGGAAGGCGCCAGCTACGAGGAAATCGCGAAGGCCGGCGGCGGCATCTTGTCCACCGTGACCGCGACCCGTGCCGCCAGCGAGGACGATCTGGTCGAGGCGGCCCTGCCGCGCCTGGACTCCTTCATCGACGAAGGCGCCGGGGCGGTCGAAATCAAATCCGGATATGGGCTGACCGTCGCGGATGAATTGAAGATGCTGCGTGCCGCGCGGCGGCTGAGCGCGGAGCGGGACGTGACCGTCGTCACCACCTTCCTGGCCGCGCATGCCATACCGCCGGAATTCAAAGACAATTCCGACGGCTATATCGACCTGATCTGCCAGGAAATGCTGCCCCAGGCCCATGACGAGGGCCTGGTCGATGCGGTCGACGCCTTCTGCGAGAATATAGCCTTCAGCCCAGTGCAGGTTGCCCGTGTCTTCGAAACGGCGGACGATCTGGGCATTCCCGTCAAACTGCATGCGGAACAGCTTTCCAATCTGGGCGGCGCGGCGCTGGCGGCGGGGTTCAAGGCGCTGTCGGCGGATCATCTGGAATATCTCGATGCGCCCGGGATCGAAGCCATGGCCGAGGCCGGCACCGTCGCGGTCCTGCTGCCCGGCGCGTTCTATACCTTGCGCGAAACCAAGCTGCCGCCGTTGCAGGGGCTCCGCGACGCGGGTGTGCCGATCGCCATCGCGACCGATTGCAATCCCGGTTCCTCGCCGATGTTCTCGCCGCTGCTGGCGCTCAACATGGCCTGCACCCTGTTCCGTATGACGCCGGAGGAGACGTTGGCCGGGATGACGCGCGAAGGCGCGCGGGCGCTGGGCCTGTTGAAGGATCGCGGTACGCTGGAGGCCGGGAAGCGCGCCGATATCGCGCTGTGGGATGTCCAACATCCGGCCGAGCTGGCCTACCGCTTTGGCTACAATCCCCTTATCCGTCGCATTTATGGAGGCGAAGCATGACCCAGGCCGATACGGTCCTGACCCTCGTTCCCGGCCAAGTCGATATCGACACGCTGCGTCTGATCTATCGGGACGGCGTTGGCGTCCGGCTCGACGATGCCTGCCAACCGGCGGTGCGCGCCGCGGCCGACAAGGTGACGGCGGCGGCCAATGGGGCGGACCCGGTCTATGGCGTCAACACGGGCTTCGGCAAACTGGCCCAGAAGCGTATCGCGCCCGCCGACACGGCGCGGCTGCAGCGCAACCTGATCCTGTCGCATTCCAGCGGCGTCGGCGATCCGCTGCCGCCTGAGGTCGTGCGGCTGGTCATGGCGTTGAAGCTGATTTCGCTGGGGCGCGGCGCGTCCGGTGTGCGCTGGGGGCTGATCGAACTGCTGCAGGACATGTTGGTACGCGGCGTGATCCCGGTCATTCCAGGCCAGGGATCCGTGGGGGCGAGCGGCGATTTGGCGCCGCTGGCGCATATGAGCGCGGTGATGATCGGTGAGGGCGAAGCGGTCTATCGCAACGAACGCATGTCCGGCGCCCAGGCGCTGCGCGAGGCCGGCCTGTCGCCCATCGAATTGGGCCCGAAGGAAGGTCTGGCCCTGATCAACGGGACGCAGGTATCGACGGCGCTGGCGCTGGCCGGGCTTTACGATGCGCACCGGGCCTTTCGGGCGGCACTGGCTTCCGGTGCGCTGGCGACGGATGCGGCGATGGGGTCCAGCGCGCCGTTTCATCCGGAAATCCACACCCTGCGCGGCCACCAGGGTCAGATCGACGCCGCCCACGCCCTGCGCGTGCTGATGGAAGGCAGCGAAATCCGCGAAAGCCACGCCATCGACGACGAACGGGTGCAGGATCCGTACTGCATCCGATGCCAGCCGCAGGTCATGGGGGCGTGCCTGGACCTGATCCGCCATTGCGCCAAGACGCTGGAAATCGAAGCGAACGCAGTCACCGACAACCCGCTGGTGATGAGCGGCGACGGCGGGATCATTTCCGGCGGCAACTTCCATGCGGAGCCGGTGGCCTTCGCCGCCGATCAACTGGCGCTGGTCATCGCGGAAATCGGATCGATCACCGAACGCCGCATAGCCATGCTGGTCGATCCGGCCCTGAATTTCGGTCTGCCGCCCTTCCTGACGCCCGATCCGGGCGTCAATTCGGGCTTCATGATCGCCGAGGTCACGGCTGCGGCGCTGTATTCCGAGAACAAGCAGCGCGCCAACCCGGCCTCCGTCGATTCGACACCGACCAGCGCGAACCAGGAAGACCATGTTTCCATGGCCTGCCACGGCGCGCGCCGTCTGATGGACATGAACCGGAACCTGGAACAGATCGTCGGCATCGAACTGCTGATGGCCGCCCAGGGCGTCGAATTCCGTGCGCCCCTGACCACCAGTCCGCGCCTGCAGGCGGTGCTGCAAAGCGTCCGTGACGAGGTGTCCGCGTTGAACGAGGACCGCTACATGTCCGGCGACCTGATCCTGGCCGCCGGTCTGGTCCGGTCCGGCAATCCGGTGCGCGCGGCGGGACGGGACGTCTTCCCGCGCCTGACTGGCGGCATGGAGTAAATCAGAGGTTTTCTGCCTGAACAGGCAAATTGACTGAGATCGAGAACGAAGGAATGACCGTCATGTCGAACCCGCGCCACAATACCCGGACCGTCCGCGCCCCGCACGGCGCCGAGCTGAACTGCAAGAGCTGGGTAACCGAAGCGCCCTACCGGATGATCATGAACAATCTGGATCCGGAAGTGGCCGAAAACCCGAATGAGCTTGTCGTCTACGGCGGCATCGGCCGGGCCGCGCGGACCTGGAACGATTTCGACATGATCACGGAATCGCTGAAAACCCTGGACGAGACCGAGACCCTGGTCGTGCAGTCGGGCAAGCCGGTCGGCGTCTTCAAGACCCACAAGGACGCGCCGCGCGTCCTGATCGCCAATTCCAACCTGGTGCCCCACTGGGCGACGTGGGAGCATTTCCACAAGCTCGATAAGGTCGGCCTGATGATGTACGGCCAGATGACGGCCGGATCGTGGATCTATATCGGGTCCCAGGGCATCGTGCAGGGAACGTATGAGACCTTCGTCGAAGCGGGCCGTCAGCACTATAACGGCGATCTGACCGGCAAGTGGATCCTGACCGGTGGTCTGGGCGGCATGGGCGGCGCGCAGCCGCTGGCCGCTGTCATGGCCGGGGCCTGCTGTCTGGCCGTGGAATGCGATTCCGACCGCATCGATTTCCGCATCCGCACCCGCTATGTCGACGAGCGCGCCGAAACCCTGGACGAGGCGCTGGAGAAGATCGACCGCTGGACCAAGGCGGGCGAGGCCAAGTCGGTCGGCCTGTTGGGCAATGCCGCCGATATCTTCACTGAACTGGCCGAGCGCGGCGTGCGTCCGGATATCGTCACCGACCAGACCTCCGCCCATGATCCGATCAACGGTTACCTGCCGCAGGGCTGGACTATGGCCGAGTGGAAGGAAAAGCGCGAAAGCAATCCGGCGGCGGTGGAGAAGGCCGCTCGCGCGTCCATGCGCGTCCACGTGGAGGCGATGCTGAAATTCCACGCGGCGGGCGTGCCGACCCTGGATTACGGCAACAACATCCGCCAGGTCGCGAAGGAAGAGGGGCTGGAGAACGCCTTCGACTTCCCCGGTTTCGTGCCGGCCTATATTCGCCCGCTGTTCTGCAAGGGCATCGGACCGTTCCGCTGGTGCGCGCTGTCCGGCGATCCGGAGGACATCTACAAGACCGATCAAAAGGTTAAGGAACTGATTCCGGACGACGAGCACCTGCATAACTGGCTCGACATGGCGCGGGAGCGGATTTCCTTCCAGGGCCTGCCGGCACGCATCTGCTGGGTCGGGCTCGGCCAGCGTCACCGGTTGGGGCTGGCCTTCAACGAGATGGTCAAGAATGGCGAGTTGAAAGCGCCGGTCGTGATCGGCCGCGACCATCTGGACAGCGGCTCCGTCGCCAGCCCGAACCGCGAAACGGAAGGCATGAAGGACGGCTCCGACGCAGTGTCCGACTGGCCGCTGTTGAACGCGCTGTTGAACTGCGCATCGGGGGCGACCTGGGTGTCGCTGCATCATGGCGGCGGCGTCGGCATGGGCTTCAGCCAGCATTCCGGCATGGTCATCTGCTGTGACGGGTCCGACGACGCGGCCCAGCGGATCGAGCGGGTGCTGTGGAACGATCCGGCGACCGGCGTCATGCGCCATGCCGATGCGGGCTATGACATCGCCATCGACTGCGCCAAGGAACACGGCCTGCGGCTTCCCGGCATTCTCGGCAATTGATCCGTCAGGGAAGAAATTTTTTCGATGCGTGACACTACGGTTCGCGTATCTTTTGTGCAGTGCAACGTAGAACAGGGAGTGTGTGACCATGAAAAGACGTGATTTCTTCAAGGCGTCCGGTGCCGCTGCGGCGGGCGTCGCGGCCGCCGGTTTTGCGACCCCGGCGATCGCTCAGGGCGTTCAACAGTGGAAAATGGTGACGGCCTGGCCGAAGAACCTGCCCGGACCCGGTGTCGCGGCCCAGATGCTGGCCGACCGCATCACCGCGTTGAGCGGCGGCAAGCTGGAAGTGACGCTGTACGCGGCGGGTGAACTGGTCCCCGGTCGGGGCGTGTTCGACGCGGTGTCCGAAGGTACGGCGGAGCTGTACCACGCTGTTCCGGCCTATTGGGGTTCCAAATCCAAGGGCATCCTGCTGTTCGGGTCGCAGCCTTTCGGTTTGCGCGCCGACGAACAGGTTGGCTGGCTGACCCATGGCGGCGGTCAGGCGCTGTATGATGAAATGTACGGCCGCTTCAACTTGAAGCCCTTCCTGTGTGGCAACTCCGGTCCGCAGTGGGCCGGTTGGTTCCGCGATGAGATCAAATCGGTGGAAGACCTGAAGGGGCTGCGCTTCCGCACCACCGGCCTGGCGTCGGAGATGTGCGCGAAACTGGGCATGGCGGTTCAGGCCATGGGCGGCCGGGACATGTTCCAGGCGATGCAGTCCGGTGCGCTGGACGCGGGCGAATTCATCGGCCCGTGGACGGACTCGGCCCTTGGATTCTATCAGATCGCTCAGAACTACTATTGGCCGGGCGTCGGCGAACCGTCCTCGGCGGAAGAATGCGCCGTGAACAAGGAAGCCTTCGACGCGCTGGAACCGTCGCTGCAGCAGGCCGTCGAGGCGGCGTGCAAGTCGCTCTACAACGATGTCTGGACGGAATACACGACCAAGCACGCGCTGGCCCTGGAGCAACTGGTGGCCGAAAAGGGCGTGCAGGTGAAGATGCTGCCGGAAGACGTCATCGTCGCCATGGGCAATGCCGCCGGCGAAGTGATGACCGAATTGCGGGAGGATTCCGACGCGCTGGTGAAGCAGATCGTCGAAAGCTTCCTGGCTTACCGGGCATCGATTTCCAGCTACATGGTCTATGCCGATAACGGGCAGATGAACGCCCGCGCGCTGGACTATAAGTACTGATCCTGAAGTCCTAATCCAGTTGGGCACCGGTTCGGGTATACTCCCGGCCGGTGCCCTTTCTTCGTCTCAACACGGGATAGCTCATGGCGTCTCTTGCGGATCGACTGGACGGCGTGAATCGGGCCGTCGGCAGCGCGGTACGGTGGCTGGCGGTCGCCATGGTGGCGCTGCAGTTCGCCATCGTGCTGCTGCGCTACGTCTTTGGTGTCAGCTTCATTTTTTTGGACGAGGGCGTGCTTTACATGCACTGCGCGCTCTTCATGCTCGGCGCCGGCTATACGCTGTTGCTCGACGGGCATGTCCGCGTCGATATTTTCTATGGCCGCTGGTCGGCACGCGGCAAGGCGCGGATGGATGCCTTGGGCGCCGGACTGGCGCTGCTGCCGGGGGTGCTGGTGATTGCCTGGTATACTTGGCCTTTCGTTTTCAACAGCTGGAAGAATCTGGACGGTGCGATTTCGGTCGGCGGCATTCCCGCCTCCTTCTTGCTGAAATCGTTGATCCCCGCCTTCTGCCTGCTGCTGGCGGTGCAGGGACTGGCCTGTCTGTTGCGCGATCTCGCGCGTCTGAAATCCTCGGAATCCTGATCGTATGGCGCTCTTCGACTATCTCGACGTGCTGATGTTCGCCGGGCTGTGCCTGGCGATCCTGCTCGGCTATCCGGTGACCTTCACCTTGTTGGGCATTGCGCTGTTCTTCGCGCTGCTGGGATGGCTGACCGGTCATTTCGATGCCGGTCTGCTGGGCGCGTTGTCGCAGCGGATCTTCGGCATCATGACCAACCCGGTCCTGATCGCGATCCCTGTTTTCGTCTTCATGGGCGCGGTACTGGAGAAAAGCCGGATCGCCGAAGATCTGCTGGAGCAGATGGGCCGACTCTTCGGGTCGATCCGGGGCGGGCTGGCCGTGTCCGTCGTGGTCGTCGGTGCCTTGCTGGCGGCCTCGACCGGCATTGTCGGGGCGACCGTCGTCGCCATGGGCCTGATCGCGCTGCCGACCATGCTGGCCAACGGTTATGACAAGCGCCTGGCGGCCGGGACCGTCTGCACGGCGGGCACGCTGGGTCAGATCATTCCGCCCTCGACCCTGTTGATCATCCTGTCCGACGTCATGTCCAACGCCTATCAGCAGGCGCAATTCGCCGAGGGCAAGTTCACGGTCGAGACGATCAGCGTCGGTCAGACCTTCGCCGCCGCGCTGGTGCCGGGTTTCGTCCTGGTCGCGCTCTACATCGCGTATATCATGGCCATCGCCTATCTCCGCCCCGCCATGGCGCCGCCGCTGACACGGCCGCCGAAATTGTCCGGACAGGACGAGGCAAGGGGCGGGGTGCTGGGTGTCCTGATGCCGCCCATCGTCCTGATCGTCGCCGTTCTGGGATCGATCCTGGGCGGGATCGCGACACCGACGGAGGCCGCGGCAGTCGGCGCGGTGGGTGCCGTCCTGCTGGCCGCGCTGCGCCTGGGCGACGCCCGGACCCGCAAGCTGGTATTGATCGGCGGCGCGGCGCTGGCCGTGCTGGCCGTCCTCGCCGGGGTCGCGCCGGTCCGCCTGCAACGCGGGGATCTGGACGGCGGCGATTACGCCATCGGCGCGATCGGCATCGTCCTGACCCTGGTCGTGGCGCTGGCCCTGATCAAGGCGTTCCGCACGACGGGGAAGGCGGGCATTCTGAAGGATGCGGCGACCGGCACGATGACGGTCAGTGCCATGATCTTCGGCACTATCATCGGCGCCAACGTCTTCTCGCTGGTCTTCCGGGGCCTGGGCGGCGACGCCCGGATCGAGGAGATCCTGACCCTGATGCCGGGCGGGGCCGACGGGGCGCTGATCTTCGTCATGATCCTGGTCTTCGTGCTGGGCTTCTTCCTGGATTTCGTCGAAATCTCGGTCATCCTGCTGCCCATCGTAGCGCCGGCGCTGATCCTGATGGGGCACGATCCGGTCTGGCTGTCGGTCCTGATCGCCATCAACCTGCAGACCAGTTTCCTGACCCCGCCTTTCGGCTTTTCGTTGTTCTATCTGCGCGGTGCCGCGCCGCCCGAGATCACGACCGGCACGATCTATGCCGGGGTGCTGCCCTTCATCGGGCTGCAGGCACTGGGCGTGGCCGCGGTGTGGCTGTTGCCTCCCCTGGCAACCGCGCTGCCGGCCTGGCTGTTCTGATTTCATCCTGCGAAGTTAGGAGCCTTCACTGTTTCGGCACCCTAGCGTTGTCCGGGAGGTTCCTGCTTTCGCAGGAACACGGATGGGTTAGGCAGCCTGTGCTCCTGCGGAAGCAGGAGCCTTTGCTGTTTCGGCGCCCTAGCGTTGTCTGGGAGGTTCCTGCTTTCGGAGGAACGTGCGGTGTCCTTTTTCTCCCTCTCCCTTGAGGGAGAGGGCCGGGGTGAGGGGGAGGGCGTGCCGTTTGGCAACCATCGTAGGCCCTCACCCGACCCTTCGGGCCACCCTCTCCCAGGGGGAGAGGGATGAATGGGTATATCCTCTCAGAAGGAGAGCAGGGGACCGTTCAAAGAGAAAGGGCCGCTTCCCGGAAGAAGCGGCCCTTTGCTGCGGTGCCTTGCGGCGCCGTTGGATCGAACCGAGATCAGTGGAATTTGGACGGCAGGGCCGCGATCGCGGAGTCGATGGCCTTGTCGCCTTCCGCACCGCCCATGCGGTCCTTGAGGACCTGGGTGGTGGCGGCGATGGCCATGTCGACGGCGAGGCTGCGCACTTCGGCGATCGCGTTGGCTTCCGCCTGGGCGATCTTGTCCATGGCCTGCTTTTCACGGCGTTCCATGGCTTCCTTGAAGCGGGCGTCCTGGTCCTTCTTCATGGTCTTGGTTTCGTTCTTGGCATTCTCAACGATGGCGGCCGCCTGGTCGACTGCATCGCGCTGGGCGCGCTTCAGTTCGGCCAGTTTCGACGTCGCTTCTTCCTTCAGCTGCTCGGCCTGCGCGATTTCCGCCCGGATCCGTTCGATCCGACCGTCAATGGCACCGGTGATGGCCGCGCGGCCTTTCCAGACCGCAAGCACGATGAAGATGACGAAGGATACGACGACCCAGGTATTGGTATCTTGAAGAATGTCCATACCTTAGGCCCCCTTCGAGACGGCGTCGATCGCCTTGGAGACGGTGCCCTTGTCGGCCGAAGCGCCTGTCAGCTTTTCGATCGATGCCGCCGCGACTTCCTCAGCCACGTCGCGCACCGATGCCAGCGCTTCCTTGCGGGCTTCCTCGATGCGGGCTTCCGCATCGCTGATCTTCACCGCAAGTTCCGCGTCCAGCTTTTCCTGCTTCTTGGCGTGGTCGGCCGCGATCTTGTCCTGCGCCTTGCGCAGGGTTTCGAGCGCTTCCGACCGGGCGTCGGCCAGAGCCTTCTCCACCGCCTGTTCGGTTTCTTCGATCTCCGTGCGGAGCTGTTCGGCCCGTTCCAGATCGGCCCGGATCTTCTGCTCGCGCGCTTCGATCACTTCTCCGACGCGGGGGATCGCCACCTTCCACATCAGGATGAACAGCACCGCGAAAGTCACGACCAGCCAGAAGACCTGACTGGAATAGGTGCTGAAGTCCAGCTGGGGCATGGATGCCCCGCCCTCGGCGGCAAGCGCCGACGAAGCGAGAGCCGGTACCATGGCGGCGGCTGCCGCAATGCGAATGCCCGTTTTGGTAATCGGGTTCATTCCTGGTCCCCTTTCATCCGGATCCGTGGTGAGGCGTGCCGGTATGGCGCGCCTCGCGACAATCGTCCCAGCGGATCAGGTGAACAGGATCAGGAAGGAGATGACCAGCGCGTAGAGCGCGACGGCCTCGACGAGCGCGAAGCCCAGCATCGACAGGCCGAAGACCTGGCCACGGGCGGCCGGGTTACGGGCGACCGACGAAATCAGGGACGAGAAGATGTTACCGATACCGATACCGACGCCCGACAGGCCAATAACGGCCAGACCGGCACCGATCATTTTCGCTGCATCGAGTTCCATGGGTACTACTCCTTCCAAATCGCACGGGGATTAGGTGTGGCCCGTGCTTTCGTGATGGGCCGGACGGGGTTGGTTTGTGGCCCGTCCGGACCCGGTGAAACGGTTTACCAGGTGCGCCTTAGTGCAGATGCAGGGCGTCGTTCAGGTACAGACAGGTCAGTACCGCGAAGACATAGGCCTGCAGGAAGGCGACCAGAATTTCAAAGCCGGTCAGGGCGACCATCATAGCGATCGGCAGGATGCCGCCGACGCCCGCGGTCACGGCGCCCAGGCCGAAGACGAAGCCGGCGAAGACCTTCAGCATCGTGTGGCCGGCCATCATGTTCGCGAACAGACGGACGGACAGGCTGACCGGGCGCGACAGGTACGAGATGATCTCGATCGGGATCATCAGCGGATACAGCGCAACCGGCGCGCCGGACGGCACGAAGAAGCTGAAGAAGTGCAGGCCATGCTTGGCCAGACCGACCAGCGTCACCATCAGGAAAACGAACATCGCCATGCACAGGGTGACGATGATGTGGCTGGTGAAGGTGAAGCTGCCGGGGATCAGGCCCAACAGGTTGCCGAACAGGATGAACATGAACAGCGTGAAGATGAAGGGGAAGAACTTCCGGCCTTCATCGCCGACATTGTCGCGGATCATGTTGCCGACGAATTCGTACATCGACTCCGCCAGGGACTGCCAGCGGCCCGGCACCATTTCGCGCTTCGACATGCCGAGCAGCATGAAGACGGTCACGACAACGACGGTGACCGACATCCACAGCGACGAGTTGGTGTAGGCGACGGCGTCGACCGGACCGTCGACGAGCGATTTGATCTGAAATTGTTCGAGCGGACCTGCCACGGCGACCCCTTTCCTCGATCTTCATCTGGCGGAACCATTGCGGCCCGCGGGTTAACCCAAATACGCGTTCTAACTTTTGCCCCGGCCGTCGTCCTTATCCGGGGTATTGTCCCCGGGACGGCGCCAGCCGACGCCTTGATCCATGCCGCTGGCCAGGCGGTAGACATTCGTTACCCCGGCGGCCCCACCGAGGAACAGGAAAAAGATCAGCAGCCAAGGGCCCGTGCCCAACCAGCGATCCAATCCGTATCCGATCGCCACCCCGATGCCGGTGGCCGCGACCAATTCCGTGCCGACGCGCAGTGCGAAGCCGAGCCCCTGCATCCCGGATTTCGGCTGCGTGCCGTCTCCGGTGCCGCTTGACCGTCCGGAACGGGCCTCATAGGCGTTTCGGGCGGCCCGCAAACGGGCGTCGAAATCGTCCGATGAGGGCTTGTTGTCGCCCTCGGTCATCGCGTCGGATACCCCCTCAAACTCTGTACTCTGCCCTTGGCCGTGGCGGGTGGGCGAAAGCCCCCTTTTCCACGCGCGCGGACACTAGTCTTGCCGCCTTGAGGAGTCAAGGAATCCGGGGCTTGAAAACCGCCCGTGCGGCAGCGCGACGCGCCCCGGCGATTGTGCCCGGTCAGAGAATTCCGAATGCGTAGGTCACAGCCGCGACGCCGGCGAAAAAGACGACCGGAAAGGCGACCCGCGCCAAGGCGTCGAACCGCTCGGATTGGGCTTCCCGGCCGAACGCCGTCAGCCGGTCTGCCACCGTGTTCTGAATGACCACCAGCAGCAGGAACAGGAAGGCAAAGCCGAACAGCGTTTCCAGATAGGTCACTTCCGGCACGTTGGGCAGCTTGTCGGTGACGACGAAATTGAAGGCGACGACCGTCAGGATCGTCGTGAAGGTGACGCCGAAGCGCCCCGTATCCGATGTCCGCAGCCAGAAAACCGACCAGGAGATCATGACGATCAGCAGCAGCGGCAGAATCAGACGGTAGACGAAAGGTTCGGGGACTCGTTCGGCGTGGATCACGAACAGCAGTTCCGAAAACGTGTCTCGGTCCCGGATTTCGCGGACATTGCGAATCTCGGAGGTGAACCCGGTCAGATCCCAGGACGGGATGTTGAACCCCTCGGAAAAGCCGATTTTCGTCTCGTCGCGATGCAGAATCAGATCGCTGGACGGCCAGGAAAAGGATTCGATCTCGATCGCCAGGCGCTGACTGTCGAAGGGAAACTTTGTGAAATCGTAACGCGCCCGCAGGCTGACCGCGACGCGCTCCTCATAGATGACCGTGCCGTCCGGGAAGATGATCAACTCTTCCTGCTGGACGTCGGGCGGGCCCGCGGTGTTCACGAAAATGATGTCCGGACCCCAGATCCTGCCGTGCTCCTCATGGGCACGGTCTTCCAAATAGACGATTCGGTCCGGCGCGTTCGGTTGCCCTTGGTAAGCCAGCCGGGGATCGCACCAGATCAGTTCCAGGAAGGCCTCCACCTGGAAGGAATGGTCGACCTCGCTGATCGAATCCAGACGTTCGACATAAAGGCCGATATCGACATTGACCGCATGGCCGTCGCGCTTCGGCGGGGACAGAACGTTTGTGCGCGTTGCAGCGTCCAGACCGGCCAGCGAGTCGCGTCCCGCCTGGCAGGCGGCGGCGGAGTCGATGTCGGCACGCGTCTTGGCATTGGCGAAGGCCGAATGATGAATATCGAGAACAATCAGCATCATCACGGCTACCAAGAGCCGCAGGCTCCAGTTCAGAGCCTTTGCCGACATGCGTGTCATGGATGGTTACCGCCCCAGAGAAACACCATGGCGGCGACTATAACGTCAATGGTCAGATCATCGCCAGAAATTCGCGGCGGGCTTCCGGGTTCTCGCGGAAGGCGCCCAGCAACTGACTGGTCACCGTGCTGACGCCTGGCTTGTGGATGCCGCGCGTCGTCATGCACTGGTGTTCGGCATCGATGACGACCGCGACGCCGCGCGGTTGCAAGGCGCGGTCAATCGTCTGGGCGATCTGCACCGTCATCGTCTCTTGCGTCTGCAGGCGCTTGGCGAAGATGTCGACGACGCGGGCCAGCTTGGAGATGCCGACCACACGGGTGCGCGGCAGATAGGCGACATGCGCCGTACCGATGATCGGCACCATGTGGTGTTCGCAATGGCTTTCGAAGGATATGCCGCGCAGCATGACCATTTCGTCATAGCCCTCGGTCTCTTCGAAAGTGCGGCGCAGTTCCTCTTCCGCATCGGTCGTGTAGCCGGAATAGAATTCGGCATAGGACCGGACGACGCGGTTCGGCGTGTCGATCAGCCCTTCGCGCTCAGGATTGTCGCCCGCCCAGCGCAGCAGCGTCCGCACGGCCTCTTCCGCTTCCTCCTGCGAGGGGCGGCCAGGGACGATTTTCGGGCGCAGCGCCTTGTCCGACATGGCGACGGGTACCTTTCCTAAGTGCTTCGGGAAGTTGGGATTCCCGGTTAGAATTCGGCTATATCGTTGCAAAGACCGTCGAAGTCAACAATATCACCTGCGACAAACCTTTTCCAAAATCGGCCCAATCCGCATGGGAATCGGCACATGGAAAGTCATGAGGCCCTATACAATGATCGCATCCTGACGCTGGCCGGCGGCCTGGCGAAGGACGACCGATTGGCGGATCCCGACGCCAGTGTTCAGATGGACAGTCCGCTTTGCGGAAGCCGCATTCGCGTCGACGTCAAGCTGGCACCGGACGGTCGGATCGCCGCTTATGGCCAGCAAGTGCGGGCCTGTGCCCTGGGCCAATCCGCCGCCGCGATCATGAAGGCCCATGCCGCCGGCAAGTCGGTCGCCGACCTGGAGGCGATCCGCGACGCTGTCGAAGCGATGCTGAAACGGGGCGGGCCCGCGCCGTCGGGCGAATGGGCCGATCTGGCTGTCCTGGAACCGGCCCGGAACCACAAGTCACGGCATGCCTCCATCCTGCTGCCGTTCAAGGCCGTGGTCCGGGCGATGGAGGACGCTGCCGCCGGGCGGGCGACCGGGACCGATGGCTGACCGGCACAGTCCGGCCGCCTGGTTGCTGATCGGCTTGATCCAGCTTTACCGTGTGACCTTGTCCTATTTCCTGGGGCGGCGATGCCGTTTCCTGCCGACTTGCTCCGAATATGGATTGGAGGCGGTACGGCGGCATGGGGCACGGCGCGGAGGGGCATTGGCCGTTCGGCGTATATTGCGGTGTCACCCCTGGGGCGGATCAGGCCATGATCCGGTGCCCGATTGACGAACGACCCGGATGATAAGCGTCCGGTTCTGACGGTCGTCATTCCGACATTGAATGCCGCCGATGGGCTGCGACGCCTGCTGCCCGCCCTAAAATCGCAGCAAGTGGATTTGGATGTCGTCATCGCCGATGGCGGGTCATCCGACGCGACTGCCGATTTGGCATCCCGTCATCAGGCGCGGATCGCCGTTGCGGAGGGCGGGCGCGGCCCGCAAATCCGTGCCGGAATAGCGGCCGCCTTGTCGGATTGGTTGGTGATCCTGCACGCGGATTCCGTTTTGCCGCCGAACTGGGACACTCTGATTGCCGCCTTTATGGACGATCCGGAGAGTGAGTTCAGGGCGGGCTATTTCGGGTTCGCCCTGGATGATGCAAGTCCTTCGGCGCGGCGTCTGGAACGCATGGTCGATTGGCGCTGCCGGGTATTGGGACTTCCCTATGGCGACCAAGGGCTCGTGATCGGCCGAAACTTTCTGGACGCGGTCGGCGGCTATCCGGATCTTCCTTTGATGGAAGACGTCGCGCTGATACGCCGGATCGGCAAGGGACGGTTGCGCCGATTGGACGCCCGCTTGATCACCTCGGCAGAGAAGTTCCGGCGGGACGGATACCTGCGACGCACTGCGCGCAATCTGCTTTGCCTGGGGCTCTACTTCCTGGGCATGCCGCCGCGGGCGATCCGCTGGGTGTATGGATGACGGTGCCAAGTCGTTACCTTGTCGTGTTTGCCCGTGCGCCGCGTTTCGGCGTCGGCAAGCGCCGCCTGGCCGCCGATATCGGACGGATGGCCGCATACCGCTTCTATCGCCGCAATCTGATCGAGACCCTGGATCGTCTGTCGCGTGGGCCGTGGCGCTTGATCGTGGCGGTGTCCCACTTTCGCGAAGCCAGGTTCTTCCCAGGGCGGGAGGTCATGGTCCAGGCATCCGGCGATCTGGGACGGCGGATGACGACCGCGTTTCGCGACCTGCCGCCGGGCCCGGCGATCATTATCGGCAGCGACATACCGGACATCGGGGTCGACGATATCACTGCGGCCTTCCGGACGCTGGGCCGCGCCGACGCGGTGTTCGGCCCGGCGGAGGATGGCGGCTATTGGCTGGCCGGTCTGGCCCGCCGCCGCCCGGTGCCTTACGGGTTCATGACCGGCGTGCGATGGTCGGGCCCACATGCTTTGGCGGACACGATTGCCAGCCTGCCGCCCGACCATAGTCATGGTCTGGCCGCGACAAAGGCCGATGTCGACGATGGGGCCGGATATGAACGATTCCGCAGGGGAAGGGTGAGATGACGGCGATTGAACAGCGGATCCCGGCCTTGCATCGCGCCCTTTCTGACCGGCCGCAGTTCGCCGGGATCGAGTTGGATGCTTTGCAGGCATTCCCGACGACGGGGCTGGCGCATGATCATGTTGCGATTGATGGCACGGCTCTGCTGCTGCGGGTGCCGAGGCAGAGCCAGATGCGGTTGGATGCGGCCCATAATCTGGCCTATCAGGCCGCATGTTTTGAGCGAATGAGCCAGGGCGGCCATGCGCCGCGCTGTCATGGCGTCCTGGCGCCGGGTCCGGACCTGCCGATGGGGGCGCTGATCGTCGATCGAATTCGGGGACGTGTCCTGTCCGCGCCGGAGGAACTGCCCTTGGCGGCGGAGGCCCTGGCGTCGATCCATGCGCTGCCGGTTCCGGCGTCCCGCGCGCGGGCACCGCTGATCGATCAAACCGATCCAATGGCCGAGACCTTGGCGGAAGTGCGAGGTCAGGCCACCTTTTTGGAGGGCGCCAACCTCCATTCCGATAGCGCGGCCATGATCACAGAAGAACTGGCCGCCGCCGCAAAGGACGCCAGTGATCTGCCGCCGGCCCCGGCGCGCTTGATTTCCTTCGATGCGCACCCGGGGAATTTCATGGTCGATGCGTCAGGGCGCGCCTTTCTGGTCGATCTGGAAAAGGGACGCTATGGCGGGGCCGGGTTCGATCTGGCCCATGCCACGCTGTACACCTCCACGACCTGGGATGTCGCCACGTATTCGGAGCCGAGTCGGGCGGAAATCGACGGTTTCTACGACGCGTGGCGCCGGGCGATGCCCCAAGACCTGGCGGATCAACTCGCCGCCTATCTGATGCCGATGCGCCGCTTGATGTGGCTCTGGTCGGTGACCTGGTGCGCCAAATGGCGGGTCGAAAGCCGCAAGACTTTACGGACCGCCAAGCATGACGCGCAGGATACCGAAGACTGGTCGGCCGAGAATACGGATGCGGCCCTGATAGACCACGTCCGGGGTCGGGTCGATTGCTATCTGTCGCCGGAGATCGTCGCCCGCGTTCGGTCGGATTGGACCTAAGCGGCCGCGCGGTTCAGGTGATCGCGCAGACGGACGATCTTCGCCTGAAGATCCCGCAACTCCTCGATGGGTAGGCCCGTCGCCTCCAATATGCACATCGTGATGGAATCGGCCTCTCCGCGCAGGGCGCGTCCGGCATCGGTCAGTTTGACACGGACCTGGCGTTCGTCCTGCGGGTCGCGGGCTCGGGACACCAGCCCCATGCCCTCCAACCGTTTCAAGAGCGGCGTCAGCGTGTTCGATTCCAGCATCAGAGCCTTGCCGAGCGCACCGACCGTCTGATCGTCCCGGTCCCAGAGAGATATCAGAACCAGATACTGCGGGTAGGTCACGCCCAGCCGGTCCAGCAGGGGTTTGTAGACCCGGTTGAACGCATGGCCGGCCGAATAGACCGAAAAGCAGATCATGTCTGCGATGGGCAGAACCCCGGCATTGTCGGTTTGCGTGTCATTCATAGCTGTCTCCTTCATATCTTATATAAATCGTGCACGATTTAATCGCAACCGCTTGACAGGGATGTTTGGATGGCCATATACATCGGACACGAAACAATCGCACACGATATAAATAAAGGAGAGTGACATGTACGAGTTCGGTAAACCTCTTGCCGCCGCGCTTTTGTCGGTCGGTATCGCCGGTTCGGCTGTTGCCGGTCCGGTTCTTGAAAAGACGACCCAGGGTTTCCTGGATGGCCTAGCCGGCGTACCCGCCATCTATACCTTGTCCCCGCAAGAAGCGCGGGACCTGTTGGCGGGAGCCCAATCCGGTCCGGTCGCGAAGCCCGATGTGGCGATTGAGGACCGTGTCCTTTCCGTTGGCCCGACCGGGGAGACCAAAATCCGCGTCCTGCGGCCGGAAGGCCTGGGCGAGGAGGCACCAGCCATCGTCTATTTCCATGGTGCCGGTTGGGTCATGGGCGATACCCTGACCCATGATCGGTTGGTCCGGGAACTGGCCGTTGGCGCGCAGGCCGTCGTCATCTTCGTCGATTATGACCGGTCGCCCGAACACCGCTTCCCCGTCGCCATCGAACAGGACTATGCCGTCGCGGCCTATGTCGCGGAAAACCCGTCCGAATTCGGTATCGACGCGGACCGCATCGCGATTGCGGGCGACAGCGTCGGCGGCAACATGACCGCGGTGGTGAGCCTGTTGGCCAAGGAACGTGGCGGTCCGGACTTCGTCGGTCAGTTGCTGTTCTATCCGGTGACCGACGCGGGCATGGACAACGCCTCTTATGAAACGTTCCGTGACGGTCCGTGGCTGACGGCCCCCGCGATGGACTGGTTCTGGAACGCCTATCTGCCCGATGCGGCCGCGCGGGAGCACCGCTATGTCTCGCCGCTGAACGCAACGCTGGATCAACTTTCCGGCCTGCCGAAGGCGCTGATCATCACGGCCGAGAACGACGTGCTGCGCGATGAGGGCGAGGCCTATGCCGAGAAACTGACGTTGGCGGGCGTTGAGACCACTACGACGCGGTACAATGAGACGATCCACGATTTCGTCATGCTGAATGCCTTGGCCGAAACCCCGGCCACCCGCGCCGCGATCGATCAGGCGACGGCGTTCCTGCGGGACGTCTTCGCAACCCGGTAATCAAGTTCACCCAGTATACCGGCGGGACGGAAACCCGCCCGCCGGTCCCCACCCGAAAGGAGAATGCATCATGTCCGTTAACGTTCTGTACCGCACCGCCGCCCGCGCCACCGGAGGCCGCGACGGCCATTCCGCCACCCTGGATGGCAGCCTGGACGTCAAACTGTCGACGCCGAAGGAACTTGGCGGCGGCGGCGGCGAAGGGAACAACCCCGAGCAACTGTTCGCCGCCGGTTATGCCGCCTGCTTCATCGGCGCGATGAAATTCGTCGGATCGCAGACCGGCGTGAAAGTTCCGGCCGACACCAATGTCACCGCCCATGTCGGGATCGGTCCGCGCGAGGCGGGCGGTTTCGGTCTGGAAATCGCGCTGGAAGTCGACTTGCCGGGGCTGGACCGCGCGGCGGCCGAGAAACTGGTCGAGGAAGCGCACCAGGTCTGCCCGTATTCCAACGCGACCCGGAACAATATCGACGTGCAGCTGACCGTTCTGTAACAGTCGTCCAACAATCGAAAGCCGTCCGGTCCTATTGGCCGGGCGGCTTTTCCTTTTCGCGGCCTGAGTATCCCATCTGCCGGAGCCGCGCGCGAACGGAAGCCGGCTCCGTAATCCACGCCACCCGGCACAGCCGCTCTGCCCATTCGCCCAGATCCGGCTCCTGCCGCGCCAGGGTCAACGCACCGCCATAGGCCCAGGCCCGCACGAAGGGCCGTTCATGTTCGATCAGGCGGTCGATATCCGATCGCAGCGCCGCAACCGATCCCCGGGGCACGGAAAGATGCGGCAAGCACTGCAGACAATGCAGCGTGACTTCCCAGTGTTCGCCCTCGGATCGGAGAAGTGAGAGCAGCTTGCGGGCCTCGTCCTCACCTGCGCTGCCGCCATCCTGAAGGTGCCGCTTCAACAGCCAAGTCGCCGCGCGGCCGCATCCCGGGACGGCCGAAAGGTCCAGCAGACGGGCGGCGAAATTACTCTCGTCCTTGTACCGGCTATGGATTTCCAGCAGCGCTTCGGTAGATTTTCCGTCCCAGGCGCGGAGCCTCTCGGCGAGGTCGGTCACTCTGCAGCCAGATGCGGGAAAGTCGCGGCGTAACGGGACATTTTGTGCATGCCGCATTGCACCGGGGCATAGACCAACGGCGCGGCTTCCGTCACGCAGGACGGCAAGGGTTCGATCACCGCATCGATATCGCAGTCGACGAAACAGGGCATGGAATAGCGCTGCCTGCCGGACGTATTCACCACGCGGTGCAGATTGGCCAGATAGGCATCATTGGTCAGGCGTTGGACCAGGTCGCTGATATTGACCACGAACGTGCCGGGAATCGGCGATGCCTCGACCCATTGGCCGGCTCGGTTCATGACTTGAAGTCCGCCGACATCGTCCTGGGCCAGAATGGTCATCAACCCATAATCGGTATGGGCGCCGATGCCGATCATGCTCTCGTCGATCTGCCCGGCCTGGCTGGGGTAATGCAGCAACCGCTGGATCATCACAGGTTGCGTCATCTTCTGGGCAAAGTAATCATGCGGCAGGTCCAGGCTAACCGCGATCCCTTCCAGAACTGTACGCGCTGTCGCCAGCATCGCGTCCAGATAGGCCGACAAAGTGTCCTTGAAGCCGGGCAGGTCGGGCCACTGGTTCCTGCCGTGGAACGGGCCGGTCAGACCTTCATATTCTATCCCGATATCGAAGCATTCCTTGAAATCCCGTGTGACACCGGGATTGGTGTTCTCGCCGAACAGTTCGGTATAGCCGCGCAGGGCCTGGCCGGACTTCGTGATATGCAGCGGCATCTTTACCGCATCGGGCAGGGCGAAGAAGTCACGCGCGGCAGCGAATGTGCCGTCGATCAGCGCCTCCGGAACGCCATGTCCTTTGACATACATGAAGCCGGTATTGGCCAGCGCCCAGTTCATGCCGCGGGCGGCGGTTTCCCGGTCGCTGCCATCGCGAATGCCGGAAATGTCGATCACGGGAATGCTGTCGAAATCCTGACGCTGCGCCCGCAGCCGGTCATCCAGCATTGCCAACAGAGTATCCGACATCGACCAGCCCTCCGCGTATCAACGACCGATGACACTCTCAGGCCAAATCGTAAGGCTGTAAATGGCGATCTGGCGCCGGTCAGCGGCGCTTTTCCATGACGACGAACAGCCGGAACGCCATGAAGATGCCCAGCGCCGGCAGCAACCGATCTTCCAACCGCACCAGTTTTTCGGCCAGTCCGGCGGGGATCAGACTCCAGGATTTGAAGCCGCCGGTCAGCGGATAGGCGAAAAGACTGAGCCATTCCCGGGAAACGCTGCGCAGCGCCGGGACCGTTTCCGACAGGGCGATGCGATGTTCCTGCCGCCGGAACAGCAGGGTCGGTATGCCCTGATTGCTCTCGAACGGATCCTTGGTTTCGCCATAGGGCTGCCGCTCCAGCGGCGTCGCGGACATATCGACCGGTTCTTCATGCAAATAGTTGTAGAAGAGCCAGCTCAGCGGCGTGATACCCGGTTCGACCATCGCGATCCGCCCGCCGGGTTTCAGAACCCGCGCCGCTTCCTCGAAGAATTTCAGCGGCTCGGCCAGATGATGCAGAACGTCCAGCAGGAAAATGCCGTCGAAACTGTTATCCGCGAAGGGCAGGGCCTGGGCGTCGCAGACCGTGTCGACCCAGGGGGCGGGCAGGATGTCGAGGCGCGTTACGTCCATCCCGTCGGTGAAATCGCGGCTGTGCCCCGATCCCGCGCCGACTTCCAGATAGGCGCCGTCTTTCGGCAGCGCGTCCAACATGCGCCGGTAATAATCGCCGTAGACGGCGCGCAAACTGGCTTTCTTCTCCCAAGCCCTGGCGTGGGATTGCAAGCGGGGGTCGAGGTCGCCGGTCATTGGGTCACCGTGTTCCCGCAAAAGAAGGGATTGCTTTCACCCCGACCCTGCGCGGGCGGTCGACAAGGCTCCTGCATTCGCAGGAGGTGCGCGGCGATGAAGGTCAGTCCCTCCACCATGTTCCTGCGAAAGCAGGAACCTTCCTTGGCTTGGCACCGGGCGGGAGCTTCAGACGGGTTCAAAAGCGCGACGGTGAGGGGCATCAGAACGCCTTCAGCTTGCGCCAGGCGAACACGACCATCTTCAGCAGCAACCAGCCGTCCCGGAAGCGGCTGATCTGTGGTTCGCCATAGGTTCGATCGGCGTAGCGCATCGGAATTTCGACAATTTTCAGGTTCTGCTTGGCGGCCCCGAAGATCAGGTCGAAATCGCCGAACGGGTCGAAATCGCCGAAATAGGACCGGCCGGCCTTGATCTTCTCGTAATCCGCTTTGGTCAGGACCTTGGTGCCGCACAGCGTGTCGGTGAAGCGCTGGTTCAGCAGGAAGGAGAAGATCATCGCGAAGGTGCGGTTGGCCCAATAGTTCAGGAAGCGCATCGCGCCCTTTTCCATCGGGTAGACCAGGCGCGATCCGTTGATGAACTCGCCCTTGCCGGTCGCGATCGCCTCATAAAACTTCGGCAGCTCCTCGGGCGGCATGGTCAGGTCGGCGTCCAGGATCATCAGCACGTCGCCGCGCGCCTCGTCGAAACCCTTGCGGACCGCGTCGCCCTTGCCCTTGCCCGGCTGCTTGAAGACCTTGATGTCCCAGGCGCCGTTCTCCGGCTTGGCATAATGGTCGCGCACCCGTTCGCACTCCTCGAAGGTCCCGTCGGAGGAATTGCCCTCGACATACAAGACCTCGATATCCGCGCAGAAGCGGGGCAGGCGGGTGACGGCGCTTTCGATATTGCCGCGTTCGTTGCGGCAGGGGACCAGAACCGTCGTCGACAGGTTCTTGCGCTGGGCCTTTCGCTTGGACCGGGCCACGATGAAATGGCGCAGCGATAGTTTCCGGATCAGCGGCAGCGTGCCGATATACCGGTTGATCGCCGTGCCCAGGCCCAGAAGCCGTGCCGGGATCAACTGCCGCCATTCGGTCTTGATGACGTCGAAATCCGACAGGTCGAGAATGTTGGCGATATCCGCCGGACCCAGGAAGTTCACCTCAGGCTGCGGCATCTTCATGCCCACCGCCTCGCCGACGCGCAGGACCGGTTCCCAAAGATGGCTGTAATAGGAGATGACGATCCGGGTTTCCTCGTCGCACAGGTCGTGCAGCTGATCCAGCGTCGCCTGGCAATCGTCCAGGAAACCCAGCGTGTCCGGCAGCAGGATGAAATCGAACGGGCCGTCCAACTCGCCGCGAATGGCGGAAAGCTGCTCCACGTCGCCGACCCGGAATTGCAGTTCGGGAAATTCGTGCTCCGGATAATTGGTGCGGGCGACATCCACCATATTGGCGGAGAAATCGACGCCGACGCCGAAGGAAGGCTTCAGTTCGGCCAGCAATGCTCCGGTGCCACAACCCAGATCCAGGATGCGCGATCCTTCGGGGATGAGGAACTGCATGAACGCCAGATCGTCGGCGTAAAAGCCGGCATTCCGGTCGCGCCAGGAATCGCGTTTGACCGCGATGGATTCGATATGGTCCAGGATCGACGACTTCCGCTTGGACAACCGGTCGCGCCAGTGCCGCGTCGCGTCGACAGGCTTCTTGGCGGCGGTGGCCTTCTTTGCGGGCTGTTTCTTCGCAGCGGCTTTCTTCGCGCTCTTACGCGCCGTGGATTTCTTCGCCATGTCTATTCCCCTCCTTCGGCGGTCACCGGTTCCGTGGGGCGGACCGCCCCGCCGAAGAACCAGACCGCGCCGCCGATCAGGCCGACGACCAACAATTCCAACCCCATCACGATTCCCAGGGCAACCGGCCCCGCATCCCCGGCGGACGCTGCCCCGATCAGGACGAAGCCCGCCGCGAACGCGCCTTCCCGAACGCCCCATCCCCCGAGCGAGATCGGCAGGGTCGACACCAGGATCGATGTCGGAACGACGATCAGGCAGTCTTCCACGCGATAGGTCAATCCGATCGCATGGGCCGACAGATAGGCCGTCGCAATCACCAGGGCATGCGTCGCCACCGCCAGGGCCAGAACCGGCAGCGCCTCAGACGGCCGGCGCAGCAGCCGGTCGAACAATTGGGCGAAGCGGACGGCGGCGCCGCGCAGCCTGCCGCCGCGCCCGGTTTCGGACAGGCGCGCGATCAGGGCCAGGACGACGACTCCTGCGAGGCCCGCGACGAAGACGCCCGCGAAACCGCCCAGAATGCCGGTGTCCCCGACCCGTTCCAGCAGCAGCGGCAACCCGATCAGGATCATGACGCACAGGCCGATCAGGCCGGTCACGCGGTCCAGAACCACCCCGTTCACCGCCTGGCCGATGCCGGCGCAGAAGGGGCGTACCCGATAGACCCGCATGACATCGCCACCGATAGCGCCGGGCAGGGCCTGATTGAAGAACATGCCTTCCAGATAGAACCGGAAAGACCGCGCGAAGGGCAGGGCGACCCCGTCCATCGCCATCAGGCGGCGCCAGCGCGCGGAGTTGCAGATCAATTGAACGACGATCAGACCCGTCGCGGCGATCAGCAGCAGCGGATCCGCGGCGCGCAGAAGGCTGCCAATCTCTTCCAGATCGATATCCTGGGCGATGAGCCAGAACAGCAGCCCCGTGACCGCGATCTTCAAAGCGATGGCGGCCGGACGGCGCCAGGGGCTTTTCGATGCGGAAGTCTGCGTCATGGACGGCGGGTGCCTCTATCGAAGCGGCCGTGATCGGGGCCGTGAAATTTCGCGGCTGAATACCTGCTCCGTCCCGGGATGGCAACAGAACGGCGTGTGTGGCGTGGCGTCAATAGGCCCGGTCGGTGACAAAGTCGACTAGGTCCGTCATCGACTGTTTGATCGGACCTTTCGGGAAGATGCCCAGGGCGTCGCGCGCCACACTGCAATAATGGCGGGCACGGTCGACTGTATCGGTCAGGGTGCCGTGCGACGTCATCAGGCGCATTGCCTCTTCCAGATCGCCGTCTTCCTGTTCCAGGCGTTCGATCGTGCGGTGCCAGAATTCGCGTTCCGTATCGTCGCCCCGGCGATAGGCCAGGATCACCGGCAGGGTCACCTTGCCCTCGCGGAAATCGTCGCCGACCGTCTTGCCCAGGGCGCGCTGATCGGCGGAATAATCCAGGACATCGTCGATCAACTGGAAGGCGATGCCCAAATTCATGCCATAGCTTTCCAGCGCCTCTTCCTCAGCCGCCGGCCGCTCGGCGACAACGGCGCCGATCCGCGT
This sequence comes from Pacificispira sp., assembly GCF_965228185.1. Taxonomy (NCBI): domain Bacteria; kingdom Pseudomonadati; phylum Pseudomonadota; class Alphaproteobacteria; order Rhodospirillales; family Aestuariispiraceae; genus Pacificispira; species Pacificispira sp. The sequence goes on along the minus strand of NZ_CBDDHE010000002.1, from coordinate 232,651 downwards.
CGCCGCCGCGAACAGGGTCGCGGTCTTGGACCGGATGACCTCCAGATAGGCTTCTTCGGTCGTGGTCGGCTCGTTTGCCGTCATCAACTGCAGGACCTCGCCTTCCGCGATCACCGCCGACGCGTCGGACAGGATCCGCAGGACGTCCAAGGACCCGTCGGCGGTCATCAATTGGAACGCGCGCGAGAACAGGAAGTCGCCGACCAGAACGGACGCTTCATTGCCCCAGATCGCATTGGCGCTGGCCTGTCCGCGGCGCAGGTCGCTTTCGTCGACCACATCGTCGTGCAGCAGGGTCGCGGTGTGGATGAACTCGACGCAGGCAGCCAGCGCGATATGACGGTCGCCCTCGTAATTGCACAATTGCGCCGATGCCAGGGTCAGGACCGGGCGCAGCCGCTTGCCGCCCGCCGCGATGATATGCCCGGCCAGTTGCGGGATCAGCGCGACCGGGCTCTTCATGTGATCGAGAATATGCTGGTTGACCTTGCGCAGATCACCGTCGATCTGTGCCAGCAGGGTATCCAGATTGGGGCGGCGGTTTTCCGCCTCCGCATCTCGCTTCTCGTTCAGGGGAACAATGGTCGCCACGCGCGCGATCTCCGAACCAAAAATGCCGTAGAAACCGGCCTTTCACTCAGGGCGCAAAATAGCGGAGGCCCCTTGCCGGTCAAGTGCCGGTTTGCCGCAATCGCCTGCTATTCCGCTTCGTTTTCAGGATTGTGACATACGACCTGCAACTTGTTTCCGTCCGGATCGCGGAAATAGGCGCCATAGTAATGCGGGTGATAATGCGGGCGCAGCCCCGGCGCGCCTTCATCCTGCGCGCCCAGCGCCAGCGCGGCCGCATGCACGGCGCGGACGGTCGCCCGATCCGGCGCGATGAAGGCGACATGCATGCCGTTGCCGATTGTCGCCGCCTTGCCGTCGAAGGGCGGCAGGACCCAGACCTGATCCCCGTCGGATTGGCCCCACGCGCCGAAACCCTTGTCTTCGTCGCCGTGGAACCGGCTGTGGCCCAGCAGTTCCATGATCGCATCATAGAAGGGAATGGCTTTCGCACCGTCATTGGTGCCGAGGGTGATGTGGCTGTACATGGCTGAACCGTCCCGGATTTTCAGGTCAAAGGCGATTGTTCCAGCAGCCATTCCCGAAAGGTCCGGGCTGCCGCGTTCAGCCGCGCGTTTGGCGGCGTGATCAGATAATAGGCGTCCTGCATGGGGATGGCGATATCGAATGGCCGAACCAGCCGCCCATCCTTCAAATGGCCGTCGACGATGGGCGAATGCGCCAGCGCAATGGCGGTTCCCTGCCGCGCCATTTCGAAGGTCATGACATAGGTGCTGGCCCAATGCCGCTCAATTTCCATCCCATCCGGCACTCCCGCCGCTATCAGCCATTGGTCCCACCCCTGGCGCAGGCCCGGTGTGTCGATCAAGCGCAGATTGCGCAGATCGCGCAGGTCCCGCGCGGCGGACAGGGTATCCGCGACCCATGGCGCGCAGACCGGGAACATTTCCCCCTGGGCGAATTTCTCGCCGGTCTGGCCTTCCCAACGCCCGGCGCCGAAGCGGATTTCGACACTGGCGTAGGGGGCGACATTCTCGCTGGTCCAGACCGATGTCGCGACATTCAGCCGGATCCACGGATGCAGATCCAGAAACGTGCCCAGCCGAGGGGCCAGCCAGAAGATGGTGAAGGCCATGTTGGCGTGAATGTCCAGCCGGGCGTCCTCGTCCTGACCCACAAGGGCCGCGGTCTCGGATATCAGCGTTTCAAAGGCGGACTGGACGGCGGGAAGATAAACCCGTGCCGTATCGGTGAGCTGCAGGCTCCGCGCCCTTCGGATAAACAGGGTCCGGCCCAGTGTGTCTTCCAGGGCCTTGATCTGTTGGCTGACGGCCGATTGGGTGATGCCCAGTTCGATTCCGGCGGTGGTGAAACTCAAATGGCGGGCCGCCGCCTCAAAGCTGCGCAGCCAGTTCAAGGGGGGCAGTTGACCGGGTCGCATGCGACACTCCTGACAATCGGTGATGTTGGATAAGTTTAGCATTAGCTGAGATAATGAATAGGGTTCAGTTTATTCGTTTGTCCCGTAACGCCGCCGGCCGCATGCTCCGCCTCGACTTGCAGCCATAAACGAAAGGGCCAGCCAAATGTCCGTCAGCCAGTTGTCCGAAGCCAGACCCGCCGATCTGCCGCACCGCCAGGAGCGTGAGGATCTTGCCTGTGCATTCCGCTGGACGGCGCGCCTGAACATGCATGAAGCGGTAGCCAACCATTTCAGTGTCGCCGTCTCGAATGACGGCAACGAATTTCTGGTCAACCGCTATGGCCGCCACTTCTCGAAGATGCGGGCCAGCGACATCATGCTGGTCGATGCGCGGGTCGAACCCGAAGGCATGGGCGACGTGATCGACCCGACCGCCTATTGCATTCATGGCGCGATGCACCGGAACAACCCGCAGGCGCGTTGCATCTTGCACGTCCATTCGAAATACGCGACGGCGCTGTCCGCCCTGAAAGACACGTCGATCCCGCCGATCGACCAGACGACGATGCGCTATTACAACCGCGTCGCGGTCGATACCGGTTTTGACGGGATGGGCCTGGGCGACGAGGCGGAACGGCTGTCAGGCGTGCTCGGCAACCGGTCGGTCCTGCTGATGGGACAGCACGGCGTGATGACGGTCGGGGAGACGGTCGCCAAGGCGTTCGACGAATTGTACTATTTCGAACGCGCCTGCGAGACGCTATTCCTTGCATTGTCCAGCGGCCGGGACCTCAATGTCGCCAGCGATGCGGTGGCGGAGAAGACGGCGCAGCAATGGTCGGAGTATCCCGGTGCGGCGGAAAAGCATTTCCAGGCGCTGCGCGATATTCTGGACGAGGAGGAGCCGGATTACAGGAATTGATCCCGGCCCCTTCTGCGAACGAAAGGGTTTTGGGGTTATGACTGTGGATTCCGTTGTTATCGTCGGTGCCGGCCAAAGCGGCGGGCGAACCGCCGCGCTGCTGCGTCAGGAAGGGTATGAGGGCGCAATCGTCCTGATCGGTGCGGAGCCGCACGCCCCCTATGAACGCCCGCCGCTGTCGAAGGCGGTGCTGAAGGGCGAAAAGGAAGCCTCCCACTGTTTCCTGTACGACGACGGTTTCTATGCGGAAAACCGGATCGATCTGATGACCGGACGCCGTGCCGTCGCGATCGATCCGGCCGCCAAATCCGTGCGGCTGGATGACGGATCGGACCTGCCCTTTGGCGCGTTGGTTCTCGCCACCGGTGGGGTCGTAAAACGGCTGCCCCTGACGGGCGCCGACCTGAAGGGGATCCATGTCGTCCGAACGCTGGAAGACAGCGCCGAATTGGGTGCCGATCTGAAACCCGGCGCCAAGGTCGCGGTCATCGGCGGCGGTTTCATCGGCCTGGAAACCGCGGCCAGCGCGCGGCAGATGGGGTGCGATGTAACGGTGCTGGAAGGCGCGCCGCGCATTCTGGGCCGGTCCGTGCCACAGGAAGTGGCCGACGCGGTGGCCCGATTGCACACGGAACACGGCGTCAAGATCGACCTGAATGTCCGGATTGCCGGGTTCTCGGGAAACAATGGCCGGGTGACCGCGATCGAGTTCCAGGATGGCTCAGCAATGCCCTGCGACGCGGTCGTCATCGGCATCGGTATCGCCCCGGATGTCACGCTGGCGGAAGCGGCGGGTATTCCCTGCGAAGACGGCATTCTGGTGAATGAATTCGGCGCGACCCGTGTCGACGGAGTCTACGCGACGGGGGATTGCGCCCGGGCGGTGAACCCGCATTACGGTGAAACGATTCGGCTGGAAAGCTGGCAGAATGCCGATATGCAGGCCCGCACCGTCGCGCGCAGCATTTGCGGCAAGCCGGACGCCTATGCACCGGTGCCCTGGCTCTGGTCCGACCAGTATGATTGGACACTGCAGACCGCCGGCCTGCCCAGCAAATGCGACACGGTCGTCACGCGGGGCTCGTTTGACGAGGGCGGAATTGTCTTCTTCACCATCCAGAACGGTGTTCTGACCGGGGTCGCCGGGTTCGGCCCGGTATCCATGATCGCCAAGGATGTGAAGGTCGCCCAGATGATGATGGAGCGCGGTGTCACGCCGGATCCGGCGCAATTGGCCGATCCGTCCCTGCCGCTGCGCAAGATCATGAAAGCCGCCTGATCCGTCACCGGCCGACCTCGGGCAAAAACTCTCCGCAGGACACTTTCGGTTAGCAATATATCTCGCTCTGATTAGACTACCTTCGGGTCAGTCGAGGGAGAGCGGTCGTCTTGTCGCGGTTTCGGATCGGGTTCGTTGCGCTTCTGCTGGTGCTGTCGGCAGCGTGCGCCGCCACAGCGGGCGCGGAAACCCTTCGTCCCGTCGTCCTGCAATTGCAATGGCACCATCAGTTCCAGTTCGCGGGCTATTACGCCGCGGTAGAACAGGGCTATTACCGAGAGGCGGGTCTGGATGTTTCCATCCGACCGGCCCAGGGCGAGGTCGATCCTGTCGAGGCGGTGATTGAAGGCCGCGCCCATTTCGGTGTCAGTTCCAGCGATCTGGTCGTCGCGCGGTCCAAGGGGCGGCCGGTCGTCGTTCTGGCGCCGATCTTTCAGCATTCGCCCTTCGCCCTCGTCACCTTGCAATCCCGGGGCTTCGACAATGTCCAGTCATTGGCTGGGCAGCCGTTGATGATCGAGTCCCATGGCGCGGAATTGCTGGTTTTCATGCAGGACGAAGGCCTGGATGGCGATGCGCTGAACCGGCGGCCGCATAGCCATACCATCGCCCCCTTGCTGGACGGCCGGGTCGCAGGCATGTCGGCCTATGTCACCGACGAGCCCTACGCGCTTCGGGAATTGGGAATTCCATACAACATCATTACACCACGGTCGGGTGGTATCGATTTCTACGGTGACACATTGTTCACCAGCGAGGCACTTCTGGACGACGACCGCGCCATGGTGGAGGCCTTCCGAACGGCCAGCTTGAAGGGCTGGGATTACGCGATGGCGCATCCGGAAGAGCTAGTCGATCTGATCCTCAGCGACTACAGCCGCGATCAAAGTCGGGCGCATCTGCTGTTTGAGGCGGCGGAGACGCGGAAACTGATCCTGCCGGCGATCGTCGAAATCGGGCACAGCAATCCGGGGCGCTGGCGGCATATGGCGGACATCTTCGCGCGGGCCGGCATGCTGGAAGATTCTGTCGATTTCGATGCCTTCTTGTATCGGCCCCTGGCGTCTTTGCCTGCCTGGGTGCGGCCGGCGGTTCTGGGGGGCATCGGTGGCACAGTCCTGTTCGCGGGGATGGCGGCGGCAATCGGGTTCATGGCGCTGCGCCTGCGCCGGGAAGTCGCGCAACGCCGCGCCGCCCAGGCGGAACTGGAGCGCATGGCCCTGACCGATCCGCTGACCGGCCTGGAGAATCGCCGTAGCTTCTTCGCTGTCGTGGAGCGTGAATTGGGGCGCGCCGAACGCAGCGGGGGCGCGCCAGGCTTGATCCTCCTCGACCTGGACCACTTCAAGAATTTGAACGACACGATGGGGCATCCGGCTGGGGACGCGGCGCTGCAGGCCGTCGGGGCCTGTCTGCACGATATCGTGCGCCCGTCCGATGTCGCCGCGCGTATGGGGGGCGAGGAATTCGGTCTGCTGATCGCGGAGGGCGGCGGCGGGGCGCTGGCGCAAATCGCTGAGCGTGCCCGTCGGGAGATTGGGGCGCTGTCCCTCGATTGGAACGGTCAGACCGTAACGGTGACCGCCAGTTTCGGGACGGCTCTGCGCCGGGAGGGGGATACGCCCAACAGCCTTTACGAACGTGCGGACCATGCCCTGCGGGCCGCCAAGGAGGGTGGTCGGAACAGGGTGGAGGCGGCGGCGGACTGATCGCATGCCGCGCCGTGCGGCGAGGCCGGGCGCGGCTACCTGTCGCGAGTTCCGCTGCTTGCCCTGGACCGGTAAAACCGCTACCAAACCGGCGTTTCATTCGCATTTCCCGCAGGCGACCCCAGCAACCATGACCGACGGCCCTTCCAAGACGCTGCTACCGGACGGATTGCGTGACGTCCTCCCCCCGGAGGCGACGCGCGAGGCAACCGTGATGCGTGGCCTGATCGACCGTTTCCGGGCATCGGCTTATCGTCGGGTTGACCCGCCGCTGGTCGAATTCGAAGACAGCCTGCTGGACGGCGCCGGCGCGGCGACGGCCCCGCATACCTTCCGCCTGATGGATCCGGTATCCCAGCGAATGATGGGGCTGCGCGCCGACATGACGGGGCAGGTCGCCCGAATCGCCACGTCCCGGCTGGTTCGCGCGCCGCGCCCGCTGCGTCTGTGCTACGCCGGACCGGTCTTGCGTGTCCGCGGGTCGCAACTGCGCCCGGAACGCCAGATCACTCAGGCCGGGTGCGAATTGATCGGCGCCGATTCGCCGGAAGCCGATGCGGAATTGATCGAAGTTGCCGTCGATGCGCTGTCCGCCGTCGGTGCCGCCGATCTCTCGGTCGATATCAGCCTGCCGACTGTCGTGCCGGCCGTTTGTGACGCACTGGGACTGTCGCGGGAAGAACGCCGGTCGGCGCGTGTCGCGCTCGACCGCAAAGACGCTCACGACGTCGCGGCGCTGGGCGGCCAGGCCGCGGAGCGGCTGGGTGCGCTGCTCGATGCCTGCGGTCCGGCGCGCCGTGCGCTCGATACCTTGAACGGCATTGAACTGCCACCGGCGGCGGTCGCGGAACGGGAGCGCCTGGCGCGGGTTCTGGAACTGCTGGATGCCGCAGCACCGGATCTGAGCGTGACCGTCGACCCGGTCGAACATCGCGGCTTCGAATACCAGACCGGCCTCAGCTTCACGCTGTTTTCGAAGGGCGTACGGGGAGAGCTGGGCCGTGGCGGGCGGTACCATGCCGGCCAGGGCGACGGCGAACCGTCCAGCGGGTTTTCGCTCTATCTCGATTCCGTGCTGCGGGCCGTGCCGGAGTCTGGGGAGGGCGATACGGTCTTCCTGCCTTATGGCCTGCCTCCCAAGTCGGCTGCGGCGCTTCGCGCGGACGGCTGGTGCACACTGGCGGCGCTGACCCCGGTGGCGGATATTCAGGCCGAGGCGCGCCGCCTGGGCTGCAGTCATGTTTTCGATCCGGCGCGCGGGGATGGCCCCACGGCCCTGGACGAACTTTGAGGACCTGAACGATGACGAATGTGGTGGTGATCGGCTCCCAATGGGGCGACGAGGGCAAGGGCAAGATCGTGGACTGGCTGTCCGAACGCGCCGATGTGGTCGTGCGGTTCCAGGGCGGTCACAATGCCGGGCATACCCTCGTCATCGACGGCAAGGTCTACAAGCTGAGCCTGCTGCCGTCCGGTGTCGTGCGGCGCGGTAAGTTGTCCGTCATCGGCAATGGTGTCGTGGTCGACCCATGGGCCCTGATGGAAGAAATCGAACGGGTCCGCGCCCAGGGCGTTGAGATCAGCCCGTCCAGCCTGATGGTGGCCGAGAATGCGTCGCTGATCCTTCCGGTGCACCGGGACCTGGACCATGCCCGCGAGGCTGCGCGCGGCGAGGCAAAGATCGGCACGACCGGACGCGGCATCGGTCCGGCCTATGAAGACAAGGTCGCGCGCCGCGCGATCCGCGTCTGCGATCTGGCGGATCCGTCCACCCTGCCGGACCGGGTCAATGCGCTGCTGCTGCACCACAACGCGCTGCTAAAAGGCATGGGGGCGCCGACGGTCGACCCGGATGCCCTGATCGCGGAACTGGAAGAGATCGCCCCGAAACTGCTGCCCTATGCCGGGGTCGTGTGGAAGAAGCTGGAAGACCTGCGCCGCAAGGGCCGCCGCATCCTTTTCGAAGGTGCGCAGGGCGTGATGCTGGACGTCGATCACGGGACCTATCCTTTCGTAACCTCGTCCAACACCGGGTCCGGCCAGGCCGCGACGGGATCGGGCATGGGTCCGGGTGGCGTTGGATATGTGCTCGGCATCACCAAGGCCTATACGACGCGTGTCGGTTCGGGCCCGTTCCCGACGGAACTGACAGACGCGATCGGCGATCGGTTGGGCGAACGGGGCCGCGAATTCGGCGTCGTCACCGGCCGGAAGCGGCGTTGCGGCTGGTTCGACGCGGTTTTGGTCCGTCAGGCGATGAAGGTCGGCGGCGTCAATGGGATCGCTCTGACCAAGCTGGACGTCCTGGATGGGCTGGAAAGCCTCAATGTTTGTACCGGCTACCGGATCGATGGGCGCGACTATGACCATCTGCCGTCCTCGACCGCGCTTCAGGCCCGGGCGACGCCGATCTATGAGACGATGGAAGGCTGGCAAGAAAGCACGTTCGGTGCCCGGAGCTGGGCCGATCTACCCGCGACGGCGATCAAGTATATCCGCCGCATCGAGGAACTGATCGAAACGCCGGTCGCCCTGCTGTCGACCAGCCCGGAACGAGACGACACGATCCGCGTCCACGACCCGTTCGAGGATTGAAGCAACACGCGTCGTTTTTCCGTTCATTCCCAGGCCCTTTGATTGGCGTCGAATCGTGATACGTGCGACGCTGTTGGCTTAGGCTGCCACACAATGGGGAGACGACCGGAAAATGGCCCTGAAGGTCAGTGGTGGCGGAGGCGGCGCGGAACCGGCAATGTCCACCGCGCGTATCGTCGACGTCAGAGACCGGTACGAGATCGATTCCGGAAAACCGTTACCGGAATTCGATTCCCAGCCGGCGGTCGCTTATTCTTGTTCTCATAAGCGCGATTCCAAACGCAGCCTCTATGCGCTGGTATGCGATCCGAAACTGCCGCCGCGCTTCGACGTGGTCAGCGTGCTGCGCCGCATCGATCACCGCAACCTGATCCGGGCATTGGACTGGGACGTTGTCGACTGGCCACCCGAGGGACGCCGCTGTCCAGTCGTCATACTGGAACGGCCCGTTGGCAAAAGAGTGATGGCGAGTTTGGAGACCATGACGGCCCCGATGCAGGAGGAGCGCGTCACCCGCCATTTCATCGAGCCGATCTGTCAGATCCTTCGGGAAATGCATGCTCTTGGCACGCATCACCGCATGATCCGGCCGGACAATCTGTTCTGGATGAACGACGAGCAGCGTGAAATTCTGATTGGCGAGTGCTTCTCGGCCCCGGCCGGGGTGACCAGTCCCATCGTCTACGAAACATTGGAATGCTCGCTCGCCTCCGCCGCGGGGCGCGGTGAGGGCGGGCCGGAAAACGATCTCTATGCCGTCGGGGTGACAATCCTGGCGCTCCTGACCGGGCAAAGCCCGCTGATCGGCAAGTCCGACGACGAAATCATCCGCCTGAAACTGAATGTCGGATCCTACGCCGCGATGGTACAGAACCACCGTGTGTCTTTGACCATGATGGAGCCGTTGCGGGGACTTCTGAACGACCATCCGGACGAGCGCTGGACGGTGGAAGAACTGTCGCTATGGCTGAACGGCAGGCGCCTGTCGCCGAAACAGCAAGCGATGCCGACCAAGGGATCGCGGGCGCTGACAATCGCGGGAATGGATTTAACGACATCGCGCGAAATAGCCCATGTCATGCACAGGAATTGGGACCAGGCGATCGTTCTGGTGAATTCCGGTGCGTTGGATACCTGGTTGCGGCGGTCTCTGGGGGAAGACGACAGGGTTGAGGCGGTGAACCTGGCCAAGTCCATCGGCAACGACAATCAGGACCGGCTTGTTGCGCGTGTCCTGATCGCGCTGGATCCGGATGGCCCGATCCGGTTGCGCGATTTTTCGGCGACCTTGGAAGGGATTTCGAGCCTGATCGGCGCATTCGCGGATGATGCACAGGCGCGGCAGCTCTTTGGTCAGGTTGTTTCCTTCGGCTTGGTCAATTTCTGGCTGGACCAGCAGCGCGGGATGGAACCGTCGCATATCCGACAGATGAACAGGCTCGACAAGGTGAAGCCGATCCTGAACCAGACCGGACTGGGTTTCGGCATGGAGCGGGTGGTTTATGAAATGAACGGCGGACTGCCCTGCCTGTCGCCCCTGTTCGAGCGGGACTTTGTCGCGACCATCGAACATCTGATGCCGGCATTGGAGAGGCTTTGCGCGTCGGACGACCGGCCCCAGCGGTTGATTGATCGTCATATCGCTGCCTTCCTGGGCACCAACTTCAAGCGAGCGATCGGCGGCGAGTTGCGCGATATCGACCGCGCCGCCGACGAAGAGGAAGGGCGGATCGCCCAGGTTCGGATCCTGTCCAACTTGCAGGACGCGTTGCACCGGAATGTCACCTTCCCGCATCTCTGCGCCTTCAGCGCCGCCCTGCTGGAGCCGGCGGTCGAACGGTTCCACAGCCGCGAGCGCCGGAAATCGGTAAGGTCCCGGCTGCGCAAGGTCGCGAAATCGGGCCGGCTCAAGGACCTGTTGGATATTATCGACGACACGCAGGAGGTTTCGAAAGATCAGACCGCCTTCGACAAGGCCTGCATGGACTATGCGAAATCGACGCGCGATCTGATCAATTTGATGCATGACATCAATAACAAGGGCAGGCTTGCGGAAGAGCTCGGCGGCCAGCTGGCGGGCGCGGCGGCGCTCTTGGGCTGCGTCGCGACGGTGGCGCTTGCCGGTTTCGCGACTTTCTTCTAGTCGGGTAGGATCAGCGGATGGAGATGGTCAGGTAAGATGGCGCGTTCCCCGGACAATCAACTGGTCGACGAGATCGGCTCCGCCCGCGCGCCGCAACCCGCGACGGCCCCCGTCAACCGCGATAATGGGAAGAACAAGGGTGGGGGCGCCAAGAAGAAGCGCTCGGCCGGGTATTACACCATCATCATGGCGTTCTCCTGCCTGATCTGCCTGTTCTTCTATGAGACGGTGATCCTGCTGGCCGTCGGCATGTTGCCGACGGGCGTGGCCCATCTGATCGACACGCATCCCCGGCGCTATGCGACAAAGACGGTGGCCTGGACCAACTTGGCCGGCGCGCTGATCATCGCATTCGAATTGTGGGGCGGGGACGTGTCCCTGACATCGACCTTTGAGCTGCTGGGTGACCCGATGAACTGGATCATCATGCTGGGCGCCGCCGGCGTCGGCTGGGGCATCCATTTCGTCGTTCCAGGCATGGTGCTCCGTTACCTGGACCTGTCGCTCGATATGCGTCGCAAATCGATCAAGGAAGGTCAGAAAGATCTGGAAAAGGAATGGGGCATGGACGTGCGCAAGGCAGCGCCCCTGGACGAACTGGCGGTGGTCGAAGCCGGGCCGACCGCCGATGACGATGATGACAATCCCGACGCATTGAACGGCAACGGGAACGGCAACGGGAACGGCAATGGCCTGGACAATGGCGATTACGGCGCTATCGACGGCAAAACGGGAACGGGCGGCTAGTCCGCTGGACCAACCGCCCGTTTAGTTCGTCGCAGTCCGCAAGGACGCCGGATCAGGCCGTCTGCAGCTTCTGTTCCATCGCCTTGTTGCGCATGGACCGCTGCAGTTTCTCAAACGCCCGCACTTCGATCTGGCGCACCCGTTCCCGGCTGATGCCGTATTCCTGGCTGAGATCTTCCAGCGTCTTGGGATCGTCCTTCAGGCGCCGTTCGGTCAGGATATGCCGTTCGCGGTCGTTCAGATTGGTCATGGCCTGCGCCAACATCTGACGGCGCATGGACAGTTCCTCGCTGTCGGCCAGTACGGTCTCCTGGCTGTCGCTGTCATCTTCCAGCCAATCCTGCCATTCGCCGTCGCCATCGGCGCGCAGCGGCGCGTTCAGGGAATTGTCGCCGCCCGCCAACCGGCGGTTCATGGTCACGACATCCTGTTCCGGCACGTCGAGTTCCTGGGCGATCTTCGTCACCGTCTCCGGTGCAAGGTCGCCTTCTTCCAGTGCCTGCAGGCGGCCCTTGATCTTGCGCAGGTTGAAGAACAGTTTCTTCTGAGCCGCGGTGGTGCCCATTTTGACCAGCGACCAGGAATGCAGGATGTATTCCTGGATCGCGGCGCGAATCCACCACATCGCATAGGTCGCCAAGCGGAATCCGCGTTCCGGGTCGAAGCGCTTCACCGCCTGCATCATGCCGACATTGCCTTCGGAGATCAGCTCCGCCACGGGCAGGCCATATCCGCGGTAGCCCATGGCGATTTTCGCCACGAGACGCAAATGACTGGTGACCAGTTGATGGGCGGCATCACGGTCTTCGTGCTCACGCCAGCTCTTGGCCAGCATGTATTCCTGATCCGGCTCCAACATCGGGAACTTGCGGATCTCGTCGAGATAGCGCTGCAGATTACCTTCCGGGGTCAGCGCAGGAATATTTGCGGTATTGGCCATGATGTCTCTCCCCAACAATGCCGGCGCGCGATCCGCCAGCTTAGGTACCGATCCGAGAGATAGGGTTTCGGACCCTGCTATTCAAGATGCGGCGTCACGGATGATCAACATTTCCCATTCACCTTGTCGTGAAGGGAAATGAATATGTCGTATTCACCCTAATTTTGTTCCGCTAGTGTCAAATGGGATTGCGGCGGAACTATGGCTGCGGCAAGACCATGCTATGACCATAGGCAAGGGCAACACAACACAAGGGATCGAAAGGAAGTCAGGTCTTTGATTTGGTGCGAAGAGCAGGATTGGCTCTATGAGGTTTTCGACCTGACCACCGATCCCGGCGAATTCGGCGCGCATGCGGATTTCGTCCGAATATGGGCCGCGAAGCTTGCGCCCGGCAAACTGCCGCTGAAATCGGAATTCGGTTTCGAAGACTTCCGCGGCTGGTGGGGCTGGATCACCATGGGCGAACTGCTGGATCCGGAGGGGGGCACAATGCGTTACCGCCTCTGGGGCTCGCATATCGCCGAACTGACGCGGCTTGAAATGACCGGCAAGACCATGCAGCAGCAATATGGCGAACGGATCGACGCGACGAACTATAACGAGTTCGATCTGGCCTTTATCCAGCGTCTGGTGCGCGAACCGGCAATCGGACGTCAGTCCGGGCCGGTGGATTGGGACATTCCGGATTATCAGCGCATGTCGACCCTGCGCCTACCGCTTAGCCGAGACGGAAGCCGCGTCGACTATCTGGTCAGTGCTGTGATTGCGACTTAGTCGTATGCGCAAAATTCGTGTAAAATCAATGGCTTGCAAGTCGTTATCAGTGGACTTTTGCGCGGTGTTCCGTCACATTGTCCACAACCAATCACAGAATCGAAGGGATGGCGAAGATGCAAGGTAACCCCCGCGTCATCGAACAACTCAACACGATCCTTAAGAACGAGCTGACGGCGATCAATCAGTATTTCCTGCATGCGCGCATGTTGAAAGACTGGGGATTCAAGCGCTTGGCCCATAAGGTCTATGAAGAATCCATCGGCGAAATGAAACACGCCGATTATCTGATTGAGCGGATTTTGATGCTGAACGGTCTTCCCAATCTTCAGGATTTGGGACGCCTTAAGATCGGCCAGAACGTTCCGGAAATGTTTGAATGCGATCTGGCGCTGGAAATGGCCAACCAGGCTGCGTTGAAGGAAGCCATTCCGATCTGCGAAGAAACCCGCGATTTCGTCAGCCGGGAAATCTTCGAGAAGATCTTGGACGATACCGAAGAGCATATCGATTGGCTGGAAACGCAGCAGTCCCTGATCGAAAGCACGGGCCTGCAGAACTATCTCCAGGAACACATGTTCGGCGAGGATTCTTCGTCCTCGTAAGCGATCCAAGGGCCGGAATAAGGGCTGGTCTAAGGGCTGGGGCGCGTTACGTCTGCGCCCCGCCGCCCGATCCGGTCAGAGAATCCAGCGCCGGTCCCCGTCGTTCGGGGCGTTGGATTTTGGTGTCGTGCCGTCCGTAAAGGACCTGTCGGTTCGCACCTTCTGATCCGCGTCATGCCCGCGATCCCGCGCAGTGGCCTCCGCCATCCGGATCCAACGGGTCATCGTGCGGAAGGTGAACATGCTATTCGGCGGGCACCGGCATGGCGGCGGCCTTACGGCTCCAAATCATTTCTTCGATTGTTTCGGCGCACATTCCGCAATTCGGGCGCACACCGCATGCGGCGTAAACGGATTCCGGATCGTTGTGGCCGTTATCAATCGCTTCGGCTACCCGGTCGGAACAAACCGCATTGCAGATACAAACATACATCGCGCGGACAACCTCCTGAACCTTACCCTCAAGTAGGTAATGTCCTTGATAATGATTGTCAATTGCGTTGATAGGCGTTCGCAACTACCCCGAGGCGAGCCCCAAATCCATGCGAAGCTTCAAGTAGTCGTCCGGCGGTTCCGACGCGAAAGACAGATCCTTGCCCGTGACCGGATGCCGGAAGGCGAGGGTGGCCGCATGCAGCGCCTGACGCGGGAACGCGTCGGCCGCCATGCGCTTCTCCTTCGACAGCGCCGCCCTGCGCGTCCGTGTCGACCGGCCGTACAGCGGATCGCCGATCAGCGGATGGCCCGTACTGGCCATATGGACGCGGATCTGATGGGTGCGGCCGGTTTCCAGCCGGCATTCGATCTCGGCCACCGCCATGTCGGACTGGGCCAGCAGCCGGTAATGGGTGACGGCGGTCTTTCCGCTGAATTCGCTGACGGTCGCGAACCGGATCCGGTCGGTCGGGTGGCGGCCGATATTCTGGTCGATCGTTCCCTGAACCGGTTCCGGTACGCCGATTACGATGGCGCGATACAGGCGTTCGATGGCGTGCTCGGCGAACAGCGCCGCTAGTCCGGCATGGGCCTTGTCGCTCTTGGCCGCGACCAACAGGCCGGACGTATCCTTGTCGATCCGATGGACAATACCGGGGCGCAGCACCCCGCCGATCCCCATCAAACTGTCGCCGCAATGATGCAGCAACGCATTGACCAGGGTTCCGTCGCGATTGCCGGGGGCGGGATGCACGACCATACCGGCCGGCTTGTCGACCACGATCAGATGAGCATCCTCATGCAGGATGGTCAGCGGGATCGCCTGCGGTTCCGGCAGGGCGGCTTCCGGCGCCGGGACGGTCACGGTATAGCCCGCACCGCGTTTGACCCTCGCCGAGGCGTCGGATACTGTCGCGCCGCTTTCCGAACGGACGTAGCCATCCTTCAGCAGGGCTTGGACCCGGCTTCGGGACAGATCGGGCAGCGCATCGGCCAGATACCGGTCGAGGCGCGTGCCTTCCGCTTCGTCCGGGACGGTCAGCACGACCGTGTCATTCGCGCCGTCGGCCGGCCCGTCCAGTTCCGGGCCGTCATCGTCTTCGAGAATGTCGTCGGTCATCATTGTCACCTTTCGCTCCGGTTGGCAGCGCCGGAAACACAGGACTTTCATTCATGGCCCAGAACGATTTTGATCCAAACGAGAACCCGGTCCGCGCCAATCGCGGCATCGTCATCGTCGTGGCGACCCTGGGCGTTCTGATCGTCCTGGGATTGGGAGGGCTGGTATACGGCATCGCGATGAAGGCGGGCAAGCTGGGTTCGTCGGATACGCCGCAATCGGCGCAGAATGACGCGGCCACGCCGGCTCCGGTGGCCCCGATGTCGGTCCCGACCCCGTCTGTTCCAACATCCGCTCCGGGGATTGTGTCCATGACGGCAGATGCCGGAATTCTCTACATTCATATCCGCACCGATGAAGGCCGCGACATGGTGCGGGCCTATGATCGACAAGGCGTGACGCTGTTCGAAATCGAACCCGCTGCGAAGTAGCGGTAGGGCCCTACCGGCCCATTTGAAGGGATCGCCGGTAACTTATTACCCCGATTATCAATTTTAGCGCGTTTCCGCACTTACCTTCGGTAACGGAACCGACTAGGCTGTGTCCGGATGCGGGTTAGTCGAGCGGAATTGTGACGCAATCTTCAAACGGTATATTTCGGGTACCGGTACATGTCTTTCTGATCGCCGTCGGGCTAATCATGCTGGCGGTTGTTGGGGGCAGCATCGCCACATTGGGCTACAACGCCATGAACCAGGCGCTTCGCGCGGCCCTGGAGGATCAGTTCGATAGCCTGACCATTCTGATGCGGGAACGTGGGCGACGATTGGTGGATCCGATCGGGGCGCAATTGGGTGTTCTGATTCACGACCCGCTGTCGTCGGCGACAAGTTTGGAGGGGCGCTTGGCGCGCCTGCCGGTGCTGGCAGAGACGCTGCGCATGAACGGCACAGTGGTGTCGGTCTATGCGGGCTATCCCAATGGGGACTTCATGCTGGTTCGGAAGATTGAGACGGACGAGGATGTCAGCCGTTTCAATGCCCCGGAAGGCAGCCGTTTTCTGGTTCAAACGATCACGGAACAGGAAAATGGGGACCGAAGCGGCGCTTATCGCTTCTACGACCAAACCCTGCGCCTTATCCGGTACGATCCGCGCGACGACTACACCTATGACCCACGGACGCGGCCCTGGTACCGCGACAGCCAATTTACGAATGTTCAGAAGCTCAGCGAGCCCTATGTCTTCTTTACCACCCAGGAAATCGGCATAACGGTCTCGCGCCGCTCGGCGGATCGGGGCGCAATCCTGGGGCTGGATGCGACCATCGTGCGCCTGGCATCGGAAATCGCATCGATCCGACCCAGCAGCGGGTCCGAGGTCGCGATCTTGGATAGCGAAGGACGGATGATCGCCTATGAGGATCTGTCCAAGGTCATATCGATACATGGCGATGGCCGTATAGGGCGATTGCATGTCAGCGACCTGGGCGTGCCCGTTCTGGCGCGCATCGCCCAAAGCGAACGCCTGCTTGGACCTGCGCGCAGCGGCACAATCGAGGTGGACGGTGCGAACTGGGCCTATTCCAACGGGCCGCTGGATATCGGGCTTGCCGAACCGGCACGTATCCTACTGGCCGTGCCGGTCCATGAAATGTTCGCTGCCTCACGGCAGATCATTCAGGTGCAGGGCGCCTTCGTTGTGCTGGTTCTGGTGCTGGGCATTCCCATCGGTTGGCTGCTCGTTCGGCGGATTTCCAAGCCGCTTAAGGAACTGGCCCAGGATGTCCGGGCGCTGGCGGCATTCGAATTCGACGAGCCGATTCAGGTCGACACCCGAATCCGGGAGGTCGCCGAACTGTCGATCACGATCGACAATCTACGCTACACGATTCAGCGTTTCCTGGAGATCAACCGTGCGATTGCGGCAGAGGAGGATTTCGATGCGCTGTTGCGCCGGTTGCTGGACGAAATCATCGCCACGACGGACACTGAGGCGGGGATTCTTTATCTGACCGATGCCGAGGGCGCGCGACTGGTGCCGCACGCGTCCCGCACCGATGACGGTCACGATCTGGATTTCCCGATTCCTGACGTCCTTCTAAGCCGCCGCAACAACGTCATTGTTCGCTCTATCGCCGACGAGAACGCCGAAAGCGCCGCCGCGTCGCCACTGGAACTGGAACGTTGTGGCCTAGCCGGCCTGCCAGAAAAGATGACGGAGCCACCGCAATTCCTGTTGGCGGCGCCGCTGTACAATCGCCAGAAGGAGCTGGTCGGCGTTCTGTTGCTGATCGAATCCCACGCGATGGACCCCGCCCTGGTGCGCTTTACCGAGGCGCTTTCAGGCTCGGCGGCCGTATCGGTAGAGGCGCGGCAGTTGATCGCCGCCCAAAGGGAACTATTCGAAAGCTTCATCCAGATGATCGCCGGCGCGATCGACGCCAAGAGCCCTTATACCGGCGGCCATTGTGCCCGGGTGCCGGAGTTGACGAAGATGCTGGCCGCGGCGGCGGACCGTTCCGACGATGGTCCCTTCGCGCGGTTCAAACTGTCCGAGGATGACTGGCAGGCGATCCATGTCGCGGCCTGGCTGCATGATTGCGGTAAGGTCACGACGCCGGAATTCGTGGTCGACAAGGCGACCAAGCTGGAGACGATCTATGACCGCATTCACGAAATCCGAATGCGGATCGAGGTCATGAAGCGCGAGGCGGAGATCGGATTTCTGCGCCGTGTCCTGGCGGAAGGCGGCGATCCCGCCGACGATGCCGATTTGCGCCGACAGCAGTCCGAATTGGACGCGGATTTCGCCTTCCTGGCGGAGTGCAATCTGGGCGGCGAGTTCATGTCCCCGGAACGCGTGGAGCGGATCGAGGCCCTGTCGCGCAAGACATGGACCCGTACGTTGAGCGACCGACTAGGCGTGTCTCATGCCGAGAAGGCGCGTATGGACGCCGTGCCGGAAAGATCGCTGCCGGCCGAGGAACCGCTGCTTTCGGACCGGCCGGAACACATGTTCGCCCGGCCCGAAGCCGACAAGCTGTCGCCGGACAATCATTGGGGCTTCAAGATGGATGTTCCCGAGCTTCTGTATAACCGGGGCGAGGTGCACAATTTGAAGATATCGCGCGGGACGTTGACCGAGGAGGATCGCTACAAGATCAACGAACACATCGTGCAAACGATCAAGATGCTGGACCGTCTGCCTTTCCCGAAACATTTGCGCAATGTCCCCGAACTGGCCGGCGGCCATCACGAGAAGATGGATGGGACTGGCTATCCCAAACGGCTGAGCAAGAACGACATGTCGCCGGTCGCGCGGATGATGGCCATCGCCGACATTTTCGAGGCGCTGACCGCCGTCGACCGGCCCTACAAGAAGGGCAAGACCCTTTCGGAAGCGTTGAAGATCATGACTTTCATGGTCAAGGATCAGCATGTCGATCCGGACCTGTTCGACCTGTTCCTGACGTCGGGCATCTATATGGACTATGCGCTAAAGTTTCTGCGTCCGGACCAGATCGACGCGGTCGATCCGCAGGATTACAGGGTCAGCGCCCCGGCAGCGGAATAACCGGACCTTCGCCGGGGATCGCTGCGAACCGGCCTTCGGTCCAATCGCTCTTCGCAGCCTCAATCCGCTCCTTCGATGTGGATACGAAATTCCAATACATGTGCCGCGGCCCGTCCAGTGGCTCGCCACCGCACAGCATCAGGCGGGCGCCTTCCGGACCGGCATGGATCGTGACCGCCGTGCCGGAGGTCAGCACGGTCATCAGGCTCGGACCGAACTGGGCCCCGTTCAGCCGGAAATCACCGGCCAGGCCATAAACGGCCCGTTCCGGCGTCTCCTCCGGCAGGTCCAGCGTCGCGCCCGGCTCCAGCGCGATGTCGGCGTAAAGCGTGTCCGTCGGTGTCACCACCGGGGATTCCATGCCCCAGGCGCGGCCGACGATCAGTGCCGCCCGGACGCCGTCCCCAATCAACCATGGTATCTCCGTCGACGGGTAATGCTGAAAGGAAGGTTCGCAATCTTGCTCGGTTTCCGGCAACGCGATCCAGGCCTGAATGCCCGCCACCCGGGCACCGTTCCGCCTCTCGCTGTCGGGGGAGCGTTCGGAATGAACCACGCCGGACCCTGCGGTCATCCAATTGACTTCGCCGGGCCGGATGGTCTGGACCGATCCCAGACTGTCGCGATGGACGATCTCTCCCTCGGTGAGCCAGGTTATGGTCGACAGGCCGATATGGGGGTGCGGGCCGACATCCAGAAACTGCCCGTTCTGAAAGACCGTGGGCCCCATTTGGTCGAAAAAGACAAAGGGGCCAACGGACCGGCGCTGGGCCACCGGAAGGACGCGGCGGACCTCGAACGCCCCGATCTGGCGGGATCTGGGCTCGATGACCAGATCGACCGGGCGGCAATCGTCGCCTCGGCATAGGGCTTCGGGGGCGTCGTGGTGGCTCATATTTCGCGCATCCTAGAATCTGCCGGAAAGGCTTGTCCGTATGGCCGGTGGCCCGCGCCCTTCAAAACGAAAGGACGCGCGACCCTGCACCGTCCTCCTGCGCCAGCAAGTCGGCCAGGATAGGCTGGTCCTCGGCGATCGTCTCGTCAATCGGCCAGATCGGGTTCAACAGGATCATGCCGCTGCCGGTCAGGCCCGCGTCTTCGCGTTCCGGCGGACGGGTCCAGATCTCGCAGCGCAGCCGACCCCGCTCAGCGGGCGGCAGTTCGCGCGCCAAGGTGTCTCCCAGGCTCAGGGTCTTGATCGGATACCAGATCGCGACGCTGCCGGTGGCGAAGCGCTTCATGCCGTCGGTCACGGCCTTGACGATGCGGGAGACGTCGTCGCGGTCTTCATAGGGCGGGTCGATCAATGTCAGTCCCCGCCGCTCCTTCGGCGGCAGCAGCGATGGGATCGCGTCATACCCGTCTCGGTGATAGGATTTCGCGTTCCGTGCCTCGCGCAACGTCTCCCGAAGCAGCGCCGCCTGACCCTCATGGGCCTCGACAGCCGCCAGCCGGTCGTCCGGCCGCAGAAGATGCGCGATTAGCCACGGAGAGCCCGGATACCATCGCAACCCGCCTTCCGGATTCAACTGGCGGATCGCTGTCAGCAGCGGCGAAAAAGAGTCCGGAACGGCGGTGCTGTCGATCAGCCGCCCGATCCCGTCCGCCGCCTCGCCGGTGCGGCCGGTCTCCTCGCGTGCCAGATCGTAGAAACCGGCCCCGGCATGGCTGTCCAGGACGAAGAAGGGTTTATCCTTCGCGGCCAGCCGGGCAAGCAGCAGCGTCAGAATCCAGTGCTTATGCACATCGGCGAAATTGCCGGCATGGAACGCGTGTCGATAGTTCACGATACGCCGATCAATAGAGGCCGCTGGGCGCGGTTTGCGGCTGGGTCACGCCCGTGGAGTCCGGCAGGGAGCTGGGAATTGGGGACGTATCGACGGCGCCTTGACCGTTCACCACTGGGCCGTCTTCCGACACGACGGGCAGGATCGGCGCGCCGGTACCGGAGATGATGACGGAATCCGACTTCGCGCCCGGCTCTGTTCCGGCCTTGAAGGCCTCGGTTATGACTTTGCCGCTGGATGGCGTTGCAAGCTTGCCGGTCTCGGCGTCGATCCGAACCATGCGGATGCCCGGTGGCGTTCGGAAGGGAATCGCCGGTTTGTCGGCCAGTGCGACTTCCATGAAAGATTTGAACACTGGCGCAGCGACCGACGATCCGGTTTCCTGCCCGCCCCAGGGTTGGTAGCCCAGTGGGATGGGATTGTCGAAGCCGATGAAAACCCCGACAGCAAGGTCCGGGGAGAAGCCAATGAACCAAGAATCCTTGGAATCGTTCGTGGTTCCGGTCTTGCCGCCCAGGGGTTTGCCGATCTCGGCAATCCGGCGGCCGGTGCCACGCAGAACAACCCCTTCCAGCATTGTGACGATCTGATAGGCGGAAGCCGGGTCGGTGATCTGCGGACGGACGTCCGGCAATTGCGGTACCGCTTGATTGTCCCAATAGGCAGCGTCGCATCCCCCGCAGTCCCGTTCGTCATGGCGGAACACGGTTCGACCGTTGCGGTTCTGAATTCGGTCGATCAGCGTCGGGGTGATCTTCTTACCGCCATTCACCAGGGCGGCGTAGGCGGACACCATATCGATCAGACGAACGTCCGCGGCGCCCAGTGACATGGACAATTGGGCCGGCATGTTCGCCATGATCCCAAATCGCTCTGCGGTTTCCGCAACTTTGTCCATGCCGATTGCCTGGGCCAGACGCACGGTCATCAGGTTCCGCGATTTTTCGATGCCGATCCGCATCGGGGAGGGGCCATAGAACTCGCGTGAGAAGTTCGATGGCTTCCACTTACCCAATCCCTCGCCCTGATCGATCACGAACGGGGCGTCCAGGATGATGGTCGCCGGCGTATAGCCGTTTTCCAACGCCGTCAGATAGACAAAGGGTTTGAAGGAGGAGCCGGGCTGGCGGAGGGCCTGAGTTGCGCGGTTGAACTGACTGGTCTCGAAGCTCCAGCCCCCGCTCATTGCCAAGACACGCCCGGTATGCGGGTCCATCGCGACGATGGCGCCGTTCACTTCGGGAATCTGGCGCAGGGAATAGGTGCCGTCAGGATACTGAACCGGCGGATCGCCCTCTTTCGCCGGTGGGCCTTCACGGACCGGTTCGACCAGAATAATGTCGCCCGCGGTCAGCACATCGCCGACCTGTTTGATCGACGGGCCGACGGTCCGGCGCTCGTCTTCGTTCGGCTTACGCGCCCAGCGCAGCTCGGCCAGCGGCAATGTCCCGGTGGAACCGTCGGGCAGACCGATATCAGCCGAATCCGCATGGACCTTCAGAACGGCCGCCGTGTCCCAGTTCAGCGTGCCGCTGGGCTTTTCAAACGCCGTCAGTGCCGGATGCCAGGGTTCGTCGCTGCCGATCCGTCCCACCGGACCGCGATAGCCGTGCCGGTGATCATAGGCGATCAGGCCGTCGCGCAGGGCCGAACGGGCGATCTCCTGTAAGTTCGGATCCAGGGTGGTGCGAACCGAAAGGCCACCTTTATAGAGACCGCTCTCGCCGAAGCGGTCGTCCAACTCGCGCCGGACCTCCTCCAGAAAATACCCGGCGTCGACAAGGTCGACTTCGGCATGGGTTTTGACGTCCAGCGGTTCCGCGCGGGCAACCTTGGCTTCCTCGGCGGTGATGTAGCCTTCTTCCAGCATACGTCCGACGACCCAGTCGCGCCGGCCGATGGCGGCTTCGCGACGGCGGATCGGGTGGTAATTGTTGGGTGCCTTGGGTAGGGCGGCAAGATAGGCGATCTCGGCCACCGTCAACTCGTCCAGGCTTTTGTCGAAGTAGTTCAGCGCGGCGGCGGCGACGCCATAGGAGCCGTAGCCCAGATAGATTTCGTTCAGATAGAGTTCGAGAATCCGGTCCTTGTCCATCGCCCGTTCGATGCGCAGGGCCAGGATCGCCTCGCGGATCTTGCGCCGAATCGACACCTCGTTGGTCAGAAGAAAGTTCTTTGCAACCTGTTGGGTGATCGTGGACGCACCGATCACGCGCCGGCCCTGCAGATAGTGGACGACATTGGTGACGACGGCGCGCATCAACGCCTGCAGGTCGACACCGAAATGATCGTAAAAATGCTGGTCTTCCGCCGCGATGAAACCTTGGCTCACCCGGCGGGGAATGGCGTCGATCGGCACGAAGACTCGCGGCTCGACCGCGAACTCGGCCAGCAGGCGCCCGTCCCCGGCATGGACGCGGGTCGAAGTCGGCGGCTCGTAATCAGCCAGGTATTTGTAGTCCGGCAGGTCCTTTCCGTACTCCCAGAACGCCCAGCCCACGGTGCCGACGCCGACGACACCGGCCAGCAGCCCGAGGAAAAACAGATACAGAAAGGCACGCCTTACAAATCGCATAATTGTCTCAACCGGTTACACACATTACGCCCGATCTTGGTCGAGCATCCCTTAAACTATAGGAAGCGGTAGGGCGATTCCATGACGCAATTGCGGCATCGGAACGAAGCTCGAAGATCCCCGGATCAGGACCGTTCCAACGTTTCCTTGCGGTCGAAATAGAGGTCTATCGCCCTAACCATGCCGGCGGCCATCTTCTCCCGGTGCGCGTCAGAAATCAGGTTCGCCTCATCCGACCGGTTCGACAGATAACCCAGTTCGATCAGGACCGACGGGACATTGGGCGATTTCAGGACCGCGAACCCGGCAAACCGGTGGGGATTGCGCAGCAATTGAACCGATTTCTTCATCTCATCGACCAAGGCTTCGGCGAACAAGGCGCTGCTCTGTTTGACGCTTTGCTGGGCCAAGCTGATCAGGATCGATGTTACATCTGCCTCATAACCGGTCAGATCCGTTCCCGCCAGGACGTCGGACAAGTTCTCTTTCTTGGCCAAGTCCTCGGCCTCTCGGTCGGATGCCTTGTCCGACAAAGTATAGACCGACAGGCCTCGTAAATTGCTGCTGTTATGGGAATCCGCGTGGATTGACAGGAACAGGCCGGCATTGACGGAATGGGCGACCTGGTACCGGTCGCGCAGCGGGATGAAGATATCCCGGTCTCGGGTCATCACCACGTCGTAGCGCCCGGTGCTTTCCAGAACCCGTTTCAGGGTTTTGGCGAAGGACAGAACAACATTCTTTTCATAGATGCCGCTGGATCCGATGGCGCCGGGATCGACGCCGCCATGGCCGGGATCGATCACGATGATGCGCTTCGACGAGTCGGTCGGCGGCGCGGCCACCGTTGCGGTCGGGCTGGTGCGCGACAATTCGGCTGCATAGGCCGCCCAGGAAGCCGATTCCTCAGGCTCGGCGCTTTGGATCGTTCGCGCCGCGGGCGCCAGGTCCACGACCACACGCGGCCCGGCGCCGCCGCCGGCGCCCAGCACGAAATGCTTCGCGACAGAGGCCGGGGCCGCCAGATCGATGACGACGCGCGTGATGCCCGGCTTGAACAAGCCATGGCGATACCCGCTGATCAGGCCGCGCCCTCCGGCCTGTCCGGATTTTGGACCCCGCCAGTCTACCGAGGGCAGGTCGATTACGATGCGGTCGGGGTTGGCCAGGGTGAAAATCTTGTAGGGAACGCCTTGGGTGAACTCCAGGACGAAGCGCGTCTGACCGTCGTGCAGGCCGATCCGGGCGTCGGACAAGGCCGGTCCTTCGGCGCGGACCACCGCGCCGTTCGCAAACGTCAGCCCGACCGCCAGCGTCAATATCGCTGCGATCCGAACGACGCGGTCGAACCGGATACCAAGGGGCATAAGCACCGTGCCTTCGCCTGCGCTGCCATTCCGTGCGCCCATATCCACCTTGTATGGCCCGAGTCGCCGCAAAGTTCAAAGGCCAAGAGCGGCTTTTCCGCGCGCCGATTCGGTTTGGACCGACTTTCTGAAATTGGTGCGCGAATTGCGTTGTTAAAGATCGAAGCGGCGGATAGTCTGAGCGACGAGAGAGTCCGTTTCGTGTCCGCCGCAGGGGCGAACGGCAGCGCCGGAAGATGGTCGCGCCGCTCGTCTGAATTTCCAAACTGCGGGACGGGCGCGGGGGTGGCATCCGAAGCTCTGCGTCCCTCCTGCTTCAATTACGGGCATGGTCGGCGCGAGGGAGGCCACAGGGCGCGACGCTCCGCCGAACGGCGTGCATGAACTTTTCGAAAAGAAGGTTTCTGGACGCCGGGAAAAGATTTTCGGCGCCGCCGGTCCTTTGCCGTGCCCCAAAATTCCGGGGCCTTGCCAATGGAAGCGGAAGCGCCGGGCATTGGACAGATAATTCGAGACGCGCAAGCGATATGATGAAACCAGCGAGCATCTGCACACCGGCCCCGGGCGCGCCATTGGCGCGCGCGGCCGTCGGCGCACGCTCTTCCCGACCCGGCCGGAACAGGCGCGGTTCGTCCGAAGGCGCGCTCGCACAACGGCTGCCGGCGGGCCGCCCGAACGGGACCGGAACCGCCGAGGTAGGAGTATATGACAAGACGCATGTTAGTAGATGCGACCCATCCGGAAGAGACCCGGGTGACGGTCGTCAATGGCAACCGGCTTGAGGAATTCGACTACGAAACAACCACCAAACAGCAGATTAAGGGCAATATCTACCTCGCGAAGGTTACGCGGGTGGAACCGTCCCTGCAGGCGGCGTTCGTAGAATACGGCGGCAATCGCCACGGCTTCCTGGCCTTTTCTGAAATCCATCCCGACTATTACCGGATTCCGGTCTCTGACCGTGAGGAACTGGTCGAGGAAGTCGATGCCGACGAAGACGATGTCAGCGGCGAAGCCGGTGACGGGGTCGAGGATATGGGCGCCGGCGAGGGTGTCGACGAGGCAGTCGAGGAGGCGGCACGCCGCCGCCCGCGCCTGCGCCGCCAGTACAAGATCCAGGAAGTCATCAAACGCCGCCAGGTCATGCTGGTGCAGGTGGTCAAGGAAGAGCGCGGCACCAAGGGTGCGGCGCTGACGACCTATCTGTCGCTGGCCGGCCGGTATTGCGTGGTGATGCCCAACACGTCGCGTGGCGGCGGGGTCAGCCGCAAGATCGCCAACGTTCAGGACCGCAAGCGCCTGAAGTCGATCCTGTCGGAACTCAGCGTGCCGGAAGGCATGGCGGTGATCCTGCGCACGGCCGGGGCCGAACGGTCCAAGGCCGAGGTCAAGCGTGACTTCGACTATATCATGCGGCTGTGGGACGAAATTCGGGAGCGCACCCTGGAATCGACCGCACCCAGCCTGATCCATGAGGAAGGCAGCCTGGTCAAACGGGCGATCCGCGATCTCTATACCAAGGATATCGAAGAGGTCCTGGTTGCGGGTGACGAGGGCTACCGGGTCGCCAAGGATTTCATGCGTGCGCTGATCCCCAGCCACGCCAAGAAGGTCCAGCCGTACAAGGACGAGCAGGGTATCCCGCTGTTCCACCGCTATCAGGTCGAACAGCAACTGGCCCTGATCCACGATTCCACAGTCCATCTGCGGTCCGGCGGGTCCATCGTCATCCACCAGACCGAGGCGCTGGTGGCGATCGACGTGAACTCCGGCAAGTCGACCCGGGAACGTCATATCGAAGAAACCGCGCTTAAGACCAACCTGGAGGCCGCCGATGAGGTGGCACGTCAGTTGCGCCTGCGCGATCTGGCCGGTCTGATCGTCATCGACTTCATCGATATGGACGAAAACCGCAACGATCACGCGGTCGAACGGCGTTTGAAGGAAGCCCTGCGCCGGGACCGCGCGCGCATTCAGGTCGGCCGGATTTCGGCCTTCGGCCTGTTGGAAATGTCGCGCCAGCGTCTGCGCCCAAGCCTGATCGAGGCGATGAGCCAGCCCTGCCCGACCTGTGGCGGCGTCGGCTATATCGTGTCGACGGAATCGGCGGCCCTGATGGTCACCCGCGCCCTGGAAGAGGAAGGTCTGCGCCGCCGCGCCCGCGAAATCACCGTGAAGGTGCCGGGATCGGTCGCGCTCTACATCCTGAACCATAAGCGTGCGGTTCTGACGGATATGGAGAACCGTTACGGCTTCTCCGTCACGATCGAGGCGGTCGACGGCATGCTGCCGCCGAATTTCGAGATCCAACGTTCCGGAACGCTCGAAGGCGAAGCTGTCGATCTGCCGGCGGTCCAGGCCGAAGAGCCACGCAACCGGGACCGTAGTTCCGACAGCGAGGAGGATCGTGGGTCCCGTCGCCGGGGCCGTCGCGGCGGACGCCGTCGTGGCCGGGGCCGTGAGGATGAGGATCAGGCCGTCCAGGATGTCGAGGATATCGAGGACGAGGCCGACTCGGAAGATGCCGGTGAGGACGAGCCGCAGGCCGAACGGGCCGATGGCGAGGACCGCAACCGCCGCCGCCGCAAGCGGGGCCGTCGTGGGGGCCGTCGTCGCGGCCGGAACCGCAACGAGGACGGAACGCTGGAGAACGGCGAAGGCGGAGACGATCAGGCAGCCTTGGACGCTGATGGCGAAGCCGATGCCGACGCTAATGGGGATGCCGAGGCGACCGATGCCGGGGCCGAGGGCACGGGTGAGGAAGCCAAGCCCAAGCGCCGGCGCCGCAGCCGGGGTGGCCGCCGCCGGGAAAGTCAGGGCACCGATGAGGCCGCCGCTGATGCTGCCGCTGAAGAGGCGGTAGCCGATGCGCCGGTCGCCGAAGCCACCGAAGGCGATGCCGCTGAAACGTCCGAGCCGGCTGAAGCTGCACCGGTCGAAGAGCAAGCCGTTGCAGAAGAACCTGCGCCGGAACCCGTAGCCGAGGAAAAGCCGAAACGCCCGCGTCGTACCCGGAAGAAGGCTGCCGCTGCCAAGCCGGCCGCCGCGGAACCGGCGGAATCGGTCGAGACGGGTACCGAGGCCAAGGAAGACGCCAAAGCAGCGCCGGAAGAAAAGCCGAAACGCCCACGCCGGACTCGGAAGAAGGCCGCGGCGGCGAAACCGGAACCCGCGGAGCCCGCTGCTGAAAGCACCGCCGAAGCTGCCGGTGATACGCCGGCTTCGGCGGACGACACGGCCGATGCTCCGGCGGAAGTGCCGGTCGCGGCCAACAGCGACGCACCGCCCGCCGAACCCGCTTCGGTCGAGGAAAGCGCCGAAGCAGCCGGTGACGACGACTCCGCCTCCCAGCCGAAGAAGCGAGGGTGGTGGAACAGGGTCCTGGGTTAACCAATCGATCCCCGCCCCGCCGGTTCGTCCGGCGGGGCGGTTTCGTTTTCAGGACCTTGTAGATGAGACCCGCTGCGCTACATGACAGCATGGTCATAAGCAAACATGCGATTAGGGAGTGACGCGATGGCAGTGAACGAGGGCGATACCGCGCCGGATTTCACCATGCCGACCGATGGCGGCGGCACGGTCCGCTTGTCGGATCTGAAGGGCAAACCGGTAATCCTTTATTTCTATCCGAAGGACGACACGCCGGGTTGCACGAAGGAAGCCTGCGGATTTCGCGACTCTCTGCCGGATTTCTCCGGTGCCGGCGCCACGGTGATCGGCGTATCGAAGGACACGGTCGCCAAGCATGACAAGTTCAAGGCCAAGTACGATCTGACCTTCCCGTTGGCCTCCGATGAGGACGGGGCGGTCTGCGAGGCCTATGGCACCTGGGTCGAAAAGAGCATGTATGGCCGCAAGTATATGGGTATCGACCGCGCAACCTTCCTGATCGATGGAGACGGCAAGCTGGCGAAGATCTGGCGCAAGGTAAAAGTGCCGGGTCACGTCGAAGACGTGCTGGCCGCCGTGAAATCGCTTTGAGCTGTGAAACTGCTTTGACCTACGTGAAGAACGAACGGACCCTCGCCTGTGCGGCGATCGAGGTTCTGGAAACACCGGATGCCCGGGGCAAGGCCCATGCCGCCCGCCGCGTCGCCCGCGACTGGCTTACCCGTGGTGTCGAATGCTGCCACGGTCCGCGCCCGGTGCCTGCCCGCCCGGCCCGCCCTGCGCATCCTGTGCTGAAACGCCCAAAGGACGTGCCGCGCCGCAAGATCGGCCCCGCGCCGGAAGGCCGGATCGCATTGCTGCATGCGCTGGCGCATATCGAACTCAACGCAATCGATCTCGCTTTCGACATCGTCGCCCGGTTTGCGGGCAATGGCCTGCCGGAAGAGTTTTTCGACGATTGGATCGCGGTCGGCGATGACGAGGCGCGTCATTTCCTGATGCTGGACGACCGGCTGCGGACCCTCGGCGCGTCCTATGGCGACCTGCCGGCCCATGACGGCCTGTGGCAGGCGTCGATGGAAACCGCCCATGATCTTCTGGCCCGGCTGGCCATCGTGCCGATGGTGCTGGAAGCGCGGGGTTTGGACGTTACGCCGGCAATGATCGAGAAGCTGGAGGCCGCCGGAGACACGGAAAGCGCCGCCGCGCTGCAGATCATTCATGATGACGAAATCTGTCATGTCGCCGTTGGCCGGCGCTGGTTCGAACATGTCTGTACCGAACGCGGCGTGGAACCGGTCGAAACCTGGCAATCCATGGTGAAGGAACATTTCAAAGGCGGTCTCCGTCCCCCCTTCAACGTGGAAAGCCGTGCGCGTGCGGGCTTCCCGGAAACTTACTACAGCCCGCTCGCTCCTTAGGTTCAGAGCCCCGGTAGCGGGGCGATGGCGCCGGAATCGGGAAAGACGCGCTTGTTCAGCGCGGAGGCGCTGACCATCCAGTGTTTGGCGAGCACCGCCTTGAACAGGGCGCGGCTGTCGACGGTCGGCGATAGGGCGCCGTCCCGCCCCAGCGCTTCCACATCCAGCTTCGGCAGGGGTCCCAAACGCTTGCCGCCTGACACGCCGCCGCCCAGTACCAGGGCCGCGCCGCCCAACCCGTGTTCCGTGCCACCGGCTCGGTTGGGCGGGACGGAGCGGCCGAACTCCCCAATCGTCACGATCATGCTGTGGGCGAAGGCCGCGCCGAGGGAGTCCGCCAGTTGCGCCAGTCCTTCCGCCAGCCCGGCGATGCGGCGGGACAAGGGACCACGATCCGTGCCCTGCTGGATATGCGTGTCCCAGCCGCCAATTTCGATCACCGCACAGCCGGGCCCCGTTCCGCCGGCCATCGCCCGCCCGATGGTGCGTGCCAGAAGCGGGAAAGTTTGGGCGTGACGTCCGGCGGCGTTGGCGTCGGCATGGTCCTGGCCCAAGGCGCCGGCCAGCGTGTCATGGGCTTTCCGGCCGGCCTGCAGAGCCTCCGCCAGGGCGGCATCGCCGGCATAGAGCGCCTGGACCTTCGCCAGGAAACGGGGATCGGCCGAGGGCGGTTCGGTGCCGCCGATCGCGAGGGGAGGGGCTTCGCCGCGCAGGACAAGCGGCAGGTTTCCAATCGGATGGCCGATGCTTCCGCCGCCGCTCGCCGCGCCGACGGCCGCGACCGCCCGGTTCAGCCAGCCGTTGTCCTGAACGGTTTCTATCCCGGCGGATCCGGAATCCAGAACCGAAATCGCCTCCGCATGGGAGGTGCCGCGATAGGGGGAGGCGACACTGGGCAGGACCGCCAGTTGCCCGGCCTCCCAATAGGGGATCAGCGCCCCGGCATTCGGGTGCAGTCCGATAACGCCATCCAGATCGAACAGGCCACCCGGTGCGTCCGGCCCGGGCAGGGCGAGGTTGGACCGGACGCTGCGATAGGCCGGGTCGCCATGCAACGGCAGCAGCGCCTGGCCATCCGGTCCGCCGCGCAGCAGGACCAGGATCAGGGGACGGTCGGACGGTCCGGCGGCATAGGTCACGCGGATTCCTGACAGCGCAGCGACCGTGGCCGCCCCACCCAGGGCCAGCAATCCGCGTCTCGTAAGGGATAAACGTTCTGTTCCCATCATCGACTACCGGCGCTGGAATTCCGGCGACGCGAACAACAGGCCCAGCGCCTCTGCCTGGTCCCGCGTCACCGAAAGCCGCCGGTAAGTCTGGGCGGTGACCAAGGGTCCCAGGATCGACAGGGCAAAGTCCGGGACGGGTGTCGTGCCCAAGGCTTGAATGCCCTCTGCGGCCGCCGCGGCGACCCATTGCGCGCGTTCGACGACCTGTTGCGGTGCGGTCCAGGCGGCATCCAGATCCGGCCAGCCCGCGACCAGCGGCGCCTGTTTTGGCGCCTGCCCCAGGGCCCGCATCGACCGCAGCGCCACGCCCGCGCGGTCCGGACCGTAATCCAGGGCGCGGGCGACGGACAGCACCAGATCGTCCGGAGACTTCGCCTTGGCCTGCACCGGTGTCCAGGCGCCGGGCGCATCCACCAGACCCTGGACGAGCCCGCGCAGGCTGTTCCCGCCGCCGGCATACCCGTCGATCATGCTGTCGACCACATCCTCCGCCGGGGCGTCGGACAGGATGTAGCGTGCCAGCCGGGTCGCCAGATTGCGCGCGGTGGGTTCGCGCCGGGTCAGGGCGTCCAGGGCCGCTTCGGCCTCCAGCGCTCCCGCGGAGGGATAGGCGCGGTTCAGGAAGAACTTGCCCTGCGGTTGATGCAGTTCCTCACGAAAGACGAAAGTGCCGGCATTGGGTTCCGCCGGTCCGGCCACCGACCAACCGGTCAGCATCTTGGTCAATTCAACGATATCCCGGTCGGTATGGGCAGTCTCGTCCGCCACGGTCAGGCGGGTGATGATGTGATGCGCCAGGGCGGCGTTCAGGCCGGACCCACTTCCCAGGCCGGCGGGGGAATACTGGCCGAAGGAGCCGGAATTCTCGAACGCCAGCAACATGGCCGGGTGCCGCACGGCCTGGGTCAGCAGCTTCGTGTAGCTGCCGGTCATATGCGGGCGTATGACTTCGCGTTCAAAAGCATAAGCCAGCGACATGGAACGGGGATCGGTCGCGGTGATGCCGAAGAAATTGCACCAAAACCTGACCAGACGTTCCCGGACAGGCGTCTTGCTGGCAAGCGTATGCGCCAAATGGGTCTGGGCCTCGCGCTCGAAGGCTGCCTGAACGGCCCGGCGATGGGCACGGACCGCACCCGGTCCCGATGCCAGACTATCGATCAGCGCCGCTGCCTTTGCCGGGCTGCCCGGCAGGGCGTCCAACCCCGGCGACGGTTCGGGCGGGCCGGAAATCTGGGACATGACCCAGCCGGCAGGGTCGGCGGAGATCGCCGACAGTTGACCCGGACGGGCGCCATAGCCGAAACGCGACGCGGCAATGGCCGCGAAACCGATTTCGGGCGAGAATTCCGTCGGATAGGGTTGGGCCATCGGGCGGCGTCGCTCCCTTGCGGCATGAATGCTTTGAAAGCGTATCGCGATTCCGGCTTGTCACAAGGCGTGACGGGCGTGGTCCGCGACCTTATAGTGCGCCGCCGCAAGGCATCTTTGCGCGCATCACTTCGTTCTAGGGGAATTCTCGGTCATGCAAATCGACAATCCGTATCTGATGTTTCTGGGCGACGCGGCCGACGATCTGGCTGCCAAGGTTGCGAACGGCGTCGCCAAATGGCGCCCGGACTGGTGCAAGGGCCAGTTGCGCCTGGATGGCTGCAAGGCGGATCTCGGCCTGACCGACATGTCGCTGGAAGAAGCGAAGGCTGCCGGCTGCAAGACCGTGATCGTGGGCGTTGCCAACCGTGGCGGAATCATCCCGCAATCCTGGCTGTCGACGTTGGAACAGGCCCTGGTGATGGGCTTCGACGTCGCGTCCGGCCTGCACAACAAGCTGTCCGATATCGAAACCCTGTCCAGCCTGGCCGCCGAACATGGCCGCAAGCTGTTCGACGTCCGTCATCCGACGGAAACCTTCGAGGTCGCGAAAGGCTCGCGCCGTCCGGGCAAGCGTCTGCTGACGGTTGGAACCGATTGTTCGGCCGGCAAGATGTTCACGTCGCTGGCCATCGAGAAGGAAATGCGGGCCCGTGGCATGAAGGCGGATTTCCGCGCCACCGGTCAGACCGGCATCTTCATCGCCGGGTCGGGCGTGTCGGTCGATGCGGTCATCTCGGATTTCATTTCGGGCGCGACGGAAAAACTGTGCCCGGCCAACGATGCCGATCATTGGGATGTGGTCGAAGGGCAGGGGTCGCTGTTCCATGCCTCCTTCGCGGGCGTCAGCCTGGGCCTGCTGCACGGCGCGCAGCCGGACGCGATGGTCATGTGCCACGAACCGACCCGGACGCATATGCGCGGTCTGCCCGACTTCCCGCTGCCGAGTCTGAAGGCCTGTATCGAACTGAACGAGCGCATGGCCCGGATCGTCAATCCGGACGCCCGTGTGATCGGCGTGTCGGTCAATACGTCCAATCTGCCGAAAGACCGCCAGGACGACTATCTGGCCGAGGTCGAGAAAGAGCTGGGTCTGCCGGCCGTCGACGCCTTCCGCCAGGGCGCGGGCCGTCTGGTCGACGCGCTCTGACATCATGGTCCAGCTGACGGTCCGACACGACAGTTTTCCGATCGCCGGTACCTTCACGATCTCGCGCGGGTCCAAGACCAGCGTTGAGGTCGTGGTGGCCGAACTGACGGCCGACGGCGTGGTCGGGCGGGGCGAATGTGTGCCCTATGCCCGCTATGGCGAAAGCATCGACAGTGTCATGGCACAGATCCGCGAGTTCGGCGCGGCGGTGGAGGCGGGACAGGACCGTGCAGGCCTGAACGCCGCCATGCCCGCCGGGGCCGCCCGCAATGCTTTGGACAGTGCCATGTGGGACCTTGAGGCGAAGCGCAGCGGCGTGCCGGTCTGGCGCGCTGCCGGATTGTCGGCCGAACCGGTTCCGCTGGTCACCGCCTATACGCTCAGCCTCGATACGCCGGAAAACATGGCGGCCAGTGCCGCGCGCAACGCGACCCGCCCGCTGTTCAAGCTGAAGCTGACCGGCGAGGGCGATCTGGAACGGGTCGCCGCCGTGCGCGAGGCCGCGCCGGAAACTCGCCTGATCGTCGACGCCAACGAAGGGTGGTCTGCCGCGATGGTGGAGCCGTTCTCGGAAAAGCTGGCTGAGTTGGGCGTCGAAATGATCGAACAGCCCTTGCCCGCGGCCGAGGATGCTCTGCTGGCCGACGTCGCGCATCCCATTCCGCTCTGCGCCGACGAAAGCGCCCATGCGCGTCACGGGTTCGAAGATCTGGTCGGCAAGTACGAGATGATCAATATCAAGCTCGACAAGACCGGCGGGTTGACCGAAGCGCTTGCGTTGAAGGCGATGGCCGAGGCGGCAGGCATGGAAATCATGGTCGGCTGCATGCTGGCCACGTCCCTGGGGATGGCGCCTGCTTTCATGGTTGCTCAGGGGGCGAAAGTGGTCGATCTGGACGGACCGTTGCTGCTGGCAAGTGACCGTGACCCGGCATTTGAATTCCAGGGATCGACCATGCTGCCTCCGACGGCGGCGCTTTGGGGGTAGCCTTCGCGCCGCCGCCGGTTGGCATTTAGCCGATCAGTCCGTTTCCGCGATCGATTTCAGGAAGGTTTTGACCTCGCGGCTCAAAACCTCCGCCTCTTTCGACAATTTGGATGCGGCGTCGCGAACCTTGTCGGCCGTGTGGCGGTTGTCATTCGCGGATTCCCGCACCTGACCGATACTGCCCGATACCTCATCCGTGCTGGCCGCGACCGCTTCGACATTGCGGGCGATTTCCTCCGTTGCGCTCTGTTGCTCGGTCACGGAACTGGCGATGCCGCTCGCAATTTCGTTCAAGGTCCGGATCGTATCCGTGAACCGGGCGATGCTCTCGACAGAGTCCGAAGTTGCCGCCTGCATCTGTGAAATCTGCGATGAGATCTGCTCCGTCGCCTTACTGGTCTGGGCGGCAAGGGATTTGACCTCACTGGCAACGACGGCGAACCCTTTACCCGCTTCTCCGGCCCGGGCGGCTTCGATCGTGGCGTTCAGGGCCAGAAGGTTCGTCTGCTCGGCAATGTCGTTGATCAGGGTGATGACGGCCCCGATGCTCTCCGCCGCCTCGCGCAGGGCCTCGACTTTCGTCGTGGTCGCCTGCGCTTCCTCGGCAGCGTTCTTGGTCACTTCGTTCGACCGTTCGACCTGGACGCCGATCTCGCCAATGGCTGAGGACAGTTCCTGGGCCGCACTGGCGACGGTCTGGACATTGCCGGAGGTCCGTTCCGCCGCGGAGGCGACCGTCGTTGCCTGACCGATATTCTCCTCGGAACTCTGGGTCAGGGTCTCCGCCGTCTGGGACATGTCCTGCGAGGCGATGTTGAGTTCTCCCAGGACGGCTTCGGAACTGGCGGAGAAGTCGCTGATCAGGCCGTCTATCCGTTCCTGGCGGCGACGACGCGTCTCATGTTCCGCCTCCTGTCGCGCCTGGGCTGCGTCGTTTTCGATCAGGGCCTTCTTGAAGATGTCCACAGCGCGCGCCATGCCGCCGATTTCGTCGCCACGCTCTGCGCCGGGGACGTCGACCTGACGTTCGCCGCCGGCCAAAGTTGACATCGTTTCTGCCAGACCGGTCAGCGGTCGGACGATCTGACCGCGCACAAAGACGATGCCGACCACCGCAATGACCAGAATGAGCCCGACCGCGAGCGCGATCTGAATCAGTATGACGTTCTGGATCGGCGCCTCGACCTCTTCCGTATGAATTCGCGCAACAACCGCCCAACTCGCCCCATGAAAGTTCAGGGGCGCGAAGGCCGCGACGAAATCGGTGCCGCCATGGGTTTCGTTGGCCGATGTGGATTGACCGGACAGCGCCTTGTCGACCCCGTCCGATTGCAGGCTGGCCTGCAAGATGGTCGGTTCGTCGGTCAGGCGCGACTGATTGCGCATCAGATAATCCGCGCCGATAATCAGCGCTTCGCCGGTCTCTCCGATCTCCCCTGCCTCGTCCATGACGGCATTTATCCGATCGATCGGCATTTGGAAGACCAGGACACCGGCGGTCTTGCCCGCCTGGTCCTGGATTTTGGTTGCGATGAAACTGGCCGGTGCGCCGTGGCTGGGCGCATAGGGCTTGAAATCGAAAAACGACACCGGGTCTGCCGTCGATGCCGCCAGGGCACCCCGAAAGACGTTGCCGAGATCGGTATCCTTCCATTCCCCGGTATTCAGGTTGGTCGCGTAATCCAGTTCCTTGAACACGGTGTAGACGAGGTTCCCGTCCGTATCGAACAGGAAGATGTCGTAGTAGCCGCGCTGTTCCAGCATGAACCGGAAGAACGGATGGTGCCGGGCATGCAGCGTGTCATAGGCGCTGCCTGAACCGGCGGTGTCCAGTTTCTCTTTGGATCCGGTCGGATTTGGATTGTCGGTGATGTATGCCTTCTGGAGAAGGCTCTCCGCGCCGTTTCCCAATTCCCTGAAGGCGTCGGTGAAGGCCTGCACCGCGTCGATTGTTTGTTCATTGCGTGCCGTGATCAGAAGATCCTGCTCGATGGAAAGCAGATATGCGCCCAGGGCACCCTTCCGTCCTTCTGCTACGGCGTGCAGTTCGTTCTCGATCAACTCGAATGAGAGGTCATGTGTGCGCCAAGAACTGACGGTCGCAATGCTGCCTCCCAAGGCAATGGCGGACAAGACAAGCAGCAACGCAGCCTTCCGCGCGATTGGTAAGCCAGTAATCATCTTTTGCATTCCCTGTTGTCGCGCCCATCCGAATGGAAAGACGTTAGCGAGGTCCCACCCTTGCTTTGGGAAGCATCACAAGAGAAAGTTTATATAAGTTTAACTTAAGTGGTTTGAGAGTGTTTTTCTGAAGAATTACGGAAGTAAGTGTCGAAACAGGCCGCAACTTGGCGAGTAAATGGTATTCCGGATGGTTGTATATTTATAACTGATGCTTCTATTGTAAGTATTCCGTCGGAAGCCATTCTTTCCAATCGGCTCAGTGCGTCGGCGATGTCGGAGAGCGCCGCGCCCTGACTCTTACAAAGGGCGGACAGATCAACGGAAAAGTCGCACATGATGCGTTCGATGATCGCCGAGCGCAGTCGGTCGTCGTTGCTCAGGGAAACGCCCTTGGCGATGGGCAGTTTGCCTTGCCGCACAGTGTCGGAATAGCGGTGAACAGGGACGGCGTTCTGGAGGTACAGGTCCGGCAGGCGGCTGACGGCGCTGGCGCCGGCACCGATCAGACTGTCGGCTCTGTCGGTCGTGTATCCTTGGAAGTTTCGGCGCAGCTTTCCTGCCGCATGGGCCTTTGCCATGGAATCGGTCGGTTTGGCGAAATGGTCGATACCGATCTTCAGGTAACCGGCCCGCACCAGCAGCTCCGAGGCAGCATTGAATGTCTCCAGCCTTTC
The DNA here is from genome assembly GCF_965228185.1 of Pacificispira sp. Taxonomy (NCBI): domain Bacteria; kingdom Pseudomonadati; phylum Pseudomonadota; class Alphaproteobacteria; order Rhodospirillales; family Aestuariispiraceae; genus Pacificispira; species Pacificispira sp. The sequence goes on along the minus strand of NZ_CBDDHE010000002.1, from coordinate 195,736 downwards.
GCCCGGTCCGGGCAAGGCGTCCTCCGGAATCAGACGCTGATGCGGCTTCATCCAGGGAACATGGGCATAGCCGAACAGCGCAATCCGGTCCGGGGCGAGGTCCAGGGCACGTTGGACGGTCGCCAAGGTGCGGGCCTTGGTTTGATAAGGTAGGCCATACATCAAATCGAGGTTCAGGTTCTGGACGCCGCATTCGCGCAGATTGCCTACCACGCTGGCTGTTTCGGCGAAGCTCTGCATCCGGTTGATTGCCCGTTGAACCAGCGGGTCGAAATCCTGCACGCCGATACTGGCCCGCGTCAGACCGGCCTTTGCCAGCGCGGCGATGCGGTCGAACCCGGTATCCCTGGGGTCGATCTCGACAGCGAATTCAAATCCAGCCACCGGTCGGAAGAGGGCGATGGCGGCACGTGCCAGACGCAGAATGTCCTCCTCGCGCAGGAGCGTCGGCGATCCGCCGCCCCAATGCATTTGGGACATGCGTAGCCCTTGTGGTGCTGCGTCGGCGATCAGCACCATCTCCCGGATCAACGTATCCACATACGCGCCGACCGGACGGTACCGGCGGGTAATCTTCGTATGGCAGCCGCAGAACCAGCACAGCGTGTCGCAATATGGGACATGCAGGTACAGCGAAACAGGGTCTTCGGCCGGAAGCCGGGACAGGGCTTGCCGGTAATCGGTCGCGCCGATGTCGTCGCGGAAATGCGGCGCAGTCGGATAGCTGGTGTAGCGCGGGGCCGCGCCCCCGTATCGGGCGATGAGGTCCTGTTTCATGCCCGGACCATGGCCGGTCCGCCCGCCGCCGTCATTGATCCCGATCAATTGGACGTTCGGACAAAGCGACCGTGCGGCAAGTCGGCTTGAAGGGGCGGGAGGCCAAGGGTATTGTCCGGCCCCGAACTCACCCGAACAGACAAGGTCCCTAACCATGGCCGATCTCGCCGCCGACACCGACATCCAGCAGGACGACCCGGAAACCAGCACCCAAACCGCGACCGGCGCGCGTCTTCGTTCCTTCATCGAACGGGTTGAGCGTTTGGAAGAGGAAAAGAAGACCATCGCGGACGACATCAAGGAAGTTTATGCCGAGGCGAAAGGCCAGGGCTTCGACGTCAAGACGATGCGCAAGATCATCTCTCTGCGGAAGAAGGACCCGGACGACCGGGCCGAGGAAGACGCGCTGCTGGAAACCTATTTGGCCGCGCTGGGCATGGCCTGATCAGTCACCGGCGACCCGGATGGCAGGGATCGGCAGTCTCGCCATTTCTTCCACCAGGTCGCGGTAGACGATTTCCGTCCATAACGGCGCGTCCTCAGGGACCGAAGCCGGCTCTCGGCGCAGATCGGACGGGGCCAGCAATATGCGCATCTGGCCCAGGCCAGTATCTGACGCCAAGGTGAAAATTTCTTCGACATCGGCGTCGGTCACCACGATGCAGCCCTGCGATCCATTGGTCCAACCATGGATCATGATGTCGCCGCCCAGATCGGTGCGTCCGTCCTCCTTGCCGCGTTCTTTCTCGAAGGCGTTTGGATAGCCGATCTTCAGCGACACATGGGCGATGGAGTTCGGGTTCAGATATTCAACGCCATAGACCCCTTCCGGGATTTGGCGGTCGCCCTCCATCAGCTTTGGTCCCATGCGCCCGGTCCAGGCCTGGAATGGATAGGCCTTCACGAATTGCAACTCGCCATCCAGGGCGCGGCCATAGAGTTCCAGGCGCCGTTCCTGCTTCAGACCGACCATCACGATCTCATGCGGCGGGTAAGGCAGGTTGGCTTCCTGGAAGGCGGGCTGCAGGCGTGACCGCGCGGCTTCACCGAACTGCGACAGGCGGCTCGCGACCGTATGGCGGGTGACCTGTGGGTCCGGGGCCAGCTTCTCCGCCAGACGGTCGGGGGGCGGCAAGACGGCGCGGGTCCACATAAAGGCGATGCCGGGGGCCGCGACCACCGCGCAAAGCGATAGAAGTGCCAGAAGCCAAGTCAACAATGTCGAATTCATCATGGCGCGGAGAATGTCCGCGCCTTACGGCACCTTAAGGGAGCGAATCGGGCAATTCCGGGGCCGTTGGCTCAGCAGCTTGGGCGCAGACGGACAAGGCCCCAGCCATAGACATCGTCCTTGCCGGTAGAGCCCAGATCCATTGAGTAACGCTGCAGGCTGCGCCGGATCAGTTCCGGATCCGGTTCAAAGCCGGCATTCAGATGAAGCGCGACCATGGCGGTGACGAAGGGCGCGGCGAAGGAGGTTCCGCTCTGATTCTTGATGCCGCGCGGGGTCTGGGTCGGGACGTCGACGCCCGGTGCGGCGAAGTCGATATAGTTGCCGCGATTGGCATAGGGATAGAGCCGCATGGTCTTGTCGATTGCCGTGACGGCAAAGGAATCCGGATGCGCGGCGGGCCAGGCCGGAGGCGCGTTGGGACCGTTGTTCCCCGCCGCGGCAACCAGCAGAAGACCTTTCTCCAGGGCGCGGTTGATCGCCAAGCGCATGATTTTGTTGTCGCCCCCTGCAATGGACAGGTTCGCCACCCGGACGCCATGGGTGACCAGCCAGTCGATAGCCCTTACCAGGGCGGCCAGATTCCCGACATCCCGGCCGTTCCGACGTTCGAAAATGTTCGCAGCGAAGAGTTTGGCGCCGGGCAGTAGACCGCTGGCGCGGTCGCCGACGGACCGGCCGATCAGCATGACCGCGACCGCCGTGCCGTGATCCTCCGCGGCCGGCACGCGGTCGGGCTTCAGGAAGCTTTCATAGATCAGGCTCTTACCGCGCAGCGCCGCGTGGTCGGTGTCGACATAGCCGTCGATTTGTCCCAAGACGATACCCTTGCCGCAGCTATCCGGAACTTCGCCCCAACCGGACAGGTCGCGGGTGAAATCCATCGGGCTCGCGATCTGGGACCGACGATAGGATCCTCCGGAAAGGTCCATCAGATCGTTCGTTTCGACCAGAAGGCTGGGGAAACGATTGGATATCATCTCCATGGCGTCCGGCACCGACATGCCGGCCGGCGTCGCAACCTCGACCAGGGTGAAACCCAACCCCTCCAGAACAGTGCTTTGCAGAACTTGGAAGCCGGCCTGTCGCAGGTCGGCCAATTGCCGGGCGGTCGGATCGACGATCAGCAGCGCGTCGGCCTCGATTGCCTGCTGGCGGGATCCCGAGACGGCATTGCCGCTGCCGCCGTCATCCTGGTTATGGCGCGTGCCTATGACGCGGCCATTGGAATCATATTCCAATACCGTCCATCCCTGAGCCTCCCCTACCGCGGGCCGAAGCGCGCAGAGCAGCAGAAGAAGCAGGGGCAGGAACCTCATGTCAGTTTGACGCCCCCGAGCCGTCTCCGGACGACGCGTTAGCCAGTTCCAGCCATTCGTCTTCGCTCAAAGTGGTGACGCCCAGTTCGGCCGCCTTCTTCGCCTTCGATCCCGCATCGGCGCCGACGATGACAAAGTCGGTTTTCTTGGAAACGGAGCCGGACACCTTCGCGCCGAGCGATTCCGCGCGCGCTTTTGCCTCGCCCCGGCTCATTTTTTCCAACGTACCCGTGAACACGACTGTCTTCCCCGCAATCTCCGAGTCGCCTGCAACCGGCGCTTCGACATCCGTGATGGTCAGCGTAGCGGCCAGTGATGACAGGACGTCGACATTATGCGCCTCGCCGAAGAAGGCCGCCAGACTGTCCGCTGCGGTCATGCCCACCGTGTCGATCCCGGTCAGTTCCGCGTAGGCGGGGCCGATCAGTTCCGGCTTCTTATGTTCGTCCGGATTGCCTTTTCGCTCCTCCGCGACGGCGGTCATGGCCGTCCGCCAGGCCTCGAACCCGCCATAGGACCGGGCCAGCAGCTTGGCCGTCGTCTGGCCGATATGGCGGATGCCCAGCGCGTAGATGAACCGGTCCAGGGGGATTTCCCGGCGTGCCTCAATCGCGTTCAGCAGGTTCGTGACCGACTTCTCCTTCCATCCTTCGCGCCCGATCAGGGCGTCGCGATGGTCAGACAGGCGGAAAATGTCGGCCGGCTGGCGGATCAGGGATTCCGTCCAGAATTCCTCGATGCTTTTCGTGCCCAACCCTTCGATGTCGAAGGCGTCGCGGCTGACGAAGTGTTTCAGGCGTTCCACCGCCTGCGCCTCGCAGATCAGGCCGCCGGTGCAGCGCCAGACCACCTCGCCTTCGTCCCGTTCGACGTCGCTGCCGCAGACAGGGCAGGCGGCCGGGAAGCGGTAGGGCGGTCCACCGCCGTCTTTGACGACCTCCAGCACTTGCGGGATGACATCGCCCGCGCGCTGAATTCGGACCGTGTCGCCTTCCTTGACGCCCAGGCGTTCGATCTCGTCCTGGTTATGCAGGGTCGCGCGGGACACGACGACACCGCCGACCGTAACCGGCTTCAAATTGGCGACCGGGGTCAGCGCGCCGGTGCGGCCGACCTGGACGGTGATTTCCTCGATCACGGTTTCCGCCTTCTCGGCGGCGAATTTATGCGCGATGGCCCAGCGCGGCGCGCGGCTGACCTGACCCAGCCGTTCCTGCCAATCCAGCCGGTCGACCTTGTAGACGACGCCATCAATGTCGAAAGGCAGTTCGGCGCGCTGTCTCCCGATCATCCGGTAATGGGCCAGAACCTCCTCGACCGTACGGCACAGGGCGGTCGGATGGTTCAGCGAGAAACCGAGAGAGCGTAGCCGTTCCCGCGCTTCCGCCTGGGTCGGTGCCAGTGGTTCCGACAGATCGCCCCAGGCATAGCCGAAGAACCGCAACGGGCGCTGTTTGGTGATGCTGGGATCGAGTTGCCGCAGGGATCCGGCCGCGGCATTGCGGGGATTGGCAAAGGTCTTCGCGCCTGCCGCCGCCTGCCTTTCGTTCAGCGCGAAGAAATCGTCCTTGCGCATATAGACCTCGCCCCTGACCTCCAGCACGGCCGGCGCGCCGGTCAGCGTGACCGGCACGTCTTCCAAGGTCCGCATATTGGCAGTTACGTCCTCGCCTTCCGACCCGTCGCCGCGCGTCGCGGCATAGACCAGTTCGCCATTCTCATAGCGCAGGGAGGCTGACAGACCGTCGATCTTGGGTTCGGCCAGGATCGCCAGTTCCTCGCTGTCGGACAGTCCCAGAAAGCGCCTGACGCGGGTCAGGAACTCCGCGACATCCTCGTCATTGAATGCGTTGCCCAGGGACAGCATCGGCTTCACGTGCCGGATCTTGCCGAACCCGGATTTCAGACCCGCGCCGACCTTCAAGGACGGGCTGTCCTTGCGCACCAGATTGGGGAAGCGCGCTTCGATCGCCTCATTGCGGCGGCGCAGGGCATCGTAATCCGCGTCGGAAATCTCCGGCGCGTCTTCCTTGTGATAGCGGGCGTCGTGATAGGCGATCTCCATCGCCAGGCGCGCCAATTCCTTCCGGGCCTCGACCTCGCTCAGCGCGCCGACATCCTTGCTGCTGCTCACGACTTCAAACTCCCTGGATCAGGCGGTCCGCTGCCGCCCGCGCTTCGTCGGTAATCTCCGCGCCGGACAGCATGCGGGCCAGTTCCTCACGCCGGTTATGCGGGTCGAGGCTGCTGACCGATGTCGCAGCGCGCCCGTCATTGCCGGTGGATTTCGCGACCCGCCAATGGGAAACGCCCCGGGCCGCCACTTGCGGCGAATGGGTGACGACCAGGACCTGCAGCCGCTCTGCCAACCGCCCTAATCTCTCGCCGACCGCCGCCGCCGTCGCCCCGCCGACACCGGCATCGACCTCGTCGAAGACCAGGGTCGGGACAGTCCCGACTTCGGCCAGCGCGACCTTGATGGCCAGCAGAAAGCGGCTTAACTCCCCGCCGGACGCAATCTTGTCCAGCGGGCCGCCGGGCATCCCCGGGTTGGTCGTGACGGCGAAGCCGACCCGGTCCCGGCCATTCGGTCCCCATTTCGAGGGTTCCAAGGGGTGAATCTCCGTCGCGAACCGGGCCCGTTCCAATTTCAGCGGCGGCAGTTCCGCATTGACCGCCGCATCCAGGCGTTCCGCGGCCGATCGGCGTTTGACGCTCAGCGTTTCCGCCGCGCGTTCGTATTCCTTGCGGGCGGTTTCGGCCTGCGCGGTCAGGGCGGCCAGCCGCTCCTCACCGGCGTCGATGAAGGTCAGGCGTTCGGCAATGTCCTCGCGCAGGCGCGGCAGATCGTCGACGCCGGTGCCATGTTTCCGGGCAATGTCGCGCAGCGCGAACAACCGTTCTTCGATGTCCTCCAGCGCCCCGGAATCGGCGTTCAGGTCCGAACCGATCCTGTTCAGCTGACCAATCGCCTCTTCGATTTCCACCGCCGCGCGGTCCAGGCCCGCAACGACTTCGTTCAGGCGTTCACCCATTTTGTCCGCGACACGGTCCAGGGCCCGTTGCGCCTGGCGCAGGCCGTCATCCGCGCCGCCATTGCCGGACAGAAAATCGACCGCCGCCGTTATGGATTCGGTCAAACGTTCGGCGTTCTGAAGCAAGGTCCGGCGTTCGGCCAGGTCTTCCTCCTCGCCGGGTTGCGGGGCGAGTTTGTCCAGTTCCTCCGCCGCGAAGCGCAGGTAATCCTCTTCCTTGCGGGCGGCTTCGGCTTTGGCCGCGGCCTTGTCATACTCGCGCCGCGCCGCCTGCCAGCCGCCGAAAAGGCGCTCGACCTGACCGCGTTCGGCATCCAGGCCGCCAAAGGCATCCAGCAAATCGATATGGGTGGCGGCGTCCAGCAGGCCGTGTTGATCGAACTGGCCTTGGACCTCGACCAGTCGCTCGCCGATCTGCTTCAGGAGGGCGATGCCGACGGGTTGATCATTGACGAAGGCCTTGCTGCGCCCGTCCGCGGACACGGTTCGACGCAGGATCAGATGGTCCTCGCGGGGCAGGTCGTTCTCATCCAGGATCGCGTGGACCGCATGGTCTTCGGGCACTTCGAATTCGGCAGTGATCGACGCCTTGTCTGCGCCCGGTCGGACCAGTTTGGCCTCTGACCGTCGACCCAGCGCGAGCCCCAGGGAATCGAGAAGGATGGATTTTCCGGCGCCGGTTTCGCCGGTCAATACGGCGAGCCCGCCGGAAAAGGAGAGGCGCAATCTGTCGATCAGTACGATGTCCCGGATCGTGAGCCCCGTCAGCATGATGAGCGCCGGTCTCCGATCAGAAAATCCAGGACCAGGTCCAGCTCAGCCAGGAATCCTCGTCCGGGGCGTCCAGATTGCGTCCGCCCTCCAGCAACGCATAGGAATTGGCGTACCAGTCGCTGCCGGGGAAGTTATAGCCCAGCACCGATGCGGTTCGTTCCGCTTCCGGTCGGATACCCAGCGCAACATAGCTTTCGACGAGGCGGTGGAGCGCCTCCGGCACGTGGGTCGTGGTGTCGAATTGTTGGATGACCGTCTTGAACCGGTTGATCGCGGCGACATGCTCTTCCCGGCGCTGATAGAAGCGTCCGATGGACATTTCCTTGCCGGCCAGATGGTCCTGGGTCAGATCGATCTTCAGATTGGCGTCGCGGGCATATTCGCTGTTCGGGAAACGGCGCACCACATCGCGCAGCCCGTCCAGCGCCAGCCGCGTGATCTTCTGGTCGCGGCCGACATCGACGATCTGTTCGTAATAGGCGATCGCGCGCAGATAATAGGCATAGGCGATGTCGCGGTTGCCGGGGTGCAGATCGATGAACCGGTCCAGGGCGATGATCGCCTCGTCATACTTATCCGCGCGATAGTTGACATAAGCGGACATCAACTGCGCCTTTGTCGCCCAGACGGAGTAGGGGTGTTGGCGGTCCACTTCCTCGAAGGCCAGGATCGCGGCATCGAAGTTCCGGACTTCAAGCATGTCCATCGCTTCGTTATAGAGCTCCTCCACCGGGCGTTCGATATATTCCGGATCGTCCTCGGAACAGGCTGCGAGGCCCAGGCTGAACAGGATCAGCCCGAGGGCAAGCAGACGACGGGGATTGAGGAACTCGCTTACACGCATCGTGGGCCGCTCATTTTCCAGGAAATCGACCAAGACATCCTGGGTGAATATACCATCCGCCCCGAAGGATCAAAACGGCAATCGGGTTCGTCGAATTCCTGGCAAATTCGACGCGGAACGGTGCGGTTTTCGGTGGAAGGATCAGAGCGTGCCGAGATAGTCGGACGCCGGCATCCGCACATAGTTTTCCGAATCGGAGAACAGGGCGCGCAGAAGCTGGTTGTTCAGCGCGTGCCCGGTGCGGCGTCCGCGGAAGTGACCCAGGATCGGTCCGCCCGCAAGTGCGAGGTCGCCGACGCAGTCCAGTGCCTTGTGACGCACGAATTCGTCTTCGAAGCGCAGACCGTCCTTGTTCAGGACCGTATCGCCATCGATGACGACGGCATTCTCCAGGCTGCCGCCACGGGCCAGACCGGCCGCGCGCATCGCCTCGACCTCATGGGCGAAACCGAAGGTGCGGGCCTTGGACAATTCCCGCTTGAAGGTCAGGTCGCTGACTTCCAGGAAGATGTCCTGACGACCGATGGCGCGGCTTTGGAAGTCGATGCCCATCGCCATGGTGAAACGGCGGCCCGGCTCCAGCGACGCGAAGCTTTCGTCGTTGCCGACGCGCACCGCGCGTTTCACGCTGATGACGTTGCGTTCGACGGATTGTTCGACGACGCCGGCGCATTCGACCAGGAAGACGAAGGGTTCGGAGCTACCGTCCATGACCGGAACTTCCGGCCCGTCCAGTTCGATGATCGCATTGTCGACGCCACAGCCCGCCAGTGCCGCCATCAGGTGTTCGATGGTTGCGACGGAACCGTTATGGTCGTTGGAAATCTTGGTGCACATCCGCGTGTCGGTGACCAGGTCGAAGCGCGCCGGGATGTCTCGGGCGCCGTTCTTCAGGTCGACACGGCGAAAGATGATGCCGGTGTTCGGATCGGCCGGGGTCAGTGTCATGTTGACCGGCGCGCCCGAATGGAGGCCGATGCCGCGACAGTTGATCGGAGCTTTCAGCGTACGCTGCAGCAGACCGGCCGTAACGGACCGTTCCGCCATTTCCGTCAGTTCGCTCATCCCATCCAACATTGTCACCACCACACCCTATCGATCGCTTACCAGAGTCAGCGCTTTTACGTCACCCCCGCGCCGCGCTGTTCGGCACGCTGATGGATGTAACACCCGTCCCGCAAGGCAACAAATCAACTAGTGTTACACAATGTTGCATTGCGGCGTGTTTGCCGCAAATGCGCGCGAAATCGAACACACTGTCGGTAACTGTTTCATTTCGCTGGATAACGCAGGATCAGGGATAGAATCATCCCCGCCCAATTTGGCCCAAACGCAAACCGGCCGCCAACCCGGGATGGGCGGCGGCCGGTCAGTATCTATGCGAGGCGGCGTCAATTCGCCTGACGCCGCAGGAAGGCCGGGATTTCCAGCATTTCCTCGTCCGCCTTGGACGGCGCAAGATCGGCTTCCGCCGGTTTGGCCGCTTCGACGGTCCGCTGTGCCGGCATCGGACGCGGGGCGGCCGGGCGCTGCTGTTCCGCCGGCTTGGCTTCGCCGCGCATCAGTGACGGCTCATTCGGCTTCGACGGGACCGTCTTGGCTTGGCCCAGACCCAAGCCGGTGACCCGGCTGAACAGGCTGGTCTTGCCACGCGGGCGCTGACCGTCGCCGCCATTCATCATATCCGCTTCGCGGAACGGCTCGGCTTCCCGGGCCGGACCGCGCTTCAGTTCCTCCGGGCGAACCGGACGGGGCGGAATGAAGGCGTCTTTCGGCCGGACCGCTTCCGGCGTGCCGGGCTGAGCAGGCTTTTCAGCCTCCATTTCAGCGGCGGCCGGTTGGGCGGCTTGTGCGGGCGGATCGTCGAACAGGGCCGGTTCCGGATCGTACTCCTCGGTTTCCGGCATCGGCTCCTGGGCCGCTTCCGGCTCGGCTGCCATCATTTCGGCGGTTTCCGCGACTTCCTCGGCTTCGGCCATGTGGCCGGCGTCATAGGGGTCGGCCTCGGCGACGACTTCGGAAACTTCGGCAACCTCTTCGACCGGCGCTTCCACCTTGCGCGGACGCAGCGGCGTCACCGACGCACGTTGCGACAGGGGACGCGGCGACACGCCGGCTTCCGATTCGATACCCGTAGCGACGACCGAAACACGCATCTTGCCTTCCAGGTTTTCCTCGAAGGTCGAGCCGAAGATGATGTTCGCGTCGGCGTCGACTTCTTCGCGGATCCGGTTGGCCGCTTCGTCGACTTCGAACAGCGTCATGTCCGGGCCGCCGGTGATGTTGATCAGCACGCCGCGCGCGCCCTTCATCGACACGTCTTCCAGCAGCGGATTGGAAATCGCACTTTCGGCGGCCAGGATGGCGCGATTGTCGCCATCGGCCTCGCCGGTGCCCATCATGGCCTTGCCCATTTCGCTCATCACGGTGCGGATGTCGGCGAAGTCCAGGTTGATCAGGCCGGGCATGACCATCAGGTCGGTCACGCCGCGCACGCCGGAATACAGGACATCGTCCGCCATCTTGAAGGCATCGGCGAAGGTCGTCTTCTCATTCGCGACCCGGAACAGGTTCTGGTTCGGAATGATGATCAGGGTGTCGACGAACTGCTGCAGTTCCTCAATGCCCTGTTCGGCGGCCCGCATGCGGTGTGCGCCTTCGAAATGGAACGGCTTGGTCACGACACCGACCGTCAGCATGCCGTGATCGCGGCAGGCCTCGGCCAGTACCGGCGCGGCGCCGGTGCCGGTGCCGCCGCCCATGCCGGCGGTGATGAAGACCATGTTTGCACCGGTCAGGTGCTCCAGCGCGTCGTCCAGGGATTCCATCGCGGCGTCGCGGCCGATTTCCGGCCGGGCGCCGGCACCGAGACCGCGGGTCACGTCCGCGCCGAGCTGGATCTTGCGGTCCGCCTGGGAATGTTTCAGCGCCTGGGCGTCTGTATTGGCGACGACGAATTCGACGCCTTCCAGGTTGGAGCGAATCATATTGTTGACGGCGTTGCCGCCCGCGCCGCCGACCCCGACGACAACGATACGCGGCTTCAGGTCGACTTCGGCCTCGGGTGCCGTGAAATTAATACTCATGATGCGCCTCCTTCGAGCGACGATGTCTTCAGCCGGTCCTGATTCGCGAGACCTGTGTTCCAGAATCGAGTCTCTAGTGATTCGCGGGATTTGGACCGTTTTTCAGCGAATCCACTGCGGGTTTTTGTGCGTTTTTTGTTTGGGTGTTGCCTAAAAGCCACGAAACCACCCTCCCACACGCGCCATGATTCCCCCCTGATTCGCCGCGGGCTGCGACGCGGTGCTCCGCGCCTCCCCACAATCATCCACAGCGAAGTGCAGAAGGCCGGCTGCAGTGGCGAATGCCGGGCCTCCCGTTGCTTCGGCGAGGCCCGACACCTTGAGGGGCCGGCCGTGCCGAACTTGTTTGCCAAGAATGCGCCCCGCCATCTCGCGAACGCCCGGCAATTGGCTCGCGCCGCCGGTCAGGACGACCCGCTGACCGGCCATGCCGGCCGCGCCGGAGGCATCCAGGCGCTTCTTGACCAGTTCGAAAGTCTCTTCCAGCCGCGGCGCGATGATTGAGACCAGATAGCTCTTCGGCACCCGGTTGGGGGAGGCGTCGTCCTCCTCGCCGATTCGCGGGGCGTCGATCATGTCGCGGTCATCCGACGGGGCGGGCAGGCAGGACCCGTAGAGTGTCTTCAGGCGCTCGGCCTGGTGGATGGTTGTCGACAGGCCGCGTGCGATATCCGAAGTGACATGCTGGCCGCCGACCGGGATGCAGTCGCCGTAAACCGCCGCGCCCTCATAGAACACGCTGAAGCTGGTCGTGCCGCCGCCCATGTCGATGACCGTGGCGCCCAGATCCTTTTCGTCCTCCACCAGGGCCGACAGGCCGGCGGCGTAGGAGGAGAGGGCGAAGTCGAAGACTTTCAGGTGGCAGCGCGCGACACAGTTCACCAGGTTCTGAACCGCGCCTTCATTCGCCGTGACCAGGTGCATCTTCACACCCAGCGTCTGGGCATGCATGGAGCGCGGTTCCTTCAGAAGCGGCCCGCCATCGACGGAATAGCCGATGGGGATGGCGTGCAGCAGCATCCGGTTGTCCTGGCTCTCGGCCTCTTTCGCTTCCTGCAGAAGGCGGGCGATGTCGGGGTCGCGGATTGCGCCGCCGCCGATCGTCATTTCGCGCATCAACGTGGTGCTTTTCGGTTTTGCCCCATTGATCGAGACGATGACGTCTTCGATCGTCGTGCCGGCCATCTGTTCAGCGGAATGCACGGCGGACAGGATTGCGCGATAGGCGCTTTCCATGTCGACGACGACCCCGCCCTTCAATCCGGCGGATTGCTGATGGCTCATGCCGGTCACACGGATGCGCCCGGCATCCGAGACCTCTGCGATAAAGCAGCAGATCTTCGTCGATCCCACATCCAAAGCCGTAAGTTTACGTGTCGTCGCCACCGTCGTTCTTCCTCGAATAGCCGGGCCGGCCCTTACCGCGCCCGCGTCCTGGTTGCCCCTTTAGGTTTCCTCACCCTTACCGCGGCCCATCACTTCCTGCAGTCCGGGTTCCGTCAATTGCACCGTCATGCGGTCGGGATGGCGCAAATCGATCTCGCCCACCGCCCGTGACAGAATTTCATGTTCGCGCTGATAATCCGCCAACTTGCGCCAGGCCATAGAGGCGCCTTGTTCCGGCAGGCTGACGTCTATGCCGCCTTCCAGCCGCAGGTTCCAGCGCCGCGCGCCGACCCGCACCGCCGCGACGACCCGGTCTTCCAGCTCCGGTTCGCTGCCCAAAAGGGCCAGCAGTTCGGCCGTATGCTGCGGGGCGTCGGGTCCGACGACGATCTTCAGATGGCTGTGCCGGTGAACGTCCTTCTCGCCGATCTCGATACCGTTCGAATCGATCAGGACAAAACGCTGGTCATGCTGCCAAATGGCGATGGCTTCGCGCTCCTCCAGTCGGATCACGACCTTGTCGGGGAAGGTCCGGCGCACTTCTGCCGCGCGCACCCAACCCAAGGTCTCCAACCGCTCGCGCGCCTCTTCCGGGGAAAAGTCCAGGATCGGGTCACCGATTTTCAGTCCCAGTGCTGCCAGAATGTCGGACCGTGCCGTTTCGGTGCGGCCGACGGCGTAGACTTCGCGCACGGACAGGCCCAGCCCGGCCGTCGCCCCCATGAAACCGTCATAGGCCCAGGACGCGATACGGTTCGGCGCATCGACCTGCCAGGCGTAGACGCCCGCACCCAGGACCGCCAAAGTGCCCGCGACGAGTGCCCCGATCGCCAGCGGCGCGCGCGCGCGGCCACCTTCCAGATCGGCTTCCGGCTTGCGCGGGCTCTTGCGCCCTTTCGTGTCGGCCTTCGCCGCCTTTCCGGTCGGCTTCTTGGCGCGCATCAGGAATCGCATGACGCGTTCTCCACCATCCAGCTCACCAGTTCCTCGAAGGAAATGCCAAGGTGCTTCGCCTGTTCCGGAACGAGGCTGAGGGGCGTCATGCCGGGCTGCGTATTCACTTCCAGAATGATCAGTCGGCCCGATTCCGGGTCATAGCGGAAGTCGGATCGCGTCACCCCGCGACAGCCCAGCGCGATATGGGCGCGCTCCGCCAGATCGCGGCAGGTCCGGGCCAGCGTGTCGGATATCGGCGCAGGGCACAGATGAACTGTTTTGCCGTCGGTATACTTGGCCTCATAATCATAGAAGCCCTGCTTCGGTCGCAGTTCGGTCACCGCCAGGGCCTTGCCGCCCATGACGGATACGGTCAGCTCCTGACCGGCGACATACTCTTCCACCATCGCCGTGCCATAGGACCAGGCCGAATAATCCGGGCCGTTCGTGCCGTCCAGCACAATATAGACCCCGACGGACGACCCCTCATGCGCCGGCTTGACGACGAAGGGGCGGGGCATGGGCTCTGGGCCTGATTTCAAGGCGTCGATGTCGGTGACGACATGATTTGCCGTCGGCAGTCCGGCCTGACGGAACAATTGGATCGACAGCGGTTTGTCCATGGCCAGGGTTGAGGCCATGCGTCCCGAATGAGTGTAGGGGATCGCCATCATATCCAGCAGTCCCTGGATCGCGCCGTCTTCGCCCCAACGGCCATGCAGGGCGTTGAAGACGACGTCGGGCCGTGGCTCCAGCGCATCCAACAGGCCGCGCACATCGCGGGTCAGATCGATCCGCGTCACGGCATAGCCGGCATTTTCCAGTGCGTCGGCACAGGCCTTGCCGGAAACCAGGGAGACCTCGCGCTCGGCGGACCAGCCGCCCATCAGCACCGCGACAGATTTCGTCATTCCGCGGTCCTCCCAATTCTTTTGATTTCCCAGGTCAGTTCCACGCCCTGGCTGTCCCGCACCCGGCGGCGGACTTCCTCGCCCAGTTCCTCCAGATCCGCCCCGGTGGCGTCCCCGGTGTTGATCAGGAAATTGCAATGCTGTTCGGACACCTGCGCGCCGCCGACCTTCAGGCCCCGGCATCCGGCCGCGTCGATAGTCTGCCAGGCCTTGCCGCCAGGCGGATTGCGGAAGGTCGACCCGCCGGTCCGGCTGCGGATCGGTTGGCTGGCGCTGCGGCTTTCCTGGATTTCCGCCATTCGCGCGCGGATCGTGTCCTCGACGCCCGGTTCGGCGCGGAAGCGGCCGCGAACGAAGGTCCAATCCATCGGAATGCCGCAATGCCGATAGTCGAAATCCATGTCCGCTGCGGCGATCCGATGCAACACGCCATCGCGGTCCAAGGCTTCCGCCCAGATCAGGACGTCTTTGGTTTCTGTGCCGTAGGCACCCGCATTCATGCGCAGGGCGCCGCCGATCGTGCCCGGGATACCGGAGAAGAATTCCAACCCGGCCAGGCCGTGATTGGCGGCGGTTTTCGCAACATTGGCGTCCAGTGCCGCGGCCCCGGCCTCGATCTCATTCCCGTCGGTCTTGATATCGGCGAAGGCGCCGCCCAGGCGCAGGACCACTCCGTCGACCCCGCCGTCGCGGACCAAGAGGTTCGACCCGACACCAATCGCGGTGACGGGGATATCCTTGGGCGTTGCCGCCAGGAACGACTGCAGGTCTGCCAGGTCGGCCGGCTTGAACATTGCCTCCGCCGGGCCGCCGACACGGAACCAGGTGACCTTGGACAGCGGGCTGCCTTCCGAAATCCGGCCCCGCACTTGCGGCAACCGGGACAGAAGGTCGGTTCCGCCGGTCGCGCGCATCGCCATCATGCCGCACCTCCCGCCGCCAGACGTTCGGGCAGGGCGTTGGCCCAGGCGGTGATCGAGCCGGCACCCAGGCAGATCACCATGTCGCCTGGCTGTGCCACATCGCGAACGGCGTCCGGCAGGTCGGTTTCGCCGTCGATGGCACGCACCGACCGGTGACCGCGCGCGCGCAGACCTTCGACCAGATGATCGCGGTCCGCGCCTTCGATGGGCTGTTCACCCGCCGTGTAGACCGGCGCGACCAGAACGGTGTCGGCATCGTTGAAACAGGTGCAGAAATCTTCGAACAGATCGTGCAGCCGGGTATAGCGATGCGGTTGGACGACAGCGATGACGCGGTTGCGGGTCGCCTGACGCGCGGCGCGCAGGACGGCCGCGATTTCGACCGGGTGGTGACCGTAATCGTCGATGACCGTGACGTCGTTCCAGGTGCCGGTCTTGGTGAAACGGCGCTTCACGCCCGAGAAACCGGCCAGGGCGGCGCGGATGACGTCGTCGGAAATGTCCATTTCGACCGCCACGGCGATGGCCGCCAGGGAGTTCTGGACATTGTGGTCGCCATGCATCGGCAGACGGATATTGTCGATCCGGCGTTTCTGTTCTCCGCGCCGGGCGATTTCGACCGACATGTCGTAACCGTCGGGCCCCGGCTTATAGGACACGGCGCGGATTTCCGCCTGGGGACTGAACCCGTAGGTGACGATCCGGCGATCTTCGATCCGGCCGATGAGCGCCTGCACTTCGGGGTGATCCAGGCACAGCGCTGCGAAGCCATAAAAGGGGATGTTCTGCACAAAGGTCCGGAACGCGTCGCGCAGGGCATCGAAACTGCCGTAATGATCCATATGCTCCGGATCGATATTGGTCACGACCGCGATGGTCGCGGGCAGTTTCACGAAAGTGCCGTCGCTTTCATCCGCTTCCGCGACCAGCCAGTCGCCCTGTCCCAGGCGCGCATTGGTGCCATAGGCATTGATGATGCCGCCGTTGATGACGGTCGGATCCTTCTTGGCCGTGTCCAGCATTTGGGCGACCAGGGATGTGGTGGTCGTCTTGCCATGGGTACCGCCGACGGCGACAGACCATTTCAGGCGCATCAGTTCGGCCAGCATCTCGGCGCGCCGGACGACGGGAACCAGGGCGGCGCGGGCGGCCGACACTTCGGGATTGTCACGTTTTACGGCTGTGGACACGACCACGACCGCCGCGCCTTCGACATGGGCGGCCTCATGCCCGATCTTCACATCGATGCCCAGGCCGCGCAGGCGTTTCACATTGGCGTTGTCGGCCATGTCCGAGCCGGAGACGGTATAGCCCAGATTGTGCATGACCTCGGCGATGCCGGACATGCCGATGCCGCCGATTCCGACGAAGTGAAGACGGCCCAGGGTCAATGGCATACGCATCACGCGGCCTCCTTCATCGAGTTACCGCCATTTCCGTCGGACAAGCCCTGCACCGCGTCCGCCAGGCGTTTGGTGGCGTCGGGGATACCGGTTCGGGCGGCGGCTTGCGCGGCCGCACGCAGAACCGACGGGTTGCCCAAAAGTTGCTCTAGCCGCCGGGCCAGGTCGTCGGCCGTCACATCGCGTTGCGGGATGGCCCAGGCGCCGCCGGCGTCGCTGAGGCGCGCTGCATTGGCGGCCTGATGGTCGTCGATGGCATAGGCATAGGGGATAAGGATGGCGGGCAGGCCCACGGCAGTCAGTTCCGCCAAGGTGGAAGCCCCTGCGCGGCCGATCATCAGATGCGCCCGTTCCAGCCGTGCCGGCATATCGTCGAAGAAGGTCCGGACGTCGGCGTCGATACCCGCCTTCCGGTAGGCATCGATAACCGCCTTCGTTTGCTCCGGCCGGGCCTGTTGTTCGATTTTCAGGCGCGCCTTCAGTCCCGCCGACAGTTTTGCCACGGCGGCCGGTACCGCTTCGCCCAGGATTTGCGCGCCCTGGCTGCCGCCGACGATCAGGACATGTAAAGGACCATCCCCGGCAGGCAGGCGGAAGGCGCGTCCGGACAGGGCGGCGATTTCCGGTCGGACCGGATTGCCGGTCAGGACGCTGCGTTCGCGATCCTTGGCCGCCAGTCCGTCGGTTTCGTTGAAGCTGAGCGCGATGCGGTCGACGCGGCCTGCCATCAGACGGTTCGCGCGTCCCAGGACGGCGTTCTGTTCGTGGATCGCAGTGCGGATTTTCAGGTGGCTGGCCGCCAGCATCGTCGGCACGCTGGGATACCCGCCGAACCCGACGACGACGGACGGGCGCATCGCCCGCAGCAGCGACCGGGCCTGGAAGTACCCGACCATGAGTTTCAGGACCGCCGAGATACGGGCGCTGATCCCCTTGCCGGAAACGCCGGCCGCGCTGATCGTATGGGCGTCCAACTCACCCAACGGTCCGGAATAGGCGTCGCCGCGCCGGTCGGTGATCAGCGCCAGGCGGTATCCGCGTTTCTTCAGTTCCCCGGCCAGGGCCTGGGCCGGGAAGACGTGACCGCCGGTGCCGCCGGTCGCCAGAACAATCAGCTTATCGCCGGTCATGACAGCACCCCCGGCCGTTTGCGCGTCAGGGCGAGCAGCATGCCCATGCCGAGGCCGAGCGCCAGCAACGACGACCCGCCATAGGACAGGAAGGGCAGGGTCATGCCCTTGGTCGGGATCAGGCTGAGGGTCGAGGCCATGTTGATCAGCGCCTGCAGGCCGAACTGGACCAGAAGGCCGGTCGCCGCCACGACGACGAACAGATCGTTATCCTGCAGCACGCGCGCGAAACCGCGCAGCACGACGAAGGCGAAGATCGCGACGATGATCAGGCAGGCGATGGTGCCGAATTCCTCACCCGCGACGGCGAAGACGAAATCGGCATGGCTGTCCGGCAGATAGGCTTTCACCGTGCCTTCGCCCGGGCCTCGCCCGAACAGTCCGCCATTCATGAAGGCGTCGCGGGCGCGGTCGATTTGATAGGTATCGCCGGCCGCCGGGTCCAGGAACCGGTCGATGCGGCTCTGGACATGGGGGAAGACGAAATAGGCGCCGACCAGAAGCCCGATCCCGCCAATGACCATGAAGATCACCAGGATCATCGGCAATCCGGCCAGGAAGAACTGGACCCCGAAGATCGCGGTCACGACGGCGGCTTGCCCGACATCGGGCTGCAGCAACAGCAATCCGACAACGGTCAGATAGAGCGTACAGGCAATGGTATAGCCGGGGATCGGTTCCCCCAGACGCCGCGCGGCAAACATCCAGCCCGCGATGACGGCGAAGGCCGGTTTGACGAATTCGGACGGCTGAATGGTGAAACCGGCGATCGAAATCCAACGCGTCGCGCCTTTGATTTCCGCGCCAAGGAACAATGTTCCGACCAACAGCAGCATCGACCCGCCCAGCATCAAAAGGGCAAGGCGGCGTACCGCCCGCGGCTCCATCAGCGACACGCCGATCATGGCCAGGACAGCCGGTGCCAGCAGGATCGCCTGCTTGCGCACGAAATGCATCGAATCCGCGCCGATCCGCTCGGCCACTGAGGGGCTGGCGGACAGGGTCATCAACAGGCCCAGAACGGCCAGCGTCATCAGGGCGGCCAGGGTCCACCGGTCGACGGTCCACCACCAGCGTCCCAGAACGGATGTGTCATTCCGTGCGATAGCCATCACGCCGCCTCCTTCGCGCCGTGTACGATCCGGGTCCTGGCCGGAAGGGCGAGAACGATATTCTTGAAGGTCTCGCCGCGAATTTCGAAATTCGGGAACTGGTCGAAAGACGCGCAGGCCGGAGACAGCAGCACCGGACCCGGGTTGTCGTCATTCCGGGCTGCGTCGCGCGCGGCGTGGATCGCGGCCGACAGGTCGCCGGATCGGGTGGTCGGGACGCGCCCGGCGATCCACAGATCGATGGCGTCTGCCGCTTCGCCGATTAGAAATGCCTGCCGGATGCGGGGCAGATAAGGATCCAGCGGGGCATAGCCGTCATTCTTGTCGCGTCCGCCGGCGATCCAATAGATGCCGTCGAACGCCGACAGGGCGCGCGCCGCGGCCTCGGCATTCGTCGCCTTGGAATCGTTGATGAAGGTGATCCCGTCCAGGGTGGCAACGCGTTCTTGCCGATGCGCCAATCCTGGGAAGGTTTCCAGGCCGCGCACGATATCTGCCTCGGCCAGGCCCAGGCGTTTTGCAACGGCGAAGGCGGCGGCGGCGTTCTGAATGCCGTGATCGCCTGCGATTGCCGGGCAGCGGCCGGCGGCGATCAGATCCGCGACCGGCTGCGATGTCCGGCCGATCTCGGCGATCCCTGCGGGATTGCGCCCGCGCAGGTCGGCGGCGATTTCCGCCGTGATGTCGCTGTCGGTACCGATGACGGCCAGGCTGTCGGCGGTCCGGGGACGCAGGATCCGGCGCTTGGCGTCGATATATCCCGGCATTCCGCCGTGCCGATCCAGGTGATCGGGGGTGATGTTCAGAAGCACGGCGATGTCGAAGGCCGGGCTGGGTGTCAGGTCCAACTGATAGGACGACATTTCCAGCACATAGACGTCGGCATCCGGCAGGCTCAGCGCGGGAATGCCGATATTGCCTCCGATCGCCGCGTTGATCCCGGCCGATGTCAGGATATGGCCGATAAGCGCCGTCGTCGTGGATTTGCCATTGGTGCCGGTAATGCCGACATAGCGGGCCGCCGGGCGGGCGCGGACCAGCAATTCGATGTCGCCGATGATCTCCACACCTGCGTCGCGGGCTGCCTTGACGGCCGGATGCGGGCGGGGATGCGTCAGGGGAATGCCGGGCGCCAGGATCATACAGGCGACGCCGTCCAGCGCCCCGGAATCGGTGGGATTGACGATTTCGAACCGGTTGGATGCGGCGGTGGTCCGGGCGGTCTCGCCGTCGTCCCAGCACAGGACGGTCGCCCCGCAGTCACGAAGGGCGTGGGCGGCGGCCATCCCGGAACGGCCTAGGCCAACCACGATCACGCGGCGGCCGGCATAGAGGGTGATGGTGGTGCTGTCGTTCTGGATCGTCATCCCGTCACCTCAGTTTCAGCGTGGCGAGGCCGACGAGGGCCAGGATGGCGGCGATGATCCAGAAGCGGATGACGATAGTGGGCTCCTTCCACCCCTTCTTTTCGAAGTGGTGGTGCAGCGGGGCCATCGCGAAAACGCGCTTGCCGGTCAACTTGAAGCTGGCGACCTGAACGATCACGGAAACGGTTTCCAGCACGAAAAGTCCGCCGATGATGGCCAGCACGATCTCGTGCTTGGTGACCACCGAAATCGCGCCGAGCGCACCGCCCAATGACAGGGATCCGGTATCGCCCATGAAGACCATGGCCGGCGGCGCGTTGAACCACAGGAAACCAAGACCCGCGCCCAGGACCGCGCCGCAGAACACGGCCAGTTCGCCGCTTCCTTCGACATAATGGAGACCCAGATAGCCGGAATAGACGGTGTTGCCGACCAGATAGGCGATGAAGCCGAAACAGCCCGCCGCGATCATCACCGGAACGATCGCCAGGCCATCCAGACCGTCGGTCAGGTTGACCGCATTGGACGCGCCGACCATGACGAAAACCGCGAAGGGGATGAAGAACCAGGCCAGGTTAATCAGCGTGTCCTTCAGGAAGGGGACGGCCAATCCTTCGGCGATAGGGGAGTTGGTCACGGAGACGAACCAGATCGCCGCCGCCGAGCCGATCAAGATCTGCCCCAGCAGTTTCAGCTTGCCGGGAAGGCCCTTGGAGTTGCGTTTCGTCAGCTTCAGGAAGTCGTCGGCGAATCCGATACCGCCGAAACCGACCGTCACCAGCAGCACAATCCAGACATAGGGGTTCCGGATATCCGCCCAGAGCAGGGTCGAAAGAACCAGCGCGACCAGGATCAGAAAGCCGCCCATGGTCGGCGTTCCTGCCTTCGACAAATGGTTTTCCGGCACATCTTCGCGAATGTTGCTGGCGCCGCCTTGCTTTGAGCGCAGCCAGCGGATGACCGACGGTCCGATCAGGAAACTGATCACAAGCGCGGTCATGATCGCGCCGCCCGTCCGGAAGGTCAGGTAGCGGAACAGGTTGAAACCCTGAAAGTCTGTCGCGAGCGGGGAGAGGAGGGTGAAGAGCATTGGGTTCCGTTTCCTCTCACGCGCCCGACGCGCGGCTGGCGGTTTCCGCCGCCAACCCGTCGAGCGCCTTTACGATCGGGGCCATTTTCGACCCCAGCGATCCCTTGACCGTGATGATGTCGCCATTGGCCGCGACATCCCGCACCGGCGCGACAAGGCCGTCCGAGTTTTCGGCATAGCCGCCGCGCATGGTCTGCGGCAGTTGGTCCCAGAGGGACTTCATCAGCGGGCCACAGCAATAAACAGCGTCGATTTCCGCCGTGATCAGGTCCTTTGCCAGGCTGGCATGCAGGCCGGGTCCGGCCTCTCCCAGTTCCAACATGTCGCCCAGAACCGCGATTTTGCGGCCGCCCTGTTTCGGGTGGGTGCGGCCCAGTACCGCGATGGCCGCGCGGACGGAGGCGGGGCTGGCATTGTAGCTTTCGTCGATCAGGCCGAAACTGCCGCCATCGGGCAGGGCGACATTGCGATAGGCGCCGCGCCCTCGCGGGGCACGCACGTCTGTAAATGTCGCCGCCGCGGCGACCGGATCTTCGCCCAGCGCCTTGATTGCGGCCAAAACCGCGAGGCTGTTCATGACCCAATGAATGCCCGGCGCGCCGATGCAGTAATCGAAGGTGTCATTGCCGATCCGGACCGTCGCCGCACTGCAGGATGCGTGCAGAGAGCTGTCGACCAAACGGACATCCGCGTCGGCATCCGTGCCGAAGCTCAAAATCCGGCGCACATCGGCGGCCTCCGCCTTGGCGGACAGCCGGCCGAACAAGGGGCTGTCCCGGAACAGGATGGCGGTGCCGTTCGGCTCCATCCCGTCGAAGATCTCCGCCTTCGCGTCGGCGATGCCTTCGATGCTGTTGAAGAATTCCAGATGCACCGCCTCGACCGTGGTGATGATCGCGACATGGGGTCGGCCCAGCCGGGACAGAACGTCGATTTCGCCGGTATGGTTCATGCCCATCTCCAGAACCGCGAATTTTGCCGTATCCGGCAGGCGGGCCAGGGTCAGGGGCAGGCCGATATGGTTGTTTAGATTGCCCATCGTCTTGTGGGTCTCGCCCAGTTTCGACAAGGCGGCGGACAGGCTTTCCTTGGTGCCGGTCTTCCCGACGCTTCCGGTCACGCCGATGACCTTCGCCCCGGTCGCGGCACGCTTGGCACGGGCCAGGTCGACCAGGGCGTTCATCGTGTCGGCGACCGGCATCAGTGGCAGGTTCTGGGATTTGTCGTCGGCCCAGTCGGCATTGACCAGCGCGGCCGCCGCCCCTTCGCCCAGGGCCTGCGGCACGTAATTGTGACCGTCATGGTTCGGGCCTTTCAGGGCGACGAACAGGTCGCCCGGCGCGACGGCGCGGCTGTCGATGGTCACGCCGGTCGCTGCCCATTTGACCGAATTGCGGGATTTGGTCGCCGCGCCGGCACTGTCGGAGGTCCAGAGAACGGGGCGATTGGTCATGCCGCGCCTCCATCCGCCAGGGCAATTGCCTTGCGCGCTTCCTCGACATCGTCGAAGGGCAGCATCGTGTTGCCGATTTTCTGGCCGGTCTCGTGTCCCTTGCCCGCGATCAACAGAACGTCTTCATCGTTGAGATTCGCGACGCCCTCGGCGATGGCGGCGGCGCGGTCGCCGATCTCCACAGCGTCGGGACAGCCCGCCAGGACGGCTTTGCGGATCGCGGCGGCGTCCTCGGTGCGGGGATTGTCGTCGGTGACGATGACGCGGTCGGCGGCTTCGGCGGCGTATCGGCCCATGATCGGGCGCTTGCCGGTATCGCGGTCGCCGCCGCAGCCGAACACGACCACAAGCTTACCCTTCACGAAGGGCCGCAGGGTGTTCAGAACCGTCTTCAACGCCTCCGCCTTATGGGCATAGTCGACGAAGACCCGCGCGCCGTTGCGTCGTGTACCGGCAAGCTGCATGCGGCCGCGCACGCCTTCCAGGCGGCTCAACGATTGGGCTGCCCGGCGGGCTTCGGTACCGGTGGCGATGACCAGGCCCAGGGCTGCCAGGGCGTTCTCCAACTGGAAGCGGCCGGGCAGGGGGAAGTCGACGTCGACCCGTTCTCCCATCACATCCAGGGTCGCGGCATAGCCGCCCCGGCTTTCCGTGGCCGAGATGACCCGGATCATGCCGTTGACCAGACCATAGGAGAAGACCCGCAGGCCGCGCTCGCCGGCAATGTTATGGATGCAATCGTGCTCGGCGGCGCCGGTATTCACCACGCAGGCCCCGCCACGCGGGACCAGTTCCTCGAACAGGCGCAGTTTCGCCTGCCGATAGGCCTCCATCGTGGCATGATAATCCAGATGTTCGTGGCTCAGATTGGTGAAGGCGGCTGCGGCGAAGCGCACGCCGTCCATCCGGTGTTGATCCAGGCCGTGGCTGGACGCCTCCATCGCGACATGGTCGATGCCGGATGCTGCCATGGCCGCCATCTCGCGGTGCAGATCGACCGGGTCGGGTGTCGTCAGACCTTCGCCGCCCGTATAGCCAGGGCCTTCGATGCCCAAAGTGCCGATGCTGGCGGATTTCAATCCGGTCGCGGCCCAGATCTGGCGGGTAAATCCGGCGACGGAACTTTTGCCGTTTGTGCCGGTGACGCCAACGACCGTGTCCGGCTGCGGCGCGTGGAAGGCGGCGGCCATCCGGGCTAGGCGGCGGCGGGGATTGGCATCGGTGACCAGGGTGACCCCGGCGCCGACCGTGCCCGCGCCGATGCCGGGCGGGGCCAGAACGGCAACAGCACCCTTGGCGATGGCGTCCGGAATGAAGGCGGCACCGTCGGCCACGGTGCCCGGGATCGCGGCAAACAGAAAGCCCGGCCGGACTTGACGGCTATCGGCCGTCAGTCCGGTGAGAGGGATGTCGGGCAAAATTCTGTCCGCGTTCATCTCCGCTTCGGTTTCCTCTTTCACCTCATACCTCCTTGCTATTGCTGCAGGGAGGCGAGCCTCTTTGTTTCCTCCGGCAATTCGATGGCGAAGGCGTGTTGCAGTTCGGGCGCGTCCTCCTCGACGGGCTGAATGCCCGCGATGGCGCCGATCCGTTCGATGATGGCCGCGACCGCCGGTGCGGCGACCCAGCCGCCGGTGGCGAAGCCGAAGGTTTCCTTGGTGCCCTGCGGTTCATCCAGCACGACATAGACCACATAACGCGGGTCGTTCATCGGGAAGGACGCCACGAAGGACGAGATCCGGGAGCGCCGGTTATAGCCGCTGCCATTGGGCTTATCTGCCGTTCCGGTCTTGCCGCCGACCATGTAACCCGGCACCAGCGCGCGCTTACCCGAACCGGCCACCGCGTTCAAGCGCAACAGGCGGCGCATATCGAAACTGACCGGCTCGGAGATGATCCGGCGTCCGATCGGCATTTCGTCCCGCGCCAACAGGGTCGGCGGGAACAGGATGCCGCCATTGACCATGGACGCGACGCCCGACGCCAGATGCAGCGGGGTCACTGATAGACCATGTCCATATGAAACCGTCATCGTATTGACGGGACGCCAGGTTTCCGGGAACTGCGGACGGCCGGTTTCCGGGATTTCCAGGGCGATCGGTTGCAGCATGCCCAGGGCGCCCATGAACGCTTTCTGGGCCGGCGGGCCGACATCCAGCGCCATTTTGGCGGACCCGATATTGGAGCTGTAGACGAAGATTTCCGGCACGGTCAGATACCGGCCCTTGCCATGATAGTCGCGGATCAGGAAGCGGCCGACCTGGATCGGATTGGTTGCGTCATATCCGTCGGACAGCGTCGCCGCGCCGCTTTCCAGCGCCATGGCCGTGTTAAAGATCTTGAAGGTCGAACCCAGCTCATAGGTGCCGAAGGTCGCCCGGTTGAAGCGGTTCACATCCGGCGAGGCGGCCGGCTTGTTCGGATCAAAATCGGGCAGCGACACCAGCGACAAAACCTCGCCGGTGCGCGCATCCATGACCAGGGCGGCGCCACCGATGGCGTCATAGGTTTCGATCGCCGCCGCCAGTTCCTGATGGGCGACATGCTGGAAACGTACATCCAGGCTGAGGCGCAGCGGCTCATCGCTTTCCTTAAGGCGGGTTTCCAGCCCCTGTTCGATCCCGGCGAGGCCCCGGCCGTCGATATCCGTGAAGCCCAGGACATGCGCCATCAGGCGGCCCTGCGGATAGACCCGGGATTCCGCACGCTCGAATTCCAACCCCGGAATGCCGAGCTGCATGACCGCCATTTCCATTTTCGGCGTCAGCTTCCGGTGAATGTAAACGAAGGGCGAATCCGACGTCAGCTTGGCTTCCAGATCGGCGACATCCAGTTCCGGGAAGACGCGCGCAAGGCGGCGGGCGGCCTGAACGGGGTCGAGCAGGCGATCCGGACGAGCGGCCAATGCCGTGGTCGTCAGACTGGTCGCGACAATGACGCCATTGCGGTCGACGATGGTCGCGCGGTCGGTCGCCATCGCGGTTTCGGTAACGGCATGGGTCGTTTCGGCCTGCGTCGCGGGGGAGGCGAAGGCCCCCAGATCGACCAGCCGCACGCCGACGGCGGCAAAGGCAAAGGCCATCACCGCGCCGGTGATCAGCAGGCGGGAGCGTCCGGTTTCGATCGCCCGACGGAAGGTGCCGTCGGTGCGCGTCGGCACATGGGGCAGGACGGCGCATCTGCGATCATGCGTCATGCGTCCTCGCGGGGAAAACTCCGGCGGTTTCGGACGCCGTGTCTTTCTGAACGGTCCGATCATTGCGATGTCCTCATCAAGGTTGCGGGCACGGCTTCTGCCGGTGCCTTGGGGGTCGTCGCCGGCGTCTCCACGGAGGCAGGAAGCCCCTCGTTTTCCGGCCGGCGGAACGGAATATCCTGAATGCGCAATACCTGGGCCGGGTGCATCCGGTTCATGTCCGGCATGTATTCCTCGCCCAGGGTTTCGATCCAGTCCGGGCGGCTGTTGTACGACCATTCCGCCTTCAGATTGTGGATGCGTTCCTGTTCCTCGCGGATCTGACGGTTCAATTCCGCGAGCTGCCCTTCCAGCGCTTCGACCTGAAAGGTGATGTGGAACAGGGCATAGCCGGTGACGCCAACCATCACGACCCAGACGGCGATTATCAAAGCTCTCATCGGGATCCTCCTTCGGTCGGCCAGGCCGGGGCCTCAGTCCGCGTTGCGGCACGTAGCCGCGCGGAACGGGCCCGGGGATTGACGGATTCTTCGGCGCGGCCCGGCTTGCGGGCGCCGGTCGATGCGATATGGAAAGACGGTGCGCGCTCCCCACTCTGGCCCGGCGGCAGGTGACGGGATCCGCCCCCGGTCCGACCGGCACGGGCCTTCATGAAGGCCTTCACACGCTTGTCTTCCAGGCTGTGGAACGCGACCACGACCAGGCGTCCGCCCGGAATCAGCAGACGTTCCGCCGCTTCCAGAGCACGATCGATCTCGCCCAACTCGTCATTCACCTGAATGCGCAGCGCTTGGAAGGTCCGGGTTGCCGGGTCGATCTTGTCCTTCGCGCGCGGCACGCAGCGCCGAACGATATCGGCCAGGCGGCTGGTCGTTTCGATGCGTTCCGACGCGCGTTCCTGAACGATGGTCTTCGCGATCCGGCGGGAGAACCGCTCCTCGCCGTATTCCCAGATGATCCGGGCCAGTTCGGCTTCCGGCCAGTCGTTGACGACGTCGGCGGCGCTGGGGCCGCTCTGGCTCATCCGCATGTCCAGGGGGCCGTCGAAACGGAAGGAGAAGCCGCGTTCAGGCGTATCGATCTGGGGTGAGGAAACACCAAGATCCAGCACGACGCCGTCCAGCCGCGTCACGCCGACATCGCCCAGCAGGGCTTCCATGTCGCCGAAGGTCCCGCAGAGCAGCGTCAGCCGGTCCTTGAACTGCTCGACCAGAGGTTCGCCGCGCCGGATCGCGTCCGGGTCTCGGTCGATTGCGAAGACGCGGGTCGGAGCGGCCTCCAGGATGCCGCGGGTGTACCCGCCGGCGCCGAAGGTCCCGTCCAGATGCGTTTCGCCTTCCGCCGGGACCAGGGCCTCCAGGACCTCAGGCAGCATGACGGGAAGGTGCGGGGCGTGCTGTGTTTGCATGGTCACGCACCCCCCGCCGGTTTCAGAGCCAATGTGCGGCCCTTGGCGCGGGCGCGGGCGCGCTCGCTGTGATCGGAATAGCGCTCGGGCGACCAGATCTGGAACCGCGAACCCTGGCCGACGAACACGGCCTTGTCGTCGATCCCGGCGTGGCCGGCCAGTTCCGGCGCCAGTACGAGGCGACCCGTCTCGTCCAGCAAGGCCTTGCGGGCCTGGGCGACGATGGACTGGTTCAGGTCTTCCTCTTCATCGGAATAGAGCGGCTGCTCCTCGATGGCTTGCACCAGGCGCTGCATGAAGGCCTTGTCGCAGGCTTCCAGCGCATCGTGCTTAGGCGAGGGGTAGATGTAGACGACTCGCTCTCCGCCTTCCGGCAGTTCGGCACGAAAATCGGCCGGCAGGGAAACGCGTCCCTTCCGATCGACCTTGTTTTCGAACGTGCCGGTAAACAGCGCCATGTCGCCGTCACCCCTTTGTCGCCTGGCGGTCCGCGTCCGGATCGCCGTTCCTCCGTCGGAACCCCCGGTTCTCCCGGGCTCCAACTCCCTTCAGTGCGCGATGCGGACGTAGTCCGACCACATTTTGCCACCACGCACGTCTATGGGTAATCATGGGATATCATGGGAACTTGCTATTCGTCAATGAATAAGCCCTGGAAATCCGGCGTATTTGAAGTTCTTGTCGAATATTCAGACAAGACAAAGCGGCCCGTTCGGAAAGGAACAAGGGGTCCGACAAGCCGTTGGAAAGTGATTAGGGTCAGAAGCGGTGAGGTAATTCTTGTTTTGTTCCCATTTTTACTAAAGAGAACAAAACGGAACAAAGTTGGTCCGGGGTGCCCGAGCCTACCTGTTGGCCATGCGAAGTTTGCGGATCAAGGCGTGACGGACCCGACTGAAGACCTCGCTCCAATCGCCTGGGCTGGTCTGGCGGAACAGCGTCATGGACGGATACCAGGGGCTGTCGTCCCTGTGCAGCATCCAGCGCCAATCCGGGGCATAGGGCAGCAGAACCCAGACCGGCCGCGCCATCGCGCCGGCCAGATGCGCGACAGAGGTGTCGACGGTGATGACGAGGTCCAGGGCCCGGATCGCCGCCGCCGTATCGGCGAAATCGCGAAAGCCGCTGCCCAGATCCCGTAGCAGCGGGCCGAGAGACAGGTTGGCGATGTCCTGGACGGCGGGACCTTTTTGCAGCGACACGAAATCCGTCTTCGGCAGGTCGAACAGCGTGGCGCATTCCTCCAGCGAGACCGACCGGTTTCGATCGTTCTTGTGGCTGGGCTTCCCTGCCCAGCACAGCCCGACCTTCATGCGTTCGGGATGCAGACCGGCAGGCTTTTCCGCATCGGGCGGCGGCAGGATGTAAGGGCAGTGGTCCGGGATCGAATCCAATGTGGTGCCCAGCAGGCGCGGCAGGCTGAGCAGCGGTACCTGGAAATCGAACTTGGGCAGCCTTGTGCCGCGCGGGATGACCGTGACCTTCGAGAATTCCGGTGATCGCTGAAGAATGCGCGCCAGCGGGGCCTGAACCTCCAGGACGATCTTGCCGCCGGCCCCGGCGATTCCGTCGGAGGAATCGATGACATAGCGGCAGAATTGCAGCGTGTCGCCCATGCCTTGCTCTGCCCAGACCAGCAGCGTCTTGCCGTCCAGAGGCGCGCCGTCCCAATCCGGCGCATTGGTGTGAAGCCGCTTGATCTCCGGCAGTTTCCATCGGCTTTCATAGGTCTGAAAACCTTGCGCCAAATTGCCGGACAGCAGCTGCGTCAGCGACTGATCCCACGGCAGTTCCGGCGCATCGTAGCCGAGCAGGCTTGCCCGGCGGATCGCATTTCCAGCCTCCGTCAGATCGCCCTTGTCGCGAACGGTCAGCCCGTAATTGTAGTGGATGCGTGCAACATCCGATGACAGGTCCAATGCCCGGCGCTGGGCGGCGATGGCATCGTCCAGTCGGTTCACCGCCCGCAGGGCGTTCCCCAGATTGGACCAGGCGGGGCCGTCATTGGGTTTCAGGGCGATACCGCGCTTCAGACAGGTCACGGCGGAATTCAGCTTGCCGATCCGGCGCAACAGAACGCCGAGATTGATCCAGGCGGGTGCGAATTCCGGGTCGATGGACAGAATGCGGCCGTAAAGATCCGAAGCCTCGTCCAGTTTCCCTTCGCCATGGGCGCGAAGGGCGCGGCGCATCAGCAATTGCGGATCGGCTTCCGGCCGCGCCACGACCTGCGCCACCGGTTGCGGCGGACGGGCGCTCTTTTCTGTCGGGGCAGTGGCCGGGGCGCTGGCGGGTTCGGGAACCGCGGGTGCCGCGCCCGGTTGTTCCGGGGCGGATTGTTGCGGTACGGGGACTTTCTTGGGTGCCGCCTTCACGATGGCCTTGGCGACCGGCCGGGCCTTGGCGACCGCCTTCTTCACGGGGATCGCCTTGGCGACGACTTTGGCCGGTTGGATTCTCGCCCCACCTGTGCGGGCGCCTGGCTTCTTGACGATGGCTTTCGCGACCGGCCGTGCCTTCAAGGCGGATTGACTGGCGGGCGGTGAGGCGCGGTCGGTCTCTGTTCCGCCGGTCCCGTTCGGGTCGGCGGTCGACGGTGTCTGAGTTTCGCCGCCCTGGGTTGCGTCCTTATCGTCCATCGTCAGACCATACACTGTGTGCGGGGCGGCGGGAAAGTGCTGTTCAAGCGGGCTTCGCGGCGGTCACGATCAGCCCGCCGACGGGGATGCCGTATTCGCTGCGCAGGTCTTCCCGGGCGATGTCGATGAGGATCAACCCGGCCTCTTCCAGGACGCGGGCGACATAGGCCTCGTCATGCTTGTAGCGCCCGCTTTGATCCAGGCGGTACCCTCCGGCGACGGCGTCGTCATCCGCCAGTCGCTCCACCGAGAAACCCAGCCGCCCGGTGGGAACCAGCGCCTGCCGGAACCCGTCCGCCGCCTCGGCCAGATCGCCGAAATAGCACAGGACATCGGCTGCCACGATCAAGTCATAGGTGTCGGGCGCGTCGTTCAGAAAGGCGGTCAGCTCCCGCTTCTCGAGCCGGTCGTACAGGTTCTTTGTCTTCGCCTTCTCCAGCATCTTCGGCGACAGGTCGACACCGTCCAGATGTTGCGCCAGGGGCGACAGCAGCGGGGCGCACAAGCCGGTCCCGCAGCCGGCGTCCAGCACGACCAGATCCCGGTTCGGCGGCGGCAGATGCGGTTGCAGCGCCTTCAGGATCAGCGCCGGGGCGCGGTATCCCAGTTCGGCCAGCTTCTCGTCGAATATCGGCGCATAATCGTTGAAGATATCCTCGACATAGGCCGCGCTGGCGGTCTTGGGCAGACCCTGGCCGGAGATCGCGGGACCGATATGCTGGGCGTCAGGGACTTCCGGAAACCGCCGCATCCATTCCGCGGCGATCCGCACAGCCTCTTCCTCGCCATTGTTGGCGTAGAGGTCGTAAAGCGCCTTGCCCAGATTGGAATGCGAGACAAGGTCTGTCGCGTCCCGGCGCACGGCCTGCCATAGGGTTTCGACCGCTTCCGCCGGCAGGTTCAACTCGTAATAGGACAGGCCCAGATTGGTGTATTCCGTAAACGCATCGTCGCCGCGAAGTTCCCGCGCCCGGCCCAGCGCTTCGACCGCCGTTTCGTAGTCGTCCAACTGGACCGCGATCTCGCCGCGCCATTCCAGGGCTTCGACATCGTCGGGTCGCCGATCCAGGACACGCTGATACGCCTCGGCGGCTTCGTGCAGGCGCCCGCGCCGGTAATGTTCTTCCGCCTCGTCGATAATACGCCGCAGATCGGCCATGCGATAATCCCCCTCGCCGCGCCCCGGGGGCGATCCCCGCGCCGCGCCAAGCGAATAGCAGTTGTCACTTGCGACGGACAAGCCCAAGTCGCATGATCGGCCCGCGATGGGCGACAAATCCGACAAGATCACTGCGCGCGGCCCGACGGTTCGAAAGGTTCCGGAAGGCGATAACCGTACGCGCCTGACCTGCCCGGATTGCGGCTTCATCCAATACGAAAACCCCTTGATCGTTGCCGGCGCCGTCGTCGTCGAAGACGGCAAGGTATTGCTGTGCCGTCGGTCGATCGAACCGCGCCGTGGCTTCTGGACGATCCCGGCCGGTTATCTGGAACTGAATGAAACGGTGGAAGACGGGGCCCGGCGCGAAGCGCACGAGGAAGCCTGCGCCGACATCGCGATCGACGGCCTGCTGGCGGTCTACACGATCCCCAGGATCAGCCAGGTACAGTTGATCTATGCCGCGCATCTGGCGTCGCCCGGGATTGCCGCGGGCGAAGAAAGCCTGGAGGTCCGGTTCTTCGACTGGGATGAAATCCAGACGGTGGAGATCGCCTTCCCGTCGGTGCATTGGGCCTTGGCCCACCGCCGGTCGATGACCGGGCCGGTTCCTTCCGCGCCATTTGGCAATCCGGACGGCGAGACCGGGGATTACTGATCTCCGGCTTCTTCCGCCGTGTCGGTTTCGCTGTGCCGCATCATGAAGGGCACCTGGGCGATGAAGAACAGGAAAGTTATCGCGATCAGCCCGGGAAACCGGAAATAGACCCAAATCTCTTCCGATACGCTTCGCCACACGACCTCGTTCAGCAGGGCGAGACACAGGAAGAAGATGGCGCAACGCAGCGTCAGAACCTTCCAGGCTCGGTCCGGCATGGTGAAGCTGCCGCCCATGACCGATCGCAGCGGCATCTTGCCGAAAGCCAGGGCCGCCAGCAGGCCGATCCCGAACAGCGTATTGATGATGCTGGGCTTCATCTTGATGAAGCTGGGATCGTTCAGATAGAGCGTCAAACCGCCGAATACCCCGACCAGGACGGCCGTCAATAGCGGCATCCACGGAATCCGACGGGCAACCACCAGCGACAAGACGACGGCTGCCGCACTGGCGCCCATCACGACCTTTGTTGCCAGGAACAGATCGTTACTGAGGAAATAGGTGACGACAAAGGCTGCCAGCGGCGCGAAATCGACCAGTTGGGTCAGCCAGGGAGGACCGGGGCGGGAAGGAACATCCGTCATAGGAGGCTATATAGGCGATGCGGTTGGCCGCGTCATCCGTTCCTTCACGCCACCGGTCCCTGAATGCCGATGGAACATTCTAGTTCCTGACCCGCCGGCGTCTCGGCCGGGCCAGACGTTCGGCCGGAAACTGCGCGATCTGCCTCAGCAATTCGCTCGCCTTGCCGGCTTCGCCGCCGGAGGCATCGGAGAAAGGCGACGTTTCGCCGAGAATTTGGGCAGCCCGCGCCGGATCGGTGCCATCGGGCAGGGCCAGAAGCCAGGACAGAATTGCCCCTTCCGCCGCACCGCGCGGCAAAGGCTCTTCGGCCATGTAAAGGGCGGACAGACTCTGTCCGGGGTCGAACGCCGCAATATCGATTTCCGCAGCCGGAAATGCGGACGGAACACTACTCATAGAAACCTCCTCCCGGGACACCCCGCCCGGACAATAGGGTTGCGTTTCAGTGAGCGGCAGGTCTCCTGGCTCGCGGGTCGGTGCCGGTCCGCCTGGCCTTCCCAACGGTATCCCGTCAGTGGCCTGGACGTGGCGGTCGGCTCGCCGCTTACAGTTGCGGGGGCAGCTTCGGCCTCGGGTCGGGACATTGCGTCCGTCGCCACACCGAATTCCCTTTTGATCCCCTTGCGGGGAACCGCTCTCTCGATCGCATCACTCTAGTGTAATTCGGGGCGGCGACTAAGGAAAAAACGACCTGCTTGCGCGCAGACCCGTCACTTGACCGCTGCACTGCGGCAAGGGCACATTGTCGGCCTGCGCCAATCCGGGGATGGCGCCTGGTCGGGGGATCGGTATGTTCGAGGGGGTTCGGCACGCAATCGAAGAGCGAACGGCACGGCGCAGGAACCGGCCGTTCCTGGAGGCGTGCATGGCGTGCTGTGCCCTGGTTGCGATTGCCGATGGCGAAGTATCCCTGTCGGAACGCGGGCGCGTCGACCAGATCCTGGAAGCCATCGACAAGCTGCGCTTTTTCGACGTGCATGAGGCCGTTGATTTGTTCAACGGCTATGTCGACGGCATCGTCCAGGCCGAGGCCAAGGGCCGCCGCCACGCGCTGGAAGCGGTCAAGGAAATGCGGCATGAGGCCGGGGACGCCGTACTTTTGGTCAAGGTCGCCCTGGCGATCAGCCGCGCGGACGGCGTTTTCCTGGAAAGCGAGCGCGCCCAATGCGAGGCCATCTGCGACGTGCTGGGCCTCGAACTGGAAGACTTTCTGTAAGCGGAATCAGGGGCCGAATCAGCCCAACGCCTGGTGGGCGATAATGTCCTGAAGCGGATCGAACTGGTCCGGGGTCACCTTTATGAAGGCGACGCAGACCACCATGCCCTCGTCATCCGCGCCGACCACTCGGCAGGGAATTTCGATGGTGGTGAATTCGTCCGGCATCAGAACCGCCATGACCTCGTCGCCTTCGGCCAGCCCTTCCTGATCCGGGTAGAACCCGAAACCACCCAGGCTGACATCGGTGACTCGGCCCTTCAGGCCACCCACTTCGGCGGGGAACCGGACCTTGACCCGGCGTTCCTTACGCCGGTCGCCCGGTTTGATGATGCGCATCAGGCGGCTGAACATGCTGGTTTCCTCGATACGGCGAACAATCCGCTCCCCCGCTCGTCGGGCAAGCAGGAATCGTGCCGGACGGGAGCTTACGCCAAAGCGTCCTTCAGGCGATACCAAAACATGCCGAGTGTCAGGAGGGGCGTGCGGAACCGGCCGCCGGGGAAGATCGGGTGCTTGAATTTGTGCATGATGTCGAACTTCTGCGTCTGGCCCTTGATCGCCTCCGCCAGGATCTTCCCGCACATATTGCTGAGCGCCAGGCCGTGTCCGGAATAACCCTGGCTGAAATAGGTGCGGTTGCCGATGCGTCCAACATGCGGCATGCGATCGACCGTGATGCCGATATAGCCGCCCCAGACGTGATCGATCTTCACATCGTCCAGTTCCGGGAAGACATGCAGCATGCGCGGGCGCACGAAACCGCCCAGATCGTTCGGTTCCAACCCTGAATAGGTCGCGCGACCGCCGAACAGCATGCGCTTGTCCGCGCTGAGCCGGTAATAGTCGACGATGAAATTACAGTTCGAAACCGCGTCGTCGGTGGGCAGCAGCGTCTTCGCCCGATTGTCGCCCAACGGCTCCGTCGCGACGATGTAGCTGCCGACCGGCATCAGGCGTCGAAACAGATAAGGCTCCGTCTCGCGCAGATAGGCATTGCCGGCCAGAATGAGGTGTTCGGCATGCACCGATCCATGTTCGGTATGGATCGCGGGCTTGTCGCCGGTATCCAGACGAATGGCGCGGCTGTTCTCGAAAATCTGGGCGCCGGCCTCATGGGCGGCTTTGCCGAGGCCCAGGCAATAGTTCAGCGGATGGACATGGCCCGCGCCCGGTTCCCACAACGCGCCGACATAGCGGTCGGTCCCGATCTTTTCCCGGACGGCGGGACCTTCATAGAGTTTGGAGCCGGTATAGCCCCATTTTTCCCATTCCGCCTGGTCTTCCTTCAGGCCTTCGAACTGGCTCTTCTTCTCGGCGGCATGCAGATAACCCCATTTGAGGTCGCAATCGATGCCGTATTTCTTGATCCGCTCACCGACCAGTTTGGGCGCGCCGTCCGCAATTTCCCAGGCGACTTTCGCTCCCTCGCTGCCGACGACCTTTTCGACGTGATGCATCGACTTGTTGAAGCCGCTGCATACCTGCCCGCCATTGCGGCCGGACGCACCGAAGCCGACCGTTTCCGCTTCGACAACAATCACGGAATAACCGGCCTCCGCCAGTTCCAGTGCGGCGGAAAGCCCGGTGTAGCCGGCGCCGAGAATGGCGACATCGGCCTTGTGCTCGCCTTCAAGCCGGGGATGGCTGGGGGCGGCATGGGCGGTCGCCCGGTAATAGGATCGGGTATCGTCGAACTTTGCCATGTCTTACACCGTGCGCAGGTACCATTCGTAATCCAGGGGCGGAATCTGCGCCTGGAACGCGTCGTTCTCGAAGCTGCGCGCCGCTGCGTAGGTCTCGCAATAATGCGCGCCGAGATATTTCGGGAGGATCTTGCTTTCGCCGAAGGTCTGCAGCGCCTGCCACCAACGCAGCGGCAGTTCCGTCACCGGCTTTTCATAGGCGTTGCTCTTTTCAATCGGACCCGGGTCCAGCTTCTTGGTCAGGCCGTGATGCACGCCGGCCATCACACAGGCCATGGTCAGATAGGGGTTGGCATCCGCGCCCGCGACCCGATGTTCGACCCGCATGCCCTTCTCGTCCGCGCGCGGAATGCGCAGCGACACCGTGCGGTTGTCGACACCCCAGGCCGTGTTGATCGGGGCATAGGAATTTGCCTGGAACCGGCGGTAGGAATTGGCGTTCGGGGCGAAGACAGCCATGGAATCGGCCGTCGTCGCGGCCAGGCCGCCGATGGCGTGGCGCAGCGCCTTCGATGCCGGCAGGCCGATTTCCTTGTCCATCGGCCCGGCGAAGATGTTGTTGCCGTTCTTATCCAACAGGCTGAGATGGATATGCATGCCGCAGCCCGCGCGTTCGGAAAACGGTTTGGCCATGAAGGTCGCGATCATGCCGTGCTTGCGTGCGACGCCCTTGATGATGCGCTTCAACAGGATCGCGTCGTCGCAGGCTTTGATCGGGTCGTCGACGTGATGCAGGTTGATTTCGTACTGACCCGGCCCGTATTCCGCCGTCGCCGTGTCGGCGGGAACGTCCTGCGCGACGCAGGCATCCTCGACATCGGTCAGGAAATCCTCGAATTCGTACAGTTCTTCAATGCCGTAGACCTGGGTCGTGGTCTGCGGCTGTCCGGTCGCGGGGGAACTGGCCGTGTTCGGAATGCCGGACGGGCCCAGCTTCGCGTCCATCAGGTAGAATTCCAGCTCAATCGCGGTGACGGGCGTATAGCCCATATCGACCAGCGGCTGGGTCGCGCGCGCCAGGATGAAGCGCGGATCGGCAAAGAAGGGGTCTCCCTCCGCCGTCACCATGCTGGCGATGACCTGGCCCGTCGGCGCATGGGCCCAGGGTACCGGCTTCAACGTGCCGGCGACGCCCAGGCAGTTGAAATCCGGGTCGCCGTCCGACGTGCCATAGACGATCGTGTCGCAGTTCTGGCCGGTCGCATCCAAAAGATAGGTCGATCCGGGCAGGGCGACGCCGCCTTCATGCAGCTTGTCGATCGCCTCGACGCCGATCCGCTTTCCACGCAGGATCCCGCACATGTCCGGCACGAGCATGTCGACGCCCTTCAATCCGGGATTGGCCTTCACGAAGGCGTCGACTTCTTTTTTACTGAGCCAGGCAGTCATGGAACACACCGTTGCTGAGAAGCGTCCTTGAAGCGGACATCGGATACCGCAAGCCGATTCCCCCTTGCGGTCGGACGAGACTATAAGGCATAAAAAATGTGATCACAATCTTTGGCGCTGCGCTTTTTTCTGTCTGGGGGGCTCATACCGACACCTGCCTGGGGCGCGGTAGAGGTAGGGTAACGTGAGTAATCTGATCGAGTGGGTTAAGGAACGGAACATCGACGAGGTCGAATGTCTGCTGCCGGATATGTCCGGGATCGCGCGGGGCAAGATCCTGCCGACGCAGAAATTCATCGACGGCCTGGGCGACCGCGGTTTGCGGGTGCCGGAATGCTTGTTCATTCAGACGGTGACCGGCGATTTCGTGTTTGAAACCGATGTGGTGGCGGATACGAACAAGGACATCGCCATGGTGCCGGACCCGAACACGATCCGCCTGGTCCCCTGGTACCCGGAACCGGTGGCGCAGGTCATTTGCGATGCCTTCCATTTGAACGGAAAGCCCGTCGACATCTCGCCGCGCTATCTGCTGCGCCGGATCCTGGAACTCTATGCGAAGAAGGGGCTGCGCCCGGTCGTGGCGCCGGAACTGGAATTCTATTTCGTAAAGAAGAACCTGGATCCCGACTATCCGTTGGAGCCGCCGATCGGCGCGTCCGGCCGCCAGGAATCCGGCCGCCAGGCCTATGGTATCGAGGCCGCGAACGAGTTCGATCCGATTGTCGAGGATATCTACGATTTCTGCGAGGCGGCCAATCTGGACGTCGACACGATGGCGCATGAGGCCGGCGCGGCGCAGATGGAGATCAACTTCAACCACGGCGACCCGCTGGAACTGGCCGACCAAGTCTTCCTGTTCAAGCGCCTGGTCCGACAGGCGGCGTTGAAGCACGATATCTATGCGACCTTCATGGCGAAGCCGCACCAGCATCAGCCGGGATCGTCAATGCATATCCACCAATCACTGGTCGACATGTATACCGGCAGGAACGTCTTCGCGACCAAGTCCGGTAAGGATTCCAAGACGCTGTTGCACTATATCGGCGGGCTGCAGCGCTATCTGCCGGCGGCGATGCCGCTGATGGCCCCGAACGTCAACAGCTATCGTCGGATCGCGCGTTATTCCGACGCGCCGATCAACGTACATTGGGGGCATGACAACCGGACCTGCGGGTTGCGCGTGCCGGATTCCTCGCCCCAGGCGCGGCGCATCGAGAACCGGTTGGCCGGGTCCGACGCCAACCCGTATCTGGCGATGGCGGCGACCCTGGCCTGTGGCTATCTGGGCATGAAGGAAAAGATCGAACCGTCCAACCCGGTCGAGGGCGATGCCTATCGTTTTGCCTTTGCGCTGCCCCGGAACCAGGGCGATGCGCTGCATAAGTTCAACTATGCCAAGCCGCTGAAGGATACGCTGGGGGAGAATTTCTCCCGCGCCTATATGGATGTGAAGAACCACGAATACGATCTGTATCAGCGGGTCATCAGTTCCTGGGAACGCGAGAACCTTCTGTTGAACGTCTGACGGCGAAAAAAGCGGCCCCGGCGATGCGCCGGGGCCGCAGGTTCGTCACCGGGAGGATCCGGTTCAGAAAGAAATGCCCAGGGCTTCTTCCGGGGCGGTGTATCCCAGGCCATGTGCCTCGGAGACCGCCTTGTAGGTGATCTTGCCTTCGGCCACGTTCAGCCCCTGGCGCAGATGCGGGTCTTCGGCCAGCGCACCGCGATATCCCTTGTTCGCCAGGGCCACCGCGAAGGGCAGGGTGGCGTTGTTCAGCGCGAAGGTCGACGTACGGGCCACGGCGCCCGGCATATTGGCGACGCAGTAATGCACGACGCCTTCCTCGACGAAGGTCGGGTCGGCATGGGTGGTCGGCCGGGAGGTCTCCAGGCATCCGCCCTGGTCGATCGCGATATCGACCACGACCGAGCCGTCCGGCATGGATTTCAGCATATCGCGGTTGATCAGCTTCGGTGCCGCCGCGCCCGGAACCAGTACCGCACCGATCACCAG
This sequence comes from Pacificispira sp., assembly GCF_965228185.1. Lineage (NCBI taxonomy): Bacteria > Pseudomonadati > Pseudomonadota > Alphaproteobacteria > Rhodospirillales > Aestuariispiraceae > Pacificispira > Pacificispira sp. Next base: position 156,986 of record NZ_CBDDHE010000002.1, on the reverse strand, counting down.
ATCTGCGTCCTGAACGCTTTTCTCGACCGCATCGACGGTCGAATACAGCGTCTTCATGCCGGTGCCGCGGAACATGTCATCCAGCTGTGCAATCCGGGCGATGTTGCGTTCCAGAACGGTGACTTCCGCCCCCATCCCCAGCGCGATCCGGGCCGCATTGGTGCCGGACACGCCGCCACCGATGACGACGACCTTCGCCGGTGCCACGCCCGGCACGCCGCCCATCAGCACGCCGCGGCCGCCCTGCGCCTTCTCCAGGCAATGGGCGCCGGCCTGCGGACCCATGCGGCCTGCGACCTCGCTCATCGGCGCCAGCAGCGGCAGGCCGCCGCGCGGGCTGGTGACGGTTTCATAGGCGATGGCGACGCAGCCGGATTTCAGCAGGCCTTCCGTCTGGGGCAGGTCCGGTGCCAGATGCAGATAGGTGAACAGCAACTGACCTTCGCGCAGCATCTCGCATTCGACCGCCTGCGGCTCCTTCACCTTGACGATCATCTCGGCCTTTTCGAAGACCGTTTTCGCGTCGCCCAGGATTTCCGCGCCTGCCGCCCGGTAGTCGTCGTCGCTGACGCCGATGCCGGACCCGGCCTGGGTCTCGATGACGACCTTATGGCCGTTATGCACCAACTCGCGGACCGCGAAGGGCACGAGGCCGACGCGGTATTCATGATTTTTGATCTCTTTCGGCACGCCGATGAGCATTGATCCACCCCTTGGTATTCGTCTTTCCAGCCCGTGAGAGCCACTTGTTTCGGAAGTTTGGATGATACGCCGAATTGCCCGAAATGTGCTTGCGAAGAAGGTTCTTAAAGCGGTACCAATTCGAAGAAACATGCATTCTGAATTTATTTGTGACGGAATCTTGCAAGATGCGTTTGGACGATACCGATCTCGCCCTTTTAGATGCGGTGCAGCAAAACGCCCGATTGACCTTGGCCGAACTGGGCCAGCGCCTGGCGATCTCCGCGTCGACTTGCCAGCGCAGGCTCAACCGGTTGGAAGAGGAGGGGATCATAGAAGGCTATACGGCGCTTCTGGATGAAGAGCGGTTGGGGTTCGACGGCAGCGTCATCGTGCAGATTACGCTGAGCGGCCAAAGCGAGGCGGCGTTGACCGATTTCGAACGCGCGGTCGCCGCCATTCCCGAACTGGTCGAATGCCATTTGATGGCGGGGGAGGCGGATTACCTGCTGCGACTGGTCGTCCGCGATATGCGCGATTTCGAACGCATCCACAAAACCCACATCTCGCGCCTGCCCCATGTCAGCCGAATTCAATCCAACATGGCCCTACGCCGCATCGTCCGAAAGCCGCCACCGGTCCGGTGAAATGCTCAGCCCGTGCTCCAGCGGAAGCAGGAGCCTTCGAAGTGTCTGCACCGTGCCGTATCGACGAAGGTTCCTGCTTTCGCAGGAACGCGGCGGGGGGATGCCGGGTGATAGCGATAAGATGTCACGTGCTCCTGCGGAAGCAGGAGCCTTCGATGTGTCTGCACCGTGCCGTATCGATGAAGGTTCCTGCTTTCGCAGGAACGCGGCGGGGGGCTGCAGGGTGATAGCGATAAGATGTCACGTGCTCCTGCGGAAGCAGGAGCCTTCGATGTGTCTGCACCTTGCCGTATCGATGAAGGTTCCTGCTTTCCCAGGAACATGGCGGAGGGGGTGCTGGCGATAGCGATAAGACATCACGCGCTCCTGCGGAAGCAGGAGCCTTCGATGGGCTTGCGCCGTGCTTGATCGATGAAGGTTCCTGCTTTCGCAGGAACGCGGCGGGGGGATGCCGGGTGATAGCGATAAGATGTCACGTGCTCCTGCGGAAGCAGGAGCCTTCGATGTGTACGCACCGTACCTGATCGATGAAGGTTCCTGCTTTCGCAGGAACGCGGCGGGGGAAGCCTAGCGATAGCGATAAGACATCACGTGCTCCTGCGGAAGTAGGAGCCTTCGATGTGTCTGCGCCGTACCTGATCGATGAAGGTTCCTGCTTTCGCAGGAACACGGCGGAGGGATGCCTAGCGACAGCGATAAGATGTCTCGTGCACCTGCGAAAGCAGGAGCCTTCGATGGGGACGCACCGTGCCGTATCGATGAAGGTTCCTGCTTTCGCAGGAAAGCGGCGGTCGCCGCTTACCGTCCCAGAAAACGCTTCAGACTTTCGGGTGTCGTGAAAGTATGCACCTGAAAGCCCTTCTCGGCGGCCGCGTCGGTGTTCTCCGGACGGTCGTCGATGAACAGCGTTGTTTCCGGCGTCAGGCTGAAACGCTCGATGACGATGTCATAGATCGCCGGGTCGGGCTTGATTACGCCCTCATAGGCCGAAACCACCCGCCCGTCGAACGCGTCTAGGAACGGATAAACGGCGACGGAACGCTCGAAATTCTCGGCCCCGTAATTGGACAGGGCGAAGATCGGATGCCCTTCGCCTTTGAGCGCCAGCATGAGGTCCACGGTTTCCTGGATCGGCGCGGCGATAGTCTCGACCCATCGGTCGCGATATGCGCGCGTCGTGCCGAGGTGATGCGGCGCACTCGCCGCGATCTCCGCCAGTTGGTCGTCCCAGGTTTGGCCGCGATCCATCTTCAGGATGCGGTCCTGGGTCACGGCCTCCGCGCGAAAGGCGCGAATGGCGTCGTTGTCCGGCAGCAAGCTGCGGAGCAGGTGATCGGGGTTCCAATCGACCAGAACGCCGCCGATGTCGAACAGATAGGTGTCAATTTTCATGAAAGGTCCTGTAACGCGGAAGTGTGACAATCGATCAATCGGGCAGTCCGTCTTCGACAGGCCCATGGCGATAGGGCTCTTCTCCCGCAGCACCCTTGCCGCGGTACCGCGGAAGCCCGTCGGCGGTGTCGAACCACGGGATTCGTTCGTCATGCAGCCAATGTTCGGTGGGGAACACGCGCGCCGGATCGTCCAGGGTGCTGATATGAACCTCGATGACCTCGGCATTGCTGGCCCGGGAGAACCCTTCCCAGGTCAATGGCGTACCGCATTGGTCGCAGAAGGCCCGCTTCACGCTAGGTGAGGAGTTGTAGATGCTGCGCGTCCGTCCGGTGAACCGTATCCGGTCGGCGGTGAAGGCCACCAGAGTCACGACCGGCGCGCCGGTATGGCGACGGCAGCTATGACAGTGGCAATGTCCGACGACCAACGGCTCTCCCCGCGCTTCATACCGCACCGATCCGCACATGCAGCCGCCGGTGAGAGGGGGGGGTGTTCTCTTCCATCGATATCGACCTGACCTGAAACGGTTTCGGATAGGTGGCGGTGAGCGTCCAAAATCGGAACTCTCAGGGGTTAACGGTCCATCTCCTTAAAGTAGGGAGCGGGTATTTTAGCCGCGCCGGGGGTCATATCGGGGCTGGAGCCGATTTGACAGGCGTTCGCATCGATCCGACGAAACGCCCCTTCCGCGGATTCGAAGCGGGATGGCGCCATGATGCAGGACGGGTTCTCCCAGGGATGCCCGAAGTGAAACAGGACATGCCCGATTTCGTGGGTCAGCGTCAGCGCGGTCATCCTGATCGCCTGTGTACGCGACGTTTCCGTACCACCGCGAATAGCGGCATATACTGGGTCGCTGGCCATGTTGAAAAAGTTCGTCACCCAAGCCGCAGTTCCGAATTGTCCTTGCGTGGCGCCGCTCGTCGTGCCGGCGGTCACGCCGCCGCCAATGACGGCGTGGATCGGGTATTGAGTGTACTCCACGCTGATGACCGGCTGGTTCGTAAGATAGATGTCGTAGGGCAACGACAAGGACGGCAGCGCGTCCCAATAGATCCATTCATTGTATCCGGGCCTGCCGGGACGCTCCGAATCTTGAATGGCCTTTGCGCTGTCTCCGGATCGATAGGCTGCCAGTTTTTCCTTCAAGAGATCAGCCAGAATTAGCGCCAATTGCCGCCGGCGCGTTTCCACGGCAACCGACGTCATCTCACTATAGCTTGCGCCGGTATGCGCTTTCACGGTCTCAAAGGCGGCGGAGAGGCCTTCGTCATGAGTGGGGAGAGTAGGCAGAATAGCCTCCGCCATTCGGTTCCAATCGATCCGATCCGGATCTAGTCCGGCAATATGATCCTTGTGAGCATCCGATAGGTTGTTGTCCAACCGGTCGAACACGTCTTCCAGGGACAACGGAGCCGGATCCGTGAAAGCCACGTCCAGGCCAAAATGTTCCTGCGTCAGATCTCTCGCGGTCTTCAGCACCTGTTGCCACTCTGCGGCGGAGAAAGTCGTCAGGCGTGGGTTTTCGATAAGGGCGACGCGAAGCTCGATCGTGCCGTTCGAGGGCAGCTTAGGCAGTGGGACGTAGCCGCTGCTGCCTGACTGTTGTGTCTGCAACAGGATGAACAAAGCCGCTGCTGCGGCCAGGGCGCCGGCCGCGCCGAATGCTACTTTCCTCACAATGCGGTCCCCCGACGTCATTCATTATTCTGGTTGTATCTTAAGGAGGGGACGCTCGCATCGAAAAATGCCCCCGGCGCGTGCCGGGGGCAAGGTCACAGGGAGCACCGTGGCGCGGAGTAGGGATATCCGCGCCGAGGGCCCGACGAAAAAGGAAGGGCCGGGCCCTTACGAACACCCGCTGGTGGCGCCACAGGTGACGCATTTCAGGCAGGTGCCGTTCCGCACGAGGGTCATGTTCCCGCAGTCACCGCAGGGATCGCCCTCATACCCTTTGGCGCGCGCTTCGCGGATCCGTTCCAGACGGCCGTCCACTTGTTCGCGCACCGCTTCGTCGACCTGGACGGCGGTGTCGCCGACCGCCCCGGTCTCCACAAACTGTGTGCCCGCACCGCCGCGAGAGGCGGTAGGCGCGGAATTGGTCATGCTGCCGGCGGCGCCTCCGCCGCCCAGCTGGGTCACGACGCTGGTATAGGCGGTCAGGTCCGACTTGCGGACGAAGCCCCGGCTGGTGATCCGTTGGATCGCCTGAATGGCCTGGGCGGTCTCTTCCGCCAGTTCGCTTTCCTTGTCACCGCCGCCAGTCGTATCCGGCAGCATGTCTTCGGGCTGCACATGGGCCAGGTCGTCGCGGCCCAGATAGCTGATCGCCACTTCGCGGAAGATATAGTCCAGGATCGAGGTCGCCATCTTGATCGCCTCGTTGCCCTCGACCATCCCCGACGGTTCAAAGCGCGTGAAGGTATAGGCCTCCACATATTCTTCCAGCGGTACGCCGTATTGCAGGCCGATGGAGACGGCGATGGCGAAATTGTTCATCAGCGAGCGGAAGGCGGCGCCTTCCTTGTGCATATCGATGAACAACTCACCCAGGCTGCCATCTTCGTACTCGCCGGTGCGCAGATAGACCTTGTGGCCGCCCACGATCGCCTTCTGGGTATAACCCTTGCGGCGATGCGGCAGTTTCTTGCGGTCCGCACGTTTCTCGATAATGCGTTCGACGATTCGCTCCGCGACCATCGGAATGGCCTCGGCCGGTGTCGCGTCGGCCAGATCGTCCTGCAGGTCGTCGTCGTCCAGCAGGCTGGAGGCCAGCGGCTGGGACAGTTTGGAACCGTCGCGATAGAGCGCATTGGCTTTCAGGCCCAGCTTCCAACTCAGGATATAGGCCGCCTTGCAATCCTCGACACTGGCCGAATTCGGCATGTTGATCGTCTTGGAAATGGCGCCGCTGATGAAGGGCTGCGCCGCCGCCATCATCCGGATATGGCTTTCCGCGGTCAGGAAGCGGGTGCCTTTCTTGCCGCAGGGATTGGCGCAGTCGAAGACCGGCAGGTCGGTGCTGCGCAGATGCGGAGCGCCTTCCAGTGTCATCGCCCCGCAGCAATAGGTGTTCGCCGCCTCGATCTCATGCCGCTCGAAACCCAGTTCGGCCAGCATGTCGAAGCTCATGTTGTTCTGATCGTCGGCGTCGAAGCCCAGCATTTCGGTGCAGAAGGCTTCGCCCAACGTCCACTTGTTGAACACGAACTTGATGTCGAAGGCATTGCCCAGGGCGGATTCCAGCTTGGCGATTTCCTCCGGGCCGAACCCTTTGGCCATCAGGCTGTCATGGTTGACGCCCGGCGCGCCGGCCAGCGTGCCATGCCCGACGGCATACCGTTCGATCTCACCGATTTCCCGTTCGCTGTAGCCCAGAGTTTTCAGGGCTTCTGGCACGGTACGGTTGATGATCTTAAAATAGCCGCCACCGGCCAGCTTCTTGAATTTCACCAGCGCGAAGTCCGGCTCGATCCCCGTCGTATCGCAATCCATGACCAGACCGATCGTGCCGGTCGGCGCGATGACCGTGGCCTGGGCATTGCGGTAGCCATGCTGTTCGCCCGCTTTCACGGCGCGATCCCAGGCATCGGCGGCGGCCTTCGCCAGTACTTCGTCCGGGCAGTTCGGCACATCCAGCGGCACCGGAGTCACGGCCAGCCCGTCATAGCCGTCGCCCCAACCATGGGCGGCGACACGGTGGTTGCGCATGACGCGCAGCATGGCGTCGCGGTTTTCCTCGTAGCCGGGGAAGGCGCCAAGCTCGGCGGCCATCTCGGCGGAAGTCTCGTAGGAGACGCCGGTCATCAGGGCGGAAATCGCGCCGCAGATCGCCCGGCCCTCATCGCTGTCATAGGACAGGCCGGCCGCCATCAGCAGACCGCCGATATTGGCGAAGCCCAGGCCCAGCGTGCGGTATTTGTAGGACAGCTCCGCAATGGATTTGGACGGGAACTGCGCCATCAGGACGGAGATTTCCAGCGTCACGGTCCACAGGCGAACGGCGTGGCTGAAGCCTTCGATGTCGAAACCGCGATCCGGCCGCCGGAACTGCATCAGGTTCAGCGAGGCCAGATTGCATGCCGTGTCGTCCAGGAACATGTATTCCGAACACGGGTTCGACGCGTTGATCCGGCCGGAATTCGTGCAGGTGTGCCAGTCGTTGATCGTCGTGTCGTATTGGATGCCGGGATCGGCGCTGGCCCACGCCGCGTGACCGATCTTTTCCCAAAGATCCGCCGCCTTGATCGTCTTGGCCGTCTTGCCATCGGTCCGGTTGGTCAGCTTCCAGTCGCCGCCGGTTTCCACCGCGCGCAGGAAATCGTCGGTCACACGGACGGAATTGTTGGCGTTCTGACCGGAAACGGTGCTGTAGGCTTCCGAATCCCAGTCCGTGTCATAGGTCGGGAACTCGATACCGGTATAGCCCTGACGCGCGAATTGGATGACGCGCTGGACATAGTTTTCGGGGATCTGGGCGCGGCGCGCGGCGCGGATCTCGGCCTTCAGGGTGCGGTTGCGCTTCGGATCGAAGCGGGCGTCCCCGGTCAGTACCGCGCCATCGTCCAGGCGGCCCTCGTTACAAGCCTGCATGATCGCGTTCAGATGCTGGGCGTGCAGCTTCGATCCGGCGACCAGGGCGGCGACCTTCTGTTCCTCGATTACCTTCCAGTCGACGAATTTCTCGATGTCGGGGTGATCGATATCGACCACGACCATCTTGGCCGCCCGGCGCGTCGTGCCGCCGGACTTGATCGCGCCCGCGGCCTTGTCGCCGATCTTCAGGAAGCTCATCAGGCCGGAGGATTTGCCGCCGCCCGCCAACGGTTCGTTGGCGCCGCGAATGCGCGAGAAATTGGTGCCGGTGCCGCTGCCGTATTTGAACAGTCGGGCCTCGCGGACCCAGAGGTCCATGATGCCGTTGTCATTCACCAGATCGTCGTCGACGGACTGGATGAAACAGGCATGGGGCTGCGGATGTTCATAGGCCGATTTGGACCGGACCAGCTTGCCGGTCTTGTAGTCGACATAGTGATGGCCCTGGCTTGGTCCGTCGATGCCATACGCCCAATGCAGGCCGGTATTGAACCATTGCGGGCTGTTCGGCGCGGCCATCTGGCGCGCCAGCATGAAGCGCATTTCGTCGAAATAGGCCTGGGCATCCTCTTCGGCATCGAAATAGCCGCCCTTCCAGCCCCAATAGGTCCAGGTGCCGGCCAGACGATCGAAAACCTGCGTCGCCCTGGTCTCGCTGCCGTAACGCGCGTCTTCGGGCAGTTTGTCGAGCGCGCCCTCATCGGGGATTCGGCGCCACAGAAATTCCGGAACGTCCTTTTCCTTCACCGGCTTGGTCGCGGCGGGGACGCCGGCCTTGCGGAAATACTTCTGGGCCAGGACGTCGCCCGCGACCTGGCTGTAATTCGAGGGGATCTCGATATCCTTCAATTGGAAAACGACGGTTCCGTCCGGGTTCCGGATTTCCGAATTGGTCTTGCGGAACTGGATCGCCGCATAGGGCGACTCGTTTTTATTGGTGAACCGTCTCGCGATACGCATGAGTACGCTGACCCCCTTGGCTGCCAGATTGCCGAGCGCCGGGACGACCGTTTCTCGGCGACAGGCTTAACTCCCCGCCTGCATTTGCCGACCGACGCGCTATATATTGTGAACCGTCGACGATGGTACACCATCTGTGGACAGATACAATATGCAGTATCCCCAAACCGCAGAGAATTAGATTGCATTCTATATATTGATTTTTTCACGACTCTCGGGTTTGTGCGGAATTCTGCGGCGGGCGCCCGGATCGGCCGCCTGCAGGCTGGACGGAAGGGCGCGGCTTTGCCATAGTCGCGGCAATCAGGAAGGCATTCAGATTCAAGGATACGACCGGCCATGGCCAATGCGATTACCCGGCTGACGACCTGGCTGCGCGGCGAACGCGTGGGTGAGGACGAGCACGGCAATGTCTATTATCAGGACCGTAAGACGTCGGCCGGATCGCGCCGCCGCCGTTGGGTCATCTACAAGGACGGCCTGGACGAGGCCTCCCGTGTCCCGCCGCAGCATCATGCCTGGCTGCACTACACGATCGATGCCTTCCCTTCGGCACAAAGCCGCCCCAAATTCGACTGGCAGCGGGACCATGTTCCGAATCTGACCGGCACGGTCGAGGCTTATCGTCCGCCCGGACATACGCTTGCCGGCGGTCGTCGCGCCTCGGCCACGGGCGATTACGAGGCCTGGTCGCCGGAATGACGCGATCGCGGGCGCGCATGCCGCGCCGGCCCCTGTTGACGGAGTAGCCATGGCCCGCCTTTCCCGCGATGCCAGACATTGCCTTATCGGTGCGGCGACATGTACCGCGCTGGCGGCGTTTTTTGTGCTGGGCTATCTGGGTGAACCGACCAATCGGGGGGCGGACGGCTATCGCCTGTTTGCCTATTACGAATCCGCGGCCGGTCTCAGTACCGGCAGCCGCGTTCTGATGGCGGGTTTGCCCATCGGCAATGTCCACGCCATGCGATTGGACAAGGCCACGAATGAGGTCGTCGTCGAATTGAACATCCATGACGGTTTCGAAATTCCCGTCGACAGCGAGGCGTCGATCATCAGCGATGGTCTGGCGGGCGGCAAATACATCCGGGTCGTTCCGGGCGGCGACTATGACATTCTGCCCCCTGGCGGCGCTTTCGACTTCACGCGCAACTCGATCTCGTTTTTCGACCTGTTCGAAAAGATTATCCTGATGGCGGAAGCGCGCCGCACCGAACAGCAAGAACCGGCGGAGTAGGGGCCATGCAGCGCAGCGTCATAGAAACCATCATGGGCGCGGTCGTCCTGATCGTTGCGGGCCTGTTCCTATATCTCGCCTATCAGGCGACGGATCTTGCCGCCGACCGCAGCGGCTTCAAACTGTCCGGCCGTTTCGGCGCGGTGGACGGCCTGACCCTGGGGGCCGATGTCCGTATCGGCGGCGTCAAGGTCGGGACCGTAACCGATACCTCGATCGATCCGGAGCTGTATCAAGCGGTCGTGGAGATGACGATCCAGAATGGGGTGCAGGTGCCCGCCGACTCGACCGTGTCCATTACCGGCGACGGATTGCTGGGCGGGATGTATGTGAAACTGGTCCCGGGTCAGGACAGTGAAGTTCTGGCCGATGGCGACGAGATCTTGGACACAAGAGATGTCGTCGCGCTCGAGGACCTGCTGGGTCGGGCGATCTTCCTGATCACCGAGGAATAGGCCCCAGGGAAAGGAGCCGCCGCATGACGGTCGCCGATCAACATTGGGACCCGGACCGATATCGCAAGAATGCCGGTTTCGTGGCGGAGCTGGGCATGCCGGTCGTGGACCTTCTGGCCCCACGCCCGGGCGAGCGCATTCTGGATTTAGGCTGCGGCGACGGGGCGCTGACCCGGAAACTGGCGGCGCTGGGTTGCGACGTCGTCGGCGCGGATGCCAGCGCGGACCAGATCCGAAAGGCGCGCGAAGAAGGCCTAAACGCCCAAGTGGTCGACGGTCAGAACCTGTCTTTCGAGGCTGAGTTCGATGCGGTCTTCACCAATGCCGCGCTGCATTGGATGAAGGATGCCGCCGCGGTCGTCGCCGGGGTCCGGCGCGCCCTGAAGCCGGGCGGACGTTTCGTTGGCGAATTCGGTGGGGCCGGCAATGTGCAGACGCTTCGCACGGCGCTGCGCGTCGCGGTCGCGGCGCGCGGTGTCGACCCGGACGCTGCCGATCCCTGGTATTTCCCGACCACGGAGGTCTACAGCGCCGTTCTGAAGAACGCCGGTTTCGTGGTCAAATCCATTGAACTGATCGACCGACCCACACCCTTGCCGGGCGATGTCGACGGGTGGCTGGCGGTATTCGGGGAGAGTTTCCTGAACCGGATCGACGCATCGGACCGGACCGCCGCGATCGATCAGATCCGCGAGGCACTGCGCCCGATGCTGACAGACACGGACGGGGTTTGGATCGCCGACTATGTGCGCCTGCGGTTCTCGGCGGAGCTGCCCCAATGACCGTCTGGTTTGCGCGTCTCGTTTCCGGCGTTGCCTTCACTGCCGCTCTGGCGGCCGGTGCTGGCACGGCATCGGCGGATCCGAAGTCGATTGCCGTCCTACAGGGATTGGACAAGGTCACCGCGCGGGTTTCGACTTTCGAGGTTCAGATCGATCAGCCGATCGATTTCGGCGCTCTGCGCATCCGGGTCCGGCATTGCGACCGTACGCCGCCGGAAGAGCGCCCCGAGGCGGCGGCATTCATTGAGATCGATGAACTGCGCCCTGGGCAGGAACAGAACGTCCTGTTCACCGGGTGGATGTTCGCGTCCAGCCCGGGATTGAACGCCGTTGAACACGCCGTCTATGACGTCTGGCTTCTCGACTGCAAGGACCCGCAAACGCCCGCGCCGCAGGAATAATCACAACCGTCCCAAGGCGGTCGTCACGTCAGGATCGTGCGCGAGATCTCCGCGAAAGTGCCGTCCTTCAAACTGTAGACGCGGGGCGATTGAGGCCCCGTTTGGGAATAGTCGAAGGACTGACCCACCACGACATGGCCAACCCTGTCGGGATCGGCGTTTGAGGCCAGCGGCACCATGATCCGGATCGTATCCAAATGACGGCCTCGGTCCCATTGGAACCGGCTGTGCGACACTACCGGCGCCCGGCTTGAGATGCAGGTGTCGAACAGATCCCGGATGAAGTCGTGATACTCCCCGCCCATGATCTGGGACAGGGTTTGGCCGGTATAGTCCTTGCCCCAGGCTTCCGTCATTTCGGTCCCGACGACGCGGAAGCGCAGTTCCTGCCCCTCGATATCGGCGAGCACCAGGAAAGACAGAATGTCCGGGATATCGACAGGATCGAAACTGCGGCGTGGCGGAATATCTCGCCCCGCAGGAATCAGGGACCGCCAATGCGATAGCAATCGCCGGTGGCGGTCGGTCAGGATATCGTCAGCCATGACACTCTTTCGATCGCGCGCGTACAGGGATACCCCAATTCGAATCGCACCGAAAGAACGGACTTGTGCCTAAGACAATTTGATACAGGGACCGGCAAATCAGTAGATTCCGGCGTCCAGTCCCGCCGCAGCCAGCATGCCCAACTCCCGGCATTCGTCGACGAATGCGTCCTGCCAGTCGCCCCGGCAGATCAAGGGATCGCGCATCGGCTTCCAGCGCAGGCCGGTGGCGATGCTCTCCACCGCCCGTCGCGTTCCCGTTCCATCCAGACCGGCGCGGATATACAGCGCGAAGGGCAGGCCCTGCTTCTCCTCGATCACGCCGTAATAGGTCCGGTCGAAGAAATCCTTCAGCGCGCCGGACATGTATCCCAGGTTTTCGGTGGTGCCCAACAGGATGCCGTCGGCCGCAAGCACGTCTTCCGGTCCTGCCTCCAGGGCCGGTTTCGCGACGATTTCCACGGCACCGTCGCCGCCTTCCCGTGCGCCGTCGATCGCGGCATCGCGTAGTTTTCGCGTATTGGGTGACGGGGCGTGTGTGACAATCAAAAGCCGTTTCATGAGCCGCCGTTAGCTGTTTCGGACACTCTTCCTACAGCGTGTCGTTCGTGATGGATCGAATCAACCGCAAACCATTTCCAGAGCTTCCATAGACATAAGATTTTCCCGAAAAAATCCCTAAAAACAAAAAGTTGACGGACGTTTCGCAGAGGCATAGCGAGATTTGAATGGATCATTCACACGGGGGGTCGCATGAATAGGCGGTGGGGGTTGTTGGTGGCGGCGGGCCTGGTTCTGACCGGGTGTCAAACGGGAGGAGAGGCGGAGCGAGCGGTTCTGACGGGGAACTATGGCAGTGTTGCCGGGACGGCTCGGGATGAAAGCTCCTTCGCCGCATTGGATACGTCGGAGGTCTATAATCTCTGCGACGCCTATCTGAAATTTCGCCGGTACGAACCCTTCTTTACCTGCCACGACGTCCTGACCCAACGCGTCGCCGCGAAGGATGGATACATCAAAACTCGCAACGACGATGTCTTCCTGAACGCCGACCCCGCCGGCAATTACATGAATCGGCCCTATGGCCAGTTCTATCTGAAAATTTTGAAAGCCGAGGCTTTGCTGGGGCTGGGCCGTAACACCGAAGCCCTCACTCTGGCGTCTGAGGCGGATCGTCTGGCGGTCGAGAACCAATTTGTGGATCGCCCATCGGAAGACAACCGCGAACTCATGGCCCTGTTCACCTTGGGCGTCAGCGAAGGGCAAAGAGGGTCGACGAATACGCTGGTGCGTGCCCGGTCGCTGGGGGTGGTCGGTATGGCGGCCGCACGAGTGGGTGACACGGCTAGGGCCCAGGACGCGATCACCGCGTTGAAGGAGCTCGATACCGGCGGTTTCTTCACGCGCGCGACCGATTCCGGACGGCGCCACTGGCTCGCCCGCGTGCAATACGATATGGGCGATTTTGCCGGCGTGGTGGAATCCCTGGAAGGCAGCGGCAAGGTCGGGGCCGGCGGCGCCTTGTGGGAGATACTGGTCTTGCATGCGAAGTTGAATCCAATCGCCTATCCGCTTTACGCCGCCTATGGCATGTCGCCGCAAACCTGGGAGTTCGTGCAGGGCTTCGAAGGGGAGTTGATGCTGAACCGGGCGAGGCTGCGGGTCGGTAAGGTCGACCAGGCGAAAGCGGGTTTCCAGGAGATCCTCGCGGAGCCGCGATCCAAGGATTTTGGGGAGCTGCATTATCTGGCGCTGCATGGTCTTGCGGAGAGCCTGGCCGCGAAGGGTGATTATGCGACAGCGCTGGTACTGTTCCGCCAGAGTGCGGATGTGATCGAAGCGCAGCGGTCCTCCATTAACATCGACGCCTACAAAGTCGGTTTCGCCGGTGACAAAACAGCGCTGTATGCCGACGCTGTCGCAGCGGCCGTGGCGGCAGGAGACGGGGCCGCCGCGCTGGAATTCGCCGAGCGTGCCAAGGGGCGGGCGCTGGTCGATCTGCTGGCACAACGTACCGAAATGACGAAAGGTCGGCGCGATCCGGTTCAGACCGCTTCGCTTCTGACTGAAATCGACCGGCTGGAGAAACAGAGCCTCCAGGCCGCCACGACCGTTGATGGCGCGACCCTGCGCGCCGCCGCGCTGGACAAATTGTCCGCCGTTGATGCCGAACTGGCCAGTCTGGTTGCGGTCCGTCCGGTGCCGGCTGAAAAGATCCAGGTCCTATTGGGAGCGGACGAGACCCTGTTGGAATTCTTCTTCAATCCGGGCGCGGACAAGGTCTTCGCCGTGATAGCGACCCGTGACAAGATCATTGCAAAGGAACTGGAAGCGCCGGGCTTGGAGCGTGAAGTGGTGGCTTTGCGCGAGGCCCTGCGGCGGGCCAAGGGTGAAACTTGGCGCCGACATGCCGCCGCGCTATTCGATCTGCTGATCCGGCCGGTCTCGGGCGAGTTGCGCACCGGGATGGTATCGATCGTACCGCATGGCGCGCTGCACTACCTGCCTTTCGCCGCCCTGTGGGACGGGAGCGGCTATTTGATGGATCGCCACAAGATCCGCCTGCTGCCCAGTGCCAATGTCCTGCCCTTCCTGAAGACGGAGGGCATCCAGAGCGATGGTGCAGGGTTGCTGATTTTCGGAAACCCGGATCTGGGCGATCCGAAGTTCGATCTGCCTGGTGCCCAACGGGAATCGATGGCCATCCGCGCCTCATTCGACAAGGCTCATGTACTCTTGCGCGACGTAGCGACGGAATCCGCATTCAAACGAACTGCGTCCAGCTTTGGCATGCTGCATCTGGCGAGCCATGGGGAATTCGTGGCGAATGATCCGCTGAGCTCACGATTGTTGTTGGCGCCGGGGGAAGGGGATGACGGCAGTCTGACTGTGCCAGAAATCTATGGTCTGGCCCTGAAGGCTGACCTTGTGACCCTTTCGGCCTGCGAGACGGGCCTGGGCGATGTATCGACCGGGGATGATGTCGTCGGGTTGAACCGGGGCTTCCTCTATGCCGGTGCCCGCGGGATCGTGTCCAGCTTGTGGTCCGTATCAGACGACGCGACAGAGGCGTTGATGCGCGTGCTCTATGCCGAGCTAGGCAAAGGCGCTTCCCATGCGGATGCGTTGCGACAGGCACAAATCGAAACGCGCCGTCGCTTCGAGCATCCTTTCTATTGGGCCGCGTTTCAACTGACTGGGGGGTAAGAGGGGGGAAGTATGCCTATGGGCGGGATCAGCGCAGATAGAATTGAACCCGCCGGTTGGCATCGGATTCCGGGTCGATGGGATCGATCGGCGCGGTTTCGCCGCGTCCGATGATCTGCAGGCTCAACGGATCGACGCCATAACGGTCGGTCAGATAGTCTCTGACCGATAACGCCCGTCTCTTGGATAGTTTTAGGTTATAGGAATCGCTGCCTACCGCGTCCGTATGGCCCTCGATCACCAGGATCCGGTCGCGCATTTCCGGGAAGGCCAGCATGCGGGCGAGCTCCGACAGAAACGGGGCGTCGCGCTGAGAGATCCGGTCGGAATCGAAGTCGAAGCGAATCCGATACCCGACAACGCCGCCGCTTTGTGCGGGGGTGGTTTCCGGACTGGCACCGGGCAGACCGCGCAGCCCGCCACCGTCTTTGGCGCCGCTCCTGGTCGCACCCCGGGTCAACCCGACGCCATTACTTTGCGGGCCGGTCATGGCGTCCATCAAATCTTCGGCGGTCGCTTCGCCCGGTTCGAAGAAACGGATGGTTTCGGCGTGACCGGTGGCGGCCGAACCCAGAACGGCTACACAGGCGGCGGTTATCAGTATGAAATTGCGCATCATTCCCTTCCCCGACGTGGCCCCGCATCATAAACGCTTATGGAGGGGGGAGGCACGGAAAACCCGGCGGCGCGCAAAATGGTGACCCTGTCAGAAGCGGGCGTTGGCCTGTCCCCCCTGATCCAAGGCCCGTCGGTAGACCAGTTTCGCGGCGACCAGATCCTCCATGGCAATGCCCATGGCTTTATAGACCGTAATCTGTCCCGACGACGTTCTGCCGGGGGCCGCGCCGTTCAACATATCGCCCAGTGTGATGGCGATCGACGGGTCCAATCCATCCAACTCGGCACAGCCGACCGGTTGCGGCCTGAACGCGGCTTCGTCTTCCACGAAAAGGGTGTTCCGGCGGATCAGGTCCTGCGGCAATTCTCCCGGCCAGGGCGTGTATCCGACCGAGGAGACGTGCGTGCCAGGTCGCACCCAATCGGTTTCGATCACGGGCTGGTAAGCATGGCTGCACAGGCACACAACGTCGGATCGCCGGACCGCCGATTCGACATCGCGTACGGCGCGGGCATTCGGGACCGTTGCCGCCAGATTCTCGGCATCTTCGGGATAGAGCGAACAGATCTGAATCTCGTCGAAATCCCGCACCAGGGGCAACAGATGCAGATGTTGCCGCCCCTGGACGCCCGCGCCGATGATGGTCGCGACCTTGGCATCCTGGCGCGCCAATTCCCGTACGGACAGAACTGCCGCCGCTGCCGTCCGGATGGCGGTGATATAAGTGCCGTCCATGACACAGACCGGCATGCCGGTATCGGCGTCGAACAGGGTGATCAGCGCCAGGTGGTTCGGCAGGTCGAGGTCCAGATTGCCTTCGAAGACGCAGACCATCTTGACCATCATCGGGCCCCCCGCCTGCCAGGCCGGCATGGACAGCATGAAGCCCTTTCCCGGGACGGCGATCTCCGGCCGGTCGGGCGTCTGAATTTCGCCGCGTCCTAGGGCCTGGAAGCCCTCCGCCAACCCATCGATCAGGTTTTGCGGGTCGAGAAGTCTCTCGACGTCGGCTTCGCTGATCGTGAGAACGGATTGTTCGCCTTTCACGATTTCGGCGGCGCTTCTGCGATGGGGGCGTTCCATGGCCTGGCTCCTGTCACTAAGGTTATCGAGGATTTGCTAGAACACCGATAGGATGCCTGTGAGTAACGGGTTTCAAATGAGTTCCCCGCCATATGGCATAACCAAAGGTAATGACGTTGATGCGAAAACTTCCCTCCTTTTCCGCGCTGCGGGCCTTCGAGGCGGTGGCGGCGACCGGCAGCTTTACGGCGGCGGCGGCGGAACTGGGGGTCACCCAGGCGGCGATCAGCCGGCAGATCAAGGCGCTGGAGGAGGTGTTGGGGGTGCCTCTGATCGTCCGGCGACCGGGCGGCAACGACCTGACAGAGGCCGGTCGGGCACTCTATACCCCGCTATGCGACAGTCTGAACCGGATCGAGGAGGCGGTTCGTTCCGTATCCGCCTGGCCGGCGCGCGCGATGCTGACGGTCAGCGTCGCCCCGTTCTTCTCCTCGGTCTGGTTGACGCCCAGGGTCATGGGGTTCATTGGCGCCAATCCCGATATCGATCTGCGTCTGCACCATTCCTATGCGCCGCCGGATTACGCGCGCGAACGGGTCGATCTGGGGATCAATTGGGGAAATGGACAATGGCCGGGCGTCGAGGCGGTCAAGGTGATGGATGGCGGATTGACCGTGGTCGCTGCGCCGGGCCGGGTGGACCCGGCCCTGCTGCGGAACGGACCGGGCGCGCTGATGGCGGAACGCCTGTTCTATGAGTTCGCCCGGGCCGACTGGACCCGGTGGTTCGAGGAGGCCGGTGTTGCAGGGTCGGAAGGATGCGCCGCGACCCGGATCGACGACACCCACGCGCTGCGGCGGATCGCGCTGAACGGCGATGGATTCGCGCTGCTATGCCACGATCTGGTTGCCGAGGATCTGGAATGCGGACGGCTGGTACGGCCTTTTCCAATCACGGTCGATACCGGTGCCCATTACTTCCTGAATTTTCCGGTTCGCGCGGATCTGTCCGGTGCGGCGAAGCGATTCCGGACATGGCTGCTGAAGGAAAGGACAGGGCCGGCCGCGCGCGCCTAGATCCTGGTCAGATATCCAGGATCAACTTCCCGCCCTTTGCCCGGGATACGCAAACGCACATCAGCTCGTTGTCCGCCTGCTCGTCGGGGGTCAGCACGCTGTCACGGTGGTCGATCTCGCCTTGCAGCACGTCGACGATACAGGCACCGCACACCCCTTCGGTGCAGCTATAGTCCACACTGACCCGGTTCTCCAGGAGCACGTCCAGAATCGACTTGTCCGCCGGAACGGACAGGGTCTTGCCGCTTTGCGCCAGTTCCACCTCGAACGCGTCGGACGGGCCTTCCAGGGCGCTGGGATCGGCGGAGAAGCGTTCGAAATGGACCTGGGAATCCGGGAAATGGGCGCGGCCCACCTCCAGCACGGCAGCCAGCAGCGGTTCCGGGCCGCAAACATAAACATGGCTGTCTTTCGAGGCAGCGCCGAACAGCGCTTTGAGGTCGATCAGACCATGGGTGTCGTCAAACCGGCATTCCAGCGCGTCGCCGAGCCCCAACCCCTCGAAAGCGGGTTGAAACGCAGCATGGGCCCGGCTGCGGGTCAGGTAATGCACCTGCTGCGATTGGCCCAGCTTGGCGAGACGCGCGGCCATGGCATAGATCGGCGTCGCCCCGATGCCGCCCGCAATCAGAATCGAATGCGTGGCGCTTTCGTCCAGGGTGAATTGATTGCGCGGTCCGACCAGGGACAGTTCCGTGCCCGGCGTCAGCGCATGCATCGCGCGCGAACCGCCCCGGCCGGTATCCTCTCGCTTGACGGCGACGCTGCCCCATGTGCCGTCCGGGTCCCATTGCCACAGCGAATATTGTCGCTGCAGGCCGCCGGGCAGGGCAACGTCCACATGCGCACCGGCCTGTGCCGCGGCAAAAGGCGCGCCGCCGCGCGCTTCGAAGGTGAAACTGCGCACTTCGTCGGACAAATCCGATACGTCTTTTAGGATCGCGGGAAAGGGAAGGGGGGTCATCGCGCACTCCGTAGTCAGATCGCGGGGCGGGCGTTGCGGATAGAGCGGGCCTTCGGGCCCGGTCACGAAGGTCGGACGGTGCCGCAATCCGCACCGTCCCGCAAGCGCGCCGAGCGCCGTTCCATGTTCCTTTTGCGACGAAGTACGCTTGCGTCAAACTCATTCGTGTGGACTTACTGACTCGCCCTCTGGTTTCGGATCGGGAAAGATGGGATGAGACGACCCTACGATCTGCCGCCGCTGACAACGCTCGCCGCCTTTGAGGCCGCGGCCAGGCACGGCAGCATGAAGGACGCCGCCGCGGAGCTGAATGTCACGCCGGGCGCGGTCAGCCGCCAGGTAAAGGCGCTGGAATCCGAGCTGCGCCGGCCGCTTTTCGTGCGTGTCCATCGGGGCATCGAACTGACGCTGGACGGGGCGGAACTGTCGGAAGCGCTGGCGCGCGGCTTCACCCATGTCGCCGATGTCTGCCGGCGCATCCGGGATGCGACCGACGGGCCCAGCCTGACCATCGGCGTGACGACCGCCTTTGCCGGGTTCTGGCTGATCCCCAGGATCGGTGCCTTCTGGCAGGATCATCCGGAAATCACGGTCAATCATGCGGTGTCCGACGACCCGATAGATCTTCGGCGCGGACCGGTGGATCTGGCGCTGCGATACGGGTTGAGCGACTGGCCCGGAACGGACCGGATCAAGCTGTTCGGGGACCGCCTTTTTCCGGTTTGCTCGCCCGCCTTCAAGGCGGCCCATGCCGGCGTCCGGGCGGGCGATCTGTCCCGCCTGCCGTTGTTGCGGCTGAAAGGCGTCGACCCGGCCTGGATCGACTGGGACAGCTTCCTGGCCTGGGCCGGTCTGGGGCCCATCGAACGGCCTAAGGGCGGCCGCAGCTTGAACAATTACACGGTGGTGATTCAGGCCGCGCGGGACGGGCAGGGGGTTGCGCTCGGCTGGGAGAGGTTGGTCGGCCCCATGATCGAATCCGGCGAGTTGGTGCGGCTGACGGATCTGGCCATGCCGGCCCCCGGCGCGCATTACCTGGCCTGGTCGGCGGACCGGGTGGTGACCCCCGCCATGGCCGCCTTCCGTGACTGGGTCATGACCCAGTAGAAATGCGATTGAGCTGACTTCAATCGACATTGCGGTTTTTCGCTATTGAGCATGGCGGCCGTTCGGCAGTACCGGTCGTACAGCAATCGCCAATCTGCGGAGGTCCGTTATGCCCCTGGATACCGTCGAACTCGACAATGTACTGAAACCGATCGGTCAGGCGACGGGGCTTCCCAACGCCGCCTATATAGACCCGCAAACCTTTGAACGCGAAAGGCAGAAGGTCTTCTTCGAGACCTGGGCGGGGATCGGCTTCGGCAAGGACGTGCCGCGCACCGGCGACGCCGTGCCCGTGGATTTCCAGGGCATGCCGCTTCTGATGTTGCGCGACCGGTCGGGCGCGGTCCGGGTGTTTCAGAACATCTGCCGTCATCGCGGCATGATCCTGGTCCAGGAGCCGACGACGATCCGCGGCGTCATCCGCTGTCCGTATCATTCGTGGTGCTACGGGCTGGACGGCAGCCTGCGCACGACGCCGGATGTCGGCGGGCCGGGCGTCAACGAGCATCCGGATTTCAACAAATCGGAACTTGGGCTGGTCGAGGTGCGCGCGGCCATGTTCCACGACGTCGTCTTCGTCAACCTGTCGGGCGACGCGCCGCCGTTCGAGGAATATGCCGCCGAACTGATCGGGCGCTGGTCGGAATTCGACCGGCCGATCTTCCATGGCGGGCCGGAAAGCTCGTTCCAGCTCGAGGTGAAATGCAACTGGAAACTGGCGGTCGAGAATTACTGCGAAAGCTATCATCTGCCGATGGTCCATCCCGGCCTGAACAGCTATTCGCGGCTGGAGGATCATTACCATATCGAGCAGGACGGTAAGTTTTCCGGCCAGGGCACCTTGGTCTACAACCCTCAGCTCGACGGATCCGGCCGGGCCTTCGTGAATTTCGACGGCCTGTCGGACAAATGGGATATGGCCGCGGAGTACATCGCGCTCTACCCGAATGTCCTGTTCGGCGTTCACCGCGACCATGTCTATGCCATCCTGTTGGAACCGCATGGATTCGACAGGACCGTGGAGCGGGTCGAAATCTATTATGCGTCGGAAGCGATGCTGGACGGCAATTACGCCGATCTGCGCGACCGCAACGCCCGGCAGTGGAAGGGGATTTTCGTCGAGGATGTCTTCGTCGTCGAAGGCATGCAGCAGGGCCGCCACGCCCCCGGATTCGACGGTGGCCATTTCGCCCCGGCAATGGATGGGCCGACCCATATGTTCCACCGCTGGGTCGCGGGCCGGATGCGCGCCTGAGGCGCCGAATGCGCCCCGGTCGCGGCGGCGGTGAATGGACGGCGTAAGGCGCATTGACAAGCGCCCCCCGAAGCCGCTATTGCACCGCCTCCGACAGACCGTAGCGGCCCGTCATGCGGAGGGGTGGCAGAGCGGTAATGCAGCGGATTGCTAATCCGTGACCGTGTTAAAGCGGTCCCCGGGTTCGAGTCCCGGTCCCTCCGCCATTTTCCCGATCGTAAGATTTATCTTCCCCGCCGGGGGCCGATGCTTGGCCCTGTCGCTGTGTGGGGCTGGTAATCGGCATCGGCTGATTTCTGAGCCGTCCCCGAGCAATCGGAACCTTCTGAAGAGTGGTCAGGCGTGTGGCGCCTAGGCGGCCTCCTCGCGCAAAGGCCGGGCGGCTTTGCTGACCCATTCCATGAATATGCGGGCGGCGGGTTTGTGGTGGCTGTCGGGCGCGCAGGTCGCCCAATAGGACGTGCCGAAATCGTGGCCGCCGCCCGGCAGGGGAACCAGCCTGCCTTCCATGACCAAGGCCGATGTGATCGACCGCCATCCCAGCATGACGCCCCGTCCGTCCAGGGCCGCCTGCACGGCCTGAATGTAGTTGTCGTAGACCTGTTTCGGTCCCTTCGGACGCGGAAGCGCTTTCAACGCGAGATATTCGGACCAGCCGGGCCAGCCATAGCTTTGCGGTACACGTACATGGATCAGCGTCGCGTCCCGCAGGTTTGCCGGATCGTCCTTCAGCGCGGTCATGACCTTGGGGCTGCCGACCGGGCAGACCCGTTCCGGGAACAACAGTTCGGTCACGCCGTCTTCCGACGGTTTGGTCGTGTAGCGTAGGGCGATATCGACCCCGGCCGCGAAATGCGGCAGGTCGGAGGGCGGCGCCTGCACATTGACCATGATGCCCGGATGTTCGGAGTAGAAGCCGGCGATGCGGGGCATCAGCCATTGGGTCGCCATGCCGAGCGTACAGCACACGGTGACCTGTCTTTCGGCCAGTCCGGCAGCAAAGCGGATTTCTTCGATGGCGTCCGAAATCTGGGCCAGACCGCTTCGGGTCGATCTGGCCAACCGTTCGCCGGCTTCGGTCGCGACGGCCGGCTTGACGCTGCGGTCCACCAGTTGGGCGCCGACATGGTCCTCCAGCGCCCGGATCGCTTGCGATACCGCCGGTCGGGTCACGTTGAGCTCTGCCGCGGCGAGTTGCATCGACCCCAGCCGGTGTACGGCATCGAAGATCGTCAACAAGCGAAGCGGGGGCAATCGGTCCATGGAAAGTAAACCTTTAGATTAACATAGGGTTAGTTTTATCCGCCTTTTCCCGCACTGCAAAATAAGATTGCTTTCCGGCGTTGACCACGACCCGAGGCCGCCCCCGATGAGCTTCTTGAATTCCGCGACCAGTGCCGCCGATGTGATCCTTGGAACGACCGGTCTTACGGTCCCGCTGTCGTCCGGCCCCAGATACTTCAACTATTTCTGGTTACGGGACAATTGCCCGTCCAGCTTCAGTTCCGAAACGCGGGAGCGGACCTTCGATATCTTTCACCTTGATGCACCGCCGACCGCGCGTTCGGCCTATCTGGACTGGGATGCGCTGGTGATCAACTGGGCGGAAGAGGATCACGTGACACGCATGCCGGTCGCTTGGCTTGAGGCCTATGCGGAAGGTAAGCGCCGGGCCGATCCCGCCGATCTGCCGCGCAAGGCCTGGTATGGGGATCATTACGACGCTGTAGCCCGTTTCACCCATGCGCAATTGCTGTCGGACAAGACCACCGTGCGCGACTGGCTGGAGGCGATCCTGGTCGAAGGAATCGCGATCGTGCGCGACATGCCCGATTCCGATGCCGCCCTGACGGAACTGGTGGAATTGATGGGGCAGGTGCGGCCGACTTTCTTCGGCACCTATTTCGACGTGCGCACCCATATCAAGCCGACGAACTCCGCCTATACGGCCGGGGCGCTGGAACTGCATACGGACACGCCGGCGGAAGAACATGCACCCGGCGTCCAATTCCTGCATATGCGCGCAAACACCGTCACAGGCGGACGGAATCTTTTCGGGGACGGCGTCGCCGCCGCCGAGGATTTTCGCCGCATCGATCCCGAAGGGTTTCACTTGCTGGCCGAAACCGACGTGCCCTTCTATTGCGAACACGACACCTATGACATGCGGTCCCATCAGCGGATCATCGAGTTGGACCGGCATGGTGCGGTGGAAGGGGTGACGATCAGCCAGCACATGCTCGATCTCATGGACCTGCCGCAGGAACAGCTCGACGCCTGGTACCCGGCATTTTGCCGCTTCGGAAAGTTGCTGCAGGACGACCGGTATATCATGCGGTTCACCCTGAACGCCGGTGAATGCATTGTGTTCGACAACCACCGCATCGTTCACGGTCGCGCGGCTTACAGCGCAACAAGCGGTGAGCGTTATCTGCGGGGCACCTATGCCGACCGGGCCGAAATGCGCTCAAGCTATCGCGCATTGGTGACCGAAGGCCGGTTCAAGGCGAGCAATTCCTAGCGCCTTCGTCGTCGGAAGGTCCATGTATTCGCCGCCGTTCGAGCTGTCGGTTCGAACGGCGCGCTACCTTTGGCTGGGCGGCGCTGGAAGGGGACGTGGTTTTCGACGTACGTTTTCGATCTTCTGGCATTCAGGTGTGAAATTTAATTTCGTTTTCAGGTTCGTCATTGACCGTTTCAGAAAATCCGTCAAACTATATGCAAATGGGTATAGTTTGCCCGAATACGAATATCCCGGTCAGGGGTGCGAAAACCGATCCAATTTCCAGAGGGAGGAGACAAGATGAATCGCAAGTTTGTATGCGCCACGCTGGCCGCGGCGCTGGTTTCGGGTGGCCTGGCGGCCGGCAGCGCGGCGGCGGACGAGGTGACGCTGCGCGGCACGACGGCTTTCGCGCAGGGTACGACCTTCTCTCGCCCCTATGAGGCCTTTGTCGAATGGATCAACGAGAACGGCAAGGGCGTGCTGCAGATCCAGACCGTCGGCGGTCCGGAAGCCATGCCGCCCTTCGAAGTCGGCAATGCCGTGTCTACCGGTGTCGTCGACATCGCGAATGTCACGGCGGCCTTCTACACAAATATCCTGCCGATGGGCGACGCCCTGAAACTGGCGGAGAACAGGATCCAGGATCAGCGCGCGAATGGCTGCTATGACAAGATCGACGCGATGCACCAGGAGCAGATGAACGTCAAATATCTGGGCCGCACCGGGGATCACATCAGCTTTCACCTGTACCTGACCAAGCCGTTGGCCGGCGCCGATCTGTCCGGTCTGACGATCCGGACCACGCCGGTCTATCAGGCGATGTTCGAAAAGCTGGGCGCGACGCTGATCCGTACGCCCCCGGGCGACGTCTACACCGCGCTGGAGCGTGGCACGATCGACGGCTATGGCTGGCCGATCCAGGGCGTGCTCGACCTCGGTTGGGACGAGCAGACCAAATACCGCGTCGACCCGGGCTTCTATCAGGTCGATGTCGATGTGCTGGTCAACCTGGACCGTTGGCAGTCCCTGTCCGACGAACAGCGCGCGCTGCTGGAAAAAGGCATCGCCTGGCTGGAAGAGCGCAACGCCGAGAATCTGAACATCAACCAGGCCGAAGCGGCGAAACAGGCCGAGGCCGGCATCGAAGTCATCGAACTGGATGGCGGCGATAAGGAAAAATGGCTGAACACCGCCCGCGACGCCGGGTGGGAGAAGGTGGCCGCGATCGACGCGGACACGGCGGCGGCCCTGCAGTCCTGCATGCGCTGACCGTAAGGCCATGCGTTTTCTGGTATCTGTTCACCAGCGGATCGTGACCGCGTTCGCCATCGCGGCGGGCGCGGTCCTGACCGCCATGACGCTGGCCCTGATCGTCAATGTGGCGTTCCGGGCGATGGGCTATGGCGGTCTCTACGGCATGGTGGACGCGATTGAGTTGGGGTTGATGGCGGCGACCTTCCTGGCGGCGCCATGGGTCCTGCGGCGCAACGGGCATGTGGCGGTGGACATCGTCCTGACAACCCTGCCCGAGACCGGGCGCCGCAGGCTGACCGTAGCGATGATGCTGTTCGGTGCGGTGATGTCGGCGGTCCTGTCCTGGTCGTCGATCACCGCGCTGGTCACCGCCGTCGAACGCGGGTCGATGGTGCGCGGCATCCTGGTCTTTCCGGAATGGGTGCCCTTGATGGCCCCGTCGATCGCGGGCGTGCTGCTGGCGGCGGAATTCATCGCCAAGGCCATGGCCCAGCCCAGAATCGAACGCATGCAGACGGGATTGTAGCATCATGGATTGGATCATGATCCTGGTGGCGATGCTGGGCGCGCTGGTCGTGTTGCTGGCCCTGGGCCTGCCCGTCGCCTTCGCCTTTATCGCCGTCAATGTCGTGGGCGCCTTCTTTATCCTGGGGGGCGAGAACGGCTTGGTACAGATGGCGCGCAATGCGACGCGCTCCGTCTCCAACTTCCAGCTGGCGCCGATTCCCTTGTTCATCCTGATGGGCGAGATTCTGTTCCAGTCCAGGGTGGCGCACAGGGCCATCGATGCCATTGAGCGGATCGTGACCCGCGTGCCGGGTCGCCTGTCCGTCGTCACCGTCTTCGGCGGCACGATCTTTTCGGCGCTGTCCGGATCGACCATCGCGAATACCGCCATGCTGGGGTCGACCCTGATGCCCAGCATGTTGAAGAAGGGATATCATCCGACGCTCGCCATGGGGCCGATCATGGCGTCGGGCGCGATTGCGATGTTGATCCCGCCCTCGGCGCTGGCGGTGCTGCTGGGCAGCCTGGCGGGGATCTCAATTTCGAAACTGCTGGTCGCGGGCATTCTGCCGGCGATCCTGCTGTCGACGCTGTTCGTGATCCTGATCGTGTCCGCTTCGGTGGCGAAGCCCGATCTGGCCCCGGCGGACGATCTGCCGGACATGACCCTGTGGGAGCGCTGGCGGCCGTTCTGCATCTATGTCCTGCCGCTGTCAGGCATCTTCATGGTGGTGATCGGCAGCCTGCTGATCGGCATCGCGTCGCCGACCGATGCCGCGGCGCTGGGCTGTCTGGCGGCGGTGGTGGCCAGTGCCGCCTATCGCTCCCTGTCGCTCGACAATCTGATCGCGGCTGTCCGTGAGACTGTGCTGCTGACCGTCATGATCATGTTCATCATCGCGGCCAGCCAGACCTTCAGTCAGATTCTGTCCTTCAGCGGCGCGACGTCCGGCTTGATCGGGTTGATCAACGGCTGGGATCTGACGGCGTTGCAGGTGCTGGTGGGCATGATCCTGATCCTGCTGTTCCTGGGCTGCTTCATCGACCAGGTCAGCATGCTGATGGTGACGATCCCGATCTTCATTCCGCTGGCGAAAGCGGTCGGGATCGACGAATTGGTGCTGGGCGTCGTCTATCTGCTGACGATGGAAATCGCGCTGCTGACGCCGCCTTTCGGGCTGCTGCTGTTCGTCATGCGCGGTGTGGTGCCGGAATCGATCCGGATGAAACAGATCTATGCGGCCGTTGCGCCCTTCCTGACAATCAAGCTGCTGGTGCTGGCGCTGGTCGTCGCGGTACCGGCGCTGGGCACATGGCTGCCCGCCCTGATCACGCGCTAGAGGAGGCATCCGATGGCCGAAAGATCTTTCGTCAAAGAGGTTCAGCAATTGCGCATCGGCGCGGGTGAGGAGTTCCGCGGCGAGGGCATTCTGGCGATCACCAAGGCGCTGCTGGAGGCGGGTGTCGGCTATGTCGGCGGCTATCAGGGGGCGCCGATCTCGCATTTGATGGACGTGCTGGCGGACGCGCAGGACATCCTGGCGGAACTGGGCGTGCGGTATGAAGCAAATGCGTCGGAAGCCGCAGCGGCGGCGATGCTGGCCGCATCCGTGCATTACCCGATCCGCGGCGCGGTCGCGTTTAAATCGACGGTGGGCACCAATGTCGCCTCCGACGCGCTGGCCAATCTGGCGTCCGGCGGCGTGACCGGCGGGGCGCTGGTCATCGTCGGGGAGGATTACGGCGAGGGTTCCTCCATCATGCAGGAGCGCAGCCACGCCTTCGCGATGAAGTCGCAGATCTGGCTGTTGGATCCGCGCCCGAACTTGCCGTCCATGGTGCAGGCGGTCCATGACGGGTTCGAGCTTTCGGAAGCCTCGAATACGCCGGTCATGCTGGAGGTACGCATCCGGGCCTGCCATGTCCATGGCCGCTTCACCGCCAAGGACAATGTGCCGCCGCCCCTGTCCGTGCGCGACGCGCTGAAGAACCCGCAACGCAAGACCGACCGCATCGTCCTTCCGCCGGCCGCCTTCAAGCATGAGCAGGAGAAGGTGACCGAGCGCTGGCCCGCCGCAGTGAAATTCATTCGCGAGCGTGGGCTGAACGAATTCTTCGGCCCGAAATCGGCGAAGACCGGGATCGTCCTGCAAGGCGGCATGTACAACACGGTCATTCGCGCGCTGCAGCGTCTGGGCCTTGCGAATGTTCACGGCGATACGGCGATCCCGCTCTACGTCCTGAATGTGACCTATCCCCTGATCGATCAGGAATTCCTCGATTTCTGCCGCGACAAGGACGCCGTTCTGGTCGTGGAGGAGGGCCAGCCCGCCTATATCGAGCAAGCTTTCGGCGCCATGCTCTACAAGTCCGGGGTGGTGACGAAACTGATCGGCAAGGACGTGCTGCCGCCCGCTGGGGAATATACCGGGGCCGCGATGCTGGACGGCATTTCATCCTTCCTGAAGGATTTCGACCCGTCGATGTTGCAGGCCAAGGACCGGGCGCCGAACAAGCCAACCCCGGATTCCTATGGCGAAGACCTGACGAAGACGGTGCCCGTGCGGCCGCCGGGTTTCTGCACAGGCTGTCCGGAACGGCCGATCTTCGCGGCGATGAAACTGGTCGAACAGGAAATGGGTCCGCACCAGATCGCGGCGGATATCGGCTGTCACCTGTTCTCTATCATGCCGCCCTTCGAAATCGGTGGCACGACGATGGGATTCGGGCTGGGGCCGGCCTCGAACGCGGCCTTTGACGGTGGCGGCGAACGGCGGCCGATCTCCATCCTGGGCGATGGCGGTTTCTGGCATAACGGTCTGACGTCCAGCATCGGCAATGCGGTCTATAACAAGTCCGACGGCGTCGTGATGATCGTCGACAACTATTATTCGGCCGCGACCGGCGGTCAGGACATCCTGTCCTCCCGGGCTGAGAACAAGTCGAAGTCGACGCAGCATTCCATTGAAAGCGCGGTGCGCGGGGTGGGCGTCAAATGGGTTCGCCAGATCGACCGGACCTATGACGTGACAAAGGTACGGGACACGCTGAAGGATGCCCTGACCACCGACGCCGAGGGACCGAAGGTCATCATCGCGTCGTCGGAATGCATGTTGAACCGCCAGCGCCGGGAACGGCCGGTCCGCGCAAAGACGATGCGGGACGGGGGCCGGGTCGAGGTGCCCAAATTCGGTGTCGACGAGGATGTCTGCACCGGGGACCATGCCTGCATGCGCCTGTCCGGTTGTCCTTCCCTGACGATGAAGAAACTGGACGATCCCTTGCGCGATGACCCGGTCGCGGCGATCGACGAATCCTGTGTCGGTTGCGGCAATTGCGGGGAGGTCGCGGATGCGGCGGTGCTGTGCCCTTCCTTCTATCGTGCCGACACTGTCCATAACCCCGGGCGGTTTGAATCCTGGGCGGCGCGCCAGTCCGCCCGCCTGATCGGCTGGCTGCAGGCCCGCCGGGAATCGAAGCGCCTTAGTTTCGGGGATGCGGCATGATCGACGCGGCAGTCCGAAACTTCACCGCAACGGCCGGCCAGGATCAAACCGAAGGCATTATCAAGGTTGCGGTGCTGGCCGTCGGGGGGCAGGGCGGCGGCGTTCTGACCGACTGGATCGTCGATGTGGCGGAGCGCAACGGCTATCACGCGCAGTCGACATCCGTGCCCGGCGTCGCCCAGCGCACCGGTGCGACGATCTATTATGTCGAGATGATGCCCGCGACGGAACGGGAGCCGGTCTTTGCCCTGATGCCGGCGCCGGGCGATGTCGATGTGCTTGTCGCGGCCGAGATCATGGAGGCTGGGCGCGCGATCACCCGCGGGTTTGTAACGCCGGACCGGACCACGCTGATCGCGTCGAACCACCGGATGTATGCGGTGTCGGAAAAGATCGTGCCGGGCGATGGCCGCGCCGATGTCGATGTGGTGCTGCGCAGCGCGCAACAGGCGTCCCGCCATTTCGTCTGTTTCCCGATGGACAGTATCGCGGTCGAGACGCGCAGCCATATCTCCGCCTGCTTACTGGGCGGGTTGGCGGGGTCGGGCGCGCTGCCCTTCTCCAAGGAGAGTTTCGAGGAAACGATCCGTGCCGCGGGGCGCGGTGTCGAGGCGAGCCTGCGCGCCTTCGACCGCGCCTATGCCGCCGCGACAGGAGAGGCCGAGGCGACCGCATCCGCCCCGCCGGCCTCCGACGATCCGCAAGAGCCGGTGACCGGACCGCGGCGATTGCTTGAACGATGGTCCGCCTTGAACGCCCGGATTGCCGATCTGCCGGAACCGGTCCGCGACATCGCGCGCCGGGGAGTGCGGAAGGTCGTGGATTTTCAGGACCCGGATTATGGCGACGACTATCTGGACGCTGTCGAACGCGCGGCCCTGGCGGACAGCCGGGCAGGCGGGGCGTCGCACGGCTTCGCCTATGCCCGGACACTGGCGAAGTATCTGGCCAATGCGATGGCCTATGACGATGTTATCCGCGTCGCGGATCTGAAGGTTCGGTCCGCCCGGTTCCGCCGGGTACGCGATCATGCCGGCGCGTCCGACAGCAATTTGGTCCGGATCACCGAATTCATGCATCCCGGTGTCGCCGAGATCTGCGGCCTGATGCCGTGGCGCATAGGCGCGGCGGTTGAGGCGCGGCCGGGCCTGTATCGTGTGGTCGATCGGTTGGTGAACCGGGGCCGCAGAATCCGGACGGACTCGCTTCTGCCGTTTCTCAGCCTTTATTGCGTCGGCGGTCTGCGGCGGTGGCGGCGCGGTACCCTGCGCCATCGCCGGGAGAAGGCACATTGGGAAAGCTGGATCGACCGGGCGCAAACCGCATTGCGACTGGATTACGCATTCGCCGTCGAGATTCTGACCTGTCGCCGCTTGGTGAAGGGCTACAGCGATACGTATGCGCGGGGCCTGTCGAAATTCGATCGAGTGTTGGACGGCGCCGATCTGGTGGCCGGTCGACCGGATGCCGCCGACTGGGTGCGGCGACTGCGCGAGGCCGCCTTGGCCGACGAAAAGGGGGAGGCGTTGGACGGCGCGCTGGCGACCATCCGCAGCTTTATCGACGACTCCGTGCCCGGTGCTACGAATTGATCGGCTTTCTGGACTCCTGATATTCCGGTATAGGCGGATTTGAATGATTGATGGGAGGGGGTTCGAACCCATGGCGGATACGGCGGAAAAGATGGATGTTGCGGAGGCGCACGACCAGCCCAGACCGGGAATCGTGCTGGAAAGCATTCTGCCCTATCTGATGAACTGCCTGACATTCCGGATGAACCAGCTCTTGAACCAGGATTTGCGCAAGCTGGGGCTGACGATTTCCAATTGGCGCCTCCTGGCGGTGCTGGACTACAACGAATCCGCCTCGATCAATGAACTCGTCTCCTATGCGATGATTGAGCAATCGACCGTCAGCCGTCTGATCACGCGGATGGAGGAAGAGGGCCTGGTCCGGCGGGACCGCATCGACCAAGACGGCCGGGTGCGTTCCATCTCCATGACGGACAAGGGCCGGGAGATCTACACGCAGGTTCAGTCGATCACCATGGCGCATGCGGAACGCGCGCTGTTGAATCTGTCCGAAGAAGAGAAATCGGCGCTGGAACGATTGATTTCCGTCATGCGCGCCAATCTGGACACCTATCCCCTGAAAGCCTGATCTGCGTTAGGGCGTTGACTCGCCTTTCTGGCGGGGTTAGCGTTTCAGATGGTTCGCGATGCGGACCAGCGGCATTGGCGCCGCGCAAAATATCAGGGCGAAGTGGCCTCCGGATGACTCTGCAATGCGCAGGGCCGTGTGGAAGCCCCTTCGCCCTTTTTCATTATCTGCCGCTGGTTTGTCCATCCGGCCGGTAATGAGACGACGGCCCGGATGTCCTGCTCCCGCATCCTCCGGTCTGGATTTGGGGAGGGGGCAGGGGGAACGATCGGCCGGGAAATCGACGTTCCGCAAGTTGGACGGGTGCAATGACCGCAAAAATACAAGGCGGCAAGACCTGTCCAATCGTGTTGACTGTAACAGGCAGTCCGACGACGGGAGACGACAGGCATGGAGACAACGAATACGACCGAACCTTGGCGTGTCGGCGTACTGTTCTCTCAAAGCGGCTTCATGGCGGTGATTGAGGAGACGCAACTCCGCGGTACCTTGACGGCCATTGAGGAAATCAACGCAGCCGGAGGCATAAACGGCCGCGAGGTAGAGCCGGTCATCTATGACCCGGGATCGGAATCCCGCGCCTTTGGGCGTTTGGCGAAGCGTCTGATGGTAGAGGACGGGGTCAATACGATCTTTGGCTGCTATACGTCCAGCAGCCGGAAAGCGGTCCTGCCGGTGGTCGAACGGCTGAACGGGTTGCTGTGGTATCCGACCCTCTATGAAGGCTTCGAGTATTCCCCGAACGTGATCTATACCGGTGCCGCGCCGAACCAGAACAGCGTGGAACTATGCCGCGTTCTGATGGAAATGTATGGCAAGCGCTTCTTCTTCGTCGGCTCCGATTACATCTATCCGCGCGAATCCAACCGGATCATGCGCGAACTGGTCAAGAACAGCGGCGGCGAAGTGGTTGGCGAGCGCTATGTGCGCCTCGGCGCAGACCGGCGGGAATTCAACGAGATCCTGCGGGAAATGAAGAACGCGCAACCCGACGTGATCTTCTCGACCGTGGTCGGCGATGCGACGGTGCATCTCTATCAGGCCTACAATGATTTCGGCTTCAACCCGAAGGTCACACCGATCGCGAGCCTGACCACGACCGAGGCCGAGATCAAGGCCATGGGATACGATGTCGGGGAGGGGCACATTACCGCCGCCCCCTATTTCCAGGGCATCGGGAACGACCGGAACTCGTCCTTCGTGGATCTCTACAAGCGGCGCTATGGCGAGGACGAGCCGACCAATATGTGCCTGGAAGCGTCCTATTTTCAGGTTCATGTCTTCGCCAAGGCGCTGGGGGAGACGAACTCCATCGACACCGAAATCCTGCGCGCCTCGGTCATCGGATCGGAATATGAAGCGCCGCAAGGCGAGATTTCGATCAACCCGGTTTGCGGTCATGCCGATCTGTGGACTCGGATCGGCCGTGCCAATCAGAACGGACAGTTCGATCTGGTCTTCGAATCGAAAGACCGGGTGAAGGCCGATCCGTATCTGATCGGGTATAGCCGAAACCTGGCGTTCGGCTGAAGGAGACGGCGGCGATGAGCGGTATGATCCATCGGCAGGAAGGCCCGGCCCGGCCACGCGGCGGGGCGGCCGGACGAAGCCAGGGCGCCCAACAAGGCAAGGAGACGGCATCGTCCTTCCGTTTTGCAAATATGTCGGTCGCCGTGATTGTGGATCGCGGCGATGACGGCGAGCGGTTGATCCGCGAACTGCAACGCGCACGGGTCCGGGTTCAGCATATCTGGCCGGTGCCCCCGCAACTGCCCGTCGATTTCGATGTGATCTTCTGCGAGCTGACCGACGATCTTCCCAGCCGCCTGCCATGGGTCCCGGGCGAACCTGAGGCGGCGCTGGTGCTGGTCTCGACCGGGAAAGCGCCGTTGGATTTTGCACTGGTCCGGAATTGCGCGGCGCAGTCCATCTTGCACTATCCGCTGCAGCCGGCCGGGGTTCAGTCCAGCCTGTTTCTGGCGCGCGAACATTTCCTTTACGAACGCCGCCTGCGAGGCCGGATCGATCGGTTGGACGAGAACCTTCGCACCATGCGCAGTGTCGAACGGGCCAAGGCCATTGTCATGCGCATGAAGAACCTGAACGAGGAGGATGCGTATCATTTCCTGCGCCGTCAGGCGATGGAACGCCGGGTGTCGATCGGCAGTGTCGCGAACGCGCTGATTGACTCCCAGGAGATCCTCGGTTAGTCTTTTACTCGGATCGTGAAAAGAACGATCCGAACGAGAGTGCCGACGGCAAGGATGCCGTCTTGAAAATCTAAGGCGAAGCCGCCCCACGATGATTCCGCCGATGCGCGAGTCCGTGGGGCTTTTTGTTGCTTCCCCCAAGATTCGATTCCGGCGGCCGCGCGGCCGTCCATAACACAGTGTTGGCAATGGCGCCCCGAGAACGACCGCATCCCGCGGATCGGCTCGGGGCTTTTTGTGTTTCGGACAGGGAGAATGAGCATGAAGAGAAGAGACTTTCTGATCGGCGCCGCGGCAACCGGCGCCTTCACCGCGGCCCCGCATATCTGGCGCAAGGACACGTCCCTGGCGCGTGCGTCGAATGGCGAAATCAAGGTCGGGGTTCTGTTTTCGCTGACCGGTACGACCGGCATCATCGAGGAATCGCTGAACAAGGCGACGCTGCTGGCGATCGAAGAGATCAACGATGCCGGCGGGATCAACGGCATGAAGATCGTGCCGGTGGTCGAGGATCCGGCCTCCGACCCCGCGACCTTCGCGGTCAAGGCACGCAAGCTGGTCGTCGGCGACAAATGCGTTTCGGTATTCGGTTCCTATACCTCGGCCAGCCGCAAGGCGGTCCTGCCGGTCTTCGAAAAGCGGGATAACCTGTACTGGTATCCGACGCTCTATGAGGGCCGCGAATGCTCCAAGAACGTCATCTATACCGGCGCCGTGCCGAACCAGCAGCAGGATGAATTCATCCCGTGGCTGGTCGAGAAGTTCGGCAAGAAATTCTATCTGATCGGATCGAACTACATCTATCCGAAGGAAGAGAACAATTACTGCAAGAAGCTGCTGGAAGAGCTTGGCGCCGAGGTCGTGAACGAGGAATACGTCCCGCTGGGTCATTCCGAATTCAGCTCGGTCATCAACAAGATCCAGAGCACCCAGCCGAACGTCATCTTCTCCACGGTCGTCGGCGATTCCGTCGTCGCGCTGCACCGCCAGTACCGGGCGGCCGGCCTCGATCCGGACAAGATGCCGATGGCCAGCCTGACGACGTCGGAAAACGAAGTCGCGGCCATGGGCGGCGACGCGGCGGCCGGTCACTTCACCTCCGCGCCGTACTTCATGGTCCACCAGTCGCCTGAGAACGAACGCTTCGTGGAGGCCTACAAGTCACGCTGGGGCGGCGACAAGGTCACCCACTTCGTGTCGGAACCGTCCTACTTCCAGATCTATCTGTTCAAGCAGGCGGTTGAGCAACTGGCGGCGAGCGATATCGATCCGACCACGATCCGCGAGGCGGTGAAAGGCCAGGAACTGATCGCGCCGCAGGGCAAGGTCCATCTGGAAGCCGAGAACCTGCACACCTGGCTGTGGCCGAAGATCGCGATGGCGAAGTCGGACGGCCAGTTCGAGGTGCTGCGCGATTCCAAGGAATGGCTGAAACCCGAACCCTATGCCGCCTATCCCAACCAGCACTGCACCGCCGACGGCCTGGTGCAGAGCTGACGCGCGGATAGCCGCTGAACCCCCGTGCGGTGGCGTCCCGTGTCCTTCGGGACCGGGACGCGCCGCACCCGGACAGATCGGGACATCAGATGGAATTCTTTCTTCAACAAATCATGACCGGGCTCAGCATCGGGTCGATCCTGCTGCTGATCGCGCTCGGTCTCGCGATCATCTACGGGTCGATGGGCGTCATCAACATGGCGCATGGCGAATTCGTGATGCTGGGGGCCTATGGCGCCTGGGCGATGAACGCCTTCTTCGGTGTCGGCCTTCTGCCCAGCCTCATCGTCGTCTTTCTGGGCGTGGGCGCCCTGGGCTGGCTGGTCGAACGCGGGGTGATCCGCTTCCTCTACCGGCGCACCTTGGACACGATCCTGGCGACATGGGGCTTGGGCGTCATGCTGCAGCAGATGATCCGCCTCTCGGCCGGCGGTGAGCTGCGCTATGTCGAAATGCCCTCCGTGCTGACCGGGACGGTCGGCATTCTGGGCGTCGACGTGCCCGGCTATCGCGTATTCATTTTCGTCTTCGTCGCCGCCCTGTTCGCGGTGACCTGGTATCTGATGTTCCGGACGACTTTCGGCACCAAACTGCGTGCCGTGGTTCAGGACCGCAGCGTCGCCTCCTGTTTCGGAATCGACGCCGACAAGGTCTACAGCCTGACATTCGCTTACGGCGCCGGTCTCGCCGGCCTGGCGGGCGCGCTGGTCGCGCCGTTGAAGAGCGTCTCGCCCGAGATGGGGACGACCTATGTCGTCGATGCTTTCTTCGTCGTCGTCCTGGGCGGGGTGCAGAGCCTGTTCGGTACGGTCGCCAGTGCCCTGATGCTGGGCGAGCTGACCGGCGGTCTGGCCTATCTGTGGAACGACACGATCGCGAAGGCGCTGGTGCTGCTCGCGATCATCGTGCTGATCCGCTTCCGGCCCCAAGGCCTGTTCGTCTCCCGTATCCGGTCGTGAGGAGGCGCCATCATGTCTAACGCATTCACCACATTCCTGAACAACCGGACGGCGGTCCAGATCACGGTCTACGCCATTGTCTGCGGCGCGATCTTCCTGTTCCCGCTGGTTCTGGACAATGACTTCCTGCTGAACCGGTATGCCCGCTATCTGGTGCTCGGCATGGCCGCCATGGCGCTCAGCCTGTCCTGGGGTTATGCCGGGATCCTCAATCTGGGTCAGGCGCTCAGCTTCGGCATCGGGTCCTACTGCATGGCCATGGCGCTGAAACTGCGCACGGTTCCGGTCCATACCGGGGAGGGCGGCCTGCCGGACTTCATGGTCTGGAACAATGTCGAAACCCTGCCCTGGTTCTGGCAACCCTTTCATTCCATGCCCTTCGCCCTGCTGGCGGGGATTATCGTCCCGGTCTTCCTGGCCGTCATCTTGGGTTGGTTCATGTTCCGGGGGCGGGTGACCGGCGTCTATGTCGCGATCATCACGCTTGCCACCCTGGTGGTCGGCAACCTGCTGATCATCGACCAGCAACGCTTTACCGGCGGTTTCAACGGCATCACCGATCTGGCGCAGTTGGAGCTGTTCGGCATCGAATTCGACGCCTACAGCAAGTCGACCTATTACCTGGTCGCGGTCTGCATGACGGTCTGCCTGTTCCTGGCGCTGGCCGTGACCAAGAGCAAGGCCGGGCTGATCCTGCAGGCCGTTCGCGACCACGAAGACCGGGTACGGTTCTTCGGCTACGACGTCGCCTGGTACAAGGTGCTGGCCTTCTCCGTCTCCGCCGGGATCGCCGGTGTGGCGGGCATGCTCTACACGGTGGTGATGGAATTCGCCTCGCCGACCTTCCTCGGCGTGCCGCTCAGCCTGTCCATCGTCATCTGGTGCGCGGTCGGCGGCCGGCAGAGCCTGCTGGGCGCGCTTCTGGGGGCGATCCTTGTCGCCGGCATGGAAGGCACCCTGTCGGAATCCGAAACCTTCCTGGACACCTGGACCCTGATCATGGGGGCGGCCTTCGTGCTGGTCGTTCTGTTCCTGCCGAACGGATTGGCCGGGCTGTTCGAAATGCTGCGCCGGCGACTGGCGGCCCAGCCTGCCGAAAAACCGACGGAAGGCGCGACGGACGCCGCCGTCCTTGCCGACAAGGGGGCGGCGGAACGGTCATGACCACACATCTCGAACTCTCGAACCTCGCCGTCAGCTTCAACGGCTTCAAGGCGGTGGACGGTCTGAACCTGAAGGTCGCGAAGGGCGAATTGCGGTGTCTGATCGGGCCCAACGGGGCAGGCAAGACCACCGCGCTGGACCTGATCTGCGGCAAGACGAAACCCACCTCGGGCTCGATCCGCTATCGCGGTCAGGAATTGGCACAGATGGAGGAACATCTGATCGCCCGTTCCGGGGTCGGCCGGAAGTTCCAGGTGCCCAGCGTCTTCAAGCAATTGACGGTGCGGGAGAACCTGGAGGTCGCCTACTGCAAGCGGACCGGCGTCTTCGCCAACCTGATCCGGATCGGCCGCACGCCGGAAAGCGATGGGTTGGAGAAACTGGCCGATTTCGTCGGGCTGGTCGACTTCCTGGATCATCCGGCGTCCTACCTGTCGCACGGACAGACGCAATGGCTGGAGATCGCGCTGCTGTTGGCTCAGGACAGCGAACTGATCCTGCTCGACGAACCGACGGCGGGCATGACGTCCCAGGAAACCCAGAAGACCGCGGATATCTGCAATCGCCTGAAGGGGCGGCACACGATCATCGTGGTCGAACACGACATGGGTTTCGTGAAGGAAATCGGCGACGTGATCTCGGTCATGCACCAGGGATCCATGCTGGCGGAGGGTCGCGCCGACGAAGTCAGCGCCAACCAGAAGGTCCGCGAAGTCTATCTTGGAAAAGTGGGGATCGGTCATGCTTGAGATCAACGGCTTGGACGGGTTCTACGGCAATTCCCACGTCCTGCAGCAAGTCAACGTCAATGTCCCGGATGGCGGTTTCGTCAGTGTGCTGGGCCGCAACGGGGTCGGCAAGACGACCCTGATGCGCGCCGTGCTGGGGCTGCTGGACCGGACGGTCGGATCGATCCGGCTGGACGGCGAGGAGATGACGGGCCTGGCCACCCATATGCGGGCGCGGGCCGGGATCGGCTATGTGCCGCAGGGACGGGGAATCCTGCCGCGCTTTTCCGTCATGGAGAACCTGAGGGTCGGGGGCTTCGCCCGCGGCCCCGGCGACCGGCAGGATCTGGAGGATATCGTCTTCGACCTGTTCCCGGCCCTGAAGGAACATATCGGCCGGGCAGGCGGCAACCTGTCCGGCGGTCAGCAACAGCAACTCGCCATCGCGCGGGCCTTGCTGACCGATCCCAAGATCATCCTGCTGGATGAGCCCGCCGAGGGGATCCAGCCGAACATCGTCGAACAGATCGAGGAATCGATCGTCGCCCTGAACCGCAAGCACGGGATCGCCATCGTGCTGGTGGAACAGGACGTCGAATTCGCGCGCCGCGCCAGCAACACCTTCGTGATCATGGAGAAGGGCTGCGCCGTGGCGACAGGAGCCATCGCCGACCTAACGGACGACCTCGTCCATCGGCACATGGCGGTCTAGGGGCGGAGACAGGCGCAGCCGGACCGGACCGAGTAGCTAAACACAGAACGGAGGACGCTATGATTCACGGTGATATTTCCAGCAGCCGCGACACAGTCGGGGTCGCTGTCGTCAATTACAAAATGCCTCGCCTGCATACCCGGGCGGAGGTTCTAGATAACGCCCGCAACATCGCAAAGATGGTCGAGGGCATGAAAGTCGGCCTGCCGGGAATGGATCTGGTGATCTTCCCGGAATACAGCACCCACGGTATCATGTACGACCAGAAGGAGATGTACGAAACCGCCTCCTCCTGCCCTGGCGAGGAGACGGAAATCTTCGCCGAGGCCTGCCGCAATGCAAAGGTCTGGGGCGTGTTCTCCCTGACCGGCGAACGGCATGAGGAACACCCGAACAAGGCGCCCTACAACACGCTGATCCTGATGAACGACAAGGGCGAGATCGTCCAGAAGTACCGCAAGATCATGCCCTGGGTGCCGATCGAGGGCTGGTATCCGGGCAACTGCACCTATGTCTCGGAAGGTCCCAAGGGGCTGAAGGTCAGCCTGATCATCTGCGACGACGGCAACTATCCGGAAATCTGGCGCGATTGCGCGATGAAGGGGGCCGAACTGATTGTCCGCTGCCAGGGCTATATGTACCCGGCCAAGGATCAGCAGGTGATCATGTCCAAGGCCATGGCCTGGGCCAATAACTGCTATGTCGCGGTGGCGAATGCTGCCGGCTTCGACGGCGTCTATTCCTATTTCGGCCATTCGGCGATCATCGGTTTCGACGGTCGTACGCTCGGGGAATGCGGCGAAGAAGACATGGGGATCCAGTATGCCCAGTTGTCGACATCCCTGATCCGCGATGCCCGCAAGAACATGCAGTCGCAGAACCACCTCTATAAGCTGGTTCACCGCGGCTATACGGGCATGATCGGGTCCGGCGAGAGCGACAAGGGCGTGGCGGCCTGTCCGTACGACTTCTACAGCAAATGGGTTACGGACCCCGAAGGCACCCGCGAGATGGTCGAGGCGATGACGCGATCCACGGCCGGGACGGAGGAATGCCCGATCGACGGCATTCCGAACGAATCCACGGCGAAACATCGCTGAGTCCGAACGGACGGGGCGTGAACTCCCTCCGCCCCGTCCGGTCCCTCTTTTTTGAAGAGTAGTTCTATGTCTCTGGATGCGTATTTGATCGACGGGACCCCGTATTACCGGCCCGTCGCCAACGAGGTCGACCTGTTCGCCGCCGCCTATGACGCCCGGATGCCGGTCATGCTGAAAGGGCCGACGGGCTGCGGCAAGACACGGTTCGTCGAACATATGGCGGCGCGCCTGAAGAAGCCGCTGATCACGGTTGCCTGCCATGAGGACATGACGGCGTCTGATCTGGTCGGACGGTTCCTGTTGGATGCGGACGGAACCGTCTGGCATGACGGGCCGCTGACCCTCGCGGTGCGTCATGGCGGCATCTGTTACCTGGACGAGATCGTCGAGGCCCGGCAGGACACGACGGTCGTGATCCATCCATTGACCGACGAACGCCGTCTGCTGCCCCTGGAAAAGAAGAACGAACTGGTCCCGGCGCATCCCGATTTCCAACTCGTGATCTCCTACAATCCCGGTTATCAGAGCGTGGTGAAGGATCTGAAGGAATCGACCAAGCAGCGCTTCGCCGCCTTGGATTTTACCTATCCGGAACCGGCCGCCGAAGCGGAAATCGTGGCCCGGGAATCCGGTGTCGATGCCGCCCTGGCAGACACGCTGGTGGCGATTGCCGGGCGCTCCCGGAATCTGAAAGGCCATGGCCTGTCGGAAGGCGCGTCGACACGTACCCTGATCCAGGCGGGGCGTCTCGCCGGGCGGGGCGTGCCGCTGGCGGAGGCCTGCCGGGCGACCATGATCCTGCCGATCACCGACGATCCGGATCTGCGCGGCGCGCTGACCGAAACCGTCGCCGCTTGTATCGGATAGACGGCGATGGATCCGATCGGGGATCGCGCGGGCCGGCGTGACCGCCGGTTGGCCGCATTCGACAGGATCAGCGGTCCGACCTGGACCGCCGTTTACCGGCAATTCTCAGGTCCCGACCTCGAAAGCTGGACCGACCAGTTCGACCGGCTCTGCGCGACGTCGGGACCGACGATGGCGACAGCCTATGTTCACGCGTCCTTGACCTGCGCCCGCCATGTGTCGCCTGCCGCTGCGCTGATGTTGGGCACGCGCGCGCTGTTTCTGTGCCAGCCCGACAGTTCCGATCTGGCGCGGCTGCTTCTGGTCCAGTCCACAAAGGCCGTCCCGAAGCTTGAGCGGCCGGGGGACTTCACCGAGTGGTTGAGCGCGGTCGATGCGATCGTGTCGGCCGACGCCTCACTGTTGCGTCCGGTGCTCGACCGAATGGAAGGCTTGCTGTCCACGGTCGATGCCAAAGGGTTTGCTGCCTGGGTATCGGCCGGGCTGGTCTCGACGCGAGGGCGCACGGCTTATTTCCAGCTTTCCATCCCCCATGCGCGCCGGGTTCTGGATCAAGAAGCCGGGCAGGGCGGGCTGGACGCGGCGTCCGGCGCGATCAAGGCCTTCGCGACGGCGCTCTGGCGGGTCGAACCCGCCCTGCGTCCCGTGGCCGCCCCCGCGGATCTGCACACGCCGCGCCGGCCCGCCTTCGACGGCGCGGTGTTCTGGCTGCCGGATTCCTTCGGCGGGTTCAGCGCGGGTGAGGAGCGTCTTCTCTATTTTGCCGCCGTCGCTCATATGGGCGCGCATCTGACCTTTTCCGGCGCGCGCTTCGCCGTCGGCTCCCTTCGCCCGCTGCAGGTCGCATTGGTCTCGTTGATCGAGGATGCGCGGGTCGAAACCCTGGCCGCCCGTCGCTATCCGGGCCTTGCCCGTCTGTGGCGGCGGTTTCATGACGCCCGGCCGGAAGGCCCGAACATTGCCGACGGGTTGATGGCCAGATTGGCCCGCGCCCTGATCGATCCGGATTTCGACGATCCCAGCCCTTGGGTGCAAAAGGGCGTCGACCTGTTCCGGGAACGGCAAGGAAATCTGGAAGATCCGTCCCTGTCGCGCGAGATCGGCGGCATGCTGGGGAACGACCTCGGCCAGATGCGCGTCCAGTTCAATCCCAAGACCTATGTCGTTCAACCGCCCTATCGCGATGACGGGAACGGCTTATGGGATTTCGGCGACCCGCCGACTGATGCCGCCGCGCCGCAGGAGGAAATTCTGCTTTCCGTGCGTTTGACGCAAAAGGAGGAAACCGGCGGTAAGGATCGCAACGATACCGCGCCGGAAGAAGGCGAAGAGACGGCGCCGGTGCGGCCGGTGGAACCGGATCCCGATACCGGCATTCCGGTGGCGCGCTATCCCGAATGGGACCGGCGGGCGGAGCGGCTGCGTCCGGATTGGACGACCGTTCTGGAATACGGCTTCCGGCCGGCCTCTGCCGGGGTGATCGACGCGATCCTGGCGCGTTATCGCGATACCCGCGCCCGCGTCGCCGCGCTGGTCGATCGGGCGCGGGTCAGTCGTCCGGTCCGGCAACGCCGCCAGCCGGAGGGGGACAGGCTGGACATCGACGCCTGCATTCGCGCCGTGATCGACCGGCGTGCCGGGGCCGAGCCGGATCGCCGCGTTTATGAAGTGACCGCCCGTCTGCACCGCGATCTTTCGGTGCTGTTGCTGCTCGACATCTCGGAATCGACCAAGGACACAATCGCCGGGACAACGGAATCCGTCTTTTCGATCGAACGCGCCGCAGCGGCCCTGCTGGCGGACGCGATGTCGGCGATTGGCGATCCCTTCGCGCTTCGGGCCTTCTGCTCTGACGGACGGGAGGATGTGCGGATCTATCGTGTGAAAGATTTCGATATGCCCTTCGCCGCGGTGAGCCGCGCGCGCCTGGCGGCATTGAAACCCGGCCTGTCGACCCGCCTCGGTGCCGCCCTGCGTCATGCGGGGGCGGAAATCGCGGCGCGTCCGACCCATCGCCGGCTGATCCTGCTGGTGACGGATGGCGAGCCGTCGGACGTCGATGCGCCGGATCCGCATTACCTTGTCGAAGACGCTCGGAAAGCGGTTCAGGAGATCGCACGGTTGGGGGTGGACGTGTTCTGTGTCGGCCTGACCGGGGCAGGGGAGAGCCAGCTGAACCGAATCTTCGGACGTCGCAATATTCTGCATATCGACCGGGTCGCCGCCTTGCCGGATGTGCTGCCAAAGCTGTATTTTCGGCTGACGACCTAGGGCTTTCGGCGCCGCCCAGCGCCGATTTCTATGTCGGATTTACCTAAGCGTCTCAAGATTACGATAATAATCGAACTCGGCCCCGATAATAAAACTTCCGTGACCCCATTGGCCATTCACCCCGACTTGTATAATTTCATCCATGAGCACGGTGTCGGAGAATGCCGTCCGGGGTGATGAATAGGTCAGCAATGCTGTTCTAAACTGAATACAGTCGCCCCGATCTCGTT
Organism: Pacificispira sp.; assembly: GCF_965228185.1. Classification (NCBI taxonomy): domain Bacteria; kingdom Pseudomonadati; phylum Pseudomonadota; class Alphaproteobacteria; order Rhodospirillales; family Aestuariispiraceae; genus Pacificispira; species Pacificispira sp. The sequence goes on along the minus strand of NZ_CBDDHE010000002.1, from coordinate 114,365 downwards.
GGATATTACGGCCAGCTATTGGCCGCATTGCGTCGCGTTTAGAAAGAATTCGTGACCTAACGAGATAGCGGCGGCATGCCATTCGACCCGCATATATAGAAGGCGGGTGGTGTAACCATCGCAATGCCGAATGGGAGCGTGACGGAACTACATGGTCGCAAAGTCGATAATCGGTCGCTTTTCGCCCCGGCCTTCCGTCGCCGGAAACTTGAAACAGTCGCTACGCAACGTTCAAAAACCAAGGGGGTATCATGTCTGGTAGCTACAGGGACGAAATGCTGAATCGGATGGCGCAGGAGGCTCGGCGCGGCCGGCTGTCGCGCCGTGAGTTCATGGCCTATTCGGTGGCGGCGGGTCTGACCGCTTCCGCCGCGTCGGGGCTCTGGACGTCGAAGATCGCGAAGGCGGCGCCGCAGAAGGGCGGGACGTTCAAGGTCGGTCTGCACGACGGGAACACCAGCGACTCGCACGATCCGGGTACCTATCAATCCGTCGGTCAGATCCAGATCGCGCACGCGACCCGCAGCTATCTGACCGAAATCACGCCGGAAAACGGTCTCGGCCCGGACATGGCCGAAGCGTGGAGCGCGACGCCGGATGCCCGTGTCTGGACGTTTGAGCTGAACAAGAACGCGACCTTCCACGATGGCCGCAAATTCACCGCGAAGGACGCCGCCGCGTCGCTGAACTTCCATCGCGGCGAAAGCTCGACCTCGGCGGCGAAGTCGCTGCTGGCCGACGTGACCGACATCAAGATCGACGGCGACCACACGATCCATATCGAACTGGGTCAGGGTTCCGCCGACCTGCCGTGGATCATGACCGACTACCACCTGGTCATGCTGCCGGCGAAGGACGACGGGTCGGTCGAATGGGAAAGCGGCATCGGCGCCGGTCCCTACAAGATCGAAAAGCACGAGCCGGGCGTGGTGTCCGAACTGGTCCGCCATGAAGGCTGGCACCGTGAAGGCGCGTATTTCGACAAGATCGAAATCATCGTCCTCAACGACCCGAACGCCCGCCAGACCGCGCTGGTCACCGGCGACGTGCACGCTGTCACTTCGGTCGATCTGAAGACGCTGGCCCTGCTGGCGCGCAGCCCGAATATCGAAGTCGACAACGTGCCCAGCGGCTCGGCCATCACCCTGCCGATGCATTGCGACGTCGCGCCGTTCAACGACGTCAATGTCCGCCAGGCGCTGAAATATGCCTGTAACCGTCAGGAATTGGTCGACAAGATTCTGTTCGGCACGGGGACGGTCGGCAACGACTATCATGTTTCGCCCGGCATGCCCTACTACCCGGACCTGCCGCAGCGGCCATACGACCTGGACAAGGCGAAATATCACCTGAAACAGGCTGGTCTGACCGAACTGAACGTCGAACTGTCCGCCGCCGACAGCGTGCTGCCGGGTGCCGTGGACATGTGCGTCCTGTATTCCGAACACGCCAAGCCGGCCGGCATCAATATCAAGGCCGTCCGCGAACCGAATGACGGCTATTGGTCGGATGTCTGGCTGAAGAAGCCGTTCTGCTTCGTGAAGTGGGGCGCGCGCCCGACGCCGGACAACATGTTCACGCTGGCCTACAAGGACGACGCGGCCTGGAACGAGTCGCATTGGCAGAACGAGCGGTTCAACGAATTGCTGCTGCTGGCCAAGAAAGAACTGGATCAGGAACGCCGTTCGGCGATGTACCGCGAAATGTGCGAACTGGCGAAGGACGACGGCGGTACGGTGCTGCCGATGTTCACCAACTTCGTCTATGCCCGCGACAAGTCGGTGCAGCACAGCGGAAACCTGGCGTCGAGCTGGGAGCTGGACGGTGGCCGCGGTTACCATCGCTGGTGGTTCGCCAGTTAAGTGGTCTGCCCTATCGGCAGATACGCTCTCGCCGGAACCGGACAATCGGCGACCCTGCCGGGCATATGCCCGGCGGGGTCGTTGTGTCCGCAGCCGGCGTGCATTTAAACGCGAATGCCCTGCGAAGCGTTGGTCGAATCCGGGCACGGGCGCGTTTTAGCCCGACCGGTCCATGCCTGAAACAGGCATTCATAAAGGGGGTTAGTCATGGGGGACGTACTTGACATCATCGTCAAGCGCCTAGCACTGGGGGCGGTAACGCTTCTGGTGATTTCCATCATCATTTTCGGGATGGTGGAACTGCTGCCGGGGGATGTGGCGCAAGCCATTCTGGGGCAGGGTGCGACGGCGGAAAACCTGGCGGCGCTTCGGGCGCGGCTTGGATTGGGCGATCCCGCGATCGTTCGATATTTCGATTGGCTCGGGGGGGCCGTATTGGGCGATTTCGGCCGCTCGGCGGTGACCGATACGCCGGTCGGGGATTTGATCGGACCGCGTTTCGCCAATACGCTTTTCCTGGCCTGTTACGCGGCGGTCATCGCCGTGCCGCTGGCGATCACGCTGGGGGTCATCGTCGCGCTGCTGCGCAACACGATCTTCGACCGCGTTGCCAACGTCGCCACGCTGACCGCGATCTCGTCGCCGGAATTCTTCCTGGGCTACATCCTGATCCTGTATCTGTCCGTTAAGACGGGCTATTTCCCGGCGATCGCGAAGCTCAGTTCCGACATGACCTTCCTGGATCTGTTGCATCGAACCTTCCTGCCGGCGCTGACCATGGTTCTGGTCGTGGTCGCGCATATGATGCGGATGACCCGGGCGGCGATCATCAACCTGCTGGCCAGCCCGTATATCGAGATGGCCCGGGTCAAAGGGATGCCCGCCTGGAAAGTCATCGTGAAACACGCCCTGCCGAACGCCTGGGCGCCGATCATCAACGTGATCGCGCTGAACCTCGCCTACCTGATCACCGGGGTGGTGCTGGTCGAATTCGTGTTCGTCTATCCGGGCATCGGGCAGCTGCTGGTCGACAGTGTCACCAAGCGCGATTTCCCGATTGTCCAGGCGTGCTGTCTGATATTTGCCGCAACGTTCATCCTGTTGAACCTGGCGGCCGACGTGCTTTCGATTCTGACGAATCCGCGTCTGCGTCATAAGAAGTGAGGGGGGAAGGATGAACTATTTCGTAATCGGCTATTATGCGCTGTTGATCGGCGCATCCTGCCTCGCAGCGTTCTACGGAAAGAAGAGCGCGTTCCTGCTGCTGTTCTCGCTGACCCTGGTGTCCTTCATCGTCGGCATCATCGGCGGCGAGACCTGGCTGTGGAACATCACGATCGCGGCGGGCGTCATCGCACTGTGCGCCGGCACGGCCTATGCCTTCCGCGAATTCCTGGTGATCGTCACGCCCTATGAAACGTCGAAGGCCCTGGCGAAGGCGCCGTTGACGGCGTCTTTCGGGCTGTTCGTGATCATGACCTATGTGATCGCCGGCGTCTTCGCGCCCGTGATCGCGCCCTTCGGCGAAGCGGAAGTCATTTCGCAATCCTATGCCCCGGCGGACGAGAACATGCTGATGGGGGCGGACCAGCTGGGCCGCGACCTGTTCAGCCGCCTTGTCTATGGTGCGCGGAACACGGTCGGTCTGGCCTTCATCGCCACCACGCTCGCCTTCCTGGCCGGTACCATTGCCGGACTGCTGGCGGCGACGCGGGGCGGTTGGTTCGATCAGGCCATGGGTCGTTTGGCGGATGTGATCATGTCGATCCCGTCGCTGATCTTCGCGCTGCTGATGCTCAGCATCTTCGGCACGAACTTGTCGGTCCTGGTCATCATCGTCGCCATCATCTATTCGCCGCGTGTCTTCCGCCTTACGCGGGCGGTCGCCGGGAATATCGTGGTGATGGATTATATCGAGGCGGCGCGGCTGCGCGGCGAAGGCATGTGGTATCTGGTCCGCAAGGAGATCCTGCCGAATTCCACGGCACCGCTGATCGCGGAATTCGGCCTGGAATTCTGCTTCGTCTTCCTGCTGATCGCCGGCCTGTCCTTCCTGGGTCTCGGCATTCAACCTCCCACGGCGGATTGGGGATCGATGGTGCGCGACAACGCCACCCTGATCTCGTTCGGCGAGATCACACCGCTGATTCCGGCGGCCGCGATCGCGCTGTTGACCGTCGCCGTGAACTTCGTCGTCGACTGGATGCTGTACCGGTCGTCCGGCCTGAAGGAGTAATGACATGACTGAGAAGAAGAAAGAGGTGCTGCTTCAGATCAAGGGTCTGCGCATCGAAGGCTATTCGGACGATAAATGGACCGAAATCGTGCATGGCGTCGACCTGACGCTGCATCGCGGTGAGGTCATGGGCCTGATCGGCGAATCCGGGGCGGGCAAGTCCACGATCGGATTGGCCGCGATGGGCTTCGCCCGGGACGGCTGTCGGATTTCCGGCGGGTCGGTCGAGTTCGACGGGATGGAACTGACGACGACTCCCGAACGGGACCGGCGGGCGTTGCGCGGATCGCGCATCGCCTATGTCGCCCAGTCGGCGGCGGCGTCGTTCAACCCGGCGCACCGGCTGATCGACCAGCATACCGAAACGCCGACCCATTACCGCATCATGAAGCGGATGGAGAGCCAGGAAGACGCGATGCAGCTCTATGAGCGGCTGCGGCTTCCGAACCCGCAGGAAATCGGCTTCCGCTATCCGCACCAGGTGTCGGGCGGTCAGCTTCAGCGTGCCATGACCGCGATGGCCATGGCCTGCCGTCCCGATCTGATCATCTTCGACGAGCCGACCACCGCGCTCGACGTGACGACCCAGATCGAGGTGCTGCTGGCGATCCGCGACATTGTCGAACAGTTCAACACCGCGGCGATCTACATCACCCACGACCTCGCCGTCGTGGCGCAGATGGCGGATACGATCAAGGTGCTGCTGAAAGGCAATGAGGTCGAAGAAGCCGACACCCGTTCGATGCTGGCCAATCCCAGGGAGGATTACACCAAATCCCTCTGGGCGGTGCGCAGCTTCCAGCGGGATCAGAAGACCCGCCCGACCGGCGATGTCGCGCCGGTCGTATCGGTTCAGAATGTCGATGCCGCCTATGGCAAGACGAAGGTCCTGGACAATGTGTCCTTCGACATTCATGCGGGAATGACGGTCGCGGTCGTGGGCGAATCCGGATCGGGCAAGTCGACGACGGCGCGTTGCATTACCGGCCTGCTGCCGCCGACCAAGGGCAAGGTTCTGTTCAAGGGCGAGGAATTGCCCGCGAGCTATAAGAGCCGCAGCAAGGAACAGCTCCGCCAGGCCCAGATGATCTATCAGATGGCGGACACGGCGCTGAACCCGAAAGTCCGGATCTGCGACATCATCGGCCGTCCGGCCCAGTTCTACAGCGGTCTGAAGGGCGGTGAGTTGAAGAGCCGCGTCGACGAGTTGCTGGATATGATCGAGCTGGAGCCGTCGAAATACTATTACCGGTATCCGACGGAGCTGTCGGGAGGCCAGAAACAGCGTATCGGCATCGCCCGGGCGCTGGCGGCGAACCCGACCTTCATCATCTGCGACGAGGTGACGAGTGCGCTCGACCAATTGGTGGCGGAAGGTATCCTGAAGCTGCTCGACCGGCTTCAGAAGGAATTGAACCTGGCCTATATGTTCATCACCCACGATCTGGCGACGGTGCGTTCCATCGCCGACGAGGTCGTCGTGATGAAGCAAGGCCAGGTGGTGGAGCAAGGGCCGAAGAACGAAATGTTCACCCCGCCGCACCACCCCTATACCGACCTGTTGCTGTCGTCGGTCCCTGAAATGGATCCGGATTGGCTGACCCGCGTCGTGGACGAACGCGGCGTCGACAATATCGGCGAGGCGGCGGATACTTCCGCCTGATCTGTCCGGCAATCGTGTCGAGAGCGGCCCCGAACCGAAAGGTCCGGGGCCGTTTTCTTTAGACTTTGCGTCCGATCAGCGCCCAGCAGCGATGCGGGATGTCCAGCGGATCGTCGGGGTAGTCTTCGGCCAGAATGCCGGCCAGTTCGGTGTCGAACTTGCGGCAGGTCTCTTCGTCCAGGCTGGCGCGCACCCCGGCGCTGGCCTGAATGCGACCCCGCCAGTCCTCGTGGCTGTAGCGGACGGGCATGTCGAAGGAAAAGCTGCGCAACCCGTCGAACCCGGCCTGCGTCATGTCCACCGTCCAGCGGGGGTAGAGGCCGGTTCCGCCATGCATCGTCCAGGCCGGGTTATAGCGCCGGATCAAGGCCTCGGTCGCCGCGACGACATTGCCGTCGACCGGGATCCAGTCGAAATGGGCGATGACCAGATGGCCGCCCGATTTCAAGACCCGGTAGCATTCGCCAGCGGCCTTGGGGCGGTCGAACCAATGCCAGCATTGCCCGGCGGTGACGAGGTCGAATGTGGCCGCATCGAAGCTCAGCTTCTCGGCGGCACCGACGGTGTACTCCACCGCGATACCCGCCTCTGCGTCCAGGGCGCTTGCCTGTTCGATCAGGTGAGGGGCAGGGTCCAACGCGCGAACCTGCGCACCGGCCAGTGCCATCCCGCGGGCGACCGTGCCGGTTCCGGTCCCGATATCCAGGGCCGCGAGGCCGCGCTTCAGGACTCCAAGGCGGATCAGTTCCTCGAAGAACGCGTCCGGGAAGCCGGCGCGATGGCGGCCGTATTCCTTTGCGGTTCTCCCGAAATCGATCGTCTCGCCGAATGCGCGGGTGCCGTCGATGTCGATAGATGCCTCCCGCTCGCCGTCCTGGATCATGCTCGTTCTCCTACCGCTGAGGGAAATGCCGCGCGGCCGGCGGCAGCGCTGTAACCCGCTGCCTCAGGTCTTCGATGAACTGCGTCTCGGCACGGTTCAGCCGGGACGCGGGATTGGTCGCCAGAAAGATATCGATTTCCGGCGGATCGTCATAGGGCGGCAATTGCCAGAGCAGCCCGTCGCGCACATCCCTCTGCACGACATGGACCGGCAAGGGGCCGATCCCGACCCCTGCGATGATCAGCCGGCGCACCTCCTCCAGATGCGGGGACATGGCGCGAATCGTATCGTCCAGTCCGATGCTGGCGCGCAGCAGTGCGACCGGTCGCAATGCATCATGCAACTGGTCCGTGCTGAAGGAAACCGACGGTTCCCCGGTCAGATCCTCTAGCGTCAGATCGGTCCGCCCGAAATACCGGTGCCCCGGCCCGCAGAAGAAGCCGAAATGCTGACGGTAGAGATGGAAATAATCCAGTTTCGGATGCTGCTTGTGGACCAGGCAGACACCGAAACTGGCGCGCTTTTCCAGCACCCATCCGACCACCTCCGCGCTGGTCGCCACGGTGATGTCATAGGTGACCTGGGGATGCTTGGCGCTGAAATCCCGCAGGCTCTCATCGAAGGGCGGGAAAATGACGTGGCTGGCCATGCCGATGGCGATATGGCCGCGTACGGCTTCTTCGATATCCCGGACCGCGATGGTCAGTCGGGAGATCGATCCATAGATTTCTATCGCCTCGCGATAGAGCGTTTCGCCCGCGTCGGTCACTCTGAAATGCCCGGGGCCACGGTCGATCAGACGTTTTCCGATCCGGTCCTCCAGCCGTTTCAGGGCGTTGCTGACGGTCGGCTGCTTCAGCAGCAGGCGGTTGGCGGCGGGCGTTATTCCGCCTTCCTGCACGATCGCAACGAAGGTGCGCAGCAGGTTCCAGTCCAATTGCCGGGCGAGCCGTTCGCCCTCATCCGGTGCAAGATCGTTCATTCAGTCATTCTTTCAAACTATGATCAGGATTTCCATTATCTATTTGAAAAATGAATGGGCTTGCCGAAACCTGTCCTGAAGAACAAACGACCGCCGCATGACCCGGCGGCGGACAGGGGACTGGTTCGATGGCTTCGCTCGATCCGATGGACAATGCTTGGCGGCCCTGGCGGCTGTTGGCGCCGGCGCTCAGTGCCATCTTTCTGCTGCTGGTGGTTCCGGTCGCCTTCATCGTCGTCTATTCCTTCTGGCTGCGCACGGCGACCGGCGCGGATATCGCGGGCTTCCATCTGGACAATTGGATCGAGGTTCTGACCGATCCCTTCTATCGCGACATCATGGGCTTCACGATCTGGATCGCCTTTGCGACGACCGTGGTCTGCGCCGTCGCCGGTTACATCCCCGCCTATTTCATCGCGACGACCCAGTTCAAGCATAAGGCTTTCCTGCTGCTGCTGCTGATGCTGCCTTTCTGGATCAGCTACATCATCCGGACCATGTCCTGGATCAACATCCTGGGTTCCAGCGGTATCGTGAACGCGGCGCTGATGTGGATCGGCCTGACCGACGAGCCGATCCAGATGCTCTACAATCAATGGACCGTGATCGTCGGGCTGGTGCATTTCCTGCTGCCCTTCATGATCCTGAACATCTATGTCAGCCTTTATGGTATCGACCGGAACCTTGTCGACGCGGCCCGCTCCCTCGGCTGCACGGGTTGGCAGGCGTTCCGGGAGGTCACCTTGCCGCTTTCGCTGCCCGGGCTGGCCGCCGGTTCGCTGTTGTGCTTCGTGCTCGGCGCCGGCACCTACATCACCCCGCTGGTCCTGGGCGGACCGACGGATGCGATGTTCGCCAATCTGGTCTTCGACGCGATCATCACCCAGTTGAACTGGCCGCTCGGCTCGGCCCTGTCACTTGTCCTGCTGATCCTGCTCGGCTGTGTCGTCGCGGTCTATAACCGCTTCGCCGGCATGGGCCAGATCGCCAAGAGCTTCGGTTAGGGGGAGGGCGCCATGTTCACAAGCTGGAACCTGATCCGCCTTGGCACCGTGCTGATCTATCTGTTCATGTTCGCACCGGTCGCCGTCGTTGTCCTGCTGTCCTTCAACTCCAGCCAGTTCGGCTCCTTCCCGATGGAAGGCGTCAGCTTGCGCTGGTTTGAGGCGCTGTGGGAAAACCAGGCCATCGTCCGGGCCTTCCAGACCTCGCTGCTGCTGGGGGCGCTGACGGCGGTCATTTCGACCACGCTCGGAGTCCTCGCGTCGCTCGCCATGGTTCGGTACGACTTTCCGGGCAAGACGTTGATCGCCACCGCGCTGATCGCGCCGATCCTGGTGCCGGAAGTGGTGCTGGCCGTCGCGCTGCTGCTCTTCCTCGGCGCTATGGGCGTTCCGAAGAGCTTCCCGCTGTTGCTGGCCGGGCATGTCATCTTCACGCTGCCCTTCGTCATCCTGGTCGTTCAGGCGCGGCTGGTTTCCGTGCGCCGCGACTATGAAGAGGCGGCGATGAGCCTGGGCGCCGGGCCGATCGAAACCTTCTTCCAGATCACCCTGCCGCTGATTCTGCCGGCGGTTCTGGCGGGCGGCCTGTTCGCCTTCACCATTTCTTTCGACGACATCACCGGGACGCTGTTCTGGAAACCGGGCGGGGTGGAGACGGTACCGACGCAGATCTTTGCCATGCTGCGGAATTCGATCTCGCCGGAAATCAACGCCCTGGGGACCGTGATGATCATTGTCACCGTTGCCCTGCCGCTGCTGGGCGCCGCGGCCGCACGCCGCCTCGGGCGGAAGCAAAGGGGCTGACCCGCACATAAGAGACACGCCGGAACGGGATCCGATCGCACCCTCCGGCGGCATTGACAGACCGTACTGCGAAACACGCGATCGACATGGAGCAGAGGAGGCTTTGAGCACAATGGATACGACAAAACGTTACGAACGTTTGCTGGAGCGGTATCGCAACGGCGACCTGGAACGCCGCACTTTCCTGGGCCTGCTGGGTGCCGCGGCGGTGACCGCCGGCGTCACCGGCCTGCCGGTTTCGAAACTGACGCGCCACGCCATGGCCGCGAAGCCGGACCAGGTCCGCTTCGACGGTTGGGGCGGCGTCGTTTCCGAGGCCTTCCGGGAACATGCCTTCAAGGCCTATACCGCGAAGACCGGCATTGAGGTCGTCGACGGTACCTTCGGCGGTGCCGACGAATACATTTCGCGCGTCAAGGCCAGCCAGCCGGGCGAATTCAACATCGCCCACCTGTCCGGTGTTTTCGACTATGTGCGCTATCACAATCTGGAACTGTCGTCGGAACTGAACGAAGACAACATTCCGAACCTGAAGAACGTCATCACGGCGCTGCAGGATGTCCTGCGCAATGTCACCGGCGGCACGCTGTCGGCGGTGCCTTACGATTACGGCACGACCAGCCTGGCCTATAACCGCAAATACATCTCCGACGACGAGATGAAGGAAAAGGGCGCAAAGCTGCTGATCGATCCGGCCTATAAGGGCAAGATCGGCGGCTGGGGCGAATGGAAGACGCGCATCTGGTACGGCGCGCTGCAGACCGATCAGAACCCGAATGCCATCGAAAACATGGATGCCGTCTGGGACGCGATTCGCGAACACCGCGATCTGGCCCTGAAATACTGGGCGTCGGGCGCGGAGCTGATGAGCCTGCTGGCGGAAGAGGAAATCTACGTCACCGAAGGCTGGTCCGGCCGCATCAAGGCGCTGCAGGACGAAGGCCACGACATCGGCTATTACGATCCGCCGGGCGGTCTGGGCTGGCAGGAATGCCTGTTCGTGCTGAAGGGCAGCCCGATGGAAGCCTGCGAAGAGCTGCTGAACTTCATGCTGGAACCGGAAGTCGCGATCGCCGTGGCCGAGGGCCAGAACTATCCGCCGGCGCTCGACCCGACGAAGGTGAAGCTCAGCGACAAGGTCGCCGCGCTGCCGGCCTTCGATCCGACGGGCACGCTGTCGGGTCTGAATTTCTTCGATCCGCCTTACTGGAATTCCAACGAAGCCGAATGGTCCAAGACCTTCGGTCGGGTCCAGAAGGGCTATTGATCCCGAACGGGCGGGGGCCGGTGCGCCGGCCCCCATCCCGAACGGATGACAATATCAGGAGGGTACCGTGGGCGACGGAACGCAAACGGCGGTGGATCTGCAAAGCGTGGTCAAACGCTATGGCACGTTCACGGCGGTGCATGAGACGGACTTGGAAATACCGGAAGGATCGTTTCTGACCCTTCTGGGGCCGTCGGGCTGCGGCAAGACAACGACCCTGCGCATGATCGCGGGCCTGACCTCGATCACCGAGGGCGAAATCCGCATCAAAGGACGGCGGGTCAACGATCTGCCCATCCACAAACGCAATCTGGGCATCGTCTTTCAGAACTACGCCCTGTTCCCGCACAAGACGGTTTTCGAGAATGTCGCCTTCGGTCTGAAGTACCGCGGCGTCGCGAAAGCCGAAGCGGCGAAACGGGTCAAGGAGGCGCTGGAACTGGTGCAACTGCCGCAGATGGCGGACCGCATGCCCAGTCAGCTTTCCGGCGGGCAACAGCAGCGGATCGCGCTGGCCCGGGCCATCGTCGTGCAGCCGGATGTGCTGCTGCTGGACGAACCCCTGTCGGCGCTGGATGCCAATCTGCGTGAGGACATGCGGATCGAATTGAAGCGCATCCAGGACACGCTGGGCATCACGACGGTCTTCGTCACCCACGACCAATCCGAGGCGCTGGCCATGTCGGATCAGATCGTCGTGATGAGCGCCGGTCATGTGGAGCAGGTCGGCACGCCGGAGGAAGTCTATAACCGGCCGGCCTCCGAATTCGTCGCCAGTTTCCTGGGCAATTCCAACATTGTCGCCGCCTCCGTGACCGGCGTCGACGGCGGTGTGGCGAAACTGGAAGTCGACGGGCTGGGGCCCATTCTGGCCAGCGTGACGGGGGGACAGACCCTGAGCGCGGGACAGAAGGTCAAGCTGTCGATCCGCGCCGAGAAACTGGCGTTGAGCGATACGGCCGAAGCCGGGGCAGATGCGACGGTTCTGGACGCCCGCGTCACCACGGTGGATTATCAGGGACAGGTCGCGCGCTATTTCCTGGACGCGGGCGGGCGGCAGCTTCAGGCGATCAATCCGATCGACGAGCACCCCTTGAGTGAAGGCAAACAGGTTTCGGTCCGGATCCGGGCGCGCGATTGCGTCGTCCTGCCGGCTTAGGTCGAGGCATTAAATGAGCGAACCCCTGGCGCGACCGCCGTCGCATCTGTTTTATCAGACCCGCCAGCGCCGTCCGATGTTGGACCGGGGCGAGGGCGTTTATCTGTACGATACCGACGGCAGGGCCTATCTGGACGGGTCCAGCGGGGCCATGGTCGCGAATATCGGCCATTCCAACCCGAATGTCCTGGAGGCCATGCGCCGCCAGATGGAGAAGGCGACTTTCGGGTATCGCCTGCATTTCGAAAACGAACCGGCGGAGAAACTGGCCGCCCGCACCGCGCAATATATGCCGGACGGGCTGGACCGGGTCTTCTTCGTATCCGGCGGGTCGGAAGCCGTGGAAAGCTGTATCAAGCTGGCCCGGCAGTACACGATTGCCGTCGGCGAGCCGCAGCGCTGGAAGGTGATTTCCCGATTCCCCTCCTATCACGGCTCCACATTGGGGGCATTGTCGCTGACCGGCATGGCGACCATGTCGGCCCCCTTCGCGCCGATGATGCGGGAAATGCCGAAAATCCCCGCGCCGACGTGTTACCTCGACCGGGATGGCCTGTCGGACGAAGAACGCGGGCTGCGCTATGCCAACATGCTGCGCGACCGCATCCTGCAGGAAGGGCCGGAAACGGTCCTGACCTTCATCGTCGAACCCATCGGCGGCGCGTCGACCGGGGCGCTGGTGGCACCGGACAACTACCTGCCGCGCATCCGCGAGATCTGCGACGAGTTCGGTATTCTGCTGATCTATGACGAGGTCATGACGGGGGCAGGTCGGACGGGCCGGTTCCTGGGGGGCGATCACTGGCCCGACGCCAGACCGGATATCGTCGCGCTGTCGAAGGGCTTCGCGGCGGGCTATGCGCCGCTGGGGGCGATGGTCGCGGCCCGAAGGCTGGTCGAACCGGTCCTGGACGCGGGCGGCTTCATCCACGGCTATACCTATGCCGGAAACCCGCTGGCTTGCGCCGCCGGACTGGCTGTTCTGGACGAGATCGAACGGCAGGGCCTCGTCCACAACGCGGAAGCCATGGGCGGCAAATTGAAGGAGGGCCTTGAAAGCCTGATGCAGCGTTATTCCTTCATCGGCGATGTCCGGGGCAAGGGGTTGCTGCTGGCCTTCGAACTGGTCGCGGACCGGTCGACGATGGAGCCGCTGCCCAAGGGGCTGAACGCCCATGTCGAGTTGGTCGAGGAAGCCTACAAGCGCGGCCTGATCGTCTATTCCCGTCGCACGCGGGGCGGCATTGCGGGGGATCATTTCCTGGTCTGTCCGCCGATGATTGTCGACGACGGTCATATCGCGGAAATCCTGTCCAAGCTGGACGAATCCATCGCGGCTTTCGCGGCGAAGGCCGGACTGGACGGCGGCGCGTAATGGCCCGTTCCGTTATCATTACCTGCGCGGTCACCGGTTCGGTTCATACGCCAAGCATGTCGCCCCATCTGCCCGTCACCCCGGACGAGATCGCGGAGCACGCCATCGGCGCGGCAGAGGCCGGCGCATCCATCCTGCACCTGCATGCCCGCGATCCTGCGGACGGCAGGCCCAGTCCGGACCCCGATCTGTTCGGCGTCTTCCTGCCGCGTATCAAGCAGGCCTGCGATGCGGTGGTGAACGTCACGACCGGCGGCGGCGCGACCATGACGGTGGAAGAGCGCATGGCGGCTGCCCTGACCCACGCGCCGGAAATGTGTTCCCTGAACATGGGGACGATGAATTTTGGTTTGTTTCCCGCCCTGGACCGGATGCGGGACTTCCGCCACGACTGGGAAGAACCCTTTCTGGAATCGACCCGCGATTTCATCTTCAAGAACACGTTCCGCGACATCGAAACGGCCCTGGACCGCCTCGGCACCGGACTGGGCGTCCGCTTCGAATTCGAATGCTATGATGTCGGCCATCTCTACACGCTGAAACATTTCGTGGACCGGGGGCTGGTTCGGGCGCCATTCTTCATCCAGTTCGTGCTGGGCGTTCTGGGCGGGATCGGGCCGGAACGCGAGAACCTGGTTTTCATGAAGCAGACCGCCGACCGCCTGTTCGGGTCGGAATACGAGTTTTCGGTTCTCGGCGCCGGGCGTCACCAGATGCCGCTTGCCGCCGTCTCGCTGTCCATGGGCGGGAATGTCCGTGTCGGACTGGAGGACAGTCTGACCATCGGGCCGGGCAAACTGGCCGAAACAAACGCGGATCAGGTGCGCCAAGTCCGCAAGATCGCAGAGGGATTGTCGCTGGACATCGCAACGCCCGAGGAGGCGCGCCGCCGCCTAGATCTGAAGGGCGGCGACCGGGTCGCCTTCTGAAACCAGTCACTTAAGCGAAAGTTCGTATCGCCATGAAAGTCTTCTATCACGACGACCAAACCCTTCATGACCCCCAGACGTTTCTGGTCAGCGGCGCACCGCAGCCCAGTCCGGAGAAGCCGGAACGCGCGACGCGGTTGCTGCAGAGCGCGAAGAATGCCGGACTGACCCAGGTTTCGCCAGACGATTACGGGCTGGGCCCGATCGCGCGAATCCATACCCCGGAGTATGTTTCCTTCCTGTCCGGAATCTATGACCGCTGGCAGCGGATCGACGGGGCGTCGCCAGAAGTTATCCCGAACATCCATCCCGATCGCCGGGACGGGTCCTACCCGGCCTCCGCCGTCGGGCAGGCGGGCTATCATCAGGCGGATACCGCCTGTCCCATCGGGCCGAAGAGCTGGCAGTCGATCTATTGGAGCGCGAACAGCGCCGTCGGCGCGGCGCGCGCCGTGAAGGACGGGGAGGGCGCGGCCTATGCCCTGTGCCGCCCGCCCGGACACCATGCCTTCAAGGATCTGGCCGGTGGCTTCTGCTTCGTGAACAACTCCGCCGTAGCGGCGGCTGAACTGCTGACCCGGATGGAGCGGGTCGCGATCCTGGATGTCGATCTGCACCACGGCAATGGCACGCAGGGTGTCTTCTATGACCGCGCCGATGTGCTGACCGTGTCGATCCATGCCGACCCGGTGCGGTTCTATCCGTTCTTCTGGGGCCATGCGGACGAGCGCGGCACGGGGCTGGGGCTCGGCTACAATCTGAACCTGCCGATCCCGCGTGGCACAGCGGATGCGGAATACATGCCGGTGCTCGACCAGGCCGTCGCGCGGATCGAAGCTTTCGCGCCGGACGCCATTGTCGTGGCGCTGGGCCTCGACGGCTACGAAGGCGACCCGTTCGGCGGATTGAGCATCTCCACGGACGGTTTCGCGAAGATCGGGGCAAAGGTCGCAACGCTGGGCAAACCCACCGTTCTGGTTCAGGAAGGCGGCTATCTGTGCGATGAATTGGGCCTGAACCTGGAAAGCTTTCTGGACGGATACACCAACGGATGACGGAACGCAGCGATGTCTTGGTGATCGGCGGCGGGATTGCCGGGATCGGCGCCGGGGCGATGATCGCCGCGGATGCGTCGGTGCGGGTGCTGGAAAGCGAGGATGCGATCGGGCGCCATGCGACGGGCCGGTCCGCCGCGATCTTCATCCTGAATTACGGCAATGCGACCCTGCGCGCCTTGAATGCCGCGTCGGAACCGGTCTTTGAGAATCCGGACGGGATCGCCGACAGCACGGTTCTGACCCCGCGCGGCGAGATGCTGGTGGCGACCCATGAGGAACTGCCCGACCTGGAAGCCTATCTGGACGGCGCCGAGGCGATTGAGCGGCTGACGGCCCAGGAGGCGGTCGACCTGTGCCCCATTCTGCGCCCGGAGCTGATTGCCGGCGCGGCCATCGAACGCGACGCGCGGGACATCGATGTCGACCGTCTGTTTCAGGGGTATGCCCGCTTGCTGAAGGCACGGGGCGGCAGCGTTCATTGCGATGCCGGGGTCGGCGCGGTCGAACGGTCCAACGGCACCTGGCGCGTCACGACGGCCAAGGGCGATTTCGAAGCGCCTATTCTGATCAACGCCGCCGGGGCCTGGGCGGACAAGGTCGCCGCGTTGGCCGGTGTGACACCGGTCGGTCTGACGCCGTTCCGTCGGTCGGCTGCCATTCTGCCGCCGCCGGACGGTATGGACATTACCCGCTGGCCGCTGATCGCCAGTGCGTCGGAACAATGGTACGCCAAGCCGGAGGCCGGGATGCTGATGGTCTCCCCCGCCGAAGAGGATCCGGTGGAACCGCATGACGCCTGGGCCGACGAGATGGTTCTGGCGGAAGGTCTGTTCCGCTTCGAACAAGCTGTCACGATGGAAGTGACCAGGGTCGTGCGCAACTGGGCAGGACTGCGGACTTTTGCGCCGGATCGGACGCCGGTCGTCGGCTACGCCCCGGAAGCCGACGGATTTTTCTGGCTCGCGGGGCAGGGCGGATATGGTATCCAGACCGCGCCCGCGCTGTCGCAACTGGCGGCGGATCTGTGCAATGGACGAACACCTTCCCTGGCCGCAGAAACGGTCGCGGCCCTGTCGCCCCGCCGGTTCCGAGCCAACTGACCCAAAATGAGGAAACCCCGATGAGCGATATCAAACGCATCAAACCCGGCACCCGGATGAGCCAGGCCGTCATCCATAACGGCATCGTCTATCTGGCCGGCCAGGTCGGCACGCCCGGTGCCGACATTCAGACCCAGGCCCGCACGGCGTTGCAAAGCGTTGATGCCTTGTTGGCCGAGGCAGGCACCGACAAGTCGCGCCTGCTGCAAGCCACGGTGTGGCTGGCCGATATGAAGGATTTCGCGGCGGCGAACGAAGTCTGGGATGCCTGGGTCGAACCCGGCAATCCCCCGACCCGTGCGTGCGGCGAAGCAAAGCTGGCGACGTCGGATTACCTCTATGAGGTCATCATCGTCGCCGCCCTGCCGTAAAGCCTATAGTCGCATACCAACGGTTTGTGCAGACGGCGCCTTGTGAAAGGCGCCGTCCTGCATGATGGCCACAATGCGCTTGTGGTCCTGCAGGACGCGGACATCCGTGCTGGGATCGCCGTCGACCAACAGCATGTCCGCCAGATAGCCTTCCTTGATCATGCCCAGTTCGTGGCCCATGCCCATGATCTCGCCGCCCAGTTTGGTGCCGGCCTGGATCGCTTCCATCGGTGACATGCCGACCATTTCGACAAAATACTGCAGGTCCTTCGCGTTCGTCCCATGCGGGGTCCAGGCGAAGCCGTAATCGCCGCCGATCAGGACGCGGATGCCACGCTTGTGCATCTGGCGCATGGATTCGACCGCGTGTTCCAATTCCCGTTCGTAAGCTTCGGTCATCGGTGTGCCGGGCTTGATGCCATATTCGGCCGCGTTGCGCGCCGTGTTGATCAGCCAGGCGAGGCCGGGCGCTACGAAATGCTTGTCCTTGTTGGCCTCCAGCATGTCCAGCGTCTGCTCGTCGGTGAAGGACGCATGGTAGATGATGTCGATGCCGAACTTCACGCAGCGTTGGATCGATTCCTTGGACCGCGCATGGGCGGCCAAACGGCGGTGACGCCCCTTGGCTTCTTCGCAGGCGACCCGGACTTCCTCATCCGTGAACTGATTTTCCTCGGCACCCATGCCCGTGATTTCCTCACCGGACAGGTTGAGCTTGATCGTGTCGACGCCCCATTTCATCAACTCGCGCACCTTGCGGCGCATGTCCTCCGCACCGGAGACGACAATACCGAGATTGAGACCCTCATGCGGGATATGCGGCAGGGACGCATCGCCCAGCCCGCCGACCGAGGTCAGCTCCGGCCCGGCGGCGGTGTATCGCGGACCGGGCACCTTGCCCGACCGGATGGCGTCGCGGATCACCACGTCCAGGCGCGGTTTTGCGGCTGCCGCGCCATATCCGGCGGTGAACCCGGCATCCAGCAGCAGCTTCGCCATATAGACGCAGTTCAGCATATGCTCTTCGACCGGCATCATTTGGATGGGATTGATCCCGGGCGCGTTGTTCCAGCTGAGGTGCAAATGCGCGTCGATCAGGCCGGGCATCAGGGTCATGCCGCGCCCGTCGATGCGTTGCGAGCCGCCGTTGCTCTGGCTGTTCCAGCCGAAACCGCCGGAGCCGGATCGAGAGATCGACTTGATACGGTTGCCGGAAACGGTGACTTCGCCCGAATAGGGTTTCTCGCCCGTTCCATCCAGAACTCGGACATTGCTGAAGACGATTTCGGGCGCGCGTGGTGCACCGCCGCCGGATCCGCCCCAACCGCCGAAGCCATTGTCAGCCATGATATCTCTCCCTTCGTGGCGGCCGTTCTTTTATGCGGCCGCGTCCAAATGTTGCCGCAGCAGGTCCGCCGACCGTTGCGGGTCTTCCATTGTCATCCAGTGACCGATCCCGGAAAGGATCTCGACCGTTGCGCCGGTGATGCGGCGTTTCAACTCCTGCGCCATCGCAACCGGCGCAACCGGGTCGTCGCTGCCCGCGATCATCAGTGTCGGGCAGGCGATCGCGGCGTGGTCCGCCGCCTGGGCGCCGCTCAACGCCTCGCAATGGGCGGCGTAACCGGCGGGGTCCTGACGCATAAGGCTTTCGCGAACGAAGGCCGGTACAACCGGGTTCGCCTTGCGGGATGCGGCGGAGACGCTTGCCTGGGAAACGGCGTCGGCAATGCCGGTCATGCCCTTTTCCCGCGCTGCCGCGGCCCGGTCCTTCAATCCCGCCCGCGCCGCTTCCGGCGGTTCCAGAATGGCGCCGTATAGGGTCAGGCTGAGGGCCTGAAAGTCGCGGTCGGCCGCGAGATACTGACAGATCAACGTGCCCATGGAATGCCCGACCAGATGGGCCCGGGAAATTCCGGCGGCACGCATCATGTCCTTCACGTCCTGCGCCATCGCCTTCAGGCCAGGCTTGCCGGGGCGCAGTGCCGACCGGCCCGCACCGGGCAGGTCCGGGCGCAAGACGTCAAATCCGTTGAGGGCCGCCATTTGCGGCTGGAACGTGTTCGACGTGCCGCCCAGACCGTGGATCATCACCACGGCCGGGCCCTCGCCGCTGCGTTCCGCAATCATGCTGCCCATGCGGAGTTCGGCCATGATCAATAGGCCTCCACCGGGTTTTCCAGGATACCGATACCCGCGATCTCGACACGCACCGTGTCGCCGGGCGTCAGATATTTCGGCGGCTTGAAGCCGATGCCGACCCCGGCGGGCGTGCCGGTGGCGATCACATCGCCCGGCATCAAGGTGATCCCGTTCGAAATCGCCGCAATGATTGTCGGCACATCGAAGATCAGCAGTTTCGTGTTGGAATCCTGGCGAAGCTCGCCATTGACCCAGCACCGGACCGTCGTGTCTTCCAGGTCGATCTCGTCGGCGGTGACCGCCACCGGGCCCATCGGACAGAAGGTGTCCTGGGACTTGCCGATCAGCCACTGGCTGTGAATGCCCTGCAGATCGCGGGCGGTCACGTCGTTGACGATGGTGTAGCCCCAGACATGGGACAGGGCGTCTTCCTTGGAAATATTGCGTCCGCCCTTGCCGATGATGACGGCCAGTTCGGCCTCGTAATCGACCGCTGTGGTGACGCCGGCATCCACCTTCACCGCGGCTTCGTGCGGGATCACGCTTTCCGGCAGTTTGGAGAAGACAATGGGTGCTTCCGGCACCGCGCCCTTGGCGGCGCTGCTGTCAAAGCCGGAAGAGGCGAATTCATGGGCGTGTTCGAAATAATTCTTCCCGACGCAGAAGATGTTGCGGTGGGGGCGCGGCACCGGCGCGACCAGTTTGATGTCCGAGACGGACAGTTGTTCCGCTTCGGCGGGCAGGTCCGATCCGATCAGCGCCGCAACGCCGTCTCTGTCGGCGGCGCCTGCGGGAAGGGTCAACCGTGTCACCGTGCTGCCATCGTCCGATACGCGGCCGACATGGCGTTCCCCGTTCCAATCGAAGGTGGCCAATTTCATGCGTCTTATCCTTTCTCGTACAGATCGTCGGGGATCAGAATTGTGGCGCCGGTGGTTTCCCGGTCTTCGAGAGCCCGGTGAGCCGTTGCGGCGGCGCTGAGGGGCATGGTGCGGCCGATATCGACGCGCAGAACGCCGTTGCGCAGCGCGTCGAACAGGCGGCCCGTGATCGCAGACAGTTTCTGCGGCGTGTCGGTGTAGTGGCCGTAATTGGGGCGGGACAGGGTGACGGACCGGCTTGCCAGCGCGCCGATATCGCGCGGGCCGATATCGCCGGATGCCTGACCGAAGCTGACCAGATGCCCGCAATTCGCCAAGGCGGCGACGGAATGATCGAATGTGTCGCGCCCGACAGCGTCATAGATGACATCTGCGCCACGCCCTTGCGTCAGGTCGCGCACCTGCTTCTCCAGACTGTCGCGGCCCGGCAGGATGACATGGTGTGCGCCGGCTGCACGGGCGATCCGTGCCTTGTCCTCACTGCTGGTCGCGCCGATTACGGTCGCGCCCAAGCGATTGGCCCAACGGCAGAGCAATTGCCCGACGCCACCCGCCGGGGCATAGACCAGGACGGTCTCGCCCTCCCGAACAGGATGGACGCGGTGGAGCAGGAATTCGGCGCTGATCCCCTTCAGCAGGATTGCAGCCGCCTGCCGGTCATCCAGAAAATCGGGCAGCGGGAAAACCAGGCGGGCATCCATCGTCCGCACGCTGGCATAGGCCCCGACCGGCGGGCAGGCATATCCGACACGCTGGCCCGGCTTCAAATGCCGGACATCGGGTCCGATACTTTCCACCACTCCGGCTGCCTCCATGCCCGGCCCGCCGGGCGGTTTCAGCAGGTCGAAATAGCCGCTGCGGCAATAGACGTCGATGAAGTTCACCCCAATGGCCGTCTGGCGCAGGCGGACCTGACCGGGGCCGGGTGGCGGGGCGTCGACGGGCCGGGCATGCAGTTCTTCCGGTCCGCCGTGCCGGTCAATGACCATGGCCGTGCCGGGCAGGGACGCGCCGTTCCGGATGGCGGGCGCGGCGGGGCGTCCGACCCTCTCGACCCGTTGCCGGACGGCATCGAACCCGGCCTCATAAACGCCTTCGGCGACCAGCTTTGCCAATTCGTTCTCGCGGCCCGTCGGCGTGCCGAAAGTAGACGTCCAGGACCAGAAGGTACGGTTGCCGTCCGTGACCGGTTTCAAGGCGATTTCGGCGACATAGTTCTGCAGCGGTACATCGGAATCGACGATGCAGTAGCGCAATCGCTTGTCCTTGTCGGACAGGGACAGCAGCCGTTCGCGGATGCGGTCGCCGGATTCCAGGCTGAAATTTCGGACCGCGCCGATCTGATCGGTGCGGCGCCCGTCTTCCAGATCGCTGCGGCGGACGGCCGGGTGCCAGCTTTCGTGACCGTTGAAATCGCGCAGTACATTCCAGACCGCCGATATCGGCGCGTCGATTACGGTGCTGCGACGGACGGCGACCATGTCATCAGCCTCCGAAACGGCCTTTCAGCGCGTCGAACCCGCCCTGGAATACATCGTTGCCGATCAGGTCCGTCAGCTCGCCCGCACGTTCAGGCGCGCAGTCAAATTCCGCCGACCATTCCGCGAAGGTCCGGCCGCCATCGGTGATCGGCGACAATTTCAGGGTCGCGATATAGTTTTCGACGCCCATCGGGCTTTCCAGGATCGAATAGGTGCAGGCGAAGTCGTAATCGGACAGGGCCAGAAGCTTTTCCCGGATAAACCCGCCGTCTTTCAGCCGGAACGCCCGGACGCAGCCGACCTGGTCCGCCGGGGCGCCGCCTTCGATGCGGCTCTCCGCAATGGCCGGATGCCAGGAGGGCAGACCGTTGAAGTCCCGGATTGCCGCCCAGACCTGATCCGCCGGGGCCCCGATGACGGAGGACGCATAGACCTCGGTCATGCCTCGTCATCCTTCTTTTTCTTGGCGGCCTGGGCGTCCTTGGCCAGGGATTGCGCGTCCTTGGCCGACCGGAAGATGTCGCCCATCTTGGCCACACCCGCATTCTCGACACCGATTTCCTTCATCATTTCGTCGATCAGCGGGGCCTGGGCACGATAGCGCAGCGCGCTCTCGATCACCTCGTCGGTGGGGGAGCGGTGGCCGCCGTCTCCGCCATGACCGGTCAGACCGTCGACATGCAGGATCTTGATGCCTTCGATCTTTTCCATCGGCTTGACGCTCTCGCGCACGATGCCTTCCAGTCGGTCGATCATCTTGGACCGGATGCGGGCGGCACGGGCGTCGTCGCTCAACACGTTCTCGGCCTCGTTGCGCAGACGCTCGGCTTCCGCCGCGACGGCCGCGGAAATCTTCTCGGCCTCGGCCGCGATGACCGCCGCGTCGGCATTCTTCTGGGCCAGCAGCTTGTCGACGGCGGCGACCCGTTCGGCGATTTCGCGTTCGCGGATTGTCGTGACCTTCTCCGTTGCCGCGACGGCCTCGGCGCGGGCGGCTTCGGTGCTGGTTCGGACGTCGGCCTCTTCCGACTGTTTGCGCAGCCGGGCGATCTCGCGTTCGATATCGGCCAGTTCCAGGGCCATGGCGCGTTCGATTTCCAGGCGCTTCAGGTCCCGATCCTGAAGGATTCGGGCCTCCTCCAGGCCGCGATTGGATGCGATGCGGGCACGTTCGATTTCCTCATTTGCGGAAATCTCGGTTTCCTCCAGCGACTGGCGCTGGGCGATTTGCTGGGCACGCAACAGTCGGTCGCGTTCGATCCGGGCCTTGTCGAGGATTTGCTCCTGCGCGATGCGGGCCGATTCCACGGTCTTGGTCGCGGAGATGCGGGCCGTCTCCAATTGCTGGCCACGCGCGATTTCGCGGGATTCGGTTTCCTCCTCGGCCGCGATACGGGCTTCGCGCAATTGCCGTTCGGACACGATCTTGGCCCGTTCGACATCTTCGGAGGATGCGATTTCCGCCGTCTCCACCTCGTGGCGCTGTTTGATCTGCAGGGTGCGGATCTGCTTCTCCCGGTCGATGCGCGCCTGTTCCAGCGCCTCTTCCTGGGCGATGCGGGCGGATTCGATCTGCTGCTGGGCGCGGATTTCGATTTCTTCCAGCGCGCGGCGGCGTTCGATGTCGAACTCCCGGGTCTCCCGTTCGCTGGCGATCCGGGATTTCTCGGCCTCCGCCTCACGGGCGACGCGGTCGCGGACAACCTCCATCCGCTGGGCGGCACGCAGGGATTCCAGCGCCCGTTCCTGATCCAGGCGGGAGCTTTCGCTTTCCTGCTCCAGTTTCAGGGTTTCCTTTTCCGCCTCCAGATTGCGGCTGCGGATGGCCAGCATCGACGATTGTTCGATGTCGTTGCGCAGCTTGCGGCGCGACTCGATGGTCTCGATCAACTGGGTCAGACCTTCCGCGTCGAAGCGGTTGGCTGGGTTGAAGTATTCCAGATCGGTCTGGTCCAGGTCGGTGATCGCGACGGATTCCAGCTCCAACCCGTTTCGGGCCAGGGCCTCGGCGGCACGGGCTTCGACGATGGAGACGAAGTCGCCGCGCTTCTCATGCATTTCATCCAGGGACATTTCCGCGGCGACGGAACGCAGGGCACCGACGAACTTCCCGTTCAGCAGGTCCGCCAGGCTTTCCTGATCCATCGTGCGCCGGCCCAGGGTGGAGGCGGCGGCCGCGACGGCGTCGGGCTTCTGGATGACGCGGACGAAGAATTCCGCCTCGATATCGACGCGCATCCGATCGCGGGTGATGACCGCGCTGCCTTCCTTCCGGGCGACGGGAATGCGCACGACGTTCAGGTTGACCGGCGTCACCTCGTGGATGATCGGCAAGACCAACGCCCCGCCGTTTATCACCACGGTCTCGCCGCCGAAGCCGGTGCGCACAAAGGCGACTTCCTTCGTCGAACGGTGGTAGAGCCAGTTCAACAGATAAACGATCACCACGATCGCGATGATTGCGATGATCAGCCAGAGAATGATGGATCCGATCAGGCCGGTCGTCATGGTCTCAATCCTCCCTATCAGCCCGTTCGCAGCGCTTTGAACGCTTTTGTTTGTTCGGTCAGTGCCTTTTCCGTCGGCAGCCGCTCCATGGAGGAGGCGCCGTAGAAACCGTGGCAATTGTCGGTGTTCTTCAGAACGTATTCCGCATCCGCCGGCATCGCGACAGGACCGCCATGGACCAGGACCAGCACGTCCGGGTTTACCGACAACGCGGCCTCGGCCCAGGAATTTACCAGGGCCGGGCAGTCTTCCAGTTTCAGCGCCGTTTCCGCGCCGATGGAACCGCCGGTGGTCAGGCCCATATGGCAGACAACTATATCCGCGCCGGCCGCTGCCATTGCTTTGGCGTCGTCCTCGTTGAAGACATAGGGCGTGGTGAACATGTCCTTGTCATGCGCCATCCGGATCATGTCGACCTCCTGGCCATAGGACATGCCGGTTTCTTCCAGATTCGCCCGGAAGGTCCCGTCGATCAGGCCGACCGTCGGGAAGTTCTGGACGCCGGAAAAACCGATCGCCTTCACCTGATCCAGATAGTGATCGAAGATGCAGAACGGGTCGGTGCCGTTGACCCCCGCCAGAACCGGGGTCTTCTTGGTGACCGGCAGGACCTCATGCGCCATTTCCATGACGACCTCGTTGGCATTGCCATAGGCCATCAGGCCGGACAGCGAGCCGCGTCCCGCCATGCGGTAACGGCCGGAATTGTAGATGACGATCAGGTCGATGCCGCCGGCTTCCTCACATTTCGCCGACAGACCGGTGCCCGCACCGCCACCGACGATGGGTTCGCCCCGGGTCTTCATGTCGTGGAACTTCGCCAGAAGGTCTTTTCGTTCAAATCGCGGCATGGCGGGCCGTCCTCTCCGTTGCATTCCGTATCGGGTTGATCTCGTTCAGGGCATCGACCGTGGCCTTGGCGAAGGCCGGGTCGTTGATGTGATGGGGCAGGCGGATCAGGCGCCGGTTCCCGTCTTCCCGGAAGGTTCGGGTAATGGCATCGAATAGCGCCCGATTGGCGGCCGGGTCGTGGAACGGCTGCCCTGGCGCATCCAGAGCCGACACGCCCCCTTCCGGGATCAGGAAACGAACCGGCCCGGTCATCTGGTTCAGCCGCTCGGCAATCCAGACGCCCATCTTGGCGTTTTCCTCCGCCGTGGTGCGCATCAGCGTCACCTGCGGATTGTGTTCGACGAAGGTTCGGGACGCGTATTTCTCCGGCACCGTTTCGCGCGCGCGGAAGTTCACCATGTCCAGGGCCCCGACCGAGCCGATATAGGGAATTCTGCTCCGGATGAAGGCGCCGAACCGGTCTTCGTCCGCCGCGAAGACGCCGTCGAACATCATGTCGCAAATTTCGGTCGTGGTCAGATCGACCGCCGCAGAAAGAAGCCCGCTGTCGGCCAGTTTCTCCATCGACCGTCCCCCGACGCCGGTGGCGTGGAAGATGAGGCAGTCATAGCTGTCCTCCAATTGCGCGGAAATCTGCTGGATGGCTGTCGTCGTGACGCCGAACATGGTCAGGCCCAGACCCGGCTTGTCGGTCTTCTGAGCCTGTTTGATCTGCGCATTGCGGACCATTCCGGCCAGAGCCGTCGCCCCGTTACGCAGAACCTGCCTGGAAATTCGGTTCAGGCCCTGCACGTCGGTCACCGGGTACATCATCATGATGTCGGACGGGCCGACATACTGGCCGACATCGCCGGATGCGATGGTGGAGATCATCACCTTCGGAATGCCGATCGGCAGACGCCGCATCGCCGGTGTGGCAAGGGCGGTGCCGCCGGATCCGGCCGCCGATATGATGCCGCCTATTCCGTGCTGCCGGACGATCCATCTCTCAAAGGCTTCGGCCATGGCCCGAACCGAGGCGCCCCGGTCGCCGGAGAAGACACCGGTTGTTCCGCGCGGGTGATAGGCCGCGATCACGTGTGGGGGAATGTCCGCGGATGACGGCTTTCCGGATGTGGAAAGGTCGACTGTACGAATGCGCAACCCCTGTTCGGCAATGCAGTCCCGGATGTATCGCAGTTCCGCACCCTTGGTGTCGAAGGTCCCGACGACCAGCACATCATTGCCGCGCAGGGCATCGAGCGCGGTCGGCTTCTCGCGATAGATCGGTTCGGGCGCGGCATCGAAGGGGCGGGTTGGCGGATCGGCCGGTTTCGAAACCGGCGCGGTCGCGGCCTTGTCTTCTTTCCATGCGGCGCTGGACCACCGGGTCGGCGGCACATAGACGAGGCCTTTCGGTTTCTCCGCCGCCTCGCTTTTCGCTTCTGTCGCTTCTGTCGCTTGTTCCGGCTCGGTGGGCACTTCCGCCACCGGTTCGTAGGCCGGAACGTCGACTTCCATATCGTCGTGGGAATGGCGCCCGACACCAAGCAGGCGTTCCTGAAGCGCGCGATCATTGGCCAATTGCTTCGCCGGCATGACGCGGCTGATCCGGCCGTTGACCATGATCGCCACATCCTCGGAAATCGAGGTCGCGACCGAGATGTTCTGTTCGATCAGCAGGATGGCGACATCGCTTTCCGCCGCCAGCGAGGCCAACAATTCCTGAACATGATCGACAATGACGGGGGCGAGGCCCTCAGTCGGCTCGTCCAGGACCAGCAGTTGCGGGTCTTGCAGTAACGCGCGGGAGATCGCCAGCATCTGCTGTTCGCCGCCGGACAGCTGACCGCCGCCATTGCGGCGTCTTTCGGCCAGACGCGGGAAGGTGTCGTAAATCCGATCGATGGTCCAGGCGCCGCTGCCGGTATCGGCAAGACGCAAGTGCTCATCGACGCTCAGGGACGGCCAAAGCCGACGGCCCTGCGGCGTGTAGCCGACACCCTTGCCGGCGATCTTGTAGGGCTGCTGGCCGGTCAGTTCCTCACCCTTGAACCGAATGGAACCGCGCCGCGCCGGCTGCAGGCCCATGATCGCGTTGCACAGGGTGGTCTTGCCCATCCCATTGCGCCCGACGACTGCATGGACGCCGTGTTCCAGGGTCAGGTCGACGCCTTGCAGGGCGTGGGACTGGCCGTAATAGACATGCAGGTCGCGGATCTGCAGGACGGCCGAGGTGGCGGGGCGATTGTTGCGTCTATCCGCCATGGCCCTGCCCCAGATAGAGTTCCTGCACCTCGGGATCGTTTTCGATCTCGGTCGGGGTGCCTTCTTTGAAGATGCGGCCGTTATGCATCATGGTCACGCTTTCGGACACCCGCAGGGCGACGTCCATGTCATGCTCGATGATGATGTAACCGATATGGTCCGGCAGCGACTGGAGGATCTCGATCAACTCCGTCCGCTCGGTCGGGGACAGGCCGGCCGCCGGCTCGTCGAAAAGGATCAGGCGCGGGGCGCCCGCGAGCGCAAGAGCGATCTCCAACTGGCGCTGCTGGCCATAGCTGAGGGTCGCCACCTGCGTCTCGCGCACCGCCTCCAGATGGACCGCCGCCAACAGGGTTTCGGCCATCTGCATCGTCGCGTCGTCCCGCTTGGGCCGCCACAGGGAGAAACGGCCTCGGCCGACCCCGCGACAGGCGAGATAAATGTTGTCTATGACGCTGAGCCCATGAAACAGCAGGGAAATCTGATAGGTGCGGCGCAGGCCGCGACGGATCCGCTCATGGGCAGGCAGATCCGTCACGTCCTCGCCAAACAGGCGGACACGGCCGGTGGTCGGGGGAAAATCCCCCGTGATCGCATTGAACAGGGTGGTCTTGCCGGCCCCGTTCGATCCCAGCACCGCACGTCGCTCCCCGGCCCTGACCGTCATGTTGATGTCGGCAAGGGCTACCAGCGCGCCGAAATGGCGGCTGACGGCTTCAAGCTCCAGCGCATAGCGTCCGGCGCTTTGAAGGCGGGAAAGGGCATCGGTCTTGGCCATCGGCATCGTATCCGTCCCCGACTACGCGCTTATTCGCAGCTCGGGTTGTCGCGGCCGACCTGACCGTATTCCAGGAACTTCTCGTAGGAGAGGCCCAGGGTCTGGCTGACCTGCGGAATGACCTTGATGGTCTTGTTGACGAGGTTGCCTTCCGGACCTTCGATGACTTCGGTCAGGAAAATATCGGCAACCGCGTTGCGGCGTTCGTCCAGCGACACCATGCCCGTCGGCGTTTCGAAGGACAGGTTGGACAGGGCCTCGCGGTACTTCTTGCCGCCGTCCGACAGATCGCCGCCGACTTCATCAAGCGCCAGCAGAGCCGCTTTGGTGTTGATGTAATAGGCATGCGCGAACAGCGACGGCGACGGGAAGCCGTCCGGGAACTGGGCCTTGTAGGCATCAACGAAGGCGCTCCAGCGCGGATCGTCCCAGGTGTCGGAGATCGGACCCGCCGACGGCGTGCCGATGATGAAATCCCGGGTGCGGCCCTTGGAACCGAGCACCGACTGGTCGACCGTGATCGAACCGCCGATCAGGGGCAATTCGCCGCCGGCCTGCTCGTACTGCGTCAGGAAGTTGACGGCATCCGCACCGCCCAGGGCGACATAGATGGCGTCGACATCGTCCGGCAGCGCGGCGATGACCGAGGAATAGTCCTTGTTGCCGATCGGAACCCAGAAGCGCGCGTCGACCGGGGCCTCGCCGCCCAGACGGCAGAACGGCTCCAGGAAGCCGAAAACCTGCGTGTAGGGGAAGGAATAGTCTTCCGCCAGGACCGCAACCTTGCGGTAGCCCTTTTCCTCATAGACATACTCGCCGAGACCGGCCATCCACTGAGCACCTTCGGTGCCGAAGCGGAAGAAATTGTCCGACGGGTTGCGCAGCGTCGTATCCTGCGCCGCCGACGAACCGTTCAGGAAGGTCACATCCGGCTGCGTCTTGGCATAGTCTTTGACGGCCAGACCTTCAGACCCCGACAGCGGACCGACCAGGATCGGCACCCCGTCCTGTTCCACCAGCTTACGGGCGGCACGAACCGCGCTGTCCGGCGAGGCGTCCGACGAACCGGTAATCAGTTCGATCTTCTTGCCGCCGGCCTCATAGCCGAATTCCTCAAGTGCCAGTTTGACACCGCGCATGCCGTCTTCGCCAAGAACCGTGAAGGCCCCTTCCAGCGTAGCGAGCGCCCCCATCTTGATCGTGTCCTGCGCCATTGCCGGACCGGCGATGGACAGGGCCGCCGCGGCAATTAGAGCCTTCTTTCCTATACCGAACATCTCTTCCTTCCTCCCTATTTCTAGGTTTATTCGAGAGATCCGGCGGATTGCCGGTCGTCTCTTGCCATGCGTTCAGCCGATCGCTGCGCATTTCGTGAGAACCGAACCCGCTCGCGCAGGCGGTTCCAAATTCCTAAGAGGCCATCGGGCGAGAACAGGACGACCAGCAGGAACGCCAACCCGATCACGGTGTTGAAGCGTTCGCGGTCGATCAGGTCGATGGCGAAGTTTTCCAGCAGGACAAAGGCAATCGCGCCGAGGAATGGACCGATCGGATGGCGCAGGCCGCCGACCACCGCGATCACCAGAATGTCGATGGCGACATCCACCCCGACGGAACCGGGGGACACCCGACCGTTGAACCAGACCATCAGCACGCCCGCCGTCCCGGCGATGATGCCGGAGAAGAAGTACGCGGTGATGCGATGCAGTGTGACGTCGTATCCCAGGGCCCGCATGCGGCGCGGATTGTCCCGGATCGCCTGCAGGCTGAGCCCGAATGGCGCCCGCGCGGCGTAGACGATCGCGCCGTAGAAGGCGGCTGCGATGGCGAGGGTCAGGTAATAGAACGGAATCGGATCGCGCCAATAGACGCCCAGAAAGGTCGGGGGCTCGATCCCGGCATAACCGGTGAAGCCGTTGAACAGGACATAGTTCTGACGCACGAAGTAGAAGAAGGCGACGGCGATCGCCAGCGTGATCATGATCGTATAGATGCCCTCGGTGCGAACCGAGATTGCCCCGATAAAGGCGCTGAAGACCGCCGCGGTGAAAATCGCGAAGGGCGCGCAGATCCACCAGGGCCAGCCCAGCCCCATTACCTCGACGCTGTTGTGACCGAAGATCGCCATCATGTAACCGGCAAATCCGGCCACCGTCAGCTGCGCCAGACTGACCATGCCGCCATAGCCGGCCAGCATGACCAGCGACAGGGCGATGGTGCCCAGGATCAGGGAATAGGCGCCGATCTGATAGGTGAAGAAGTCGGTTGCGAAGGTCGGATAGGCGATCAGGAAGGCAGCCAGGGCCAGTTTGGCCGGATGGATATCCTTGAAGGAGAAGTCGCCGGAAAACAGACGCCGCGTGTCCATGGCCTCAGCGTCCCCCCATGATGCCTTGCGGACGCACCGCCAGGGTGACGACCATGATCAGGAAGGTCAGGACGACGCCGTAGGTCGGGAAATAGGCGAGGCCGAACTGTTCCGCGAGACCGATCAGCAGCGCGCCGATGGCCGCGCCGGTAACGGAACCCAGCCCGCCGACGATGACGACGATCAGCGAGGCCAGCAGATAGCGGATATCCTCGCCGGGCGCGATGGACAGCGCCGTCCCCCCGATGACGCCGGCGAACCCGGCCAGCCCGGCGCCGATGGCGAAAACCAGGGCAAAGACCAACTGCACGTTCACGCCGGACGCGGCCAGCATCTCGCGATCGTTCACGCCAGCCCGGATCATCATGCCGATCCGGGTGCGGTTGAGGAACAGCCAGAGTGCAATGCCGACCGCCACCGCAACCGCCAGCACCGCAAGCCGGTAGACGGGATACTTGATGAAGACGGCATCGCCGGAGGATTTAAGGGTCGAGACGACGGGCAGGGTGGCCGCACCGAACAGCCATTCCGGCGGCGCGAACTGATAGGTCGTCCCGGTCCAGACCGCCAGCATCAGATCGGCGGCAATGATGGAGATGCCTATGGTAACAAGGGTCTGGCGCAGATCGTCGCCTTCCATGCGGCGGAAGATCAGAACCTGCAACAGGATGCCGCTGGCGGCGATGGCCAGGAAGGCGACGGCCAGACCCAGGAACCAGGAGCCGCTCGCCTCGGCGACCTCATAGCCGATATAGGCGCCCAGCAAGTACATCGACCCATGGGCCAGATTCACGTTGCGCATCAGGCCGAAGACCAGGGTGAACCCGCTGGCCACCAGAAAGTATAGGCCGCCCAGCGTAATGCCGTTCAAAAAGGTGTTCACGAAGGTCTTCTTGCGGCCGATCGCGTCTTCCAGCCAATCCGGCCAGACCGAAAAGATCATCCACAGGAAGGCCGCCGCGATCAGGAAGATCACGATCGCCCAGAAGGTATGACGTTCGACGAACTGCCTCATAGCAGTCGCTCACCGGTTCGGTGCGACATGCGATCCGTTTCCTCCCATTTGGCCGACCGGGTTGGCGCGCTTGCGCCCCTGGTGGCTCTCAATTGCGATGTTTCATCGCGCCGCCTGTATCCGGCGGTTGAGGACAAGCTTGATCGTCTCTTGAAATCGCTGCAACGAAGATTCCAAAAACTTTGGGAAAAAATGGGTAACAAAGGGGGCAATAATTTTGATTCATCGGACTCGCATGCATCCATGCGATTGCCCGACCGGTTCAGGAAAACCGGGAATGCTAAGGAGAACACGCGCTTCAACTCCCTGTCTTATTCCGGCTCAACGGCAAGGAAACCGATGTTCCGAGCTGCTTTCTGTACCGAAGCAGCATTTTTTTGATCCATTAAATGAACCAATTGATGTGATTGTGATGTACCAATAGATCCTATGTCAATTGATTTGTACCAATGGAAACCAACATCTTGTATTTTTGATCCAATTGAGCCTATCCTGCGAAGGTAAGAGCGGTTAAGGGGAAACGCGTGCGCAATACGGTTTCGACAAGGATCAGCGAACTTCTGCGCCGGGACATCGAATCCGGCGCCTTCGGTCCGGATGGCCGGTTCCCGACGGAACGGGATCTGGCGGAGAGGTTCGGTGTCGCTCGGAACACCGTGCGACGGGCGATGGATTCGTTGGAAACCGATGGTCATATCACCCGACAGGTTGGTCGGGGCACCTTCGTGACCAACACCTCATCCGGTGAGAATGCCGCCCTGGCCGCCGCCTTGGGAGTTGTCCCGGCGGACATCAGTCCGCGCGACTTGATCGAAGCAAGGATGATGATTGAGCCCGCCGCCGCGGCCGCAGCCGCCGCGAACGCTACGGATGCCGATATCGAATTGCTGATGAAGGCCCAGGCGGCGTCCGAGGATACCAGCGTCATGGAGGAGTTCGAACGTTATGACGCCGAGATCCACCAGTTGATATTCGCCATGACTCATAACCAGCTTGTTCAACGAATCGACGAGATGTTGCGGTCGATGCGGGACAATGCCGATTGGCTGGCCGCGAAACGGAACGCCTATTCCAGCGAGTTGAAAGCCCGCTATGTCGCGCAGCACGCGGCCATCATCGATGCCGTCCGCCGCCGTTCCCCGAAGGCCGCCCGCGAGGCAATGATGCTGCATCTGGAAGAGGTCCGGCGCGCCCTTCTGGAAGGGTAATAGCCAAACCTATTCATTTATGGGTAATATTGGGTAGAAACTGGTGTAGAGAAGAAGTTTGCCCCACCTCATTTGGACGGTGACTTGGCGGGATGCCGCTGCCTTTCCGGATGCTTTCCGGGCATTGGCCACGCCGGTACCGATGCTGATCGCCGACGGTTTGCCGGCGGAGGTCGGTCTGTTGCTGCCCAACCGTGATTCCCAAGCCGCGGAACTTGCTTTGCCGCAGGTGGTGGGGCGATTGACGGAGCCCGGTGTGGCGCTGGGCCTTTTTCTGGCCAATCCGTTTCTGCGTATCGGCCCCGTGGTGGAGGCTTGCCGTGCCGCAGGGATCGATTGGGTCGCGAACCTGCCCAGCGTGGCGCAACAGGAGCCGGAATTTGCGCAACAATTGGAAGATGTCGGGCTGGATCTCGGCGGCGAGTTGAAGCGGCTGGGTGCCCTGCGTGCGGCGGGGCTTCGGGTTGCGGCGGTTGCGACCGACGGCGCCGGGGCATGCCGTGTCGCGGAAATGGGGGTGGAATGCCTGATCGTTCTGCCCCGCGTGTCCGACTTTGCCGTCGGTTTCCCGTCTTCCCGACAGCGCGGCGCGGCGATTCAGGATATCCGTGCCGCCCTATCCGAAACGGCATGGCATGGACCGATACTGGGGCTCGGCGACGAGACCGAGGCGTCGCATCCCGGTCTCTGGCCCGAAGGCGTGGACGGGCTTCTTGTCCGGCCTCGCGCCGCCAACTCCAGTGATTAGTCGGCCAGCCCGAATTTCCGGATTTTGTTGTAGAGCGTCTTGCGTGAAATCCCGAGTGCCTCGGCGGTCTTGCCGCGACTGAATCCATGCCGCCACAGCGCGTCGACAATCCGGTCCTTTTCGCTGCGGCCGGTGGTCGGTCGGTCGGCGTTTCCGCGCAGCAGCGGCACCAGCTCGGCGCGTTGAATCGGCTGGCCGCTGCCGGGATGACGCAATTGGCCCAGAACCGATTGGAGTTCCGCCTCGTTGCCGGGCCAGGGATGGGCCTCCAAGGCCTGCATCGCGTCCGCGGAGAAGGCTTCGCGATGCAGCGGCCGCCCCAACCGGTCTTCGGATAGTCCCTCGATCAGTCCCATCAGATCGTCGATCCGGGCCGCCAAGGGCGGCGGTCGCAGAACGGTGCCGGCGAAGAGAGTGCTGAGGGCCGGGTCCAGACCATCCAGCGCGTCGGAATCGCGGCTGTCGGCGTGGGCCCCGTCACGCACCAGGGCGACGCGGGGCGCGACCGAATTGGGCCGTCTTTGGCCCGTCGCGCGGAAAACGCCGTCCGAAAGCGCCCTGGCCAGTCGACGCTGTGCCCCGTTCGGCAGCCGCTCCGGGGCGTGAATGATAAGAAGGTCGATTTCCGGATCGCCCAACGCAGCACGGCGGCGGGTCGCCGGATCGGCATGGCCGAACATCATCGCCCTGGCGCGGGCTGGAAAGTCTTCCCCCGCCAGATCGATCTGAAACAGCACCGGCGTCCCGGCCGTTCGGGAAGCCAAGGCGCGCAGCGTGGGCATCGGGTCCTGACCCTGGCCGATATGGATCAGTACCGGTGCCGATACCGACGACAGCGGGCGCAGGCGTTCCAGATAGGCAAGCTGTGCCTTGGCGCGGCCGGTCAGGCCGAAACGCCGCCCCCAGGCCAGCAGTCCGGCGCTTTCGTCATTCAGGGTTTCGATTCGCCTTCCGGCATGCCGGAACCGGTCGATCTGATCCGCGACGGAGGCCTCAAGCGGCATCCTTTCAAATGTCGACCCGCCGACATAACCGTCGATGGGGGCCAGGCGCAGCAATTGGCCCAGGTCCTCCGCGGTGGCGATGGGGCCGCCTTCCAACAGAAATCGGATGCGGGGGTTAATCCGTTTGATCAGGCGCCCGATTTCCCGGACGGCCGTCGCGACTTCCTCGATGGAGGCGCGGCGCCGATGGCCGACGGCCCCGCCCACATTCCACCCCAAATTCAAGCAGACCATGTCGATGCCGGCATCCGCCGCGAGACGGGCCTGGGTACGGGTGGCGCAGTAGAACATGGAGGTCAGCCCGGCGTCCTGAACCGCGCGCAACTGCGCCACTTCCCGTTCGATGCCGCGCCCGGTGCGGCTGAGAAGCTGCTGCATGGGACGGGGATAATGCATGCAGCTTGGGAAATTGACCGCCCCGGCAAAGCCAGCCGCTGCGATTTCCGAGGCACGTCGGGCGGGATCCAGCGCGCCGCCCCAGACATCGACACCCAGCAGAACCGGAATATCGCATTGCGGCAGCAACTCGTCGCGTGCGAAGGCCTCCGTCAGGCTCGTCGCGTCGAAGATCGGCAGCATACATGCGATGGACGGCGCGCCCATGCTGCGCAACCGGCCGGCATTGATGGCCAGCAGGAAGTCTGCCCCGCCGCGCGCCGCCGCCAGGCCGGTACTGCCCGATCCGATGGCCGCCCCGATCAGGAAAGGGGTGTCGGATTCGGCGATCCTGATACGTGTCGCGGCGGTCAAGGCGGGCTCCCGGTCCGGCTGGTCCGGGAGCAGACTAAAGCGGTATTCGCCCAAATGGAAACCCGACGGTCGTTCCATGAAGGGCACGCGCGGTTCGCCTAGGCGGCCTTGCGGCGCGCCGGGCGGCGGGCGGTCTGATCGCGTGCCGGGTTGCGATTGTCGTTCACCGGCGCGGTCGGGGTCTCAGGCACCGCATCATGGTCGAAGAATCGGACGATCCGGCCCAGTAGAACCAGCCAAACTACCGGAAGGACGAACACGCTTGCCTGCAAGGCATTGCCTTGCCACCCGTCCAGGCCGAACGCAAGGGCGCCGCTGAACGAATAGGCCGTGCCGATCGACACCATTCCCGTCAACAGAACGCCGAACAGGATCGTGCCCATTTCCGCCCATTCGGAAACCGGGGCGCCGTTGGCCGGTTGAAGACGCAACCAAATCCAGGCGAAAGCGAGCCCGCCGCAGAGCAGGGCCGCGGCCATCAGCAAATCAGTCATGGAATGTCTCCGATGGAGGCTCGGAGCGCCGTTCGGCGGCGATGCGACGAACATGCCCAGAACGGCGGCGCCAAAGGCCGCCAATCCGCCACTAAGCGGAGGAAGATCGTCGCGCTACTCATATCGCCCGCGCGGAGTTTTCCGACGCGACCCAGAGCAGAGAAGGGTCGGTTCTCACGAACCGCCGGCAGCGAGAATTCGCTGTCCCCAATCACATGTGGTGCGAAGCGCGCTTCCGCCAGATCGCCGCGATAAAATTTTCGGACCGGTCAGAGTGCCTCGTCGGGAATCGCGCGCAGGGTTTCCCAGCCGTTCTCCATGGACTTCGCGAGGCCCGGTACCTGCGTCAGGACATTGTCGGCATAGAACCGCGCGGTGGCGATCTTGGCGCGCAGGAAATCCCGGTCCGCCTGGGGGTCGGTCTCCAGCTTTTCGATCGCAATCCGGGCGGCCTGGGCCAGGGACGCTCCGCCGGCGGTGATCCCGAAGGCGCGCAGATAATAGGCGGCGGTGCCGCCCGCGACATCCGGGTCGTTCGCGGCGTTCTCCAACAGCCATTCCGTTGCGTCTTCCAAAACGTCGACCGCCTTGGCGAAGCGCTTGCGAATCGCCGCCATGTCGTCGCCCTCGACACTGTTCAATCCGGTGATCTGGACATGCAACTCGTCCAGATACTCCCCGGCCGCCCTGCCTTCGTCCCGCAACAGCTTGCGTCCGACGAGGTCCAGAGCCTGAATGCCGTTGGTGCCTTCATAGATCGGCAGGATGCGGCTGTCGCGGAAATGCTGGGCGGCGCCGGTTTCCTCGATGAAACCCATCCCGCCATGGACTTGAACGCCCATCGACGACAATTCGACGGCCATATCCGTGAACCAGCCCTTGATGACCGGCGTCAGCAGGCCGACGCGGCGTTCGCCCCATTTGCGCCAGGACTCGTCCGGGTGCCGCTTCTGCTGATCCAAGGCGACCATGGCTTCCAGCACCAGGCCGCGCATTGCTTCGGCATGGCTGCGCATCGTCATCAGCATGCGGCGCACATCGGCGTGATCGACGATGGGGGCCAGGGCCTTGTCGCCGGCGCGCCCCTGCTTGCGGTCCAGCGCATAGCCGCGCGCCTGCTGATAGGCGCGTTCGACGATGCTGAGGCCCTGCAGCCCGACAGCCAGCCGAGCGTTGTTCATCATGGTGAACATGTATTCCAGGCCGCGGTTTTCTTCGCCGACCAGATAACCGATCGCCCCGTCATTGTCGCCATAGGACATGACGCAGGTCGGCGACCCCATGATGCCCAGCTTATGCTCGATCGAGACGCAGCGCAGGTCATTCCGTTCACCCGGCGTGCCGTCGTCCTTCGGCAGATATTTCGGCACGATGAACAACGAAATGCCCCGCGTTCCCGCCGGAGCGTCTTCGCAGCGGGCGAGGACGAGATGGATGATGTTCTCCGCCATCTCGTGTTCGCCATAGGTGATAAAGATCTTGCTGCCGCGAATGCGGTAATGGTCGCCGCGCCGCTCCGCCTTGGTCTTCACCTGCGACAGGTCCGACCCGGCCTGCGGTTCGGTCAGGTTCATGGTCCCGGACCATTCCCCGGACACCATCTTCGGCAGATAGGTTTCCTTCTGTGCCGGCGACCCATGGGCTTGCAGCGCTTCCACCGCGCCCTGGTTCAGCAACGGGCACAGCGCCCAGGCCAGATTGGCGGATTGCCACATCTCGGCAATTGCGGTCGACACCGTCCAGGGCAGTTCCTGGCCGCCGAACTCCGCCTCGAAAGGAACCGCGTTCCAGCCGCCGTCGACAAAGGCCTTATAGGCTTCGCCGAAACCGTCCGGCACACGTACGACACCGTTCTCGTAACGCGCGCCCTGACGGTCGCCGGAATGGTTGATCGGGGCCAGTTGTTCCGCCGCGAATTTCG
Source organism: Pacificispira sp. (assembly GCF_965228185.1). Lineage (NCBI taxonomy): Bacteria > Pseudomonadati > Pseudomonadota > Alphaproteobacteria > Rhodospirillales > Aestuariispiraceae > Pacificispira > Pacificispira sp. The sequence continues at coordinate 77,275 of NZ_CBDDHE010000002.1, read as the reverse complement.
CGGCCTCGTCCAGAATGGCGTCGACCAGGTCGGGCGTAATCTCTTCGCAGCCGGGAAGCTGCATCACTTGTTCCAGAACGCCCATATCCTTCAGGACGAACTGCATATCCCGCACTGGGGCCGTGTAAGCGCTCATCGGGATCTCCCCCTACTTTGTCTCCGCCCGCGCCGCCGGAATGGTCTTGCCCGGATTCATCAATCCTTTCGGATCGAACAGGTTCTTGAGGGCGCGCATGGTTTCCAATTCGACGTCCGATTTACACCGTAACATCTCTTCGCGTTTCGACAGGCCGATGCCGTGTTCGGCCGAGATCGATCCGTCCAGCGACAGGGCCACATCGTGCACGCGCCGCTGCAGCGCCTCACGATGCGTCGCGAAATCGGCGGCGGCCATGTCGACCGGTTGGGACAGGTTATAATGGATGTTGCCGTCGCCGACATGACCGAACGGGTAGGGGCGTATGCCCGGCATCATCTCGATCACGGCGGCATTCGCCTGACGAATGAAGTCGGGCACGCGGCTGACCGGGACGGAGACATCGTGTTTCACCTGCGCGCCTTCCCGCACCTGGGCGTCGACAATGGCCTCGCGCAGGAACCAGATCTGGCTGCGCTGCTCCTCCGACTGGGGCAGGACCGCATCGACGATATGGCCGTCCTCATAGGCGCGTTCCAGCAACCCTTCCAGCGCCTGGCCGGCCGATCCGTCGGCGCGGGTGCCGCCGATTTCCAACAGCACGGTCCAGTCATAGGTCGTGTCGAAAGGCTGTTTGGCGCCCTCGACATGGCGTTCCGCCCAATCCAGGGCGAAGCCGGGCATCAGTTCGAAGGACATCAGCGCGTCGGCGCTGGCCGTGCGGGCCTGTTCCAGCAAGGTCACCGCCGCGTCCAGATCCGATAGGGCGACCAGGGCCGCCGCGCGTTCCTTTGGCAACGGGAACAGTTTCAGCACCGCCGCGGTGATAATGCACAGCGTGCCTTCCGACCCCAGGAACAACTGCTTCAGATCGTAGCCGGTATTGTCCTTGCGCAGCCGCCGCAGGCCGTTCCAGACGCGGCCGTCGGGCAGCACCGCTTCCAGACCCAGGACAAGGTCGCGGGCATTGCCGTAACGCAGAACGTTGATCCCGCCCGCATTGGAGGCGAGGTTGCCGCCGATCTGACACGATCCTTCGGCGCCCAGGCTCAGCGGAAACAGCCGGTCGGCTGATTCCGCCTTGTCCTGCAGGTCCTTCAGGATGCAGCCGGCCTCCACCGTCATCGTGTAATTGGCGGCGTCGATATCGCGCACCGCGTTCATCCGGCCCAGATTAATCAGCAACTGCCGGCCGCTCGGATCCGGCGTCGCGCCGCCGACGCGGCTGGTGTTGCCGCCCTGGGGGACGATCTGAATGCCCGCCTCATAGGCGATGGCGAGGATGTCGGAGACTTCCTGCGTGGTCGCCGGTTTGGCCATGCCCAGGCATCGGCCTTCATAAACGTTGCGGGAATCGATCAGCCACGGGGCCAGCGTCTCAGGATCGTCGACCCAGCCCTTCGGGCCTAGTCGGTCGCGAATCCGGCGCAGGGCGTCCTGCTCCTCCGGTGTCGGTGTGTAGGGCATCTCCGTCATGGCCTCAGATTTAGACTGCGCTTGCGGGGCAGGCAAGCGGACGCGTTGTCCCGTGCTTTCAAGCGGCGGGATAAGGCGTGAGAGGGGTAGGCGTTAAAATGGGATCACCTGAGATCGGCATGGCGGGCCGTCGCGACGACACCGACGGCCCGCCATGCCGACCTTCGGCGCCGTATTCGGCTCCCTGGACCGCGTCGCGGCACGCTTCCGATGCCCCGCATCGCCACGCGCGCCGCTCCTAGCCAGGAAACCGAAGACGGCGTCTCAGGCGCTTCCATTTTAGCGCCTATCCCTCTAGCGTTTCGCCATGCGTTTCCTGCCGATCCTCGCCCTGTTGCTCGCCGGCTGCGCCGCCGGTCCGGCGGTTCCCGAGATATCCGTATCCGTGGCGGCAATCGTCGTGGAGACGGGGGAGACGATGCACGAGGCCGACGCGGACCGGTCGGTACTGCCCGCGTCGACCGCCAAGCTGGTAACGGCGATCGCGCTCGCCGATGGGGCAGGGCTGGATCACCGCTTCGTCACACGGGTGTGCCGGGCGGAGGACACGGTTACCTTGATCGGCGGCGGCGATCCGTCGCTGGATGTCGAAGATCTGCTGGCGCTCGCGCTGTCGGCGGGGCCGGGATTGCGCGGCGCGACCGGGTTCCGATATGCCCCGGCGCGCACGGGCGGACCCATCAATCCGGACCAACCGGCGGAGGCGGCCTATAATCCCGTGCTTGCCGGATTGATCGTTGCCGAGGGCGCGTATCGCGGCGGCGCAACGGGCACGCGCGCCTGGACCACTCCGGCGGGGTCTCCACCGCCTGCCGCCGAAGGCGAGGGATGGTTCGCTCATCCCGACCCGCCGCGTCAGGCCGCCGATCTGTTTCAACACTATGCGCATGGGATTGGCATCGTCCTGCCGCAACCGACCCCCGGCAGCGAGACATGCGGGCGCGAACTGGCGCGGCACAGTAGCCGTCCGGTCTCCGCTTTGATCCGCGAGATGCTGTGGACCTCGAGCAATTTGATGGCGGAGATGCTGGGGCGGTTCGGAACCGTGTCGGAAAGTCCCGATCGTTGGCTTGCCGGCGCGCATCCCGATTTGACGGCGATCGACCTGGAAAATTTCTCCGGGTTGAGCGACCGCTCCCGTGTCACCGCCCGGTCTATGGCGCAGCTGCTGGCGCGGGAGGCGGCCAGGCCGGTCGGGGAGGCGCTACTGCCTGCGATTCTGACCCCCGCCGGGTGGGACGGCGGCTTGCGCAACCGCCTGACCGGCCCGCCGACGGCGCTGGCCGTCTGGGCAAAGACCGGAACGATGCATTACGGCGTCGGTCTCGCAGGATATGCCCTGCATCCGCGCCTTGGGTTGATGGCAATTGCCGCCTATGCCCACGACCCGGTCCTGCGCGCCGCCTATGATCCAATCATGGCGACTCCACAGGCGGAGGCGGCGGCAAAAGCGTGGGACCGCGCCGCCCGACAGGCCGTGGACGACGCGGTGCGCGGCCTTTTGGTGTCACCTTAGGTTCCGGGCCGAAACTGCGCGCACAATATCTGCGGCGGTCCGCACTGCCCTGTCGGCGTGCGTGCCACGGAATTGGAAGGACCCCTCAGGTGATTCTCTCTCATGATGGCAAGGCGCCCCGCTTTCACCCAAGCGCTCGTGTGGTCCCGGGGGCAATTGTCTGCGGCGATGTCGAGATCGGGGAGAATTGCTCTGTCGGTTCTGGCGCGGTCATTGTTGCCGAAAGCGGACCCGTGCGCATTGGCAACAATGTCGTGATCATGGAAACCGCCGTATTGCGCGGCGTTCAGGGCGCGCCGCTGCAGATCGGCGACAATGTACTGATCGGGCCGCGCGCCTATCTCAGCGGTTGTGACATCGGGAGCGAGGCGTTCATCGCCACCGGCGCGGCGATATTCAACCGTGCGACTGTGGGCACTCGCGCGGAAGTACGCGTGAATGGCGTGGTTCACGTCAATTCCAGTCTACCACTCGACGCCACGGTCCCGATCGGCTGGGTGGCGGTCGGCGCGCCGGCGCAAATATTTCCCCCTGAAGCGCACTAGCAGATCTGGGCGGTACAGCGGACGCTCGACTTTCCCGGAACGGTGTTCAATGTAGGGCGCCCGGCTGAGGGCGAAAGTTTCATGCCTGACGTGATGCCACGCTACGGCCGCAGGCTCGTACGCTCGCATGTAGGCGACCAAACGTTGTGAGAAACATCATGAACAAGGCGCCAAGCCGCCCCAAACGCTGCTTCGGGAACGGCACATGGGCAGCGGAGAAGGGGAAGGTTCTTCCATATGCTTAGGCTGCATGGCTACGCCGCGTCGATCAATGTGCGGAAGGTGCTTTGGGCGTGTGCCGAGATTGGTCTCGCCTACGAACTAATCGAACGCGGCGGCGGCGGCCCGCCGATCGATGAACCTTCCTTCCAGTCTCTCACGCCATTCGGGATGGTGCCTGTTATTGAAGACGGCGATGTCGTTATCGCCGAATCCAATGCCATTCTTCGGTATCTGGCCACAAAACACGGTTGCGACAGCCTCTGGCCGACGGAACCTGGCGCCCGCGCGCGGATCGACATGTGGATGGATTGGCAGGCCTCCGACTTCAATAATTCTTGGCGCTACGCCTTCCTGGCCACCGTTCGAAAACGCCCAGGATATGATGACGAGGCCGCGATTCAGATGTCGATGCGCACCTTCAATCAGATGGTCAGTGTGGTCGAAAGGGCGTTACAGGGAACAGGCGGGTTTGTTGCCGGACCGTGTTTTACGCTCGCCGACATCCCCATCGGTCTCTCCATTCACCGATGGCGGTCGATACCGCTGGCGCACGAACACCGCCCGCATGTCGATGCCTATTATGAGCGGTTGTCCGCGATGCCGGGCTTTAACCGGTTCGGCGTACGGGGCGGGCCGTAAGGCGCGAAAGGCACAGGGAGCCGAGCGCCTATTCCGCTGCCTTGATGGACCTGTCGGCCAGAGTGGCGTCGTTGTTGGCGGCGCTCAGCTCGGCGATGGCGGCATCCATGGCGCCGTTGCCCAGCGGTATGCCGTGGCGGCGCAGCACGGTTTCGATGGCGGCCAGCGAGCCCAGGATCATCGGTTCGTTGATATCGCCCATATGGCCGATGCGGAAGGCGCGCCCCCGGAAGGGGCCGATGCCGGAACCGATATGCAGGTTCATCTCGCGGCCGGTCGCGCGTACGGCCTCGGCGTCCATGCCTTCGGGCATCAGGATCGAGGTGACGGAATCCGCACGTTGATCCGGGTCCACGGCGTTGAACTGCAGCGCACCGCCTTCGCACCAGCGGCCGACCGCCGCGCGCACGGTCCGCGCGAGGCGCGCATGGCGGGCGACGACCCCGTCCAGGGTCTCTTCGGCGATCATGTTCAGGGCTTCGCGCAGGCCGAAAATGTGATGTTCCGGCGCGGTGCCACAGAAACGTTGATAGTGCTCTCCTGCGGTCCGCTCCTGCCAATCCCAGTAGCGGCGCGGCATCGTGGTTTCCTTGCCGATGCGCATTGCCTTGTCATTGGCGGCGACCATGGCGAGGCCGGGAGGCATCATCAGGCCCTTCTGAGAGGCGGCGACGGTGATGTCGACGCCCCAGTCGTCCATCGGGAAATGCGTCGTGCCCAGGGAGGCGATGGTGTCGACGCAGAACAGGGCAGGGTGCCCGGCGGCGTCGATGGCCGCGCGGGCTGCCGGAACGTCGCTCTTCAGACTGGTCGCCGTGTCGACATGGACGAACAGCACAGCCTTGATTTTCCGATCTGTATCGGCCCGCAGCTTTTCTTCCAGCTGATTGGGGTCGATGGCATGACGCCAGTCGTTCGGCACCGTCTCGCATTTCAGGCCCAGGGCCTCGGCCATGCTGCGCCAGGCTTCGGAGAAGACGCCGACTTCCGGGATCAGGACAGCGTCGCCCGGCGACAGGACGTTGGTCAGGGCGGCTTCCCAGGCGCCGTGGCCATTCGCGGTATAGAGGTGAACGACCCCCTTGGTCCGGAAAATCTCTTTCACATCCCGGAAGACTTCGTCGCACAGGGCAATGAAATCGGGGCCGGAGAAGTCCACCGATTGACGGTGCATGGCCCGGAGGATGCGATCCGGAATGGGCGTCGGGCCCGGACTGAGCAGAAATTGAACCCCGCGATCAGACGCCATTGGGCCGTCCTCCGATTTGTATGATCAAATTTTTGATTGCGGATATAGGTACCCTAACGCCGGGCTGCGTCAATACGGGGCGTCAGGTCTATTGGAGTGTCAGATCAGGTCGAAGGCTTTTCGGAACGCGGTCTCGCCGGTGCGGGTGAACTCGACGATACGCGTGCCGTCGACCCGGCGGGCCCATCCGGCGGCATAGGTATGGTCCAGCACCGCCTTACCCAGTCCGCCGGCCAGGTGACTGCGGCGCATGCTCCAATCCAGGCAGGATTTGCAGACGGGGCGGCGGCTGGTGTTCAGGCTGTCCAGGTCGATTCCGAGCCGGCTGAAATAAGCGCCACCCGAATCGGTCAGCGACAAATCTTCGCCTTCGGAAACAATAAGCTCCCGCCCGATCAGGCTGTCCAGCAGCGACACAGCCAGTTCACCGGCCATGTGGTCGTAACAGACGCGCGCCCGGCGCAGGGCCGGATCTTTCGGGCCGGTACGGGTGCGGACATGTCCCGAGCCGCCGCCAGTCCCATCATGGATTCCAGTAGATTGCCGACCTGATCGTCGGACAGGGCGAAATACCGATGGCGGCCCTGCTTGCGCTGCAGAATAAGGCCACCGGTTTCCAATTTCTTCAGATGCGTACTGGCGGTCTGCTGGGTGATCCCGGCCTCGGCCGCCAGCTCGGTGGCGGTATAAGCCTTCCCGTCCATCATGGCGGTCAGCATGTTGGCGCGGGCGGGATCGCCGATCAGGGACGCGATCAGGGCTATGTCGGGGCCTTCTTTCATACTTCGATGCTAGCCGAAGCATTGTCGGTCGGCAACGTGGCAAACAGGGGCATCGCAACTTGATGGAGGCACCGATGCTGACCTGTTTCATCCGTTATCATATCGACCCGACCAAGAAGGACGCCTTCGCCGAATACGCCCGCAATTGGGGCCAGGCCATCCCGCGCTGCGGCGCCGATCTGGTCGGCTATTTCGCGCCGCATGAAGGGTCGTCCACACTGGCCTATGGCGTTTACAATATCGAAAGCCTGGCTGCCTATGAGGCCTATCGGGCACGCTTGGCCTCCGATCCGCTGGGCCGCGAGAACTATGAATTCGCGCAGCGTGAGAAATTCCTTCTGCGCGAGGACCGAACTTTCCTGAAATGCGTGTCGCTGCCCCATGGCGGGACGGTGTCGTCATGATCGCGGTCATCTTTGAAGTAATGCCCAGCGCAGACGGCAAGGCGGCCTATCTCGATATTGCCGCGCGCCTGTTCGAGGAATTGAAGGACCATGACGGCTTCCTGTCGGTGGAGCGGTTTCAGAGCCTGTCCGACCCGTCGAAGCTGCTGTCCTTGTCCTTCTTCCGGGATGAGGAGGCGGTGGCGGCCTGGCGCAACCGGACGGCCCATCGCGGCGCGCAATCCGCGGGCCGGGACGGGGTGTTTCGGGATTATCGCCTGCGGATCGCCAGCGTCATCCGCGATTACGGCATGACCGATCGCGAACAGGCCCCGGCGGATTCGCGCGAGACGCACGGCGCATGACGCAGAATTCGAACGGGCGGGAATTCGCCCTGCTGGGGGTGCTCGCCCTGTTATGGGGCGGGTCCTATCCCTTGATCTCGGTCGCGGTGGAAACCATTCCGCCGCTGACCCTGATCGCCCTTCGCGTTTCGGTCGCCGCCTTGTTCCTAACGGCGATGGTCCACCTGCATGGGGAGCGCCTGCCGCGCGATTCGATGTCCTGGCGCCGGTTGCTGATCCAGGCCTTCTTCAACAGCATCGGGGCATGGACCGTCCTGGCCTGGGGTCAGCAATATGTCGAAAGCGGACTGGCCGGCGTTCTGAATTCGACGTCGCCGATCTTCGTGGTGCTCGTGACCCTGGGGCATTGGTCCGGAATGCGGTCGGCCGCTCTGCGTTGCGCCGGGGCAGGGGCAGGATTGGTCGGCGTGGTCTTGATCGTCGGACCGGATGTGCTGAACGGCTTGGGCCGCGATGTCCTGGCACAGGGCGCGGTGATCCTGGGGGCCATGCTCTATGCCGGTGCTGCCCTATACGGTCGGCAACTGTCCCACCTTTCCGCGCGGGTGACGGCGGCGGGCACCATGATCTGGGCGTCGGTCTGGCTGATCCCTGCGGCTGTCATCGTCGACCGACCCTGGACGTTGAACCCCAGCGCGGAAAGTCTCGGCGCCGCCGTCGCACTGGCGCTGTTCAGCACGGCCTTCGCCATGACGATCTACTTCCGCCTGATCCGCACTCTGGGCCCGGCCGGCGTCGCCAGCCAGAGCTATCTGCGCGCGGGAATCGGCGTGGTCCTGGGGGTCGTGCTTCTGGGCGAGACGATAGAGCCGACGGTCTGGGGCGGGATCGCCACGGCATTGGCCGGGGTCGTTCTGATCAATCTGGCGTCCCGGACGCGCCGGTAACCCTTCTTATTGTTGTGCCCGGAATCCGGCCAGGAAGTCATCGACCGCCGCGGTCAATTCCTTGAACCGCACGGCCAGTTCGGCACCGGCCTGGCCCGCTTCCTGTGCCGACTTCTGGCTCTTTACCGCCGAATCCAGGGAATCGTGCACCGCCTCGCTCAGGCTGCTGGTACGCGACGAAGCCTCTGTCACGGCGCGGCTGATCTCTGCGGTCGCGGCGTTCTGCTCCTCAACCGCCGTGGCGATGGTCATCATCACATTGGAGATGTTGGCGATGACGTCCACGGTCTGACTGATCCCGTCGGAGGTGACCGACGTCTTGCTTTGCACCTCGGCCACCTGCTGCGAGATTTCCTCGGTCGCTTTCGCGGTTTGGCTGGCCAGGCTTTTCACCTCGTTGGCGACGACGGCGAAACCTTTGCCGGCCTCGCCGGCACGGGCGGCCTCGATCGTGGCATTCAGGGCCAGAAGATTGGTCTGCGCGGCGATGTCCTGAATCAATGTCCCGATCTCGTTGATCCGGCTGACCGACTGAACCAGCCCTTCGACCTGTTCGACTGCCTGGTTCGCGCGATCCTCGGCATTCTGGCACACATCCCGCGAATACTGGGTCTGCCCGCTAATCTCCTGGATCGAAGCGCGAAGTTGCTCGACCGCCGCCGCCACCATGGCGACGTTCTCGTTGACGTCGGACGCGGATTCCGCCGCGATCTGACTGCGGCCCTGGGCGTGGCCGCAGGTTTCCTCGACATCGCGACTGGTCAGGGTAATGGCATTGGCCGCCGTGCTGGCCTTGTCGATCGATCCCCTGACCTGGCTCTGGAACCGGTCGGCGGTTTCCAGAAGGGTTTTCTGGCGCTTTTTCTCGGCATCTTCCTCCAGGCGCTTGGTTTCCTCCTGCAGACGCTGGTTCTCGACGGCGTTGCGCTGGAACACGGTGACGGCATTGGCCATCGATCCGATCTCGTCCCGACGGTCTGCACCCGGTATCGAGACTTGCAGGTCGCCGTCCGCCAGCCGCGTCATGGCGTCCGTCATGGAAACGATCGGCCGTGACACGGATCCGCGCACCAGCAGGAACAGGACGCCAACGGTGATCAGCACCGCAAGGACCGCCGCGACAACGGCGTTCCTCTGAAACTCCGCCAGTTCGGCAAAGGCGAGGTCCCGGTCGATGGCGAAGCCCAGATACCATTGTACCGTCGGCAGGCCCTCGACCTTGAAGAAGGCAAACATCTGATCGCCCGATCCGTCGATCAGGCGGCCGGTATTGGCGTCGAAGGTCAGATTCTCGCCTTCATAGACCTCGGCGATCGGTTTCAACGACAGCTCGGGATCCGGGTGGATCAGGACAGTGCCTTCGCCATTGACCATGAAGGCGTGGCCGATTCCGCCGACATCGATACCGCGAATGACCTCGGACAGAGTGGTGAGGGTCAGGTCGCCGCCGACGACGCCCAGGACATCGCTGCCTTTCACCGCGGGGGTCGTGACCGTCACCACCAACGCGCCGGACGTGGCATCGGCATAGGGCTCCGTCAGCGTGCTGGCCCGTGCCGCCGTTGCGTCGATATACCAGGGTCGCTTTCGCGGGTCATAGTCGGCGGGCAGGGCCTCATTCGGATACATGATCATCTCGCCCTGGTTCGACCCGAAATAGGCATAGAGGAAATTGTCCTCCAATACCTTGGCATTGACCAGTTCGCGGACCTGATCGGGGGCACTCTGCTTTTCGATGTTGTCGGCAAGGTTTTCGATCAGAAGCCTGCGCGCGGAAACCCAATTGGCGACGCTCAAGGAAGCGAGGCTTCCGGTTTCGGATACGTGGGATTGCAGCGTGTTCCGCGTCTCCACCTGCTGTTTGAAGGTGAAATAGACGATGAAGGCGACGAAAACCGCCAGAACGGTAACGGCGGTCAGCAGCAGAATGCGGGTACCGATGGTCAAGTTCATGGCAAATGCCCCCTTTTGGTGAACCGCCCGCCCGGCGGTTCAGGTCCGCGACCCACAACGTTACATATCAATTGTTGACAATGTATACCTTCATGATGTGTTGCACCTTCGTTGGCCGCCGGGCTTGCCTGTTTGCGCCGCATCGCCTAAGTGCAGGACCGAAAATCCGAATTTGGAAAGGACGCGGTTGAATGCGCGCCGAGACGCAAGCGGTGGTCGACGAACTCAAGCAGTCTCTGGTACTGCTGAGGAGGCATCTTTGACTGGGATGTTTCGACGAAACGCCTGGAAGAATTGAATGCCCGGTCGGAAGACCCCAGCCTTTGGAATGACCCTGAAGCCGCCCAGAAGGTGATGCGCGAACGCGCGTCGCTGGAAAGCCGTATCAACGGCTTTCTGGAGCTGCAGAACGGTCTGAAGGACAATGTCGAACTGATCGAACTGGCGGAGATGGAAGACGATCAGTCGATGATCGCCGATGCCGAAGCCGCCCTGTCGGCACTGCGCGACACCGCCGGTAAGCTGCAATTGCAGAGCCTGTTGTCCGGCGAGGCCGACGGCAACAACTGCTTCCTGGAAGTGCATGCCGGCGCTGGCGGTACGGAAAGCCAGGATTGGGCGCAGATGCTGACGCGCATGTATTCGCGTTGGTGCGACAAGCGTGGCTATAAGACCGAACTGATGGAAGAAAGCCCCGGCGAAGAAGCCGGCATCAAATCCGTGACCCTGAAAGTGGTCGGTCAGGATGCCTATGGCTGGCTGAAGACCGAAGGCGGCGTTCATCGCCTCGTCCGGATCTCGCCTTACGATTCCTCGGCGCGGCGGCATACCAGCTTCTCGTCGGTGAAGGTCTATCCGGAAATCGACGATTCCATCGAAATCGAAATCAATGACGGCGATCTGCGCGTCGATACCTATCGCGCCTCCGGGGCTGGCGGTCAGCACGTCAACCGGACCGATTCAGCCGTTCGCATCACGCACCAGCCGACCGGCATCGTGGTGCAATGTCAGAACGACCGGTCACAGCACAAGAACCGCGCGACGGCGATGAAAATGTTGCAGGCCCGTCTCTATGAGATGGAACTGAAAAAGCGCGAAGCGGCGGCCCAGGAGAATTTCGAGGCCGAGACCGAAATCGGCTGGGGCCGGCAGATCCGGTCCTATGTCCTGCAGCCCTATCAGATGGTGAAGGATCTGCGCACGGGCGTGGAAACGAGCAATACCGGCGCGGTGCTGGACGGCGACCTGGACGACTTCCTGGAAGCGTCGCTGGCCTCCAAGCTGGACGGCAATCAGAGCGACGTCGAAGATCTGGATTGATCCCATGAGCGAGACCCCCGAAGAACGCCGCGACTTCATTCGCGACATGATCAAAAGCGACCTGGCGAATGGCAAGGTCGCCGAACTGGTGACCCGGTTCCCGCCGGAGCCGAACGGCTATCTGCATATCGGGCACGCCAAATCGATCTGTCTGAATTTCGGCGTGGCACAGGAATTCGGCGGGCGCTGCAACTTGCGTTTCGACGACACCAACCCGACCAAGGAAGAGCAGGAATATATCGACGCGATCCAGGAAGACGTCCGTTGGCTGGGCTTCGATTGGGACGGCGAGCCGAAATTCGCGTCGGATTATTTCGAGACCTTCTATGGCTATGCCATCCATCTGATCGAAGCGGGCAAGGCCTATGTCGACGATCTGTCGCCTGACGAAATCCGTGAATATCGTGGAACGCTGACGCAGCCCGGCCGGGAAAGCCCATACCGAAACCGAACGGTGGCAGAGAATCTGGACCTGCTGGCGCGGATGCGGAACGGCGAGTTCAAAGCCGGCGAAAAGTGCCTGCGGGCCAAGATCGACATGGCATCGGGCAACATCAATCTGCGCGACCCGGTACTGTACCGCATCCTGCATGCGCACCACCCGCGCACGGGCGACACCTGGTGCATCTATCCGACCTATGATTTCGCGCATGGCCAGGGCGACGCGATCGAAGGCGTGACCCATTCCCTGTGCACCCTGGAATTCGAGGATCACCGGCCGCTCTATGACTGGTTCATCGAGAACCTGCCGGTGCCGTCGAGGCCGCGCCAGACGGAATTCTCGCGCCTGAACATGACCTATCTGGCACTGTCGAAGCGCAAGCTGATCCAGCTTGTGAAGGACGGCCATGTGCGCGGCTGGGACGACCCCCGCATGCCAACCCTGCGCGGGTTGCGGCGGCGCGGTGTGCCGGCGGCGGCGCTGCGCGATTTCTGCGGGCGGATCGGCCTGACGAAATCGGACAACACCATCGAGTACCCGATGCTGGAACATTGCATCCGGGAAGAATTGAACAAGACCGCCCAACGCCGCATGGCCGTTCTTGAGCCGCTTAAGGTTACAATCACCAACTATCCGGAAGGGCAATCGGAAACCTTGGATGCCGTGAACAATCCGGAAGATCCGGATGGCGGGACGCGGCAGGTTCCGTTCTCGCGCACGCTCTACATCGAACAGGCGGACTTCATGGAAGACCCGCCGAAGAAGTTCTTCCGTCTGGCCCCGGGCCGGGAGGTGCGTCTGCGCTGGGCCTATTTCATCACCTGCCAGGATGTGGTGAAGAATGATGCCGGCGAGGTTGTGGAGCTGCTGTGCACCTATGATCCGGCGACCAAGGGCGGCGATGCGCCGGACGGCCGCAAGGTGAAGGGCACGCTGCACTGGGTATCGGCGGAACACGCGGTCTCGGCAGAGGTGCGTGTCTACGACCACCTCTATACCCGCCCGGATCCGGGGGCGGACGGCGATCCGATCGACGATCTGAACCCGGATTCGCTGTCGGTGATTGCCGACGCGAAACTGGAGCCGAGCCTGTCCGAGATCCCGGTCGGCGAGACGGTGCAGTTCGAACGGCAGGGCTATTACTGCGTCGATCCGGACGGCACCGCGGACAAGATGGTCTTCAACCGCACAACCGGGCTGCGTGACAGCTGGGCCAAGGCGCAGAAGAACGGCTGACCGTTCCGAAGTCTGAATGTGAAAACGCCGGCCCCAAGCGTGTGGCCGGCGTTTTCGTTTTTGGGCCTCCGATTCAGGCGGCGCGGCGGCCGAAGCCGGTCATCATGATCAAGGCGGCCAACGTGGCGGCGGCAACCGGGATCAGCAATGCGGTCCGCAGGGCCTCGATCCGTGCTTCGGGATGGTCCTCAAGCCCGAGATTGTAGACCACCAGCGCACTCACCGCGGACAGACCCAGTGCGGCACCGAACTGGAACGCCGTATTGACCAAGCTGCTGGCAAGCCCCTGTTCCTCCGCTTCAATGCCGTCCGTCGCGGCGATGGTCAGCGGCCCATAGGCCAAGGCAAACGCCATGCCCAGCGCCAGCATGGACGGGAACATCGCGGCATAGGTCCAGTCCAGTCCCATGCCCAGGAACAACGCATAGCCGACCACCGCCAGGACAAGGCCGCCGAAGATCACTTTCACATTGCCCCATTTGCTGACCAACCATGGTGTCAGGGTCGGGGCCAGGATGGCGTCGACGCCCATCAGCAACAGGGCAAAGCTGGTCTCAACCGGGGTCCAGTTCATCACTTCCTGGAGGTACAGCGTCACCAGGAACTGAAAGCCGAAAAAGGAACCGGCGAACAGCAGGGTGGCAGTGTTTGTCCGGACCAGTGCCGGCGACCGGAAGATTCCCAGACGAAGCAGAGGGACTGCCGTGTTTCGCTCAACGATCAGAAAGGCCGCCCACAGCACCAGGCTGAGTGCGAAGGACCACAGGGCGACGGTGATTTCGTCAGGGCGTTCCAGCTGGGTGACGCCGAAGGTTGCGCTCAACATTGCACTTGTCATCAGGATGGCGCCCAGGAAGTCGAACTTTCGGCGTTCCGGCGCTGGTGCCCGATCGATGATCAGCCGGGGCGCGAGGCACAGAATAAGGGCGGTCAGGATGACCGGTGCGAAGAAGACCCAGCGCCAGCTAATCGCCGTCAGGAACCCGCCCGCGACCAGGCCCAGCGAGAAGCCAGCGGCGGCCGTTCCGGCATAGATCAGGATCGCCTTGTTCCGCAGCGGCCCCTCCGGGAAATTCGTGGTGATCAGCGACAGGCCCGCCGGCGTCATGAAGGCGGCGGCAAGGCCGGTTACGAAGCGTGCGGTGAGCAGCATCCAACCCTCCGTCGCGAAACCGCCGAGACCTGAGAAAACGAGAAAGACGCTGAGTGCCGCTAGAAAGACCCGTCGGCGCCCGAACAGATCGGCGATCCGCCCGCCCAACAGCATAAAACCGGCATAGCCGATGACATAGGCGCTGACGACGGCGCTGAGCATGGTCGTCGACAGGCCAAGCTCGGCCCGGATGGATGGCAGGGCGACGTTCAACATCGCAATGTCGATGCCTTCCAGAAAGATCGCGCTGCATAGAACAAGCAGGGCGCCCTTTGCACGGGCGCTCATTCGCACGGTCCGGCCGTCCGCCGGCTCGGTTGCGGTCGCAGTCATTGGGTGGATTCCTTTGGGCGATTGAACGGGACCGGATGTGGGCGGTTACTTATCCGCACCCGGTTCCAACTTGTAACCAAAGCCTAGGTAAGGCATGGTCTGCCGCTATGGAAGAAGGCACTTCAAATTCACCGGGTAACTGCAAACTCACCTGCGACTACGATGTGTTGCAGTGGGACAGCCGGGAAGGGTGCGAGGTACGGCAGATCCTGGACCGGATCGCCGACAAATGGTCGCTGCTGGTCATTGCCCTGTTGGAGAAGCGGACGCTGCGGTTTTCGGAGTTGCGCCGGAATATCGACGGGATCAGCAAGCGGATGCTGACCACGACCGTGCGCCATTTGGAGCGGGACGGGATTATCGAACGGACGGTCTATCCGACCGTCCCGCCAAAGGTCGAATACGCGCTGACGCCGCTGGGCTGTTCATTGCTGATGACGGTGCAGGCGCTGGTCGATTGGACCGAGACGCACCAGGCCAATATCATCGAGGCGCGGATGCGCTATGACGCGCGCGCCCTGGAGGACGGGGACCTATAGCCTCGCTCACTGCGCCTTGGCGAAGAGGTCCCGCATCAGGCTTTCCAGGGCGGTGACGTCTTCCTGGTCGAAGGCGTCGGGCTGATCGCTGTCGATATCCAGGACCGCCAGCAGTTTGCCTTTCGCATCCCGGACCGGCAGGACCAATTCGGATCGCGTGCTGGACGCGCAGGCGATGTGATCCGGGAAGGCGTCGACATCGGGGACCAATTGCACCTCGCCCGTCGTGGCGCAGGCGCCGCAGACGCCGCGCGAGAACGGGATAGTCAGGCAGCCATGTCCGCCTTGATAGGGCCCGATCTTCAACGTGTCGTTGCCGATGTTGCGGTAGAAGCCGACCCAGTCGAAGCGTTCGTCCTCCTGGTACAGCTCGCAGACGGTCGTTGCCATCAGCGCGATGGCGTCCGTCTCGCCCTCGGCCAGGGCGGTGATGCGTTGCACGACTTCGCGATAACGATCTTCGCTCATGGTCTCAGCCCAGCTTTCCGCCAAAATCGATGGAGAATTCCAACTGCCGCAACTGCTCCATCAGGGTTGCGGTCTTGTCGGCAGTCAGGCCCAGCAGCGGCGGTCGGACCGCCGCCCATCCGTCGTCGCCGCAGAAATTGGCAACGGCCGCTTTCAAGGCGGGGATTGGTGCGTAGCCCTGGAAGACCAGACGAACCGCCTTCATCGCTTCGTTCGCTTTTTCTGCCGCGTCCATATCGCCCGCGGCATAGGCATCCAGAACGGCGCGGATACCGGGCGGGTTCACGTTGGCAGTCGCACTGATGCATCCGGCGCCCCCATTCTTGAGGCCGTCGAGTAGCAGCAGTTCAGATCCGGGGAAGACGTCGAAATCCGGGACATTGTCCAGGATCGCCTTGGTATTGTCCCAGTCGCCGGTACTGTCCTTCAGGCCGACAATCGTCTCCGGGAAGGCCGCGACCAAGCGCTGGATCAATGGCAGGGACCAGCCGATCACGGCCTGCGGCGGGATGTGATAGAGGTAGATACGCAGCCGGTCGTCCGCGACGATGCGGATCAATTCCGCGACATAGGCGAACAGCCCATCCTCGCTGACGCCCTTATCGTAGAAGGGCGGCAGCAGCAGGACGCCGCCGGCCCCCAGCTCCACCGCCTGTTTGGTCAGCGCCGCCGTATCGGCAAGCGAGCAGGTGCCAGTGCCCGGCATCAGCTTCTCGCCGGGAACGCCGGACTCGACGAGGGCTTCGGTCTGCTTCAAACGCTCCGAGACGGAAATGCTGTTCGCCTCGCTGGTGGTACCGAAAATGGCCAGTCCATCGATCCCCGCCGACAATTGCCATTTGCACATCGCCTGAAAGCGTTCGGCGTCGACGCCGCCATCGGCACTGTTGGGCGACAGGACCGGCGACAACACGCCGGAAAACGAACCGCGGGCCATGGAACGGCCTCCCTCTCGAATGCTTGGAACTCTGTTCGGGCGATAGCGTTAAACCGCCGGGCGGCGGCGATCAAGGGCCCTGCAATCAGACCTGCGTCCGGCGCTCCGTGCGTGCCCAGTCCAGAACGGCGTCATGGGCGGCGGCGACCGCCGGGTGATAGCGGGACTGAACGGTGCGGACCAGCAGCACGCGTTCCGACGGCAGCGGATTGTCGATCGGCAGCGCCACCAAGGGCAGGCCGTTATAGGACGTGCCCGTATTCGGCACGGTATAGGTCAATGCCAGGCCGAACCCATGGGCGACCAATGACCGCTGCAACTCGTAATCACTGACCCGCGCGGCGATGCGGGGTTCCACGCCATGACCCTTTAACAGCCCGATCATATGCTGGGCACTGGTCGGCTGGTCCAGGAGGATCAGCGGCTGGTCCTGCAGGTCCTGCAAGGACGCCGCCCCGCGCAAGGCCAAATCATGATCCGCCGCACAGAGGAGGTAAGGCGTCGCCGCATAAAGCGTCTGCGTTTCCAGGCCGTCATCCAGGCCAAGATTATAGGTGATCGCCATATCCGCATTGTCCTGTTGCAGGCGGGCCGGGACCTCGTCCAGGTCGACCTCCAGGAAGCGGACGACGACGCCGGGGATCCGCCGTTCCATATGGCGCAGCAGGCCAGGCAGGATATGGGGGGCAAGCCCGCGATAGCAGCATAGGACGACCTGACCCCGCGGTGCGGCGGTCGGATCGCCCAGCGAGGAGAAACTTTCCACCTGTGCCAAGAGGGTCCGTGCCTCGGCCAGCACTGTCAGCCCAAAAGAGGTCGGCGCCACCCCCTGTCCGGGATGGCGGGTGAAAATCCGATGCCCGAACAGATCCTCCAGCGCCTGGATCGCGGCAGAGATCGCCGGCTGCGAGACATTGAGCCGCCGCGCCGCCATCGACACGTTCCCCGCATCCGCCGTCGCCACGGCATAGGCGATCTGCTTCAAGGTAAGCGATCGGATTTTCTTATGAAGTATATCCATAAGTATTATTTCTACGGATGGGCGCTGGGGGTGTAAAGCGAAGGGGTCTCCCACGCTTTCCGGAGGATCGAAACCATGACCGCCTATCTCGACCAGGACACCATCGATGCGTTCGACCGCGACGGCGCGACCGTGCTGCGCGGCGTCTTCCGCGACTGGATGGACACGCTGCGCGCCGGGGTCGACCGGAACATCGAAGATCCCGCCCCGGAAGCCCGCATCTATCATGACGAGGAAAAGGGCGGCACCTTCCTCAGCGACTATTGCAACTGGCAGCGTATCCCGCAGTACCGGGACTTCATCTTCGATTCCCCCGCCGCCGATGTCGGCGCCGAACTGATGGGTTGTGATCGGGTTCAGCTTTTTCACGAGCATGTCATCGTCAAACTGCCCAATACCGGTATCCCGACGCCCTGGCACCAGGACCAGCCCTATTACAGCGTCCAGGCGCCGCGCACGGTCAGCATCTGGGTGCCGTTGGACCCGGTGCCGCGCGACCGAACGCTGGAATTCGTCGGCGGGTCGCATAAATGGGGCAAGTTCTTTCGGCCGCAGCGGTTCGACGGATCGGCCCTGAACCCCGGCGACGGGCTGGAGGACATTCCGAACATCAACGACCACCGCGAGGATTACGACATTCTCGGCTGGGCGCTGGAACCGGGCGATGCGGTCGCCTTCGACTACCGCACGATCCATGGCGCGCCCGCCAACAACAGCCCCGATCAGAGCCGCCGCGCCTTCTCGCTGCGCCTGGTCGGCGGGCCGGCGACCTTCATTCGGCCCGAAGGCCGCGTGACCTCGCCGCCCTTCCCGAATGTGACCCTGACCAGCGGCGCGCCGCTGTCGGGCCCGGATTTCCCCATCCTTCGCGGCGCCTGAGACGCCGCCTGAAATTCAGGAGAGTAGATATGGCCGACGATCTCGCGCGTCTGGTGACCTGGCATAATGGCGAAAAATCCTTCTCCCCCTTCTCGGAAGCGGAAATGGCGCGGCGGCAGAACGCCGTGCGCGACTGGATGGGGCAGAACGATGTCGATGCCTGCCTGTTCACCTCCTATCACTGCATCAACTATTACGCGGGCTTCGTTTACTGCTATTTCGGGCGGAAATACGGTTTCGTCATTGACCGGGACGGCGCCACCTCCATCTCCGCCGGGATCGACGGCGGGCAGCCCTGGCGGCGCACCTTTGGGGACAACGTCACCTATACCGACTGGCGCAAGGACAATTACTTCCACGCCGTCCAAACCCTGACCAAGGGGGTGAAGCGGCTGGGTGTGGAATTCGACCACATCACGCTGGACACGCAACGCCAGCTTCAAGACGCGCTGCCCGGCGTGGAACTGGTCGATGTCGGTCAGCCGTCCATGTGGATGCGCACGATCAAATCGGCGGAGGAGCATGTCCTGATCCGCAAAGGGGCCCAGGTCGCGGATATCGGCGGGGCCGCAGTGGCCGAGGCCGTGGCGGCCGGCGTGCCGGAGCATGAGGTCGCCATCGCCGGCACCAATGCGATGATCCGCGAGATCGCGACGTCCTATCCCTATGTCGAGTTGATGGATACCTGGACATGGTTCCAGTCGGGCATCAACACGGACGGGGCCCATAATCCGGTCACGAACCGGGTCGTGCAGGCGGGGGACATCCTGTCGCTGAACACCTTCCCGATGATCTTCGGCTATTACACGGCTTTGGAACGCACCCTGTTCTGCGAACATGCTTCCGACGCGCATCTCGATCTGTGGGAAAAGAACGTCGCCGTTCACCGGCGCGGGCTGGACCTGATCAAACCCGGCGCGCGGTGCTGCGATATCGCGGCCGAACTGAACGACATGTATCGCGAATGGGATCTGCTGCAGTACCGATCCTTCGGCTACGGTCACAGCTTCGGCGTGCTGAGCCACTATTACGGCCGCGAGGCGGGCGTCGAACTGCGCGAGGATATCGACACCACCCTGCTGCCCGGCATGGTCGTGTCCATGGAACCGATGATCATGCTGCCCGAAGGCCTGCCCGGCGCAGGCGGTTATCGCGAGCACGATATCTTGATCGTCACGGAAGACGGCGCGGAGAACATCACCGGTTACCCCTTCGGTCCGGAGCATAACATTCTTTAGCCCGCACCTTCGGGGGCGCCGAAGTCAGCACGGCAGGGCGCCCCTAAGGGCGCCCTGCCGAACTTGGCATTCGAAAATGGGTCAAGGCCGCCGCACAGTTTGAGGGCTAGCCGGCGCTGCAAACCGCCCGGCGGATATTTTCGTTTTCTTGCCCTGCGCAACCCCGCATAGTTCCCTCGTTGGGAAACCTGTCTTGGTGGTTGCGGTGGGGGAGTGCGATGAGTGATGTGAATGAAACGACGGTGCCGTCAAAGGTCCCGGTTTTCGGGTCCGTCGGTTTCGCCTACCGCGAGGGTATCGGTAAATACGCGACCTATCTGAAGGTCGCATGGCTGCCCGCGGTCGTCGCGGCGGCCGTGATGACATTGCCAAGCTATGTGATGCCCCATTTGCTCTCGAACGATGGGGCGCAGGATCAGGTCGCCGATACATTCTCGCAGTTTTTCTCCAGCGAGTTCATCGTCGCCCTCCTCCTTGCAACCGTCCTTCAGGTTCTTCTGGTGATCCCGCTCTACGCAGTTTGGTATCGTCAGGCCGCGATGGGCCCGGAGTTCGCGTTGGGCGGGTCGAAATGGCCATATGGCACGCGGGAACGTCGGTTGCTGATGGCGTCGCTGTTCCTGTTCCTGTGCTGCGTGATCTTCGTGGCAGTTCTGTTTGCCGTTCTATCGACCGTCGCGACCGGCGCGCTGGCGTTCATCGTGGGGTTCTCCGCGATCGTGGCGTATGTCTATTGCATCGGGCGCATGATCCCCCTGCTGGTCGGGGCGGCGGTCGGCGACGAAGTATCCGTGTCCGAGTCCTGGCAGATCACGCAGGGGCAGGGGTGGCGCATTTTCTTCAGTGTCCTGGTCCTAGTTATCAGCAGTGCGCTCCTCTTTGCCCTGATCGGTTTCATCGCCGGCATGGGGGGCGGATTTGTGATCGTGATCTTCTCATCGCTGTTTGGTGCGTTCGGCGAAACCATCGGGCGGTTGGTATTGGACGCCGTTCTGGCATTCATCGTCATCCTGCCATCGCTGGCGGTCTATTGCTGTTTCCAATCGGGGGTCTACGGACGCCTGCGGGAGCGGCTGTTGGCACTGCGCGACCGTCACCCGGCCTGAGGAGATCTCAATCAGTCTAGGCGCTTTGCCCCCGGAATGGTGGTCAAACCTTTCCGAAGTCCCTATATCCAACGCGACTTGTTGATCGCGCGCAGGGGGTATCGTGAGCAAACCCGATGAGGCCGGGCCGGGGGCCTTCCCGTCGAAGGATATCGTGCTGGGCAGCTTCATGCTGCCGTTCTCGCATTTCGGGCTTTATCTGCGCTCCGCCTGGTTGTCGCTGGTCGCTTTCGTCGCCGCCAGCCTGGTAGTGACGTCGATTCTGCCGCTGCCGCCCGCCCCGCCGGAAGGCAACGATCTGGCGCAGTTGATCGAGTACATGACGGCGCCGGGCGGACTGCTGGAAGTTCTCGCCTATGAAATCGTGAGACTCGTCCTGCTGGTCCCTGCGATAACCATCTGGATCCGCCTCACCGTCTTTGGCCCGCCGGAAGACGGGCGGTTTCCGCTGCTGTCCCTGGGCGGCGCGGAGGTGCGGTATCTGTCGGCCTATGTGCTGATCGCGCTGATGTCTCTTGGGGCCATGATCGGCGTCCTGATCGCCGCGACGCTGGTGGTCAGCGTCCTGTCGGCGATTATCGGGACCCTGGCCGGCGGTGTCGGCAGCACGCTGATGAGCCTGACCAGCATCGCCGGATCGGCCTTCGGCCTCGCGGCCTTCGTTTACGTGACGTCCCGGTTCATGCCGGCGCTGGGGGCGACGGCGCTGGGTGATGCCTTCGACGTCAAGGGCGGTTGGGCGGAAACCAAGCCCCAGGCATGGCCGCTCTTCTGGTCCCTGGTCAGCTTTGCCGGGATCCTGTTCCTGGCTCAGCTTGCCCTGATGATCGGCTTCGGCATGGTTTTGCCCTCGGGTGTCTGGCTGCTGGGCGGGGCGATCCGGGCGGCGATCCAGGCTTTGGGCATTCTGCTGGCCTGCGCCTATATCGGCCGCGTCTACGCCTATTTCCGGACCTGAACGATCCCGGCGACGGCGTTCAGCAACGTGTCGATCTCGTCTTCCGTATTGTAGACATGCGGCGAGGCGCGGACCATCGCCTTGATCCCCGTGTCCAGCGTATCGGTCCGGGTCAGTTGCACGTCCGAGGCTGAGGTGTTGATCCGGTGTTCCAGCCTGAGGCGGTTCACGATCTCCGTCGTCGCCACCTCCTTGTGGGAGAAGGTGACGATGGCACTTTTCACCGTGCCGCGATCATGGACCGTGATGCCGGGAATGGCCGCCAAGCCCGCCCGCATGCGATTGGCGAGGGCGGTCACCCGGTTCCAGATCGCCTGCGGGCCCAGCATGTTGGCATAGTCCAGGGCGACCCCAAGGCCGATCCGGCCGGCGACGAAGCTTTCCCAGTTCTCGAAACGCCGTGCGGTGTCCCAGACTTCATAGCCGTCGATTTCCGTCCATCGGGCGGCGCGGTTGTCCAGGAAGGGCGGGTCCAGCTTCCCGATCCAGTCCTCGCGCACCCATAGGAAGCCCGTGCCGCGCGGGCCGCGAAGGAACTTCCGGCCCGTGGTCGACAGCATGGTACAGCCGGTCTTCGCGACATCGACCGGGTAATGTCCGACCGACTGGCAGGCATCCAGCAGATAGGGGATGCCGTGCTTCGCCGCGACCGCGCCGACGGCCTCCGCCGGGTTCACCAGCCCGTCATTGGTCGGCATGTGGGACAGGCAGATCAGTTTCACGCTGTCGTCCAGCAGCGCCTCCAGGCCCGCCGGGTCGACCGCGCCGTCCGGCGTGTCGGGCGCCAGCAGGACGCGGATGCCATGGCGTTTTTCCGCATGCCGGAAGGCGATCATATTGGAATTGTACTCCGACCGGGCGGTGACGACCGTGTCGCCGGGCCGCCAGTCGAAGGCATAGAACACGGCGTCCCAGGCGCGGGTCGCGTTCTCCAGATAGGCGATCTCGTTGGGCTTTCCGCCGATAAGCTTCGCTGCGCTGGCATACAGGCTTTCGGCCTGATCCTTGGCCAGGTTGAAGGCCTCGTAGCCGCCGATCGTCGCCTCGCGGGTCAGATGCGCCTGGACGCTTTCCAGCACCGGCCGCGGCATCAGTCCGGCCCCGGCATTGTTCAGATGGATCAACCCGCCGCCGCAGCCCGGCGTGTCCGCGCGCAGTCCTTCGACATCCAGTTCCATCGTGCCCGCATCGCTCATGGCCGCCCCCTCTTTGTTCTATGCCGTGACGACTTAAGACGATCCGGTCGCGGCCCGCAAGACGGCGGGCGGGGCAAAAATGTCCGGGTACAATAAAGCGCTTCAGATCGGTTGGTTCAGAACTGTCCGCTGGTCATCACCCGGGCGCGGGCGGCGGCTTCCATCTGTTTCTGGGCGCGGTAGTTGCGCGGCGGCCATTCGGCGGTCGCGATATAGGCGTAACCGGCACTTTCCAGCCCGGTATCGCGCCCGCCGATCGGGCGGCCCTTTTTCAGGGCGTCCCAGATCCGCATGACGCGCTCGCGGTATATTTCCTGCCGCTCCGGCTTGGTCGAATGATATTCCTTCACCGCCCGGGTCCAACTGCTGCGCTTCTGACGCAGGTCGGTCAGGAAGGTCGTGGCATAGGCGACATTGTGGATCGGGTTGAAGGCATCTTCCAGGCTGGCGAAGTTCCGGCCGTGGTAATACAGGTTCACCTGCATGCAGCCGACATCGATATTTGTCACGCCGCGCGCCTGCAGCGCCTCCACCTCGGCAATGGCGGCGGCCATGCTGGGCAGGTAACGGCCCTTGCCCTCCGCCATGACCGTCCAGGGCCAGGCGATGAAGGCGTCATGGGCGTCGCTCCAGCGTCCGCTCTCGGTCAGCGAAATCGCCTGCAGCAGATGGACCGGAATATTCTTCGCCCGCTCCGCGAAGGCGATGGCGGCCGCACAGGGTCCGGCATCGCCTTTTGCCGACGAGCCTCCCGGGGCGATAGCCCCTGCCGGGGCGGCGGCAAGATCTTCCGCCCGGACGCTGGGACCGGTTGTCAGAAGGGCGCAAAACAGCGCCAGGGCCAGGGATACGCGCAACATCGAACCTCTCCCGTCCGATAGACTTCTCTCTCGACCGTCAGGGAAAGCAAGGCCTGTGCCAGTGTTCCCGCCGCCGGATGTCCGTTCGATGAATTTTCCTGCGATCAAATGCTTGATGGACCCGAAAACGGGTGCTAAACACCGCGCCGTCCACAGAGACGCGGGCGCGTAGCTCAGTGGGAGAGCACTGTGTTGACATCGCAGGGGTCGCAAGTTCAATCCTTGCCGCGCCCACCATCGAAACCCCCAGGGAAACCTGGGGGTTTCGTCTTTTACTGATCGCAAGAAAGGAATCGGTCCCTACGGGCCGATGGCGCCTTTCAGCCAATAGGCGATCTTGCAGACCCCTCCGGCATAGATGACCCGTATTCGGACGAACAGATCCGACCCCTGGATCTGCACGGTCTCGTGGGTTTCGCTGACCAGGGTCCCCTTGAACTTCACGCCGACGATGCCGTCCTCGATACGATACTGCACGGTTCCGGTGGTATCCGGGTGAAGCCAGAATCCCTTGCCGCTTTCCGGCTCCAGGGTGACCGATTGGAACCGGACTTCCGCACATTCGGTTTCGCTGCGCAGAATGGCGGGGTCATAGGTACCCGGTTTGAACCGGACAGGGCCAGTACGCGCGGCGCGTGGTGGCGCGGATGCGGCGCCTGACAGGGCTGCAAGGCGGCTTTCGGCGATGCTGCGGAACAGCCCATCCGGATATCGTGTCAGGTATTCCTCAAACAGGGCGGGATCGTCCTGGGCCGCGATAGAGCTCCAGAACACGGCCTCGCGCGATTGCGCGGCAACGTCGCCTGCGGCAGCGGCCGGAACGAAGGAGAAGTTGCCGGTCAGGCTCGAGCTTTCCCAGGGTACCTGCCGTTCGGCGGTATGTTCCATGACGTCGATCCGGGCGCGCTTGAAGACCTCCTCAATTGGCAGTCCGGGCAGGTTCATGGCCCGGGCCAGGGCACGTGCATAGGGGCTGTAGCGCCCGGTACCGTCCGCCGCGACGGATCCCGGGGCGGTCGAGTAAGCCAGCAGCGTTCCCCGCGGCGCATCCATGCGCGCCAGTCCGGTTTCCGACGAGCGGAAGCTGCGCGCATAGGGATTGTTCCGGCAGGCGTCGAGAATGACGATGTTGAGCTGGGTCTCCGCATAGGCGATGGATTGCAGGATCTCATCGGCGGCCACCGCTTCGATCGGGACGTCGCGTTCGTGTTCGATCTGCGCCTTTACCGGGATCAGATAGTTGCGCCCCTGAATCTGAACGCCATGCCCGGCATAGTAGATCACATTGATGGTGTCGGGCCCGGCCTCCGCCAACGCCTCGCCGTAATCCAGCACGGCGCGCTTCAGGGCGCGTTGGTCCAGATCGGAATGGCGAGAAACGGTGAACCCCAGGCTTTCCAGGGTGTCCCCGACCAGCCGCGCGTCATTCGGCGGGTTTTGCAAGGGGGCCGTGGCATAATTGCCATTGCCGATCACGAGCGCCATACGCGTTTCCGCCGCTGCGGAATTTGCAGCGACGATCAGGCTCATCATTATCCCTAACAGCATCGCCAACGGAGTACGGGCCATGGGGTATTCCTCCCTCCCGAACGCTGCGATATTCTGAAAGGATAGTTTATCAGGTTATTCCGAAAGTACGAACAGTGTCGAAATTGGGCAGGTTTGCGGTAGGCCGTGACCATAACTTTCGTTGCCGACGATGGTTCCGGATCGGGCGGCGGATGCCGAACGGACAAGCCCCCCGGAGCTTTCCAGGGGGCTTTGCTAAGTCGGTTCCGACCGGGTGATGTCGGTCGGGACCGACGTAGGGTGTCGTAACGTTCAGAAGGTAGCGCTCAGAAAAGACTTCAAATCCTGTCTGGCCTGAGCCGATGCCTGCGAGTTGCGACCGGATGTGATTCCCATCGATCCACAGTCGCTAAGGACCTCCTGTCGCTGCTCCGCAGTGGAGGCGATACGGCCGGTTCCGCGTTCCCGCGTTATGCCGTCCGAGCCAAAGGAGAAGTGACAGTCACTCGGATTGAAGAAAGGCTCCCGCTCGACATTCCACGATCCGTCGAAGGAGTGATAAGCCCCCTTGTAGATTTCCAGAGTCATGAGGGTGCCTTCCGGATCGACGTGTTCCTGAACCGTCTGACACTGAGACACGGGCGTGTAATCGTCCAAGCCGCCGAGCAGCATCTTCACGGGCGCGCCAGTCAGTTCCGTTTCGTCCGGCAGCAACCCGCAATACGGATAGATCGGGACATGCGCGGCGAAACGGTCGTCGCCAGTGGCGAACCATTTCCTGACCTGCTCGAGGGATGAATAGAGCGCGACCATACCGCCCTTTGAGAATCCCATCACCGCGACCTTGGATCCGTCAATGCGTGGGTCCGAGCTGAGCAGGTTCAGTCCGGCATAGGCATCGGCGAGCATCATCACCGCGGTTACCAGGGTCTGGTTCGCTTCCGTACTCCGAATGCCGCGCGCACCGTAGCTGTCGACGACCAGCGTTGCATAGCCTTCCCGGTTCAACATCGACGCATAGGCGTGTTCATGAACCGCGTCCACGCCTGCACTGTCATGCATGATGATCACGGCCGGGACCGGGGTTCCGGGATTTGCGCCGTCCGGGAAGGTCAGGGTGGCCGGAACGGTCACCTCCGGTGCGGATCCGTCGATCATGTTCACGAAGTCATAGGGGGATCGGCTTTCGTAAAGGATGTCGCCGGTTTCCGTACCAGACAACTGCGTCAGGGCCGGGCCGGTCGGGGCCGACGCACTTTGACAGGAAGCTATCAGCGCACTGGCGGCGACCGCAACAATGGTTCGACCAAGCGCGTGACGAGCGAGGCCCATTTTTAGATCAATCATGATTCTATTCCCCCAGAAGTTTATTTACGCCCATTGAAGGACTTCACGTTTCCCTCGCGAATAAGTGTCCTCAATAAGGAAATATATATCAGTTCAATGTATTTGAGTATATATTGGGGAGATTTCATCGAAATGGAAATTGTCGGTTTGTATGTCTGTTCCATTTCTCTCTTGATTGACTGATTTTATTAAGTCTTATGTATATCGTCTTGGTTGAATTTATCTGTTTGGCGCCGAATGAGGCAGAGATATTTTTCGGTATTATTTTGTAATAAGGCCGTAAACGGCGCGATGGGCTGGCCGGTTGCTTTGCTTTCGCAGAGTTATGGTCCCCGATCGCTGTTGCCGTCGCGTGGGGAGGTCCTTACTGCAATGTCTGGATGGTACCCAGGATACGCACATTCTCGTCAACGGGCATCGCAATGAAAACAATTTCCCCCGAGCGAGGGAAATGGCCGGTCAGCGCGGTGATATTGACCTGATGCGTGATCATTACGACAGGGGCGTTCAAAGCGGTTGCGATCAGATAGGCGCGCAAGGCGGCGGTCTGATCGGGGCCGTCGCCGCGATTGGCGAAGAAGGAGTTCAGGAAGGAGGCATCCTGTACCGGCCCGAGCGCCATTTCGGTGGCGGTGTCGCGGCAGCGGCACCATTGGCTGGTCAGGATAGTGGCGGTGTCGATGCCGTTGGCACGGAACATGTCCCCGATCCGGCGGGCCTGGGCCCGGCCCTCTTCCGACAGGTTGCGCTGCGTGGCGCAGTCGCCGACATCGAAGGCGGCAGGGTCGCCGGTGCCGGGCGCCAGGGCGTGGCGGATCAGCACTGCCGCCCGGCCGTCGCGCAGGGCCTGCCATAACAACGGTTCGGCGGCGGCCGGGACAGCATTCAGGGTGACGATCAGAATCGCGGTGACCCACATAGTCCGTTTCATGCCGGTTTTCCCAAGTTTTTCCCGATAAGCAACTGGTGACGGATACGGTTCCTGACGGTGTCCGGATCATGGAGTTGTCGGTCTAGGCGCCGTGTCATCGGTGTCGTTTCCTTCTTCACTGCGCGGATCGGTTGATTTCCCGGGAATAGTATTGAAGGCAAACAATAAGTTACTAACTTTAACCAAACGATATGGACGGGGCTGGGCGAACGATAGGCGATGTGCCTAGCGAGGCATTGTAATGCTTGTGTTGCATTGGATCGGCAAAGGTCGTCCGCCGGAGGTCGACGGAGTTAGCTTTTCGACCGAGGATTCTCCGAGCGAGGCGTTCCAGGCTGTCGCCTGTAATCCGTCCGATCTTTATCTGGACGTCGGGCATCAATCGACGCCCTCGGCCGCCACTGTCGCGCCGTTGGTGGTGTTCGGCGATCTCGATCCCCGGGTGCGGGTTCATGTCGATGTCTGGGTGCAGCCTGAAGAACAGGATGGCCTGGAAAAAATCCGCGGCGCCGTGAACAGGATTTGGAAGCGGTTGAATAACCGGCTGTGCAAGGCCGCATCGGATTCGACGCATATCGCCGTTCTGGCGCTGGCCTATTCCCGGCAAACCGGTCTTGCCCCGGAATTCGACCCGTCGGATCCCACCGTCGCGCGGTTCCCGGGCCTGTTGGGGCACTCCGACCTGGACGTCCCGCTGCAGGACCTTCACGACGCCGGGCTGATGACGCGCAGCGCGACGGATACCTTGCCGCAATGCCCCCAGTGCGAGGGCAGCCGCGCCCTGGCGCGCGAGGTTTGCGTGTTCTGCGGCAAGGCGACCCTGGAAAAGTCCACCATCGTTCATCATTACCGCTGCGGCTATCAGGGACCGGAGGAGGATTTCGAGCGGGAGGGCGAAGACGGCTGGCATTGTCCGAAATGCCATCACGAATTGCGCCATTACGGCCGGGACTACGATCAATCGGGCAATCTGTTTGTGTGCCTGTCCTGCAATGGGGACATGACGGAGCCTGAAGTCGGCTTTCGGTGTCTGGATTGCGGTACAGACACCCGTGGCGACAGGATGGGGTTCCGGCGCATCTGGCGTTATGAATTGACCCCGAACGCCACCATGGCCCTGACCTTGCTGCGCGACGGCAAGGAGGATCGGATCCTGGATCTGTTGCGCGGTGGCGGCCACTCGTCGCCGGAAGGTGACGCGGTCGCGGACGACCGGCCGGGACCGACATCGGCGCGAACGTTCAAATTGGAACTGTCCCTGGCCGATGGCGGCGATCCGACCGATCTGGCGAACGGGTATGAGATTGTGCATTCGGTACTGACGAAGTCGATGCGGGACACGGATGTCATCTCGACGGAGTTGTCCGACGCGACGGACGGGTTCGTTGTGACGACGACCGGCGGATCGACGGACTTTGAGGCCCTGATGCGTACCATCGAGGGGCGGGTGAAAGACAAGCTGGGGGAAGACCGGCCGATTCGCATCGTCGCGCGCGAGGTGACGACGCCGGACGAAACGCCCCCGATTGCGATTGCGCAGGGCGGCGATGCTCGGTGACGCGCTTGCCTGGCTCGGAACCCTGACGCAGGCCGAAGCGGTCGGCGCGTTCTGGCATATGATCCTGCTTGAGGTCCCGCGCTATCTGTTGACCGGCGGGGCGGTGGCGCTGGCGGTCTGGCGGCGTCCTGGTTTCGGCGGGCGGCATGTGACCCGCGCGCCGGAGGAGCCTGCCGGATATGCCGACGTTACCGTCTTATTGCCGGGGCATAATGAGGCAGGCGGCCTGCGGGCGACGGTCGACTCGCTGCGTCAGCAGACTTTGGCGCCGAGCCAGATCGTCGTCGTGGACGACGGTTCTACGGATGGCATGTCGGATGTCGCCGCCGATTTGCGGCGCGAGGGTTTGGTCGACATTGCGCTGCGCACCGAACTGCGTTCGGGAAAGAGCGCGGCGGCCAATCTGGGTTTGCGGTACGCTACCGGTCGCTATGTCGTGATTGCCGATATCGATACGGAGTTCGCCCCCGACGCGATCGAATGCATGTATCGCGAGTTTGCCGATCCGAAGGTCGGCGCTGTGGCCGGCAATCTGGCGCCCCGCAATGCAATGGAAAGTCTGACAACCATCGTTCAGGCGATCCAATATCTGATCAGCATCAGCATGGGGCGGACATTCGCGGATTCCTTCGGCATCTTGTTCATTGTTTCCGGTGCGGTCGGCATGTTCCGCCGTGAGGCCCTGGTCGGCGTCGCGGGCTGGGAGGTCGGGCCAGGCGAGGATGCCGACCTGACGGAAAAGCTTCGCCGAGCGGGATGGCGGATCGCCTTCGCGACGGCTGCCATGGCTTACACGGATGTCCCGACCACGATGGAGTCGTTGATCCGCCAGCGTCTGCGCTGGAACCGCAGTCTGGTCCGGGTGCGGCTGGAAAAGTTCGCCGTGTCGCTGCGACCCGGTCAGAGCCGTTTCAGCCTGTCGGACGCCTTTGGCCATATCGATATTCTGGTGTTTCAGGCCTTACTGCCGTTTTCATTCACCTTGTATGTGGTTTGGCTGTTCATGGCGTATCGCGGCGATGCCCCGGCGATATTGCTGGCGGTCGCGATGATCTATGTCCTGTTCGCATTGGTGACCTTCCTGTTTGCGGTCATCGTGTCCGGCGACCTCCGAAGTCTGCGATATCTGCCCTATGTGCCGCTGTACTCGCTGGTCAGCAGTTTCATCTTGCGGTTTGTCCGCATGGCGGCGATCGCCGACGAGATCCTGCGACAGGGATCCTACAAGGACAGCTATGTGCCGAGACGGGTACTGGATGCGGCAAGAAAGGATCAGTCATGAAGCGGTTGCGCCGCCTGTCATTCGATTCCGGAATCGAGAATGAAGTGCGCGGCAGCGGGCGCCGCTGGACACGGATCATCTATCTGACCTGTCTCGGCCTGTTCGCCTTGGCCTTGCTGCGGTTGTTGGTCGGCGACTATGTCGTCCTGCGCGGTGACGGGATCGTTCTGCGCGACCGGATCGATGTCGGCGTCGAATACAACGCCACGATCCAGGCGGTCTTCGTCGACGAAGGTCAGGAAGTGGAACGGGGCGATCCGATCTTCGCGCTGCGGTCGCTGGATGCCAGACGGACCCTGGCGACGCTGCGTCGGGACGAGGCGGAACTGGAGGCCGATCTTTATACGGCGCGAGCGGAGTACACGTCCCTTCCACGCCTGATACAATTGGCGGAAAGCCGATATTCCGTCGCCGAGGCCCGCCTGCGGCAGGTCCGGGATCTGGAATCCAGGAATCTCGTTTCCAGCGCTGAGTTGGGTCAGGCAATCGATGCGGAATTCAAGGCGAAACTGGAACTTGAAGAATTGAATGCCGCCCTGGTCAAGTCCGGCGCCTTGGTCGACGGATTGTCGGACACGCTGCAGCGGCTGCGCGGCGTGATCCACGGGTTCGAGAACGACTATGACGGTGGTACCGTAAAGTCGCCGGTGACGGGCCAGGTCGCACCGGATCTGCCCTATCCCGGCGCGGTGATCGAGCCTGGTGATACCGCCATTTCGATCTTGTCCGGCGCACCCTACGTTCTGGGCTATATTCCGACCGGCACCCTGTATTCCATCGATCAGGGAGACGCGGTCATCGTGTTCGCAGGGGCCGATGCCTATCGCGGCCGGATTGAGCGGGTCAGCAACTACGCCCGGTCGGTGCCGCAGGAATTGCTCGATACGTTGGGTCGACCGGAACGGCGGCGTGTCGTCCGCGTCGTGTTCGATGGGGAGGCGCCGCCGGTGTTCTCGACCGTAACGGTCCGGCATGCGGCACTGGCCTGGCTGCCGCTGTAAGGCGGCCAAAGCCTAGGCCGGCTTGAACTTTTCCGACAGGTATATCCCGATCAGGACCAGCGTCAGCGCGATCGCGTGATAGAGGTGGAAGGCTTCCTTGAGGAACAGGACCGCCATGGCGGCCGCGAAGATCGGCACCAGATTGACGAAGACGCCTGCCCGGGCGGGGCCGATGCGGTCGACGCCCTGGATGAAGAAAATCTGGGCGATGAAGGATGGGAAGACCGTCACCAAACCGATCAGAAGCCAGCCCAGCGGTGTCGGCCACTGGAACCGGTCCAGCGCCGCCTCGATCCCCGCCGCGGGCAGGGAGACGATGAAGGCCGCCCCGGCCATCACGGCGAACATGCTGAGCGGCGAAACCTTCGGCCGGTTGCGCAAGGCGATCGTATAGCCGGCATAGAGGATGCACGCGCACAGCATCAACAGGTCGCCCGGATTGAACTGCAGCGCCAGCAGCCGGTCGACACTGCCGCCGCTGCTGACGGTGATGACGCCGGTCACCGTCAGGACCACCCCCAGCCCCTGCATCGGGCGTAGACCGCTGCGGTAAATCAGAAACGACCCGACCAGAACGAAGATCGGGATCGTGCCCTGCAAAATGCCGATATTCAGCGCCGTCGTGCCGTGGGCGGCCAGATAGAACAAGGCGTTGAACCCGGTAAATCCGGTAGCGCCCAGGAGGGCCAGGAAGGGCAGGTGGCGCTTCAACACCGGCCAGTCGCGGCGCAGCATCGGCAGCAGGAAGACAAGACAGAGGATCAACACGCCGACCCAGCGCCCCAGGACGACCATCATGGGCGAGACCTCGCCCACCGCCAGCCGCCCCAGCACGGCGTTACCGGCCCAGCAAAGCGACGTCGCCGTCAGCAGCAGATAGGATTCCGCCAGATGGCGGCCGGAATCCTGGGCGGGTGTGGCGTTGTCGCTCACGCGCGTTCCTTTCGGAATGAGGGACACCGGTTTCAGCACGGGGATGCGTCAATGGCAATGCGGTCCGCCCAGACCGATGGGCATAGGAGTTATGACGCGCCCCGTCGTGAGGTGACGCTCACAGTTCCTCGTCGCGGTCGACGGGGGAGGGCGGCCGCCGGGTCAGGGCCGCGATATCGGCCCAGAGCGCGTCCGACATCGGCACGTCGACGGAGGCGAGCGACGCCTGAAGCTGTTCGACGGACCGTGCGCCGATGATCGGGCAGGTGATTGCCGGATGATGGGTCGCCCAGGCGACGGCGAGGCTGACGGGATGAACGCCCATCCGGTCGGCGAAGGCAGTGAATTGCGCCGCCGTATCATAGTAATAGTCGTCGGCGTAGCGTTTGGCGTACATCGCACTGGCGATCATGCGCGCCCCTTCAGGCCGCGCCCCGTCCCGGTACTTGCCGGTCAGAAGTCCGCCGGCATTTGGGCCGTAAGAAATGACGCCCAATCCTTCTTCCGCCGCCTGGGGCAGGATTTCGACCTCCGCCTGGCGCTTGAGCAGATTGTACATCGGCTGGATGACGTCGAAACGGGACCAGGCGTTGCGGTCCTGAATGCCCAAGGATTTTGCCATCTGCCAGGCGGTATAGTTGCTTGCGCCGATATGGACGACCTTACCCGACCGGACCAGATCCTCCAGCGTGCGCAGGCTTTCCTCGATCGGCGTTTCCGGGTCCCAGCGATGCAAAAACAGGATATCCAGCCGGTCGGTGCCAAGCCGTTTCAAGCTGTCTTCCACTGCCTTCAGGATGTGGCGGCGATTGGCGCCGCCCCGGTTGGGCTGACTGCCGTCGCCCAGGACCGAGGCGCATTTCGATGTCAGGATGATGCGGTCGCGTTCCGGCCGGATCAGATCGCCCAGGATCTCTTCCGCCTTGCCGCCGTTATAGACATCGGCGCAGTCGAAGAAGTCGATCCCGGCGTCCCGACAGGCGGCGTAGAGCCGTTTCGATTCCGCGCCGTCGGCGTCGCCGCCGAAAGACATGGTGCCGAAACACAATTGCGAGACTTTCAGGCCGGTGCGGCCCAGCCGAACGGATTTCATTGCATCATTTCCTTTGGTGGAGACCGGTGACAGGAACCGCCGGACGGTAAAATCAGCCGCCGGCGTCTTCCGCGATCTTGATCAGCGCCATGATATCGTCGCGCTGCCCGTATTCCTGCATCAGGCGCTGGCGCGTCGTGCGGTCGGTGATCGGCGGGCTGTCCAGGCGCGCGCCGCCCCGGACCAGCATCTGTACCCATTCGGCGCGTTTCGGCACTTCCCAGCGGTCCCAGGAAATGACGGTCGCCAACAAATCGCCTTCCATGCCGCCGACGGCGGGATGGACGCCCATGCCCAGATAGCGGGCAGCCAGTTCCGGGCAGTCCTTGAAATAGGCGGCATAGAGCGGCGTCCAGACCGACCGGCCGCGCACCTGGCGGATCGATTTGATATCACCGCCGCTATAGGCCTTGCGCAGATCTTCACAGGTCGTGCAGATGTCCGGGTTCTTCTCGTTGCATTCCAGCGCGGCGGCGTCGCGCCCACCGGCGAGGGCGACCAGCCCCAGCATCAATCCCGTTGCGGCAAGTGTCGTCAGGCGCATGGCGGTCACCGTACCGGCGTGCAGCGTTCGGGATCGGGCAGCAGCGGCTGTTCCGATCCTTGGCAGGCATAGAAGGCCGCCAGGTCGCGGATCGTCTGCCCGTCCAGGCGGCCGGCATAGACCTCCATGAATTTATGGGGACGTCGCCCGTCGCGGAAGTTCTGCAATTGATTGACCAGATAGGTTTCGTACTGGCCGTCGATACGCGGCACGCCCGGCGTTTTAAGCCGTCCCTTGCCATCCTGCCCATGGCATTGCGGGCATTTCATTTCTTCCATGAGGGATCGGCCCCGCGTGGGGTCACCCGAGATGTCTTGTGCCTGCGCGAGGGTCGATACGAGCATCGCGGGCGCCGCTATCGCGATCAGAAGTCGTCTCATCATGTTGAAAAGATAAAATACTTTGCATTTCTGGGCAATCATCACGGATATGCCGGTTCGCGAAGAATGTGTTAAATGGTTAATGGGCGGATAGGGAGGCGTGCGTCAATGGCCGACGAACGAGCGGAATTGAAGGTTAAGACCGGTAAGGACGTCGCATCGCAATTGCGCGATATCGAGACCCGGTTCAAGGCCATCGCCGGCGATGACGAGCGTATCGATTGTGCGGAACTGCAGGTGGGCCTGGGTCTGCAAGATGCGGATTACGCGGCCCGAATCTTCGCGCTGGTGGATCGGGACGGCAGCGGCACGGTGACGCTGTGGGAATTCATCGAATTCGCGAAGATTCTGATCGACGGGTCGCCGGACGAAAAACTGCGCATCGTCTTCGATCTACACGATCTGAACGGCGACGGCACCGTCGATCCGGAGGAACTGACCCATATTCTGGATCGTAGCCTGAACGAACACAGCCTGGACGTATCGCCGGACAAACTTCAGGCATTGAGCGCGGCCCTGTTCCGGTCGGTCGACACCGATGGCAGCGGCGCCATCAGCTTCGCGGAATTCAAGGCCAGTATCGACGCGCATCCTGCCCTGCGGGACCAGATGGTCGCCAGCGCGTCGACATGGCTGAAATTGCCCCAGCGCATTCCCCGCGACCGGCGCAAGGGCGGCCGAACGATCCAGGCCCTGGCGGATCTGGGCGAACGGCTGTGGGACAATGATCGGCCTTGGTTGGCGCTGCTGTTGCTCTATGCGGTCGGCAATATCTGGATGTTCCGGCAGGGCGCGTTGGCCGAACTGGCGCTGGGGTCCGATCTGTTCACCGTGACCGCCCAAGGCGCGGCGGAGGCGCTGAAGCTGAACGGCGCGGTCATCCTGATCAGCATGCTGCGCCATTCCCTGACCTTTCTGCGCCGGACGCCGCTTGGACCCTTCCTGCCGCTGGACCGTGCGATCGATTTCCACAAGGTTGTCGGGCATGTCTCCTTCATTCTGGCGCTGGTCCATGTCGGCGGCTATATCGCGACCTATGAATCCATGGTCGATCCGGATTTCTTCACCCGCGAATTGATCTATGGCGAGCTGTTCGGCAGCCGGATCGGCTGGTCGGGCCTGACCCTGGTCGGCATTTTTGTCGTCGTCTGGATTTGCTCGCTGAGCTTCATTCGCAAGCTCGGCCTGTTCGAACTGTTTTATGTCACGCACCGGCTGTTCTGGCTGTGGTTCGCCTTTTTCCTGATCCATGTGCCGGAATTCTGGATGTGGGTCATCGCGCCGGGCGCACTGTTCCTGATCGAACAGGCGGTCCGCCTGATGCGGGGACGCCAGCCGGCGGAACTCAGCGCCATGGACGCGATGCCCTCCGACGTGACGCGCCTGAAACTGGCGCGGCCGGAATGGTTCGAGTATCAGGCCGGGGAATATGTCTTCCTGAAGCATCCGGCCGTTTCCCGCCGGGAGTGGCACCCTTTCACGGTAACGTCCAATCCCGAGGACACGACGACGCTGGAACTGCATGTCCGAAGCGTCGGCACCTGGACCCGGCGGTTGAACGCACTGGCGGCCTGCGAACCGCCGCACCGGCCCTCGAACTGGCAGAAGGTATTTCTGGACGGGCCGTACGGGTCACCGGCATCCGATATTTTCGACAGCCGGGTTCCGGTGTTGGTCGGGGCGGGGATCGGCGTTACGCCCTTTGCGTCGATACTTAGATCGATCCTGCACCGGCGGCGGTCGGGTCATCCTGAAACGCGGGAACTGCAGAAAGTCTATTTCATCTGGATGAACCGGGATCAGCAGGCCTTCGAATGGTTCGTCGAATTGATGGCGGAATTGGAGGGCGATCCGGAAACCAGGGATCTGATCGACCTCAGGGTATATCTGACCGGGCTGCGGGCGGAACTGACCTCCGCCAGTCTGACCGTGGCGATGGAGGTCTATCACAAGGAGGTCGGACGCGACCTGCTGACCGGTCTTCGCGCGCCGACCCGCCTGTCGCGGCCCAATTGGCGGGCGGTCTTCTCCGAAATCCGCGCGGCGCATCCGGATTCGGACGTCGATGTGTTCTTCTGCGGGCCCGAAGGCCTGTCCCGCGTCCTGGCGCGGGAGAGCGGGCGCGTCGATTTCGGCTATAAGAAGGAGAATTTCTGATATGCCGCTGCGGCACCTGGATCATGTGAATCTTCGAACCGCCAATCTGGAAGAGATGATCGACTTTTACACCCGGGTCCTCGGGTTATCGGTCGGGCCGAGGCCGGACTTCGCGTTTCCCGGCGCCTGGCTGTATTGCGAGGGGCAGGCAATCGTGCATCTGGTCGGCGTCGATGCCCCGCCGGCGCCCTACCGACGAGACCAGCAGCTTGAACATTTCGCCGTCGCAGCGGATGACATGCCCGCCTTTCTGGCCGTTCTGGAGGCGGAGGGCATTCCCTTCCGGCCCGTGGACTTGCCGGGCATGCCGATCACCCAGATCAATCTGAACGATCCGGACGGCAATCATCTGCATGTCGATTTTAAGCACTGACCGGCAGCGCCACGCCTTGTCATCGCGGGGGTGGAGCCCATAGTCTAGGCCCATCTCAGTTTTGCCCGGGCTCAGCCGTTTATGTCCGCCACGCCGATCATTGTCCCGTTCCAGGGCAAACATCCAAAGATCGATCCGACCGCCTATGTCGCGCCGGGCGTCGTGCTGGTGGGGGATGTCACGATCGGGGCTCATGCCAGCGTCTGGTTCGGCTCTGTGCTGCGGGGCGACGACCAAAGTATCACCGTTGGGGAAGGGTCGAACGTCCAGGACGGCACGGTCATCCATGTCACCCTGGATACCGGGCCGACGATAATCGGACGCAATGTAACCATCGGACACGGGGTTCGGCTGCATGGCTGCACCTTGGAGGATCGATGCCTGGTCGGCATCGGCGCCATCGTTCTGGATGGGGCGGTGGTGAAAACCGGTTCCTTCGTTGCGGCGGGCGCCTTGGTCGGTCCGGG
The DNA here is from genome assembly GCF_965228185.1 of Pacificispira sp. Taxonomy (NCBI): domain Bacteria; kingdom Pseudomonadati; phylum Pseudomonadota; class Alphaproteobacteria; order Rhodospirillales; family Aestuariispiraceae; genus Pacificispira; species Pacificispira sp. Next base: position 39,861 of record NZ_CBDDHE010000002.1, on the reverse strand, counting down.
AAAGGTTATCCCGACCGGTGAGCTCTGGGGCGGCAATCCGGCCCGGAAATTGCGTGATATGAGGCCTGACGACGAAAGCTTTCTGGATTTCGATGCCGAACATTATCGGCGCCGGGCGCGGGAATTTTTGGCCGGTGAATGACGTCGTGGTGCAACGGGGCACCAGCCCAAATGCCCGATATGCCCACTTGCCGGGCTGTCGGCGTCAACCCAAGGGATCGATTGGCGGACCATGTCGAATTCGACTATTCTCTTCTACATGAAGCGCGGAACGAAACTTCTCATCGCCGCCGGTTTGGCGTGCGCCGTCGCGGCGGCCTGTGCCGTCACGGCGGATATTTCCTCGCCTCAGGCACGGGACGCTGCCAGCAAGATCGAACGGGCGATGAGCGAATATCGCGGCGGCCGTCCCGGTCCGTCCGATTCCGGGGACGCCGACGTCCGCCTGTTCGCGCAGGCCTATCAGCGCGTCCAAACGAATTATGTTCGGCCGATTGAAGACGAGGCATTGATCCTCGCTGCCCAGACAGGCATGCGCGAGGCCTATCCCGATCCCGCCGTGGCGACGGATTCGCAACTGGTCGAAGCCGCCATCAACGGGATGATGCATTCCCTGGACGATTACTCCGTCTATCTGGACAAGGCTGGGTATTCCAAGCTGCATCAGGAAATCAACGGCACATTCGGTGGTCTGGGAATCGAGATCAAGAAGGACCCGACCGGCCTTGAAGTGATCTCGCCGATCGACGGCACGCCGGCAATGCGCGCGGGGTTGAAGCCCGGCGATCGTCTGACCCATGCCGACGGCAGTTCGCTTGCCGATCTGTCGCTGCGGGAATCGGTGGAATTGCTGCGCGGTGCGCCCGGTACCACGGTCGTGGTGACCGTCGCGCGGAGCGGCGTGCCCAGTTTCGATGTCCCTCTGACGCGTGAAGTCATCCGCATCCAACGGGTCCGCGCACGGTTGGAGGACAATGTCGCCTATCTGCGGATCACCCATTTCGTGCGCGATACCGGGCTGGCCCTGCGACGCGAGATGATCCGGCTGAAGGAAGAGGCGGGACCCGGCAACCTGCGGGGTTATGTCGTCGACCTGCGCAGCAATCCGGGCGGCCTTTTGGAAGAAAGCATCGACGTCGCGGGGGCGTTCTTGAGCGGCGGATTGGTCGTGTCCACCCGAAGCCGCAAGTCGTCACAGGAATTCCGCGCCGATCTGGCGGATCCCAGCGAGGGATTGCCGGTGGTCGTTCTGATCAACCAAGGGTCAGCCAGCGCGTCGGAGATCGTTGCCGGCGCGATCAAGTACCGCGATCGCGGTCTGGTGGTCGGTCAGAAAAGCTATGGCAAAGGGTCGGTTCAGACCACGTTCGAATTCCATGGCGGCGGCGGGCTGAAACTGACGACAGCGCTTTACTATACCCCCAGCGGCAAAAGCGTGGACGGGGGTATCGAGCCGAATGTGGATGCCCTCGACAATCCGGATACCGAGGAAGTCGACGAGGCGCTGCAGGTTGCGCTCGACCTGGTCCGCAATGCGGGGGGCAGTCACTCCGTTCTGTGGAACAGCGGCACATTCAAGAACTGATGCGCGGGGCGGCGCACGGCATGTGACCGACCGAAGGGTATATTCCGCAGGTCCCGGGGATATGGCACGCATCGCCGGACTGGTCCGAGAGATGCTGGCCTTCTATGGAAGCCCCGTTCCCCTGGAAGGGACGGCCTTTGACGATGCGCTGGAACGCGACGGTCCCGCCGGGGCCTGTGCCTATCGCTGCCTGATCGTCGATGACCGCGATGGAAACCCTGTCGGCTTCGCGATGTATTCGCCGGTCTACGAAGCCGCCTTTGCCGGCAATGGCATCTTCCTGCGGGATATCTATGTCACGGCCGCGGCGCGCGGCCAGGGGCTCGGCAAGGCGTTGATGGTCGCCCTGGCCCAGGAATGCCGACGTGAGGGCATTCGTCGCATCGATTGGCATGCGGCCAGACTGGACCTGGATGCCCGCACGTTCTATGAAATGCTTGCCCCCGACAGTTTCAGGCTGAACCGCTTGAGCTACCGGATCGAGGATGACGAGATCGCAGCCTTGGCGGCGAGGGGGTAGGGTGGAACGAAGCGCAATCTGTTTGTGTTTCATTAATATTAATCTGGGACAGTAATGTCCCAAGCCGCGTAAACGGCTGAAACACAGACTTAAGTGACGAAACGGCCCACAAATGCGCCCACCGATTCTGATCGTTGAAGACAATGAGGTGAACATGCGTCTGTTCAGCGATCTGTTGAGCGCGCTGGGCTACATCGTCTATCAGGCGGAAGACGCGGAAACGGCGCTGGAACTCCTGAAGTCCGTCCGTCCGGGCGCCATCGTCATGGATATCCAACTGCCCGGCATGTCGGGTGAGGAATGTACCCGTACGATCAAGGCCGATCCCGACCTCTCCGAAATCCCGGTCATCGCGGTGACCGCCTTCGCCATGGCGGGGGATGAAGCGCGTTTCCTGGATGCCGGCTGTGACGATTACATGTCGAAGCCGATCAACGTCCCCTTATTCGCGGAAACCATCGCGCGGCATTATCAGGGCGAACCCGTCAACTGATCGTCGCGCCGGCGTTTCCTCTGTCAGACGGTCACGCCCAGGTCTTCCAGAGCCGATTCCAGCCATTCAAGCCGCCGGTCGGATAGCGCGACGTCGAATTGAATCCATTCCGAGATGGCGGAATCGCCGTATTCCTTGGCCAGATCCGCCGCGCGCGCCCGCTCCGTCCGAACGACATCGCATAACAGATCGAGTTGATCTTCCTGGAAATCGGGCGGCAGCAGTTTCAGAAAGCGCAATTTCAGAAGCAGCACCAGACGCCCGACATCGTTCACTGGCGCGCGCAATTGGGCGCTCATCAATTCCTGGAACAGTGCCCGGCCTTGCGGTGTGATTCGCAGCAGCGTCTTCTCTTCCTCGGCGTGATGCTCGACGGTATCCGCCAACCCTTCGATGCGCAGGAGTTCCAGCGACGAGCCCAAGAGGTCCAGGCTGGGACCGACGATCCGCTGCGTGAAGAAACGGATCTCGGTCGCCAGTTCGCCATAGCGGCGGTCGCGCTCAATCAGGGCGCCGAGCGCGAGCAGACGGACGGCCTCCGCGGGTACCAAGCTTCTGTCGCGAAACATTCAACCTATCCCGGTTCAAAACATGCGAACGGTTCGCAGTACAGATAGGCGCTTTGCGCGTCTAAATCCAGTTTCCAATTGCTTTGGAGCGCATGTGCCGGCGGCAAAGAAAAGGCCCGGAACCGGTCCGGGCCTTTTCGTGTTCAGGATAAGAGACACCGGTCAGCCCGGCGACATTCCGCGCAACCGCTCCGCCCGGCGGCGCAGCAGTTCCAGCGTCGTCAGCAGGATGATGGAAATCGTCACCAGGACGGTCGCCACGGCAAGGATGGTCGGGGAAATCTGCTCGCGCAGCCCGGTGAACATCTGCCAGGGCAGTGTCTTCTGCGACGCCGAACCGACGAACAGGACCACGACGACCTCGTCAAAGGAGGTGATGAAGGCGAACAGCCCGCCGGAGATGACGCCCGGCATGATCAACGGCATCTGCACCTTGAAGAAGGTGGTGACCGGATTGGCGCCCATGCTGGCGGCGGCACGCACCAGGCTCTTGTCGAAGCCGACCAAGGTTGCCGTCACCGTGATGATGACGAAGGGTGTCCCCAGGGCCGCATGGGCCAGCACGACGCCCCAATAGGTCCCCTGCATGCCGATGCGGGAGTAGAAGAAATACATGCCCGCCGCGGAAATGATCAGCGGCACGATCATCGGCGAGATCAGGATCGCCATGATGGTGCCACGGAACGGCACATGGCTCTGCGACAGGCCGATCGCCGCCAGCGTGCCCAGCCCGGTGGAAATCAGCGTCGCCATCGGCGCGATGGACACGGAATTGCGCAATGCTTGCTGCCAATCGGGGTTGGTGAAGAAGTCCCGATAATGTTTCAGCGAGTATCCATCCGGATCCAGCGCCAGCATCTCCTTGGTAAAGGTGAAGAAGTCGCTGGCGTTGAAGCTGAGCGGGATGATCACCAGGATCGGCACGATCAGGAAGAAGAAGATCATGGCGCAGATGACCCGGAAACCATAGTACCAGGCGATCTGCGCTTTGGATGCGTAAGGAGGCAGTGCGGACATCGTTCTTACCCCAATTTCACGTTGTCGATGCCCACGATCCGGTCGTAGAGCCAGTAGAACACCAGGATCAGCCCCAGCAGCATCACACCCAGCGCGGCGGCCAAGCCCCAGTTCAGGGACGAGGAGATGTGATAGGCAATCCGGTTCGAGATGAAGATGCCGGACGTGCCGCCGACCAGTTCCGGCGTGATGTAGTAGCCGATGGCCAGAATGAAGACGAGGACCGCGCCGGCGCCGATGCCGGGTACCGTGTTCGGGAAATAGACCTTCCAGAAGGCTGTCCAGTCGTTTGCGCCAAGGGATTTGGCCGCACGGACATAGGAGGGCGAAATCGTCTTCATCACCGAATAGAGCGGTAGGATCATGAAGGGCAGCAGGATGTGGGTCATCGCCACGATCGTGCCGACCTGATTATACATCAGTTCCAACCGGCCCTGATCGTCGAGAATGCCCAAACTGACCAGCGTGTCGTTGATCACGCCTTCTTGCTGCAGCAGCACGATCCAGGAGGATGTGCGCACCAGAAGCGACGTCCAGAACGGCAGCAGAACCAGGATCATCAGGATGTTCGACGTCCGAAGCGGCAGGTTCGCCAGCAGGAAAGCGATCGGATAGCCCAGCAGGATGCAGGAGACGGTGATGGCGACAGACAGAACCATCGTGCGCCAGAGCAGAGTCAGATAGATCCGCTCGAAATCGTCCTTCATCTGTATGCCGTCATGGGTATTTTCCATATCGACGGCGGCCAGGAAGTAGCTGGCCGTATAGTGCCCGGACAGACGTTTGATCGTCTGCCAAACCTCCGGATCTCCCCAGTCTTCTTCGGCATCGATGAATTGCGGTTTGATCGGCTGCGTTTCGTCGATATTCCCCATCGGCTTGCGCAGTTTCCGGAACAGGCTGGCAATTCCGGCGGTATCGTAGTTCAAGCGCGAACCCAGTTTGGTGTGGGTCTTCGCCTCCATCGCGACCTTCATGTCTTCGTAGAAGGCTGCGAAAACGGCTTCGCCCGGCGCCTCGCCGCTGGCTTCATCCCATTCTTCCAGCGCGACCACGGTACGGGGCATCGTTTCCGGTACGATGCCGTTTTCGACGGATCGCAACAGCATGTCGCCAATCGGCGCGATGAAGCTGATCAGGATGAAGGCCAGGAGCGGCACGATGAGCAGGAAGGCGCGGATCTTCTGGCGGCGCAGGGCGCGGGCGAGGCTCACCTTCAGCGGTGTGCCGTCCGCGGCCAACATGGGACCGCTTTGATTGTCGGTCATTGTGCTCATCGCTCTGTCATCCCCCTCGTGCTCCCCGCTACCCGTACGCTCAGAAAAATCTATCAATCAAAGGAACAAACACCGGGGGCGGGGCGTACCCGCCCCCGGCAATAACTCCGACCGGTTCTTACTGAACCAGCCACGCCTGGAATTTGGCGTCGATGTCGTCGCGATTGTCCGCCCAGAACTCGTAGTTATAGAGCAGGGTGGTTTTCGCGTTGTTCGGGTCCGTCGGCATGTGCGGAGCCATGTCGATGCCCAGTTCGGCGTGCTTGCCGACCAGCGGAGCCGAGGACTTGCGGGCCGGGCCGTACGAGATGTACTTGGCCTGATCCGCCAGACGCTGCGTGTCCGTGGCGAAGTAGATGTAGTCCAGCGCGCGGGCCTTGCGCTCGTCGCTCAGGCCGGCCGGGATGATCCAGCCGTCGAGGTCGAACACCTGCCAGTCCCACAGCATGGCGACCGGCTGCTTCTGCTCTTCGATGACGGAGAACAGACGGCCGTTATAAGTGGAACCGATCACGGCTTCACCATCGGCGAGGCGCTGCGGGGTTTCCGCACCGGCCGACCACCAGATGATGTCGTCGCGGATCGTGTCCAGCTTGGCCAGCGCCTGGGCGACGCCTTCGTCCGTGCCGAGAACTTCGTAGACGTCTTCCGGCGCGACACCGTCACAGAGCAGGGCCCATTCGACGTTGTTGATCGGACGCTTTTCCAGGCTGCGCTTGCCCGGGAAGGTGGCCGTGTCGAACACGTCGCAGACGGTGCTCGGGGACTTGCCGCCCCATTCGGCGACATCCGTGCGGTAGCCGAACGTGGTCGAATAGACGATCTGCGGAATGAAGCACTCGGAAACCAGCAGGTCGCCGAAGTCTTCCGCCGCCGGCGTGCCGTCCGGCGCGGGCGCCAGATGGGTGGCCGGGTCGATTTCCATGGCCAGGCCTTCGTCGCACAGACGAATGGCGTCAGAGGCCACGACGTCGACGACGTCCCAGGTCACGTTGCCCGCTTCGTCCATGGCGCGCAGTTTGGCCACGGCTTCGGCGGAGCTTTCGTCGTTGACGATGGTGACGCCCGGATTATTCGCCATATACGGATCGTGGTAGGCTTTCTGCTGCGAAGCAGAATATGCGCCGCCCCAGGAGACGATCGTCATCTCGTCTGCCTGCGCCGCGGAGGCTACGAGCATTGTAGCGGCGGCTGCGGTGGCAAGGGTATGCATGGATTTCATGACGTACTCCCTGATTTCCCTGTTTCAAAACGCCCGAATCTCCGGTTCGGAACCGTCTCGGGCAAAACGGTTCCGAAAACTCTAAGGTCTATGCCTCCAGCACGTCCAGTGCCCGGCAATCGTCGGTCGCCCAGCCGATCGGCGTCACTTCACCGACCTTCAGCGCGGCATGCGCATGGCTGTTGGGGACCTTGACGACGAATTCCTCGCTGGTTCCGACCTGCATCCGGCACCGGATGTGATCGCCCAGATAGATCAGTTCGACGACCTTGCCGCTCAGCTTGTTGTCGGCGTCGTCCTGACCGATCACCACGCGTTCGGGGCGAATCGACAGCTGCGTGCGTTCGCCGACACCGCCGCATTTGATTGCCAGCGCGCCGACCGTCTCGCCGCCGCCGTCCAGCTTGACCTGCGCGGTGCTACCGTTCAGCGCCGTCACGGTTCCCATCAGGCGGTTGTTCTCGCCGATGAAGGAGGCGACGAAGGCGTTCTCCGGCTGTTCGTACAGAACTTCCGGCGCCGCCAGCTGCTGCACGATGCCGTCGTCGAACACGGCGATGCGGTTCGACATGGTCAGTGCTTCGGATTGGTCGTGCGTCACGTAGACGACCGAGACCCCGAGGGTTTCGTGGATGTGCTTGATTTCGAACTGCATTTCCTCGCGCAGATTCTTATCCAGCGCACCAAGCGGTTCGTCCATCAGCACCAGTTCCGGCTCGAAGACCAGGGCGCGCGCAACGGCGACGCGCTGCTGCTGACCGCCGGACAATTGCGCCGGGCGGCGGCCTCCCATCTGCGGCAGGCGTACCATTTCCAATGCGCGTTTCACTTTGGCATCGCAATCGGCCCGGGACAGGCCGCGGACTTTCAGCGGAAAGGCCAGGTTTTCCGCAACCGTCATATGCGGGAACAGCGCATAGTTCTGGAACACCATGCCGATGCCGCGCTTGTGCGGCGGCACATTGTTGATCGGCTGGCCGTTCAGATAAATCTCGCCATGCGTGGCCGGCTCGAACCCGGCCAGCATCATCAGGCAGGTCGTCTTACCGGACCCCGACGGGCCCAACATCGTCAGGAACTCACCCCGTTCGATATCGATATTGAAGTTCTTAACGACCAGTATCTCGCCGTCGTAGCTTTTCTGAACGTTCTCGAACCGAACGATGTAGTCGTCTCGTTCCATGGCCGGTATTACCCCCTCGCCCCAATAGACTGTCCCATCCGCGACAACAGCGCAGAAGGGAGTGCGGCCGCATGGGCCGTGTTCATCAATTCTGAAAATTCGGTTGGTTTGGCTGAGCTCAAACCTGCCCCCAGATCATTCCGATCCCGCCAGATCGTTGGTCCCGCCGAAGCGGTAGATTCAAGTTGTTGTACTCAAAGGCGGTTTCGTCCCTGACGGTCGTCATTCCGACTGTCCTGGCATTCCCTGTAACCCGGGTCGACTTCGCTTTTAAACGCGTGCCAACTCCCTGCTTGGTCAAAGCGTAGCGCGACCGTCCCGAAAATGAAAAGAACTAATTTTTTCAATCTTATTACGTGTGCGACGCAGTTTGCAATGATTGCGACATGCGACGGCGATGCGCATGGATTGGCAGGCTCCAAACCGACGATCTGTCGCCAAACCCTCCGATATTCAGGAGAAAATCAGGCTGCGCGCTTCAGGTCCAACACGCCCCAGATGTCCAACAGGGCCTCGGTCAGGCGTCGGATGGCGGCGTCATCATGGAAGGGAGTCGGGGTGATCCGCAGGCGTTCCGTGCCCCGGTCGACGGTCGGATAGTTGATCGGCTGGACATAGATTCGGTGCCGTTCCATCAGCAGATCCGACGCACGGCGGCAGGCGACCGGGTTGCCGACCAGAACCGGGACGATATGGGTCTCGGACGGCATGACGGGCAGGCCGGCGGCGCGCAGGGACGCCTTCACCGCCGCGGCGCGTTCCTGGTGGCGGACCCGCATGTCGGGCGACTGGCGCACGATGCTGATACTCTTTCGGGCTGCGGCGGCGATGCCCGGGGGCAGGGCCGTGGTGAAGATGAACCCGTTGCCGAAGGACCGGATGAAGTCGACCAGATTGGCGGAAGCGGCGATGTATCCGCCGATGACGCCGAATGCCTTGGCCAGTGTCCCTTGCAGGATATCGACGCGATCCATGACACCGTCGCGTTCGGCGACGCCGGCGCCAGTATCGCCATACATGCCGACCGCGTGCACCTCGTCCAGATAGCTGATTGCGTTGTACCGCTCGCAAATATCCAGAATCTCAGAGATCGGTGCGATGTCGCCATCCATGGAATAGACGGATTCGAAGGCGACCAGTTTCGGCGCGTCGGGATCGTCCTCGCGGATCAGCCGCTCCAGATCCGCAGGGTCGTTATGCTTCCAGACCCGCTTGTCCGACCGGGAGTGGCGAATGCCCTCGATCATCGAATTGTGATTCTTGGCATCGGAATAGACGATGCAGCCCGGAATGTTGCGGGCGAGGGTCGACAGGACCGTCATGTTCGCGACATAGCCGGACGTGAAAATCAGTGCCGCTTCCTTCTGGTGCAGGCTTGCCAGTTCCTGCTCCAACTGGACATGCAGCCGGTTGGTGCCGGAAATGTTGCGCGTCCCGCCGGCGCCGGCACCGTGTGCCTGAACCGCGCGCACCATCTCGGCAATCACGTCGGGGTTCTGACCCATGCCCAGATAGTCGTTCGAGCACCAGACGGTTACGTCGTCCGCCGCGCCGTCTTCATGCAGCAGCGCTGACGGGAAGTCGCCGGCCCGGCGCTCCAGTTCCGCGAAAATCCGGTAATCGCCGCGCGCCTTCAGCGCGTTCAGCCGCTCGCCGAAAAAAGCATCATAGTCCATTCGGCACCTTTCCATCCGGCCGCTTCTCGTGGCAGCTCATCCAGATAGTTTAATTCCGTTCCGCGCGCATTACTAGGCAAGGCGGCCGGAAATGTCCCCGGGTAAGGGTGTCGCAGGGGCGCGGCGCGGCGGTGCCGGCCGCGCCCCTGGGATATGGCCGATGTGTGGAAACGCGTTACGCCGCGGCCTTGTTCAGATCGGCATGAACCTGATCCAGCGCCTTGGCGAAGCCGTCGACCATCTGATCGATTTCCGATTTGGTGATGATAAGCGGCGGCGAGAAAGCGATGGCGTCACCCGGGGTTGCGCGCAGGATCACGCCGTTCTGCTGGGCCGCCATCATCAGTTTCGGGCCGACGGCCAGCGACGGGTCGAAGCTGCGCTTGGTGGCCTTGTCGGCAACGGTCTCGACCGCGCCGATCAGGCCCGTGCCGCGCACTTCGCCGACCATCGGGTGGTCCTGGAATTCGCGCAGGCGGGCCTGCATATGCGGACCGACTTCGCGGACATGGGCCAAGATGTCGCGTTCCTCATAAATCTTCAGGGTTTCCAGCGCGACGGCGACCGCCGCCGGATGACCGGAATAGGTATATCCATGACCGAAAGTGCCGATCTTGCCGGAGTTCTTGGACACGGCATCGGCGATGTCCTGGCTGACCATCAGCGCGGAAATCGGCAGATAGGCGGAAGACAGTGCCTTGGCGACCGTGACCATGTCCGGCTCGATCCCGAAGGTTTCGCAGCCGAACATGTTGCCGGTCCGGCCGAACCCGCAGATCACCTCGTCGGCAACCAGCAGCACGTCGTATTTCTTCAGAACCGGCTGGATCTTCTGGAAATAGGTTTTCGGCGGCAGGATGACCCCGCCCGCGCCCATGATCGGCTCCGCAAAGAAGGCCGCGACCGTGTCGGGACCTTCTTCGAGAATGCGCTTCTCCAGGTTTTCGGCCAGGCGCGTCGCGAATTCTTCTTCGGTTTCGCCCTCTTCGCCATAGCGGTAATAGTGCGGGCAGTCGACATGACCGATATTGGCGATCGGCAGATCGAAATCTTTATGATTGTAGGGCAGGCCGGTCAGGCTGGCGGCCGCGACCGTGACGCCGTGATAGCCCTTCAGACGGGCCAGGATCTTCTTCTTTTCCGGGCGGCCGACAGCGTTGTTGTAGTACCAGATCAGCTTTATCGCCGTGTCGTTCGCTTCCGATCCGGAATTGGCGAAGAACACCTGGCCCATATTGCCCGGCGCCATGCCGCACAGCTTTTCCGCCAGGTCGATGGCCGGGTTGTGGGTTTTGTGCGTGAACAGATGATAATAGGGCAGCTCGCGCATCTGCTTCGCCGCCGCCTCGATCAGGCGTTCTTCCCCGAAGCCGAGCGACGTGCACCACAGGCCGGCCATGCCTTCGATATAGCGCTTGCCGGAATCGTCCGTAACCCAGACGCCGGACGCCTTTTCGACGATCAGCGGGCCGGATTCCTTGTGCTTCTCCATGTTTGTGTAGGGATGCATGACGAATTTCACGTCGCGGGCAGCGGGGGAATTCAAGCGGTCGGCCATCGTCTCAATCCTGAAAGTTCGCGGCGGGGAGGCGGCAATGCCGCGTGGGGGCCCCGCGAATGTGATCACAAGGCGCGCACACTACACCCGCGGGACCCGGCGCGGCAACCCGCCCCCCGGGAAGAGGTGTCCCGATGGTGCGTCGGAAACCTCTCTTTCCCCGGATCGCGGAATCAAGTACTTCTAAAGCAACGCCGATGTGAGGAGCGGCGATAAATCAAGAACGGGGGAGGCCGGGACGTGATCGTCGTCTTCGGATCCGTCAATATCGACATCGAAATGCGGGTCGGCCGTCTGCCGCGCCCGGGCGAAACGCTTTTGTCTGGCGACTATTTGATGACGCCTGGGGGCAAGGGCGCGAACCAAGCGCTGGCCGCTGCGCGGGCAGGCGATCAGGTGCGCCTGATCGGGATGGTGGGCAACGACAATTTCGGCACCTTCGCGCTGGATCTGCTGAACGAGCAGGGGGTCGACGTTTCCGGCGTCGGCGAGGCGGAGGACGAACATACCGGCTGCGCGACGATCTGGGTCGACGACAGCGGCGAGAACAGCATTGTCGTCGGCGCGGGGGCCAACCTGCGCGCCCGTGCCGATCAGGTGCCGGATGCGCTGCTGACCGACAAGACGCTTCTGATGATGCAGATGGAGGTCACGCCGGCCGAGAACTGGACCTTGGTGAAACGCGCCAAGGCAAGGGGCGCGCGGATCATCCTGAATGTCGCGCCCGCCGGGATGGTACCGGACGAGGTGCTGCGGTCCGTCGACTTCCTGGTCGTGAACGAGTTGGAAGGCCAGACCGTTGCGGCGGAGGTCGGCCTGGACGTCGAACAGGCGACGCGTGTACCGCGCGCGCTGGCCAGCCGCTATGGGCTGACCTGTATTCTGACCCTTGGTGGGGCCGGTCTGCTGTGTTTCGGCCCGGATGGCGGCTGGTCGGTCCCAGGGCTGCCGATTTCCCCGGTCGATACGACGGCGGCGGGCGACGCCTTTGTCGGCAATCTGGCGGTCGCGCTGGACAATGGGGTCGCCATCGATGAGGCCCTGCGCTGGGCCTCGGTCGGTGCGGGGCTGAGTTGCACCCGCGAAGGCGCGCAATCAGCCATGCCCCATGGCGACGAAATCCGGGCGCAACTCGACAAGTTGCCCGCCAGCCGGAAGCTGGCCTGACCAGCCGCTCAGCGGTTGGTAAACTTCATCTCGATGCGTCGGTTGCGCGTGTAGGCGGCAGGGGAACTGCCCTGATCCAGCGGCTGGTATTCCGCGAAGCCTGCGGCAGACATGCGTTGCGGATCGACGCCCCGGCTTTCCAGGAATTTCACCACCGAAATCGCCCGTGCCGTGGACAATTCCCAGTTGGACGGAAATTGCGCGGTATTGATCGGGTCGCGGTCGGTATGGCCGTTGACCTGCAGCACCCAGTCGATGTCATCTGGGATGCGTCCGGCAATTTCGTTCAGGGTATTGGCGAAATCGATCAATTGGAACTTGCCCGCCGGGCCCAGTTCGGCCGCGCCCTTCTCGAACAGGACTTCCGACTGGAAGACGAAGCGGTCGCCGACGATGCGGATGTCGCTGCGGTTGCCCAGGATTTCGCGCAGCTTGCCGAAGAATTCCGACCGATAGCGCGCCAGTTCCTGCACCTTGCCTGCCAGAGCGACGTTCAGACGCTTGCCCAGATCGACGATCTGGGTCTGTTGCGCCTTGTCTCGCGCCTCGTAGGTTTCCAACAGTGAATTCAGTTCGGCGATCTGATCGTTCAGCGCCTGGATTTGATCGTTCAGCAGCGCGGTTTCCGCCCGCGCCGCGATCAGGTCCTTCTCGCTCTCGTCGAGTGCCAGCGCTTCGTCGGCAAGGCGGCCCTGCAATTCATCGCGCAGGGAGATCAGCGCCTGGATCTCCCGCTCCAGCTTCGCAAGCTCACCCAATTGGGTCATGATCCGCTCCTGATCGGCGGCGATGACCTTGTAGGCGTCTTCCAGATCCTTGGAGACCTTGTCGCGGGTCTCTTCCAGGCCCGCGATCCGGCCTTGCGCTTCTTCCAGTTCGGTTTCCAGATCGGCGATCCGCTGCTGGCGGGTTTCATTGTCGTCCTGGGCGATGGTCAGGCGGCTCAACAGATCGCTATTCTCTGACCGCGCGGCATCCAGTTCGGCGGCGAGGGACGCATTTTCACCGCGCAGTTCGAATATCTGGGACTCCAGCTCATCCTGGCGGGTGAGGGAGGCGCGAAGCTGTTCGGTGACATTGCCCAGATTTGTGCGCAGCTCCGCCGCGGATTCCCGCTCCAGCGCCAGCATGTCGGCCAGTTCGGCAACGCGGCCTTGCAGGCGCTCCAGCGCCTTGTCGCGGCCGACGATTTCCTCGTTCAGATAAAGCTGGGATACGACGAAGATCATCAACAGGAAGATGATCACCATCAGCAACGATGCCAGGGCATCGACGAAGCCCGGCCAGATATCCTGATTGCTGCGTTGCCGGCGCGCGAGTGCCATTGGTCAGTTCGCCCCCAAAGCGCCGGCGACGGAGAGGGTGTCAGCCATTGCCGCCCTCACGCAGGGCCGCGACCGTGCGGGCGAGAATACGCAGTTCGCTGCGCAGTTCCTGGACCGTTTCGGCGCGGCCGCGGGCATTTTCTTCGATCATGCGGACGAGGTTCTGATCGATATGCTTAAGGGCGCGGGTCGCTTCCTCGCCACCGGCGGATTTTGAGCCTTCCGCCACCTTGGTTAGCGCGTCGCGCAGGCCTTTCTGACCCTCGGCGAGACGCATCATCAGGTCGTGTTCGGTGCGCATCGTGTCGACCAGGACCGACAGCTTATCGTTCAACTGCGAGAAATCGTTCTGCGACGATAGCCGGTTTTCCTCGGCCCGCGCCATGGTCCGCTGCAGGCTTTCCAGACTGTCGGCGGTTTGTTCCAGCAGGGCCTGGATATAGGCCGGAACCGACTGGTCGCCGTCGCCGCCGATGGAGCCGCTGCCCAGCCGTGTCAGACCGGACAGCCATTCTTCCAACTCGTTATAGAACCGGTTCTGGGCCTGGCCGGCTTGCAGCGCCAGGAAACCGAGCATCAGCGACCCGGCAAGGCCGAACAGCGAGGACGAGAACGCCGTCCCCATGCCGCCCAGCGGGGTCTGCAGGCCCTGTTTCAGGTTCTCGAAAGCACCCGCGACATTGTCGGTGCCCAGGTCCAGGCCGGAGATCACACCGCCGACGCTGCGCACCGTCTCCAACAGTCCCCAGAAGGTACCGAGCAGGCCCAGGAAGACCAGCAAACCGACCATGTAGCGGCCGGTCTCGCGGCTTTCGTCCAGGCGCGTGGCGACACCGTCCAGAATGGTCTGCATCCCGCCGGCCGAAATGTGCAATTGCCCGCGTTCGCTGCGCTTCGACAGCATGGTCGCGGCCGACGCCATCAGGCGCGGCGCGCGTTCGCTGGTTTGATAGCCGCCTTCGTAGCTTAGCCGGAAGCGCTGAATCCAGCCCATCTCGGCATAGAGGCTGGCGACGGTACGGAATGCGTGGACGATCCCGATCAGCAGGACACCCAGAATGACACCGTTGATCACCGCATTGGCCAGGAAGGCGTGCTCAAGGGCCGGGTAAATCAGAAAACAGCCGATGACGACGAGTACCAGGAAGATGCCCATTCTCAACAGAAACGGCGTCGGTGTACTCATGGCCTTCGGTCTCGCTTTCGGCTCTATGCGTTATTCGGAAGTCTGGGCGGCGGGGGCGGATCAGTTCTCCGCGACGATCAGGTCGACCCGATTTGGAGCCCGGCCCTCGAATGGATCCTTGGTGCCGAGCGCCTGGACGGTCATGCGGCGGCTATCGATGCCCTGCTTCAGCAGGAACGTCCGGACGGCCAGAGCGCGGAACAGGGCCAGGCGGCGCGGCTTGCTCTGTGCTTCGCCGATCGGCTCCGAATAGCCCAGAAGCTTGACGGTAATCGCCTCATTGGCCTTCACCCGTTGGGCCAGTTCCGTCAGCGCGTCTTCTGCGGCCTTGGGCAGATCCTGGGAATCCTTGGTGAACAAGACGCTGATGCCGTCATTGTTGGTTTCGACACCGGCCCGGTCGACGGCGGTCAGATCGACGGATGCAACTTGCGGCGTCTCGGTGGCGCTCTCCGTTTCCGCCGGGGCGGCAGGAGCAGGGGCCGGTGGCGGCGTGGGCGCAGGGGCCGGTTCCGGTGCCGCTGTTGCGGTGGGCGGAGGCGGCGGCGGAGGCGTTATATCGCTGCCGCTCGGCGCCGGGGTCGGCGGTAAGGGGGGCGTCTCCGCTTGGGGTGCGGGCGCTGCCGGTGGTGGCGGGGGAGCAGGTGCGGCGGCCGGTGCCGGTTTCGGCGCAGGTGTCGGCGCGGGAATGCTCGCCGTATTGGTTTCGGTCGCCGGTGGCGGCGCAGGCGTCGGCTTGGGCAGCGGCGCCGGCTGCTCCGCCAGGGCCGGTTTCGGCGGCGGTGCGGTCGGCGCAGGCGCGGCGGGGGCAGGGGCGGCGGGCTTGGTACCGCCTGTGGATGGGTCGACCAGAAGCGTCGATTGCGGCGCCGCACTGGGAGGCGGGGCTACGTTCGCCGGTGCCGCGGCCTGCGGCGCGACAGGCTGCACCTGCGGTGCGGCGGGTCGGCTCGGAAGCGTCAGCGGCATCGGATTGCCCGGCGGCGGGCTCATGGCCGACGGGGCCTGACCGCCGCTGGTCAACCGATCGATCACGGAAAGATTCACGATGACCGATGCGTCCGGTTCCGCCTCACCCCGGAAATAGGCCTGCTGCGCCGTCGCGTTCAGGGTGGTCGCGCCCAGCAGAACGGCGGACAGGCCCAGCACGGCAGCGGCGCGCCGCATGCGAAGTTTGGAACGGTCGGGTATCAAATCGTGCATCACTTGGCTCGCGGTCGTTCGGTCACGCAGGCGCATGGTCGCGGAATCGCGGCGCCGGACGATGGCGAAGACCATACCGTGAGCCGGGCCGCCGGGACAACCGCCGAAACGCTCGGAATCGGCGGAACTCTTGGGATGCCGGGCGGGCCTGCAGAAAACCGGCGGTTACGAGGCGTCCGCGGGGGGCTTCGTTGCGTCCTTGATCAGCTTCACGACCGACTTGTGCAGCGAATCGTTCCCGACCACAAGATCAGAGCTCTGGAATGTATAGGCGCGGCCCTGCGCGTCGCTGACGAACCCGCCCGCCTCTTTAACGATCACGATACCGGCCGCCACATCCCAGGGCTTCAGGCCGCGTTCCCAGAAGCCGTCGAAACGGCCAGCCGCGACATAGCACAGATCCAGCGACGCGGTGCCCCAACGGCGTACGCCGGCGGTATTATGCATTGCGGCCTGCAGGCGGCGTTGGAAGGTGACATGCCCGTCGGTGTCGTGGCCGATATGCGGGATACCGGTGCCCAGGACAGCCTCGGTCAGGTTCTGGCGCGAGGATACGCGGATGCGACGGTCGTTGACATAGGCGCCCTTGCCGCGCTCGGCCCAGAACAGCTCATCCTTCACCGGGTCGTAGACGACGCCGGCAATCAGCTCGCCGCGTTCCTCATATCCGATCGAAATCGCCCAGTGGGGCAGGCCGTGCAGGAAGTTCGTCGTGCCGTCCAGCGGATCGATGATGAACCGCTTGTCGGGATCGTCGCCCTTCTTGCCGCCGGATTCCTCCGCCAGGATTCCCGCTTCGGGGCGGGCCTTCTCGATCTCTTCGATGATCGTACGCTCCGCCTTCTTGTCGGCGGTCGAGACGAAGTCGCCGGGACCCTTGCGCGACACCTGCAGGTGTTCGACTTCTCCGAAGTCGCGCACAAGGCCACGGCCCGCCTTCTGGGCGGCCTTCGTCATGACGTTCAGGACGGCGGAGCGGATCAGCATATCGGATCAGTCCTTCGCACGTTCGACGTAGGACCCGTCCGCCGTGTTCACCACGACGCGCGTACCGGTTTCGATATGCGGCGGCACCAGGGTGCTGACGCCGTTCGACAGCTTGGCCGGCTTGTAGGACGAGGACTGGGTCTGACCCTTGACGACCGGATCCGCCTCGATGATTTCCAGCGTGATCTTCTGCGGCAGCGTCGCCGAGATCGGCGAGCCTTCGTAGGTCTTGATCTGGACCGTCATGTTTTCCTGAAGGAACGGCACCTGGTCGCCCAGAACGTCGTATTCGACTTCGATCTGGTCATAGGTCTCGCCGTTCATGAAATGCAGCTTCTCGCCGTCATCATACAGGAAGGTGTAATCGGTTTCGTAAAGATCGGCACTTTCGACCGCTTCCTGGGTGCGGTAGCGCAGGCTGACCTTCGTGCCGGTGCGGGCGTCGCGCGCTTCGACCTGCGCGACGGACGCGCCCTTGCCGGGCTGGTTGATCTCGTTCTTAATCACGACTAATAGCTTGCCGTCCTGCAGGAAGGCGTTGCCCGGCCGAAGGTTGATCGCGTTGACTTTCATGATTGCACATCCTCTCTACCGGGGCCGGACGCCCCGTCTCGAATCGCGCGCCTGTCTATCACCGGCGGCGGCTATGGGCAACCTGAGAACAGGCGGCGTTCCGGGCGCCGCGACAGGATGACCATGCGCTGGTGGACTCCGGACGCGCTGGCGGCCCGTCGCCCCTATCTGCAAACCCGTATGAAGGCGAAACAGGCCATGGCCGATTGGTTCGCCGCGCAAGGGTTCGAAGAGGTCGAAACCCCGGCGTTGCAGACCTCTCCGGGTATGGAGCCGCATCTGGCCGCGTTCGAAACGCAAATTCTGCCGGCCGGTCACTACGGCGTGCCGGATACCGGGCGTCCGATGTATCTGCACACCAGCCCGGAATTTGCCATGAAGAAACTGCTGGCGGCCGGGATGGAACGGATCTGGCAGCTGTGTCCGGTCTACCGCAATGCCGAGGGATCCGCGACCCACAGCCCGGAATTCCGGATGCTGGAATGGTACCGGGCTGGGGCGGGCTATACCGCATTGATGGACGATTGCGAGGCGATGATCGCCGCGATCGCCGGCGCCTGCGGTACGGATACGCTGAGACGGGGCAGCCGCAGCGCCAGGGCAGAGGGACCGTTCCGCCGATTAAGAGTCGCCGATGCGTTTCTGGAATATTGCGGTCACGATCTGGTGGCGACGGTGGCGGAGAACCCGGCCGCGCCGCCCGCCGCGCCCTTGATCGACTGCGCCCGTCGGCTTGGCATCCGTACGGCGGAAGGGGACGGGTTCGACGATGTCTTCTTCCGGCTGATGGACGACCGGATCGAGCCCAATCTGGGCGATGGGGCGCCCTGTCTGTTGCACGACTATCCGGTCAGCATGGCGGCCCTGTCCCGCCCAAAGCCGGAGGATCCGAACTGGGCGGAACGGGTCGAGCTCTACGTCTGCGGTGTCGAATTGGCGAACGGCTTCGGAGAGTTGACCGACGCGGCGGAACAGAAACGCCGGTTTGAAGCGGACATGGCGACTAAGGAACGGCTCTATGGCCACCGCTATCCGATCGACGAGGATTTCATCGCTGCTGTGGCCGAAATGCCGCCCGCCGCCGGTATGGCGCTGGGGTTCGACCGTCTGGTCATGCTGTTAACCGGGGCCGCCCGGATCGAGGATGTCCTCTGGGCCCCGGTATGACCCGGATTATTGGTACCCGGCGGCTTCCAGCCGCTTCTGCAGCTTCGCGGCGACCCGCTGCTGAAAATTCTGTAGCCGCGGCGGCATACGGGCCTGTATCTCCCGCATGACTTCAGGCATCGATTTCAACGCCTTTTGTCCCAGTGGCGTTTCATAGAAGGCTACGAGCTGTTCCAACTCGTCCGTGGTATAGAGCTTCGCCATGATCGGCGTGGCATCGCTCAATGCCTGTTCGACCAGAAGGCGGCCTTCCTCCTCGACGACCTCGACGATGATGTCTATGGCGTCCTGTTTGATGCCGGGGGAGGTCCGCTTGACCCTGTTCACGACCTGCTCAGTCATGACCTCGACCATTTGGTCGACCGTCGCCTCAATATTCATCGAGGCCATCATGCGGTCGATCAGGGCCTGCTTTTCCGCCGGGACTTCTTGCGCCTGAACCGAAGAAAGAGAACCGCAGAGCGCCATTACGAAGACGATGGATGGGATCCAATGAGACACGGAACTCTCCGTCGGCAATGTCGGTAGGACGCGAGGCGCGACCATGCCGGAGTGGGAAGACAACCGCAAATGCCAAGTCGCAAACGCAGGACAAGCCCGCCGCGCTTGCCCGATTATGCATTCCCTGCCACTACTTGCCGCAGCGCGGAATACGGTTCGGGGGAGCCTTCGGCAAATGAAGAAGAGATACGATCTGATCGTCATCGGCAGCGGCCCAGCCGGCCGACGCGCGGCCATCCAGGCGGCCAAGTTCGGGGCAGATGCCCTGGTCGTGGAGCGCGGACGCCGGGTCGGCGGCGTATCGGTTCATACCGGAACGATCCCTTCCAAGACTTTGCGCGAAACCGTCCTGAACCTGTCCGGCTGGCGTGAGCGCGGTTTCTATGGCCGTGCCTATCGGGTGAAGGATGAGATCTCCGCCGCCGATTTGCGGCACCGGCTGTTGAAGACGCTGGATCACGAGGTAGAGGTGCTCGAGCACCAATTCGCTCGCAACAAGGTAACCACCGTCAAGGGCGAGGCCTGTTTCGTCGATCCGCACAAGGTCGAAATCCATTGCGAAGGCGGCGAGGTCCTGATCGTCGAAGGGGCGAAGTTCCTGTTGGCGGTAGGCACGAGACCGTTCCGGCCCGATACCATCCCGTTCGACGGCGTGTCCGTCCTGGACAGCGACGAGATACTGGAAATCGGTCATGTGCCGCGCAGCCTGAC
Source organism: Pacificispira sp. (assembly GCF_965228185.1). NCBI lineage: Bacteria > Pseudomonadati > Pseudomonadota > Alphaproteobacteria > Rhodospirillales > Aestuariispiraceae > Pacificispira > Pacificispira sp. The sequence continues at coordinate 19,941 of NZ_CBDDHE010000002.1, read as the reverse complement.
CGTCATCGGCGCGGGCGTCATCGGGGTCGAATACGCGACCATCTTCTCAGCGCTGGACGTACCGGTCACCCTGATCGAGGGCCGCGACGGCATGCTGGACTTCGTCGATCGCGAACTGATCGAGGATTTTACCCATCAATTGCGGGATCGCGGCGTCGTGTTGCGCCTTGGGTGTGAGATTGAACGCATTGAAAAATCAGGCGGATCGGTTGTCGCCCATATGCGCGGTGGCCGGATCGCAAAGTCGGATATGCTGCTGTTCGCGGCCGGACGCGAAGGGGCGACGGATACGCTCAACTTGGAAGCGGCGGGGCTGACGGCGGATAAGCGCAAGCGGTTGACGGTCGATGCCGCGACTTTCCAGACCGAGGTGCCGCATATCTACGCCGCCGGGGACGTTATCGGTTTTCCCAGCCTGGCCTCGACATCCATGGAACAGGGCCGCATCGCGGCCTGTCACGCGCTGGGCAAGCCGGCGCAGAACCCCCCGGATTATTTTCCATACGGCATCTACTCCGTGCCCGAAATCTCCACCGTCGGCATGACGGAGGAGGAAGTCCTGGAACGGGGCATCTCCTATGAATGCGGTATCGCCCGGTTCCGGGAGACGTCGCGCGGCCATATCATGGGCCTCGACGCCGGGATGATGAAGATGATCTTCTCCATCAAGACGCACCGGCTTCTGGGCGTCCATATCGTCGGCGAGGGCGCGACGGAGCTGATCCATATCGGCCAGGCGGTTCTGAACCTGAAGGGCACGCTCGAATATTTCGTCGAGAATACCTTCAACTATCCGACACTGGCGGAGGCTTACAAGATCGCTGCCCTGGACGCGTGGAACCGCATGCCGCAACGGCCCTCGGCCCAGGCGGAATAGGTCAGTCGGACTAAGTCAGGCGGACTTGGTATAGCCCTAGCGCAGCGGCGCCTTGCTTTGCTCCAGTTCCCCGCCATGCAGCGGGGCCACTCTCAGCATGCGCTCACCCTGTTCCATAGCGGCAAAGGAATCCGGGAACAGGCTGGCCTGGTAAGTCACGCCGATCAGCCCTTTGACGCCGGTCTTACCGTCCTTTAGCGGCAGCAAAAGCCGCTCGCCATAGCCGGGCTTGTCCCGTTCGGAGTAAAGAACACCGGACAGGAGAACGACCGCCGGGCGGGTCGGGCAAAGGTCGAAATAGGCCTGCACCCGCTTGATCGTTTCGGCGGGCGTGATGTCGTCCAGATATTTCCCGATGATGCCATAATCGTACCGGCTGTTGATACGTTCGCCCGCCAGCCGGTATCTCAGCCTTCCGCTATCCGTTTCCCGGTCCATGATGAAGACATAGGGAAGGGAACCGATCATGCGGGTCGGGTCGATGGATCGACGATCGGGTACACCGCCCTCGGCCGTTTCCGCCAGGGCCCGCCAATGGGCCAGCACGGACATGGTCTCAGGAAACTTCAGGAAGGCGCTCAGGGTGTCCAGGGCGTTGGTGCCGTGGGGCTGGCCTTCTGGGTGGTTCATTTCGCTGCTTCTATCCTTGATAAAGCATCGTGAAACGCCCCGACCGCCGCGGCGGGGCCGTCGGGATGATCCCACACCGACGATACCGCACAAATGAATTCACAGCGCGTTTCCACGACAGGGTAGATATTGTCCGGCGTCAGGCCACCCACCGCGACGCAGGGCACTTCCATCATTTCCGCCCACCATTCCAGCGTGTCGAGCGCATTCGGGTCGGCGGGCAGGCCCTTGGTCGCGGTATCGAAGACCGGACCAAAGGATACGTAATCGGCACCCGCTTCGCCGGCTTCCATGCTGGCATGGCGAGAGGTACCGCAACTGACACCGACGATCGCCTCGTCGCCCAGCATTTTCTTGGCTGCGCGAATGGCGGCAGGGTCGGCGCCGTCCAGATGAACGCCGTCGCATTCCATGAAGGCTGCCAGTTTGACATGCCCGTTCAGCAGGAAGGCGGTGTTCGCGTTCTGCACGACCTTGTAGACGGCCTTCACGGCCCGTCGAACCTCGTTGTCGTCGGCATCCGGCATCCAGAGCTGGACGCAGGCGACGGGACCGCCATCCAGGGCGGCGGCCACAGAATCGGCAAAGCCCGCCGGCTCGAAGCGCGGCGGGCTTACCAGATACAATTGCGGGACGACGCGGTCGGTCATGCTTTCCCTTGGTAGATCTTGATGATCTGGTCGAGCATGGCCAGCGCTTCGTCGCGCGGGCGCTGGAACGTGTTGCGGCCGATGATCGACCCGTTCGCGCCGCCGTCGCGCAGACCGCGGATTTCCTCGTACAGACCGTCCAGCCCCTTCGCCGCGCCGCCGGAGAAGACGACGATGCGCTTACCGTTGAAGGCCGACTGCATGACATGCTCGACGCGCTTCGGCAGCGTGGAGATATCGATCTTCTGCGCCTCGTAGACCTTCTTCGCATCCGGCTGTTCCAGATGGGCCGTCGGCGGCTTCACCTTGATGATATGGGCGCCGAGCTGGGCCGCCAGATGGGCGGCATAGGCGCAGAGATCCATCGCCGTCTCGCCGTCCTTCGTCAGGTCGCCGCCGCGCGGATAGGACCAGATCACGACGGCCAGGCCGACGGATTTGGCTTCTTCCGCCATTTCGCGGATTTCTTCGATCAGCTCGTTGGCATAGTCGGAACCGGGATAGATCGTAAACCCGATGGCGGCGCAGCCCAGCTTCAAGGCGTCGTCGACGGAACCGGTGATCGCCTGGTCCTTGGTCACCGCCCAGCTGTTGGAGCTGTTGACCTTCAGGATGGTCGGGATCTGACCGGCGAAGGTGTCGGCGCCCAGCTCAAGCTGACCCAGCGGCGCGGCATAGGCGTTCAGGCCGGCATCGATCGCGAGCTGATAGTGGTAATGCGGGTCATAGGCAGCCGGATTCGGTGCGAAGGAACGGGCGGGGCCGTGCTCGAAACCCTGGTCGACGGGCAGGATCACCATCTTGCCGGTGCCGGCCAGTTTGCCCTGCATCAGGATCGAGGCGATATTGCGCTTCGTCCCGGGATTGTCGCTTTCATAGTGCGACAGGATTTTTTTGACTTTTTGCGTGAGTTTCATCTTCCGGACCCCTTAATCTTGTTCTGAATGGTGCGCGGGGAAACCGGCGGGAACCGGTGGCGCGCGAACCGAAAACCGTCCGGCAGAGGGATTACACGCCCCCTGGGGCATTTGCAACGATTCGGCGCTGCCGCCGGGCCGTTATCATGACGTTGCCCCGCCGATACCATCGATTGGCCGATTTGTGTCACGGGCAGGCGCCTCAATCGTATCCGTGCCCGGTCACATGGGTGCTCAATCTGTCCAAGGCCGCGCCAAGGTAAGGCTCGTAACGCTGCCATCGTCCGATCGCGCGCCGGTTCAGCGATTGGGACACGGCCATGTAGGACGGCGTGGAGATATACTTGCCCGCCAACCGGTCGCGGTAGCGGGTCAGATCGTCGGTCCATTCCAGGCCCAGGAAGTCGATGACCCGGCGCAGCGTGCCTTCGAAATCGTCGATCAGGTCCTCGTAACGGTATTCCGCGACGGCCAGGGGGAGGGCTTGCTTCTGATTCCGGTAGAGATCGAAGACGTCGGCATATAGCGCCGCCGCGTCTTGCGGCGTCAGCAGGCAAGCCATCGCCTCGTTCAGCCGGAAAGGCTGCATGAAGGCGCTGAGGACGCAGTCCCTCGGATCCCGGATCGCAACGAGGATTCGGGCCTCCGGGAACAGCAGGGCGATGGTGCTCAATTCGACGAGGTTGAGCGGCAGCTTGTCGATGACGGTCCGCCCGGCGCAGTCGCCGAGCTGGGTTGAGACAAGTTTGGCGAACGCGGCACGCAGTGCATCCCGCCGGTCGGTGGAAAGCCCCTTTAGGAGATCGAAAGGAAGTTTTTGGGCCCCGGGGTTGCCGTCATTTTCGTACAGGCGGTGCAGGGGACTGTCCTCGCCCGTCGTCAGCGTCGCCGGATGGGCCGCGAGGATCTGTTCCATCAAGGTCGTCCCCGAACGCGGAAATCCGCAAAAGAAGACCAGGTCGAAGGGCAGGGGCGGGGGCGGGGATTGTACCAATCGCACCGCGTGCTCGGATACGCTGGGCAAAGTGTCCCGATAGACCGCGATCCGGTCCCGATAGGACTGTGCCAGCCGGTCCGCGTCCGACCGGCCCGCGCGGGCCATGTCGTTCGCATCGGAAAAGGCCCGGAAGGCATCCTCGTAACGGCCCTGCCGGTCCAGGAGCAGCCCCCGGATATAGGTTGCCTGCCGACGCGCCGGAGCCGGGGCTCGTTCGTTCAGGCTTTCCAATGCCGCCAGGCCGACCTCCGCCTGGCCGCGCCGCAGCGCAATCCGTGCCCGGACTAGTAGTGCCTGCGGATCCTGTGCCGATCCGGCCGGCAGACGGTCCAGCGTCGCGCCGGCTTCATCCACCCGGCCGACGGTTTCGTAGAGGGAGGCGAGTGCCATGAGCGCGTCGGGCAGAGGCGGGGCATCTTGCAACGCAGCCTCCAGCACGGCGATCGCAGCCGCCGGATCTTCTGCCTCGCGCAGCACGGCGGCCAGATTGACGGCTGCGTCCATCCGCATCGGGTCCCGCGACAGCACGGCGCGGTAGTCCGCCTCGGCCTCATTGCGGCGGCGGAGGCGCTGACGGGCGACCGCGCGGTTATAGAGCGCATCGGTCAGGCCGGGTTCGGCGGAAAGGGCGGCGTCGAATGCCGCTTCCGCCCCGGAAACATCCCCCGCCGAAATCCGCGCATTGCCAAGGTTGTTCTGAATCGTGGCATCGCCGGGCGCCAGTCTCGCGGCTTTCTCCAGAAGATTGACGGCCCCGGCCATGTCGCCGGTTTGCAGCGCGATGACGCCGAGACCGGCCGTGGCCAGCGCATGGGCGGGGTCGAGCGTCAGGGCGTGGCGATAGGCTTCGGCGGCGCGATCCAATAGGCCCTGCCGATGGGCCGCGCGCCCCGATTCGACGATGGAATCCGCCTCTGACATTGACGGCACCCCTTTCCGGACTGTGTCGACCGGGATTCTGACTACATGGTTCGTCGCTTAACGGCCAGTCCCAGCATAGTTTGTCTCAGCATAGCTTGGTCTCAGGGACAGAAATACGAGGCGGCGCGCCGCGACCGTCTCCGCTATATCTCGAAGATATCGGGAAGCGAGGATCGAATGACTAGAACAGCGAAAGTGCGGGCGGTTGGTATCAACCATGTCGCCATCGAAGTCGGGGATATCGATGCGGCCCTGGCTTTCTATGGTCAGTTCTTCGAGATCACGCTGCGAGGCAAGAGCGAAACCGACGCCTTTATCGATCTGGGCGACCAGTTCATCGCCCTGTCCAAGGCCGACCCGACCGATCCGCAGAGTGGCCGTCATTTCGGACTGGTCGTCGATGACAAAGAACGGTTCCGCACCCTGCTGGCGGAAGCCGGCGTTTCGGTCGAAGACCGGCGGTTCCTGGATTTCCGGGACCCTTGGGGGAATATGGTCGAGATCGTCGCCTACGAGAATGTCCAATTCAGCAAGGCACCGAACGTCCTGCGCGGAATGGGGATGAGCGACCTGAAGAAGAACGACAAGGCGGTCGGTGAATTGCGCTCGAAAGGCATGCCGCCGGATTGAGCCGGCGATTTCCGACCGTCGGGACTCGCGATCAGGAGATGATGTTGACGGTCGCCTGACCGACCTTCGCCGCCCCGCCGGTCACCGAGTTCAGAATATCCAGGCGGCGGACGGTGGCGAAATTGGTTTCGCGCACGATGACTCGGTCGCCTTGAATCTCCAGATGGAAAGGCTTCTTCGCCTGGATCAGCGCGGCGGCCTCCCGTTCCCAATTGGCCTTGAAAATCCGGTTGTCCTCGGAGGTCGCCTTCAGAAATTCCGGGATGATGTGGAAATCGCTGTTTCCAGCCTGCTGAAACAGCGGCCGGACGGCGGACACGCCGCGCCGGTCGCGGTTGCGGCGGACCACAATCTCGTTGTTGGTGTCCACATCCAGGAAATAATCGTCTTTTTCCAGCTTGTTGCCCAAGGCCTCGTAGTGCCAGCTCTTGGTGGCGCTGGTGGTGCCGTTCAGGATGTTGGTCAGTTCGCGGCCTGCCGCCTGGAGCTTCAGGCGTTTGGCAGGGTCTTCGACATAGTCGAAGTTCGATTCGAGCTGATTGATCGCGCGCAGATTGCCGTCCGGGCTGAGACCCACAAGAACGGGCCGCCCCAGCTTCTTGACCGTTTGAAAATCGCGTTCCCACTGCGCCTCGGCCGGGGCATGAAGCTCCAGTTGATCGATCCGGGCGACCGCGCCGGTCAATGTCGAGCGCAGATTGGCCTTGGTCACGACAGTGTCGACTGCGCTGCGAACCTCGTCGAGACGGTTGAGCGCGGCGCGCATCGCCTCGCGCTGACCGGGATTGACGAACGACAGGTCGTCCACCGTCTGCGACTGAATTTCGATCTGGCCGGCACTATCGACGGAATAGGTGAAGGGCTGACCGGTGATCGCGGAGAAACCGGCAACCTTTTCCCAAACTTCCCGGGGTTCGACCAGGCCTTCCACAATGCCTTGAATGCGCAGTTGGACGGCCGCCATGATCTGCTGCTTGCCGGCATCCGCCTTTGCGGCGTCGAGCGTGCGCTGAATATTGGCGACGGCGCTGGTGCCGGATCCCAGAGTCTGGCCCCGCGTACCCGCGCTCAAAATGCTGGAAACACCGCTGGTCCCAGAGGACCCGGTGATGGCATTGATCAGGGGCGTGAACAGCGACATGGCGCTGGCCTTTCCACTTCTGTCGGCTCTGTCGGACCGCCTTCTGACGACCCGGACCTATACGCTCTAGCAATCTTTATACCATTAAGTGGCAGGAGAGTCATCGGGATTCAAGCTACCGGTGTCAGGCGGCCGTCGTCCAGCGGCGCCGCAGCGCTGCGGCCGGGCGCCCGTCAATCGCCGCAAGGCCGAACCCGATCGCCGCCATCCCCAAAACATGCTTCACTTCCAACACCTCGCCCAGGAAGACGACGCCCAGCAGGATCGCACTGACCGGCACCAGAAAGGTGACCAGAGAGATACTGGTGGCGCCGGCCGAAGACAGGATCCGGAAATAAAGCAGGTAGGCGATGGCGGTGCACAGGATGCCGACCCCCAGCAGCGCCCCGATGGCGGCCAGGCTGGGCATGGGCAGGGTCCAGGGCTGGTCGATCAGCAGCACCAGCGGCAGCATCAGAAGGCTGGACGCGGTGACCTGACCGGTCGAAGTCGCCAGAGGCGTCAGACCGAGGCGGCGGAAGCGGCGCCCGAAAATCCCGGCGCAGGCATAGGATACGGCGGCCCCGACGCAAGCGAGCTGCGCCAGGACATCGTCCGCCAAACCGACCAAGGCGTCCGCGCCGATCATCACCGCAACCCCGGACAGGGCGACGACGACGCCCAGAACCCGACCGGCATTCAGTTTTTCGTCGCTGGTTGCGATATGGGCGACCAGAACGGTGAACAGGGGCGTCATCGCGTTCAATATCGACGCCAGCCCGGAGGTGATGTGGGTCTGCCCCCAGACCAGGAGACTGAACGGAACCGCGTTGTTCAGCAGGCCCATGCCGAAGAAGGCCAACCAGACGGCGGCGGTCAAGGGCAGGCGCTGTCCGCGCGCGATCAAGACCAGATGCAGGATCGCCGCGGCCAGCACGACGCGGGCCACGACGACCGTGAAGGTCGGCAACTCGCGCACCGCGATCTCGTTGAAGAAGAACGACCCGCCCCAGATCAGGGACAGGGTCAGCAGCATCAGCCATTCCCCGGGCGTCATCGCCCGGGCGGTTCCGGTTGTCTGGGTCATGTGGTTCTCTCGTTAGGGGCAGGCGACCTTAGCCGTGCCGCCGAGACCGCGACACCCGAAACTTGCGACAGGCATCCGGTGAGATGCGCCAAACGAAACGGGCCCCCGGCTGCTGCCGGAGGCCCGCTTGTAATCCGATGCGGATCGACCTTAGCCGAGCTTGCCCATCGCGATGGCCGTGTCGGACATGCGGTTGGAGAAGCCCCACTCGTTGTCGTACCAGCTCAGCACACGGACCAGCGTGCCGTCGACGACCTGGGTCTGGGTCAGATCGAAGGTCGAGCTGGCCGGGTTGTGGTTGAAGTCGATCGAGACCAGCGGCTCTTCATTCGTCGCCAGCACGCCTTTCAGCGGGCCTTCGGCGGCGGCCTTGATCGCGTTGTTCACTTCCTCGACCGTCGTCGCCTTGGCGGCGTCGAACTTCAGGTCGATCAGCGAGACGTTGGCGGTCGGGACACGGATGGCCGTGCCGTCCAGCTTGCCCGCCAGTTCCGGCAGCACCAGGCCGACGGCCTTCGCGGCGCCGGTGGAGGTCGGGATCATCGACATGCTGGCGGCTCGGGCACGGCGCAGATCGCTGTGCAGCGTGTCGACCGTGCGCTGGTCGCCGGTGAAGGCGTGGATCGTCGACATGAAGCCGCGCTGGATCCCGACGGCCTTGTGCAGGACGGCGGCGACCGGCGCCAGGCAGTTCGTGGTGCAGGACGCGTTCGACACGACCGTGTGGTCAGCCGTCAGCGTATCGTCATTGACGCCATAGACGATGGTCGCATCCGCGCCGGAGCACGGGGCCGACACCAGGACGCGCTTGGCGCCGGCGTCGATATGGGCCGCGGCCTTGTCCTTGGACGCGAAGATGCCGGTGCATTCCAGGGCGATGTCGATGCCCAGTTCCTTCCACGGCAGTTCCGCCGGATTGCGCACGGCGGTCACTTTGATCTTGCCCGCGCCCAGATCCATCCAGTCGTCGCCGGTCGAGACATCGCCCGGGAAGCGTCCGTGGACGGTGTCGTATTTCAGCAGATGGGCGTTGGCTTCAACCGAACCCAGATCGTTGATCGCGACGAATTCGATGTCCTTGCGGCCGGCTTCCATCGCCGCGCGCAGAACCAACCGGCCGATCCGACCGAAACCGTTAATCGCAACCCGAACCGCCATGGCGATACTCCTTCCTTCCAGTGTTACTGGTCTTTGTTGTCACAGCCGCTTTTTGGCTGCATCCACCACCGCAGACGCGGTTATCCCGAAATGCTTGTACAGTGCTTCATACGGACCCGACGCGCCGAAGCTGTTCATCCCAATGAACAGACCGTCCTGCCCCAGCAAAGGTTCCCAACCCTGTTGGATCGCGGCCTCGATCCCGATGCGCAGGCCGCCCTTGCCCAACACGCTTTCGCGGTAGGCGTCATCCTGTTTCGCGAACAGCTCGAAACACGGGACGGAGACGACGGCCGTGCCGATGCCGTCCGCTTCCAGCGCGGCGCGCGCCTCGGCGGCGATTTCGACTTCGGACCCGGTCGCCAGCAGCGTGACCTGGCGCGGTCCGGCGGCTGCTTCCAGCATGACGTAACCGCCGCGGGCGCACAGGTTCTCGTCCTGTGGGATAGTGCGGATCGTCGGCAGGCCTTGGCGGGTCAGCGCCAGGACCGACGGCGTACCCTCGGTGCTGAGCGCCAGGGCCCAGCATTCGGCGGTCTCGACCGCGTCGCAGGGGCGGAAGACATTCAAATTCGGAATGGCGCGCAGGGCTGCCAGATGCTCCACCGGCTGGTGTGTCGGCCCGTCTTCGCCCAGTCCGATCGAATCGTGGGTCATGACATAGACAACCCGCTGCCCCATCAGGGCGGACAGGCGGATCGACGGGCGGCAGTAATCCGTGAAGACCAGGAAGGTGCCGCCATAGGGAATGATCCCGCCATGCAGCGCCATGCCGTTCATCGCCGCCGCCATGCCGTGCTCGCGAACGCCGTAATAGACATAGCGGCCGGAGAAATCGTCGGCGGAGATCGGCGCGGTGGCCGGGGTCTTGGTGTTGTTCGACCCGGTCAGATCGGCGGACCCGCCGATCATTTCCGGAATCGCCTCGGTCAGGACTTCCAACGCCTTCTGAGAGGCGGCGCGGGTTGCCAGTTTCGGCGCGTCTTCCGACAGCTTCTTCTTGTACTTGGTCAGCGCGATTTCCCAACCTTCCGGCAGCTTGCCGGCAAGGGCGCGGGTGAATTGCGCATGCTTTTCCGCATCGGCGTCGGCCAGACGGATTTCCCAGGATTCGCGGGCTTTGGCGCCCTGGGCCCCGGCGGCGCGCCAGGCGTCCAGAACGTCGGCCGGAATGTCATAGGGCGCGTCACTCCAGCCCAGCGCCTTGCGGGCGCCGTCGATTTCTTCGGAACCCAGCGGCGCACCGTGGCTGCCGGCGGTCCCAGCCTTCTTGGGCGCGCCATAGCCGATCGTCGTCTTGCAGGCGATCATCGACGGTTTCTTGGTGCGCTTGGCAGCCTTGATGGCTTTTTCGATGGCATCCGGATCGTGGCCGTCGACGCTGCGCACATCCCAGCCCGAGGCCTTGAAGCGGGCAGCCTGATCGTCCGACACCGACAGCGAGGTCGGACCGTCGATGGAAATGCCGTTATCGTCGAACAGGACAATCAGCTTCGACAGTTTCAGATGGCCTGCCATCGAGATCGCCTCGTGGCTGATCCCTTCCATCAGGCAGCCGTCACCGGCGATGACATAGGTATAGTGATCGACCAGGTCGTCGCCGAAGCGCGCGGCCAGCAGCCGTTCCGCCAGCGCCATGCCGACGGCGTTGGCCAGACCCTGGCCCAGCGGCCCGGTCGTGGTCTCGATACCGGACGCGTGGCCGAACTCCGGATGGCCGGCCGTCTTGGAACCGATCTGACGGAAATTCTTCAGATCGTCCAGCGACATGTCCTTGTACCCGGTCAGATACAGCAGCGAATATTGCAGCATCGATCCGTGTCCGGCGGACAGAACGAAACGGTCGCGATCCGGCCAGTTCGGCGCGGCGGCGTCATACTTCAGGAATTTCGTAAACAGGACCGTGGCGACGTCGGCCATGCCCATCGGCATGCCGGGATGGCCGGATTTGGCGCGTTCCACACTGTCCATGGACAGGGCGCGGATGGCGTTCGCCATGTGTTTCAGGGCGGCTTGGTCGGTTTGCGCTGCGGGCATATCTGTCGCTTGTCCTGGTAGGGGGTCGAAAGCGGCGGCAACATGCCCAGACCGACCCATCCGGTCAACCGATTCGTCGCGGAAATCTGCCTATTTGTCCGGACGCATGGCCGCGCGCGGATCGGTTGACGCTGCGCGGCGGCTTGGCCTAGTTTCGAAGCGATGGAAATTCGACAAGGTTTGCGCCGATGACTGACCCCGCCTTGCCCGCCGAGCTGGAGGCCGCCCTGACGCGCCTGCGGGACGCCGTCGACGCCCGCGTTCAGGCGGCCCAGGACGCGGCTGAAGCGGCGGCGCAAGCCCCGCAGCCCGCTGTTGCGGAAGACGAAAGCGCGGCTGAACTGACGGCGCTGCGAGAAGAAGTCGCCACCCTGAAGGCCGAAAACGCGTCCCTCAAGTCCGCGCTCGGCGAGGCCGAAACGCGGCGCGGGCAGGCCCTGCGCAAGGTCGACGCCGCGACCGCGCGGGTGGATGATCTGCTCTCGGCGCTCGAAACCGGTCCGGCTGCGGAGTAGGAAACGATGGCTCAGGTATCCATCTCAATCAACGGGCGGCCCTATACCGTCGCCTGCGAAGACGGCCAGGAACCGCGCCTGCGTGAATTGGCGGCGGCGCTGGACGAGGAAGTCAGCGGCCTGGCCTCTGCAATCGGCCAAGTCGGGGACACGCGCCTGCTGGTCATCGCCGGTCTTTCGCTGGTCGACCGGATGGCCGATCTGGCTGCCGAACTGGACGGGCAGAGCGCGCCGGCACCTGCTGCCGCCCCGGCCGCCGCCCCTGCCGATGATGGTCGCGCGGAAGCCGCAGAAGCCCGCGCCGAAGCGGCCGAGCGCCGTGTCGCGGAGCTGGAAGCGCAGCTTGCCGCGGCGACGGATCGCATCTCCTCTATTGCTGCATCGCTGGAAGATGCCTAATTAAGGGCACGGGCGCGTGCTGCGCCGTGCGTGAAGCCAAACTTGTCCCGGGGGCTATACTCTCCTCTTGGGAGCTGTCTCTGCCGGGACCCAGGTCCTGGTACCGCGGCGCCCACCTACTATTGTAGGCTCCAGAGGATAAGAGAAGAGGCCACGGCGGATGTGGCCGCGCCCGCCCGAACCATCCGAAGACCCAAGCCGTCCGAGGCCCCGTGGTCGGCATAGACAATGGCGGAGCCATGACCGAGACGGCGAAGAACGATTCCAGCGACCTGGCCCAGATCAAGGTCGCGGCGCGCAAGGCCGCGTCCGCCGCACGCAAGGCGGCGAAACAGGCAGCGGGCGACAAGGCCTCGCAGAGCGTTGCCGATGCTTTCGTCCGTGCGCTGAAGCCGGCATCGGGTGCCATCGTATCCGGCTTTCTGCCCATCGGCAGCGAGATCGATGTCCTGTCGCTTTTGGAAGCCGCGCGCGGCGCCGGCTGTAAGATTTGCCTGCCCTGTGTCATCGCCCCGGCCCAGCCGCTGGTATTCCGCCTGTGGTCGCCTGGCGATCCCCTGGTGACGGAAGCCTTCGGCACCAAGGCCCCGGCGGACAGCGCCCCGGCGGTCGCGCCGGACATTCTGATCGTCCCGATGCTGGCCTTTGACCGGGCCGGATACCGGTTGGGCTATGGCGGGGGATTCTATGACCGCAGTCTCGAAGCCCTGCGCCGGACCAAGTCCGTCACGGCGGTCGGCGTCGCTTTTGCGGGTCAGGAAGTGGACATTGTCCCGCGCGGCGTTTACGACCAGCCGCTGGATTGGATCGTGACGGAGGCGGGGGCCTTCCGTCCGGCCGGAGAGGAATGAAGTCGTGAAAGTCATGTTTCTGGGCGATATCGTCGGCCGGTCCGGCCGCGAGGCAGTAATCGAGGAAGTGCCGCGGCTGCGCGCGCAACTCGGTTTGGACTTCATCGTCGCGAATGGCGAGAACGCGACCCACGGCTTCGGGATTTCCCCGAAGAATTGCGAGGAGTTGTTCGAGGCCGGCGTCGATGTCATCACAGGCGGTAACCATTCCTGGGACCGCGCGGAAATTCTGCCGTTCATCGATGAGGAGCCGCGCCTGCTGCGCCCGGCCAACTTTCCCAAGGGCACGCCGGGACGTGGGGTCGGCCTGTTCGAAACCCGCGACGGCGCGCGGGTCTTGGTCATCAATGTCATGTGCCGGCTGTTCATGGAACTGCTGGACAATCCGTTCGACGTGCTGGAAAGCGCGCTGCCGGTCGCCACTCCGTCCGAAAGCGGCTTCGATTTCGTGCTGGTCGACATGCATGGCGAGGCGACGTCGGAGAAGTACGGCATCGGCCATTATTGCGATGGCCGCGCGAGCCTGGTTGTCGGCACCCATACCCATGTGCCGACGGCAGATGCGCACGTCCTGGAGAACGGCACCGGCTATCAGACCGATGCCGGGATGTGCGGCGATTATGACAGCGTGATCGGCATGCAAAAGGAAGCGTCGCTAGGCCGGTTCCTGAACCAATTGCCGAAGCCGCGCATGCAGCCTGCGGAAGGCGACGCGACCGTCTGCGGTACGGTGGTGGAAACCGATCCGAAGACCGGACTCGCGGCCAAGATCCTGCCGATCCGGGTTGGCGGGCGGCTGTCCCGAGCTTGGCCTGTCTAACCTAGCCTGGCCGGATTAACCTTCGGCGCGCTTTTCGTGATAGCGGGCGACGGCGCGGTCCAAGCCGTCCTGAATTTTTGCCCCGATCGGACCTCCGTCCCCGGCGATCTTGTTCTGCAATACCGCCCGCAATGCCTTTACATGGGCCTGCAGGATTTCGATCGCGCCTTGGTCGATCTCGTCAAGACTGTTGACGAATTTGCAGAAGGACCCGGCCACGCCGGTAACGACCGGATAGCCGAAACTGCCGCCCTGGCCGCGCATGTCATGGGCCAGCTTATAGACATCCTTGATCATGGCCGGATCGGCATCTCCTGACGCCAATTCCGCCAGCATGGCGTCCAGCTTGTCGACATCCTTGCTTGCCCAGTTCGGGAAGTCCTGGGTCATCTTGTCGATCGTCGCATTCGCCTTCGCCAGCATTTCCGGCGTGGGGCCGCCCCGGCTGTGGACGCCCATCGGGCGAAGGTCTCTCATGACAGCATCTCGCATCGGTTCCGTGCCTTGCTTGGTCGTATCGTCTTTTGCCATGCCGGATAACTCGCGTTCATATTGCCGTCGGGCACCGACAATCGAATCCGGGCCGGCAAATGGGCCGGTTTGGCGGGCTTCGCGCGCAAACGAAAAATAGAGACGGCGCAACCCAACCGGATGGATCGTCAATCTGCCGCAAGAAAATTTATTAAGTGTTAATTCGGGCGAATTCAGCCCTTGCTTGCGGCATATTTCGCAACGGCCTTGTTCAAACCGTCCAGAATCTTTGCACCGATCGGGCCGCCGTCCCCGGCGATCCGATTCTGCAGCACGGCCCGCATCGCCTTCACATGGGCTTGCAGGATATCGACCGCCTTGCCGTCGATCGCGTCCAAGGAATTGACGAAATTACAGAAGGACCCGGCCACGCCGGTGATCATCGGATATCCGAAACTGCCACCCTGGCCACGCATGTCGTGGGACAGCTTGTATGCCTCCTTCAGGCGCTCCTGATCCCGCGTCTGATCGTCGGCCTCTGACTGGATCAGTTCGCCGAGACGGTCCACTTCGTTGATGGCCCAGGATGGATAATCCTCTGTCATCTTTTTGATGGCGGCATCGGCTTTCGCCAACATTTCCGGTGTCGGACCGCCGCTGCCGGTGACTTTCTTCCGGACCGTGTTCGGCGGCGAGAAGATTTGTGCGCCGGTTCCGTCTGCGGTCTTTCCATTACCGTCGTTCATCGCGTCCTGACATCCGACAATCTAAAAGGGCACAACTGTCTAATCTGATTCTACCTTGATTGTCGTCAGGTTCAATCCTTGCGCCTGTCAGGATCATCGAGATCCTCCGTGCGGCGCCGACGATCCGGGCCCGAAAAGGATTGCGACTGCACGAACTGCCGCGGGTTTTCGATCACACTTCTGAGCCGTGCGTACAAGCCATTGGCGGTCACAGGCTTTGCCAGAAACTCGGTGACGCCAGCATCCCGAGCTTCGACGATGCGATGGCGTTCCGTGTGTCCAGTCAACATGATAATCGGCACGAACCGATTGGGACTGTCATCGGCGGTTCGGATCAGACGGGTAAAGTCCAGACCGTCCAATGGCTCCATCATCCAATCCGCGAAGACGATGTCGGCAGGCCAATGATGCAGTTCGGCGATGGCTTCCGACCCGTCGGGACACTCATGAATGTTTTTGACGCCAAATCCCAGAAGAATGCTGCGAATGAGGATCCGCATATGGGGATTGTCGTCAACGATCATGACATTCAAGAGACTGAAATCTAAGGCCATTGGTAGACCATGCTGTTGACGGCGCAGGGCCCGGCAGCGGGCTTTCGCGAACGTCCCGGCCGGTCGAGAATTTGCATTGTAAACGATTTCATTGTTCGAGGGATCGTATTGCGATGCAACATCGTTTCTCCTATCCGGCCATTGCAAAACCGCCGGCAAGAGCATAATCACTGCTCCGCCGATTGCCGGAGGGATCGAACTTCGCGGATAGGATCGATCCCGACCGGCCGTTCGAACAGATTTAATCTGTGCGAGATATCGGCAAAAGACAATCAACCTTCCGGCCGACCATGTCAGATCGGGGCCGGACATCCGTATGGTGAGACCATGGCCGGCCATTCGAAATTCAAGAACATCATGCATCGCAAGGGCGCGCAGGACAAAAAGCGCGCGCAGCTCTTCGCGAAACTGGGGAAGGAGATCATGGTCGCCGCCAAGATGGGTGGCGGCGATCCCGATTCCAATTCGCGCCTGCGCCTGGCGATCCAGACCGCGCGCGCCCAGTCGATGCCCAAGGACAATATCGAACGTGCGATCCAGAAAGGCGCCGGCGGCGGCGACGGCACGGATTACGAGGAAATCCGCTATGAAGGCTATGGCCCGGCGGGCGTCGCCATTATCGTCGACGTCCTGACCGACAATAGAAACCGTTCGGCTGCGGACATTCGCTCCATCTTCAACAAGGGCGGCGGCAATATGGGGGAAACCGGCTCCGTTTCCTTCATGTTCGACCGGGTCGGACAGGTCGTCTTGAAAGGCGATGCGGCGGATGCCGAAACAGTCTTCGAGGCCGCTTTGGAAGCGGGAGCCGAAGACGTCGTCAGCAGCGAAGACGCGCATGAAATCATCTGCGCGGCTGAGGATTTGAGTGAGGTTTCCCAGGCCTTGGAAGAACGCTTCGGCGAGCCCGACGAATCGAAGCTAGTGTGGAAACCGCAGAATCTGACACCTGTCGATGGCGACGCGGCAGAATCGCTGCTACGTCTGCTCGACAATCTGGACGACAATGACGACGTTCAGAATGTATACGCGAACTACGACATCTCCGATGAGGTGATGGAAAAGATCGCGAACGGCTAGGCCGAGGCGCAATTTGCCCCGGCCTGCGGCCGCATGGTTTGGGGAGTTTGGTAAGAGCGATGCGCATTCTCGGTCTCGATCCGGGTCTCCGGCATACCGGCTGGGGCGTCGTGGATAGCCGCGACGGCCATCTGCGGTTTGTCGCCTGCGGGACGGTGCATCCGCCCAGTGATGGGGCTATGGCAGACCGCCTTAAGGCGCTTCATGACGGCGTAAGTGCGGTCATTCGCGACTGGCAGCCGGATGAGGCGGGGGTCGAGGAAACCTTCCTGAACAAGAATCCGGGCACGACCTTGAAGCTGGGGCATGCGCGCGGTGTGGTCCTGTTGGTGCCCGCGCTCTTCGGTCTGCCTGTCTCGGAATACGCCGCGAAATCGGTGAAGCAGGCGGTCGTCGGGACGGGCGGCGCGACCAAGGATCAGATCGGCATCATGGTCCGCACCCTGCTGCCCGGCTGCAATCCCGACAGCGAGGACGCGGCGGATGCCCTCGCCGTCGCGATCTGTCACGGACATCACGCCGACACCGACCGGCGCTGGGCCGCCGGCATCGGCGCGCGGTGAGGGGGCTCGGATGTTCGCGCGGCTGAAAGGCATCCTGGACGAGGTCGACGACGATACGGTGATCGTCGATGTCGGCGGCGTCGGCTATCTGGTTCATTGCTCTTCACGGACCCTGGGCAAACTGCCGGGACGGGGCGAGGCGGTTCGATTGGAAATCGAAACCCATGTCCGCGAGGATCACATCAATCTCTATGGCTTCCTGGACCGGGGCGACCGCGACTGGTTCCGCCTATTGCTGACCGTCCAGGGGGTCGGCGCCCGGGTCGCCCTGGCCATCCTGTCCGTGCTGACGCCAGAGGCGCTGGTGCAGGCGGTGGCAGCCCAGGACAAGGCCGCTGTGGCGCGCGCCAACGGCGTCGGTCCGAAACTGGCGCAAAGGGTTGTCGCGGAACTGAAGGACAAGGTCGGTGGCATGGCGCTGGGTCCGGTCGCGGCCAAAGGCACCAAAGAGGGCGATGCCGCACCGGCGGCCGATGCCGGGGCTGCGGAGGACGCGGTTTCCGCCCTGATCAATCTCGGCTATGGCCGCAGCGAGGCCTTCACGGCGGTCGCCAAGGCATCCCGCGACGGCGGCGGCGACGTCTCCGCCCTGATCCGGGGCGCGCTCAAGGAACTTAGCCGATGAGCGATATGGACGGCCGCATGGTCAGCCCGCAGGCGGCCGAGGAAGATCAGCGCGACAGTACCGTGCGGCCGCTGACCCTCGCGGAGTTCGTGGGGCAAGGCGCGGTCAAGGAGAACCTGAAGATCTTCGTCGACGCGGCGCGTGGACGCGGCGAGGCGATGGACCATGTGCTGTTCTATGGGCCGCCCGGTCTGGGCAAGACCACCCTGGCCCAGATCGTCAGCCGCGAGTTGGGTGTCGGTTTCCGCGCGACCTCCGGCCCGGTTATCGCCAAGGCGGGCGATCTGGCGGCGCTGTTGACCAATCTTCAGCCGCGCGACGTATTGTTCATCGACGAGATCCATCGTCTGTCCCCGGCGGTCGAAGAAATTCTCTATCCGGCGATGGAGGATTTTCAGCTCGACCTGATCATCGGGGAGGGGCCGGCGGCGCGGTCCGTGCGCATCGATCTGCCGCCTTTCACCCTGGTCGCGGCGACGACCCGCGCCGGTCTGATCACCACGCCGTTGCGCGAACGCTTCGGCATCCCGCTGCATATGAATTTCTATACCGAGGACGAGTTGACCGAAATCGTCCGGCGCGCCGCGCGGGTCCTGTCCATGGACATGACCGGGGACGGCGCGCGTGAGGTCGCCCGCCGCAGTCGGGGCACGCCGCGCGTCGCCAACCGCCTGCTGCGCCGGGTCCGCGACTTCGCCGCCGTGGCGGGGGAGGGGGCGATCGATGCCGGTGCCGCCGATCGGGCGCTGCTGCGCCTGGATGTGGATTCCCGGGGCTTGGACGCAATGGATCGGCGCTACCTTAACAACATCGCGGAGAATTACGGCGGCGGACCGGTCGGGGCAGAGACCCTTGCCGCCGCGCTGGGGAATGAGCGCGATGTGTTGGAAGAGGTCGTGGAGCCCTTTCTGATTCAACAGGGCCTGGTCCAGCGTACGCCGCGCGGCCGGATGCTGACGCGGCAAGGCTGGTCCTATATCGGTCTCGACATGCCCGCTACGACGGCGGCGCAGTTGGATCTGTTGCAGAAGGCCGCCCCGGCGGACGGGACCGGCAATGGCAAGTAAGGGCGCGGCGCACAGCACGGATATCCGCGTATATTACGAGGACACGGATTCCGGCGGCATCGTCTATTACGCCAACTACCTGAAATTTGCAGAGCGCGGACGGACCGAATTCCTGCGTGATCTGGGGCACGATCATCGGGCCATGGCACAGGATCACGGGCTTGGTTTCGTTGTCCGGCGCTGCCTTGTGGACTATCTCAAACCGGCGAGGTTGGACGACCTTTTGACGGTCGAAACGCGGCTGACCCGAGTGCATGGGGCGAAGTTCGAGATGGCCCAATATGTCCTTAGAAATGACACGATCTTGTGCGAATTGGCCGTCACGTTGGGAGTGGTAGACGCCTCGGGACGCCCGTCGCGTCTGCCGCCGCATGTGCGCCAGGCTCTGGTCGGTGTCTGTGGCGTCCAAGAAGAAGGAAAAGGGTAGACCATGGAAGAGCAAACGGGCGGCGCGGCCCCCTCCGGTATCCTCGATACGGTAATCGCCGGTCAGTTGCCGGTCGGCGGACACGAATTGTCGATCTTCTCGCTGTTCCTTCAGGCGGATGTGGTCGTCAAGATCGTGATGATCATTTTGATCCTCGCCTCGATCTGGACCTGGGCGATCATCTTCGAGAAATCCCTGCGGTTCCGCCGCATGGCGCGCCTGGCCAACAAGTTCGAAGACGCTTTCTGGTCGGGCGGTTCGCTGGAGGAACTGTACGGGCGGATCGGGCAATATCCCGCCGATCCGATGTCGTCGGTCTTCTCCTCCGCCATGCGCGAGTGGGAACGGTCGGCCGGCCGGGTATCCTCCGGCTCCGCAGTCGGTCTGCAGCAGCGGATCGAACGGGTGATGCAACTGACCATGAACCGCGAGATAGACAAGCTGGAACGGTATCTGCCCTTCCTGGCGTCGGTCGGATCGGCGGCGCCCTTCGTCGGACTGTTCGGCACGGTTTGGGGGATCATGAATTCCTTCTCCTCCATCGCCGCCACCAACCAGACCAGCCTGGCCGTCGTCGCGCCGGGGATCGCGGAAGCCCTGTTCGCCACGGCGCTGGGGCTGGTCGCGGCCATTCCCGCGACACTGGCTTTCAACAAGCTGTCCTCCGATCTGGGCCGTTATGCCGGGCGGCTGGAAAGCTTCTCGGGTGAGTTCGGCGCGATTATCTCGCGTCAGCTCGACGATCGGGGCTGAACGCGATGGGCGCTCATTTGGATCATAGCGGCATCCGCCCCGGGCT
>NZ_CBDDHE010000001.1:0-7523 GCF_965228185.1 Pacificispira sp. | reverse complement strand
ATCGGGCCCTGGCACCGTCAGCACGACCCGGATTTCCAGCCCGACGGAACCATATCCCTGTTCGACAACCGGATGGGTTTGGGCGCTTCTCGAATCCTGTCGGTCAATCCTGCCACCGGCGCGGTATCCACCCTGTACGAAGGTTCGGATCAAGACACGTTCTATACTTGGCAGCGCGGCAGCCATGAAATTTTGCCGAACGGTCATGTCGTTGTTACGGAAACCGAGGCTGGCCGCGCCTTTGAAGTCGATCCAAGCGGCAATCGCATCTGGACGTTCGAGAATGTGTACGACGCCAAACGAAACGGTCTCGTGAACTACGCGACGGTTCTGCCGACAACCTATTTTGAGGACCAAGCATTTACGCGTTGCGGCGAGTCGATCGCCGCCACACAGACCCGCTAGCCGGATCAATCGGCCAGATTGTCCTTACCGGGTTCCAGTGCGATTTCCCGGCCGCTATGCCGGGCGGCGGTCAAATGAACCACGAGTTGACCGAAATCCGTTTCGACGTCGACCCGGACCGGAATGGGCGGCGCGCCGGGAAGAGGCCGTGCGACCCAGACAATGCGGTCGCGGGCGGTCTGGGAGTATTTCGACTGTTCGACCCGGAAGCCGCCGATCTTTTGAAACTCAACCTCGCAGGCCGTCGCCTGGCCCGCGAAAATCGTGTATTCGTTCTGCTCAAAGGTCCGCGTTTCCCCCTCCGAAACGCTCAGGTCGTAGCGGCGGCGTCCGTCATAGATCGGTATGCTGCCGGTGCATGCCCCGCCCTTCTCGATCACTCCCGCCAGGAACAGGATCGCACTGATCGGATCGACCGTGCCGGGGATGGACGCAGGGGGTATGGGGGTCAGCTTCTCCGGGTCGGGGGGCGATTCCTGATTCACATCCACGCTGCCATCCGGCTTGAAGACCAGGGAATTGCGCCGCTCGCTGCCGCGCCACAGGCCGCCATTGTCATGGGTCGAGGGCACGATCGACCCGTCATCGCCGATCTTTCCCTCGGACACGGCATTGCCCTGCCAACCGCTATACCAGTCCAGCATGCCGCGTGCCCGCGCCTGGCCGGTGATCGTATAGGCGTCGCCCTGAAGCGCGATGGAGGTCCGCCCGGACGCAACATGGAAACCGCCGAAATAGGCCTCGTATTCCAAGGTCAACGGGTCGGTGGAATCGGCCAAGGCCGGTGGCAGACCGACCGACGCCATCATCGCCGCACCCAAAAAGGTTGCGATCAACTTGGAATAAAGCCGTGTCGTGATGCCGGTGTCACACATGCCCACGATATGGGGCCATAACCGGCACCAGTCCAGTCAATCGAGCGGCAAAATATTGAAAACAGCGTTCCGCGAACCACATCCTGAGCGGGGCAGGCAATGCAATTCTGTGGAGACGCAAAAATGAAGATTGCCGCTCTGAAATCATTCACCGGCTTAGGTCGATCCTCGGTCATCGCGCTTGGCATGGCAATCGCGCTCGCGTTGACGGCCCCGTTGGGCGCCGCGGCAAAGAACGACAACGCAAACAAGGGCGGCGGGAAAGCCAATCAGGAAACCGCCGCACCCGAAACGGATCAATCGGTCGGCGACGTCATCGCGAAGTCGATCATTGATTCGTCGTCCCGGGCGCTGATCGAGGAGTATTTCCGCGATCATCCCCAGCCGGTGGAGGCGCTGCCCCCTGGAATTGCCAAGAATGTCGCGCGCGGCAAGCCTCTTCCCCCCGGCATCGCAAAGCGAAGTATCCCCGATCCGTTGCAGACGGAGTTGCGTCGACGCGATTCCAGTGTCGGCAAGATCGTTGATGCGTTGATCGTCGGCGACGACGTAGCCTTGGTCGACGCCGCGACGGGTGTCGTTGTCGACATCATTGTGGATATCGTCCGCGCCCAGTAAGTCGGCTCGCATGGCGATTTCTTCGGCCGGAGCTCTCAAGTTTGGACACCGTCGCTTGACAGTCCCCAAACCAGGGAGTATCCGACCGTCCGCTACGGCGACGGGCGGTTAGCTCAGCGGGAGAGCACTCGCTTCACACGCGAGGGGTCACTGGTTCAATCCCAGTACCGCCCACCATTTTCCCCGACAATTCAAATGACTGGCGCGCAGCCTCAGCGCCGCGCGGCCCGCAAGATCATGTCCGATGCCTTTTCCGCGATCATGACGGTCGGTGAGTTGGTGTTGCCGGACGTGATGGTCGGCATGATCGAGGCGTCGACGACCCTCAGGCCGCCGATCCCATGGACCCGCAGTTCCGGATCGACGACGGCGGTGTCGTCCGTCGCGGGACCCATCTTCGCGGTTCCGACAGGGTGAAAGATCGTCGTCGCGATATCGCCGGCTGCGCGGGCCAGTTCCTCATCCCCGTCGATCTGCGGCCCCGGTTTGAATTCCGTTGCCTTGAACCGCTGCAATGCCGGTGCCTGGGCGATGCGGCGTGTCAGTTTGATCGCGTCCGCAGCGACTTTGCGGTCCGCCGGATCATGCAGATAGTTCGGCCGGATCACCGGCTTGTCCATCGGATCGGCGGAGCGCAACCGGACCGTCCCCCGGCTTTCGGGGCGCAGGTTACAGACCGAGGCGGTGAAGCCCGGGAACGGATGCAGCGCCTCCCCCAGCTTTTCGGTTGAAAGGGGCTGAACGTGGTATTGCAGGTTCGGCGTCTCGCGGTCCGGGTCGGATTTGGCGAAACAGCCGAGCTGACTGGGCGCCATGCTGAGCGGCCCCGACCGGAACAAGGCGTATTCCAGGCCCATGGCTGCCTTCCGGATCGGGCTGTGGGTCAGCTCGTTCAGGGTTCGGACGCCCTCGACCTTGAAGGCCAGCCGGACCTGCAGATGGTCCTGAAGATTCTCGCCGACGCCCTTCAGATCGTGGCGCACCGGCACCCCATGGTCCCGCAGCACCGCACCCGGGCCGATCCCCGACCGCTGCAATATGACCGGTGACGCGACGGCGCCCGCGGCCAGAATCACCTCCCCCTTCGCCTGGGCGGACGTATCGGCACCGTCCACACGCAGATCGACGCCCACCGCGCGGCCGTCTTCTATCAGAACCGATTTGCAATGGGCCCCGGTCACGATCCGCAAATTTGGGCGGTTCTGCGCCGGGCGCAGAAATCCGCGCGCCGAGGACCAACGCACACCGCGCCGCTGATTGACCTGAAAGTAGCCGATGCCTTCGTTATCGCCGGTATTGAAGTCGTCCGTCGCGGGTATGCCGGTCTCGATCGCCGCCTGACGGAAGGCGTCCAGTATGTCCCAGCGCAGTCGTTGATGTTCGACCCGCCAGGGCCCGCCCGTACCGTGCGTATCCGTCTTGCCGTCTACGTGGTCCTCGGATTTCACGAAATACGGCAGGACGTCGTCCCAGCCCCAGCCGGGATTTCCCATTTGGCGCCAGATGTCATAGTCGCGCGCCTGACCGCGCATATAGATCATGCCGTTGATCGACGAACAGCCGCCCAGCACCTTCCCGCGCGGATAGTCCAGGGCGCGTCCGTTCAGGCCCGGCTCCGCCTCCGTCTTGAACAGCCAATCGGTGCGCGGATTGCCCATCGTGTAGAGATAGCCGACGGGAATGTGAATCCACAGATAGTCGTCCTTACCCCCTGCCTCCAACAACAGGACGCGGTTCTCCGGTCTTTCGCTCAACCGGTTGGCCAGAACGCAGCCGGCGGTGCCTGCGCCGACGATGATGTAATCGAATTCACCCAACCCTTCAGCCACCGCGTCCCCGTCCCCATTTTGTTGCATTGCATCAGGGACATGATAGCCTTGCCGACACTCGTCGGAAAGGTCAGGCGCGCGTGCTGGTGACCTATTCTCAAGGGACGGCGAGTATATTTGCGCTAACGGCCTCGCGCGCTTGGCGCTACCATGTGATGGCGGTTCTGGGACCGTCCAATAACAGGGAGTGTACGAAGATGTCGAATAAGATGGACGGCGAGCTCCGTCACAAATTTGATCTCATGAAAAGGGCGTTCGCGCGCGGGGAGTTGAGCCGCCGCGGATTCATTGTCGCCGCGCTGGGCGCCGGTGTGGCCTCCACCACGGTGTTCGGTCATGTCGACCGCGTTCAGGCCGCGACCCCGAAAAAGGGCGGCCGTTTCCGTCAGGCCCTGACGGGCGGCGGGTCCGGGGATACGATGGATCCGGCACAGATCCTCGATTCCTATATGATCAATGTCAGCTCCGGCATGCTGCGCAACAACCTGACGGAGATCGGGTCCGACGGGCAGCTGACCGGTGAACTGGCGGAAAGCTGGGAAGCCACGCCCGACGCCGCGACCTGGACCTTCAAACTGCGCCAGGGCGTGGAGTTCCACAACGGCAAGACGCTGGAAGCGGCTGACGTCGTGGCCTCTCTCAATCATCACCGTGGCGATGATACCGACTCGGCCGCGAAGGGCATCGTGTCGGCGATTACCGATATCAAGGCAGACGGCAAGGACACCGTCGTGTTCACGTTGAGCGGCGGCAGCGCCGACTTCCCGTTCCTGATGTCCGACTATCACCTGGGCATCTGCCCAGCGAAGGACGACGGCACGATCGACTGGGAATCCGGCGTCGGCACCGGCGGCTACTCGCTGGTCAGCTTTGATCCGGGTGTCCGCACCGTCGTGAAGCGCAACCCGAACTACTGGAAAGAAGGCCGGGCGCATTTCGACGAGGTCGAATCGCTGTTCGTGCCGGATTCCAACGCGCGTAACACGGGGCTGCAGACCGGGGAACTGGACTGCATCACCAACCTGGATCTGAACACGGTCAGCCTGATGCGTCAGGTTCCGACCATCCAGGTCTTCGAAACCTTCGGCAACAAGCACGCGACGATGCCGATGCACTGCAATACGGCGCCGTTCGACAATAACGACGTCCGTCTGGCGCTGAAGTACTCGATCGACCGAAATGAATTCGTCGAAAAACTGCTGCAGGGTCTGGGCGAAGTCGGCAACGATCATCCGATCGGTCCGGCCAACATCTATCGTGCCACGCCGGAAGAACTGCCGCAGCGCGAATACGACCCGGAAAAGGCGAAGTTCCACCTGAAGCAGGCCGGCATGGACAGCCTGACGGTCGATCTGCACATCGCGGACACGGCCTTCGAAGGCGCGGTCAACGGGGCGCAGTTGTTTGCCGAAACCGCCAAGGCGGCCGGTATCACGATCAATGTCGTGCGCGAGCCGGATGACGGTTATTGGTCGAACGTCTGGCTCAAGAAGCCGTTCAGCGGCTCCTACTGGGGCGGCCGTCCGACGGAAGACTGGATCTTCAGCCAGATCTATTCCTCGGGTGCCGACTGGAACGAATCGTTCTGGGAGAACGAACGCTTCAACGAGCTTCTGATTCAGGCCCGTGCCGAGTTGGATACGACGAAGCGCCGCGAGATGTATGTTGAAATGCAGCGCCTGTGTAACGAGGATTGCGGCAACATCATCCCGATCTACATGGCCTATACCCACGCGGCCAGTTCCAAGGTTCAGTTGCCGGAACAGATGGCCAGCAACTGGGAGCTGGACGGCCACAAGAACGCCGAACGTTGGTGGTTCGCGTAAGCGACCCCACCCCGAACGGACAGAGTACCGAACGGCCCGGCATCGCCCGGGCCGTTCTTTTTGTCGCGAGGCCAGCACCTTCATTAGATGTAAGAATTGCGATAGGGTGACGTGGGTTCTGAGGGAGTGGCGGATTGTGAGTTACGTCTTGCGTCTGGCGATCGACCGCACGCTGATCGTGGGGTTCATGTGGGGACATGTGAATCCGGACGACATCTTGAGCGGCATTCGAAATCCAGAGTTCGACCCTGCGGAGGCCGCGTCTCTGGATACGTTGATCCTCGTCGACCCCGACGCGCGACTGAGCGATCTGACCCCGCAGGTCGGCCGAGAGATCGCATTGGCGGACAAGGAAACCTACTTTTCCGAATCCGACCAACTGCGGCACCTGCCCGTGAAATTGGCGGTCGTCTGTCCCAACCCGGTCAGCCTGGTAACCATGCGTCTTCTCTTCGGCATGACCGATCAGATCGCCGATTATGACGAAGACCGTCAGACATTCGAAGATATGGAATCAGCTTTGACATGGCTGGACCGACCCGAACCCGACCGAGGCGCGCAGCTGATCGACGAGGCCCGGCGCATGACCGGCGCGTTTACGAGGTTTCCAGTCAGCGCACCTTAAGCGCCGCCCCCCATTTGCACAGCGCCGTCGCCCCGTCGTTCAGCCCGGCGCCCAGTTCGGTCAGCGAATAGACAACCTTTACCGGCGGGCCGGAATGCACCTGACGGTGAACTAGGCCATCCGCCTCCAGTTCCCGCAATTGTGCAGTCAGCACCTTCTCGCTGACCGCCGGGATAGCCGCTTTCAACCGCCCAAACCGTCGCGGCGCGCGGCCCAGTTCGCACAGAATATCGACCTTCCACTTGCCTTCGATTGCCCGAACGGCCGTCGCCAGGCCGCAATCCTCCATCATTTCGCTCATCCCGGTCTCCTTACCAGCCGGTAACGCCTTACCGGCCGGTGCGTATTTCGCGATCCACCGGGCGGCCCTACCTGTGCCGCGGACCCGAAACAGAGGTCCCGACTGAAACGATATGGAGTTCGATAATGAAGACCGCAATCGCCGTACTGGGAATTGGCCGAATGGGATCGGCCTTGGCCCGCGCCCTGATCCGCGCCGACTTCGATGTCAGGGTCTGGAACAGGACCGCCGACAAATGCGCACCGCTTGCCGCCCTGGGTGCTACCGCCACCGCTACCGTCCGGGACGCCGTCGCGAACAGCGATATCATCCTGGTGAATGTCAGCGATTATGACGCTACCCGATCGCTGTTGCGGCGGGATGACGTCGCGCCGTTACTGACCGGGAAACTCATCGTCGAACTGACTTCGGGGACGCCGAAGGGCGCCAGGGAAGCGTCCTCCTGGGCCGGATCGCAGAACGCGTCCTATCTCGACGGCGCGATCCTGGCGACGCCGGACTATATCGGAACCGATGCCGGAACCATCCTGGTATCCGGCCCGGCCTCCCTGTTTCACGACAACCCTGCCTTCTTCCGTGCCCTGGGCGGAAATGTTCAGCATGTCGGCGATGATCCAGGGCGCGCGAACGCAATGGATTCGTCCGTGTTGAGCCTGATGTGGGGCAGCCTGTTCGGCGCGTTGCAGTCCATCGCGATCTGCAAGGCGGAGGCGATCCCCCTGCCCGACCTGGCCACACAATGGACCGCGACGGCACCCGTGATCGAAGGATTGGTAAGTGACTTGATCGGCCGTACCGGCCAGGGCCGTTTCGCCGCGGACGCTGACTCTCTGTCAACCATCGCGCCGCATTTCAGTGCCTTCCAGCATCTGTGCGAACTGGTGAATTCGCATGGCGTCGATCCCGGTCTGGTGAACGCCTATGACGCCGTGTTCCGCCGGGCAATCGCTGCCGGACAGGAACAAGATGATTTCGCGGCGATGTCGCTGCACTTGGCAAGGCCGGCCTAGCCGCCTGTGACCGTGCCGACCCCATTGGCCGGCA